>JAGPCT010000075.1 GCA_018057925.1 Saprospiraceae bacterium
TGGATATCGTTTCATTTCTGTAAACACGTCCGGGTGAAATGATCCTTATCGGTGGTTTTTGACTTTCCATGACATGCACCTGGACAGTCGATGTCTGCGATCGCAACATTCTGGTAAAGTCATTGGCAAGGTAGTACGTATCAGTCATATCTCTTGCAGGGTGGTCATCAGGAGTATTGAGAGCGGTAAAATTGTGCCATTCATCTTCGATCTCTCTGTTTTCTTCCACGGTGAAACCGATCTTCGTAAAGATCTCAATGATCCTGTCTAAAGTCATGGTCACAGGATGTCGGGACCCAAGTGGGGTAGGGAAGCCCGGCATAGAAAGGTCTATGTTTGATTTAGCTTCACCCGAATCTGCATTTTCCAAAGACTCTGAAAACTGTGCAAATTTTTCCTCTGCGCTCGTTTTAAGGCTATTTAATAACTGACCAAATTCCTTTCTGTCCTGATGGGCGACTTTACCCATGAGGCCAAACAGGTCTTTCAGTTTATTCTTAGTTCCCAGGAAGGCGATACGGAATGCTTCCAGTTCTTCTTTGTTTGCAATAGAAAAATCTGCTATCTGAGCAGCCATTGCTGTTATATCAGCGTTATTAGAAACACTCATGTTAAATATTATATATTATAAAAATATGACGTGGGTGCAAAAGTAAACAATTTTTAGTTTTAGCGTTCTTTAGCTATCATATGATTAAAAAGAATTGACACTATAAGCCACACTTTATTATCTTTATTTGAAACTAAAGTTGATTTTTTAAATTTAATCCAATGAAAACTCTATCACTTATTATTTTGATCTTATTTTCAGTCAATAGTTCCTTTGCTCAGGTAGAATTTCCGAAGTTGAATGCAACGTGGTGTAACCTTGCATATGGTGCGCCAGGAGAAGAAACTTATACCAAATGCATTTCACCTGATAGCTTGATCGATTTGAATGGTATTATTTACTCAAGAATTTATTATCAAAAATCACACTATGAATCATTAAGCACTATATATTATCGTGAAGAAGACAGAAAATTTTACATCTTACCAGAAGATTCAATTAATGAAATATTATTATATGATTTCAATTTGAATCTTGGTGATACTTTTAGAATTAGTGAATGGGGATGGAATCAGTCTGAATCCGCTACACTTACAGTACATCAAGTAGATTCATATACAACACTCGACGGAATTGAAAGGAAGCAAATATATCTTTCGGATCAGGGGGCACAATACAATGTGAGATGGTTGGAAGGAATTGGTACTCCGGATTGGATTTTTGTATATCCAAATTATAGAGGAATATTATCGGGGGGATTCCCATTAACATGTTTTTCTGTTGAAGGTGAAATTATAGAAGGAGATGTTGGTGGTTGCCAATCTTTGATTAAAGTTGATAATATTAAACCTAAAAAGACAGTAATTTTATTCCCCAATCCCACCTATGGAAAGTTATCCGTTTCAGGAATTACGAACTATAAATCAATGAAAATTTATAATTCATGGGGGCAAGAATTTTCATATAAGATGAACGGCCAAGATATTGATATCACTAACTTTAAGGCGGGAGTTTATTTAGCTATAGTAACAGATCAACATAATAATCAGTATTTTGGAAAGATCGCAAAGTTGTAATTACTTCCTTCTTATATTCAATTGACAAAACAATAAAATTTAATCTATGAAAGTCTTTATACTCATTGTTTCCTTATTTATAACTTCTAATTTTCTACTCGCACAACATACCTATGTTCCTTTTGCAAAGCCGAATAAATATTGGTTTTATAATGTATCTGATGGTTCGGAAAATATCTATAAAAATACTTCATCATACGTATTGTGGACAAAAGGTGATACCGTTATTTCAGGCTTAAATTACGTTCAAATGTTTAAATCAGATTTAAGGGGAAGTCACAATTGTCCAATCCTTCCCTGCTTCGTTCCTGATGTTCCTTATGTTTTATTTGACACAGCAAGAATAGGCTATTTACGAGATGATTCCTTGAATCAATTAGTTTATTTCCTTCCGGAAGTGACTTTATGGGAAACATGTGGATATGAAGAAATGGAATTATATAATTTTAATTTGAATGTTGGCGATACAATTTCTAATTGTTTCAAAACCTTGTTGGAAAAAGATTCACCATTAAGGGAATTTGGAGGAGTAGATTCGATTGAAATACTTAATATCAATGGTAAAGAAAGGAAAGTATTATGGATTCAATTACCGATAAATAAAGGTTTACTTTATTTAACACCAAGAAGGTTGATTGAAGGAATAGGCTTGGATTTTTATGATGCTATCCATTATAATTATGAACATAACTCCTTTGATTTCTGCGAAGGTGATTTATTTGAATGCCACATTGCCTCATCCACAAAAAGTATAGGAACGAATGAATTGAAGTTATTTCCTAATCCTACAAATGGAATTGTGAAGCTGGATAGAATTTATGAGGTCAAAGAAGCAAGGATAATTGATATTTCAGGTAGATCGAAGCTAATAAAAGTCTTATATAATGAAATTGATATTTCATCTTACCAAGCCGGGGTTTATTATCTTGTATTGACTGATCGCAATAATCATCAATATTTCAATAAGATAGTGAAGTTGTAAGCCATTAAAGCAAATCCAAAAACTCCTGCTCCGTCAATACCTCCACAGTTCCTAATTCCTTTGCTTTCTTGAGCTTACTACCTGCATTATCTCCAACTACGAGGATATTCAAATTTGAACTCACAGCACCAAGATTTTTAGCTCCCAATGATTCAGCTTTTTCCTGTGCTTCCTTGCGCCCCATCTGATGCATAGTACCCGTAAAGAGTATTGTTTTTCCGGATAGGTGATGATCAGTATTCGTTACTACAGCTCTCTTATCCTTTGCAGTGGCTGTAAGATTAACTCCCAGAGATTCCATTTCTTTGATCATGGCTATATTCGATTCATCTCCAAAATAAGAGATCACATTTTGTGCGACGACTGGTCCGATGTCTTTTATTCCTTCGAAATGCTCTTTGGTCCAGTTTGCAAGTTCAAGCACATTGTCAATCTCTTCTGCTAATAATTTCGATACCTTTTTTCCAACATGATGAATAGAAAGTGCATGAAGAAAACGTTGGATTGGATTGGCCTTTGACACTTCAATGGCTGCAATCAATTTCTCTGCAGATCTCGCTCCAAAGCCTTCCAGTCCCGATATTTTTTCTTCAGTTAGTCTATAAATGTCAGGATAGGATTTCACCCATCCCAGTTCGAAAAACTTCTCCATTATAGACTTGCCGAAGCCATCGATGTCCATGGCATCTTTGGATGCAAAAAATATTAGTTTTTGTAGATTCTGAGCCGGACAATCCGGATTGATACAACGCCAAGCTGCCTCTGTTTCCAGTTTGACCAATTCACTATTGCATGATGGGCAATGTGTGGGAAATTTGATTGGAATCTCACTGCCGGTTCGAACATCATCTAAAGCCTTCACGATGTAAGGGATGACATCTCCGGCTCTTTCCACGACCACCATGTCACCAAGTCTCAGATCACGGCTTTCAATGAATTCCTCGTTATGCAAGGATACAGAGGAAATGGTTACCCCCGCAAGTGCCACAGGCTCCAGTTTTCCTACTGGAGTGATAGAACCGATCTTACCGATCTGATATTCCACATCAATCAATCTAGTAGCTCCTTGTTTTGCCTGAAACTTGTAGGCAATGGCCCATCTTGGATGGTGCGCAGTAAAACCAATTCTATCCTGCCAGTTTTTATTGTCCAATTTAATGACCATGCCATCTATCTCGTAAGGAAATTGATTGCGATCGTTTTGCCATTTAGCACAAAACTTTACCACTTCATCAATTCCTTTACACATTTTTCTTGCCTCCGATGGCACTTTCACTCCAAGTGCACCAATAGTATTGATAGATTCATAATGAGATTTAAAATCATCCAATTTGCTATTTCCAGTTACATCCGCCGCGTACGAAATAGAATAGATGAAAGCATCCATCATTCTGTTTTCAGTTTCCTTAGGATCTTTAGTCCTTAGGCCACCAGTAGCTGCATTACGAGCATTTGCAAATAAAACCTGACCATTTTCTTCTCTAATTTTATTGATCTTTGAAAAATTCGCTTTTGAAATTAAGGCCTCACCACGCAATTCTATTGTTTTGATGCCAAGTTTAGCGAAATCTGCATAAAGGGGAACAGACTTCATGCTCTTCACATTATTTGTGATCTCTTCACCACGACTGCCATCTCCACGAGTAACAGCCCTTAATAGTTGGTTACCTTCATAAACTAGAGAAATACCTCCACCATCATATTTTGGTTCTACGCTGTATGTAATTTCTTCATCAACATCAAGTTTCAGCAATTTCTTTATCTGTAAATCAAAATCAACCAGATCTTTTTCATTGTAACTATTCGCTAATGAAAGCATTGGCTGCAAATGATCGATTTGTTTCGCATTTTCAGTGATCTCAAGGCCGACACGTTGAGTAGGAGAGTGGTCGGACCTCCATTCCGGGTGCGCTGCTTCAATTGCTTCCAAAGCTTTGAAAAGAAAATCATATTCAGTGTCACTTAAAATAGGTTCGTTGAGCGTGTAGTATCTCCATTCATGGAATCTCACAACTTCTGCTAATTTATCCGACAATTCTTGAGAATCAATCTTTATTTTATCAGAAAGCACATCTCTTGAAAAGCTTACTAATTTATCTATGTTTTCATTCATAGTTGTTTAACCTTTAATATTTTAGGAACGAATTGTTCCTGTGAAGCTTCAATGTATTGTGCAGCAGTTTCTGCTATTGTTTGTTCAAACGGAATGTAAGAAAACCCATTGATATCTAAAGAACGGCTATTATCGAAAAGGTATAATTTTGATGATGTAGTTGCTGTTTCTTTAGTTAACATTGGACGAGAACCTGTGATAAATGAGCGCAACTTATCCAATCTCCAGGCAATAGCAAGGATCCACTTCTTAGTTGGAATGGATGGCGTATTTTTCTTGAGTTTGCTTGCAATAGTTTCTAAAAATTCTTTGTAAGAAACATTTTTGCCAATCATGAGATATTTTTCTTGACTGCCTTCATGATCCAACATTCTAATTGCAAAATCTGCGATGTCCCGAACATCTACAAAACCTGTAGTACCTTCCGGATAGAATTTACTCCCTCTCCACACATGATTGAAGAATCCATTAGTGCCCACTTTCCAGAATCCACTTCCCAATATCAACCCCGGGACAAGAATTCTGACATCAAGACCTTCTGCCTTTCCGCGCCAAACTTCCAACTCTCCAAGATTTTTAGTAATTGCATAAAATGAATTGCTTGGGCTGTCCTCAAACTTGACATCCTCGTGGATCATGTCGTCATTGGTATTTCTACCTAAGGCTGCAATGGACCCGATGTAAATAAACTTCTGAATGTTATTTTCAAGTGCAAGATTGACCATATTGGCAGTTCCCTCAATATTGGTCTTCGCCAACGCTCTCTTGTCCCGACTATCAAAGGAAACCAAGGCACCACAATGAATGACATGAGTAATACCTTCATATGCTTCCTCTAATCCGAAAACATCTGTCAAATCTGCTACATAACTTTTTACTTTGTCTTTGGCATCCCCAAGAAGGCTCATATCGCTTTTCTCGCGATGTATGATCGAAATATTGTCGAACCCATTTGCCAGTAACGTTCTTACGACGTAGGATCCAACGAGGCCAGTGGCGCCGGTGACGAGGATGGATTTATTCATGGGCGAAAAGTGATGTGTGATGAGTAATATGTGGAATAAATGTTGGATGTTGAATGTTGGATGTTGGATGGGATGCTCCAATGATAGCGTTCATTTTAATTTCTGTTTTTTGATTTCTAATTTCAGCATGGGTAATGGGTAATAGGTAATGGGTAATAGGCGCTAGTAATGTTGAGTATTGGATGTTGGATGTTGAGAATCCTCCCCCTACCCCCCTCCAGAGGGGGAAATGCTCCGAAACTTTATTTTTACTTTTCATTTTATTTCTTTCACAAACAACAAACTGCAAACAACAAACATCAAACTTCAAACTTCAAACCTTCTCACCTTCTCACCTCAAATCATCTCCTTCGTCCCCTGATATATGCACCCACCAATATTATCCACAGATGCTCCGGTCACGGTTGCCATCATATTCGGAATGTTCTTTACACGGAGTAGTCCGGCAAGTGCCATTAACAATGCTTCTTTAAATTCTACAATCTGTTTGGGTGGAATACTTACATGGATACCGTTTTCATTGAGACAAATTTCTGCAATACATTCCATTAGGTATTGATTATAAGCTCCGCCACCTGTGACTAGCATGCTTTGACCATGAAAATCAGTATTTTCTTTTAAACAAACTGATTTAATCTCTTGAGAAATGCGTTCTGCAATGAAATTACAAAAAGTATTAAGCTTATCTTCAGGGCTATAATCAAAAGATTTGATGATGGGCCATAATTCCTTCATTATCCAGTTGTTATCCAATGATTTAGGATATTGACCATTGAAATAATCAAGTTTGTTTAGTTCCAATATTAGTTCTGGCTGAAGCACACCTTTTCTGGCTGTCAATCCATCCTGATCAAATGCCTGGCCAGACATTGATGCCAATTTATTTAAGACCTGATTAGCAGGGCTCACATCAAATGCAATGTAATGGTGATCCACTCTTGCACTTACATTCACGATACCGCCAATATTTAGGCAAAGTGGATATTCAGAGAAAAGTAGACTTTCAGCCACCGGAATCATAGGAGCACCTTGGCCATTTAAAGCGACATCAGTGCTTCTAAAGTCACAAATGGTGGGATAGCCAGTAATCGCTGCTATAGATGCGCCATGACCTATTTGTAGCGTCATATGATTTTGTGGTTCATGGAATACTGTATGTCCATGAGATGAGATGAAGTCCGGTTTTATCGATGTTCTCTTGAGAAAAGTATTGGCTAGATCTCCAATATATTTACCAAAAGTAACATGAGCCAACCATAATTCTTTTGCTGATGAAAGATAGGCTTTCTTTAATCTTTCTTCCCAAAAAACACTTAATTCGAATGTTTCAGCTTCGACTATTTCCCAATCAAGAACTGTTTTTTCTCCTTCGTCACCGCACTCAAAGCGACACAAAGCAAAGTCGATGCCGTCAAGTGAACTGCCCGACATAACACCGAGTCCATGATAAACTTTCATATTTTATTGCTTTAGGCTTTCGACATAATTGGCAAGGAGCTCAATTTCGTCTTTAGTAAATACATTTTTATAAGCTGCCATTGTATTTCTACCATTGCTAATCACAAATAATTTTTCTTCTTTCGTTAATACTGATTTACTAAGGTCCATAGCACCGTTTAAACCGAGTTTTCCGTCAGCTCCATGACATAATTTACAGGTAGTAGAGAACAATATTCGTCCAGCTTCCAGGTCCTTTTCCTCTTGTGTTAATATAGGTTCCGAGTCTTCTTCACCTGAACTTATAGTTTGCTTAGGATTAGTGTTGACACAGCTTATAATGGATAAAGTACAAAATATAAAAATGATATAGCGTAGCATTTCTTTTGATGAATTCTTTTTGATTTACAATCGGATTTTAATCCTGAATATCAATTCTATTTGAAAATATTCGAGATAGGTTCAAATGTATAATAAAGTTGGGGAAATAAAAAACGCGCCCGAAGACGCGTTATGTTTTATATCAAAATAAAACTATTTTTTTCCTGACCATTCTTTCAATGAATCTGCATTCATTTTTACGTAGTCATCGTTTTTAGCTTCCTTTGCTAAAGCCATAGATCTTTCAGCTGTTTTTCTTGCTGCTGCATAATCATTTAATTTAGCTTCGATTAATGATTGTTGACGAAGTACCCAGAATTTTTCACCATTCTTTTCAGTTGATTTTTTGATCCATGACAATGCTTGATTCAAGTCTTTACCTTCATCCAAGTAGTATTTAGCTGCTGCAAAATATTCATCACCTGAAGGACCCTCCATTTTAGATTTGATTGCAGACATAACTGCGTCATCTGTCGAATATGTAAATGGAACTTTGACAGCTGTTTTATCCCACATGATGGCAATATTTGCACCTTTACTAGTTATATCAGTTACATCTATCGTAAAAGTTTCAAATGAAGGATTAATAGTCATAGGACGAACAACAACTTTAGTTGCAACTTCAGTTTCTTTGATGTTAGATTCACTAAGATTTCCACCCATAGTTAAATCTTTATAAAATATTACTGTCCATTCATTAGCATTTGGAATGGTATAGATAGCATAAGTACCTTTATCAAGTGTTACAGTACCGATAGTTGCTTTATCAGAGAAGGTTACTTTAGTAGCTGAATTAGCACCTGTTCTCCAAATTTTACCAAAAGGCACAAGTTCACCGAAAATAGCACGCCCTTTCATTGAAGGTCTGGAATAATCGATGGTTACATCACCCAATCCAACACTAACTTTAAGAGTAGACGATGGAGAAGCAGCAGGCGTTTTGATCTGAGCCTCTAATACAAAACCTGACAAAAGACAGGCCATAAATAAGAATAATCCGGAAATTAATTTCATGTATATAATTTTAGTTATAAAAAATGCAAAATTACAAAAAATGA
>JAGPCT010000040.1 GCA_018057925.1 Saprospiraceae bacterium
CTTTGTTTCTGCCAAGGTAATGTCCCGTATGAATAACGTGCGGTGCGTTGAAGTGCCTATGATACTGGATCATTGTTTTGATCTGGACGGTATCCTTAGTGCCATAGATGATACTACAAAGTTGATCTATATCGTAAATCCCAATAATCCGACAGGACAGATGATATCGGAAGGTGCAATGAGGGCATTTCTGGATGGTGTACCCGATCACATATTGGTTGTTGTTGATGAGGCTTATGCCGAGTTTGCTGGAGCATTTGTATCAGATTATCCCAATTGTGCCGCGATGGGTTATGACAATGTCCTTGTATTGCGTACTTTTTCGAAGGCTTACGGCTTAGCCGGCTTGCGCCTTGGTTATGCAATAGGACCCGAGTATATTATTAAAGCATTGACAAAAGTTAAACTGACCTTTGACCCCAATTTGGCCGCACAGGTGGCTGGACTTGCTGCTCTTAGCGACCACGACTTCCTTCAAAAAACCATAGAAAACAATGTCCGTGAAATGGCAAAGCTAAAGGAAGCCTACACCCGCCTCAATCTAGAATACATCCCATCTGTAGCCAATTTTATTACCTTAAAGATGGCGGATGAAGAAGAAGTTGAATATTTTTATCATCAGTTGTTGATTCGTGGTGTTTTAACCAGAAGATTGGCATCCTTTGGTCTTCCTAACTGTTTGCGGATATCTATTGGACTTCCGGACGAAAACGATTATATGCTGAAGATGCTCGAAGAAATTGTTTCTATAAAAAAAGGATAGGAAGGTTTTATTATAAAAAAGGGTAAATTTCCGTTAAAATCGTCAATTGTTGCCGAAAAAACAAGCAATTGAATAAAAAATCGGTATCTTTGTAGAAAACAAGCGGGATGTTTAATGAAAATCTTAGATTTCTCAGACAAAAGAGACAGATGTCACAACAGGCATTTGCATCGATATTGGGAATACCGAGGACGACATACTCAGAATATGAAAAGGGTAACACGGAGCCCAATCTGAAGTTGTTAATCCGCCTCAGTGAGCTGCTGGACGTGTCTCTTGACAATCTTATCAGCGAAGACTTGACGCATAATGATAGGGAAATATTTCGCAACGAAGAAATACGGGTCCTTGCCATGACGATGGATGCTGTTGGGCAGAATTACATAGAGTTGGTAGAAACAAAAGCAGAAGCCGGTTACATGAATTCAATGTCAGATCCGGAATACATAGCTGACTTGCCTAAAATCGCTATCCCTTCACTGCAAAACGGACGTTACCGCGCATTTGAAATATTTGGCGACAGTATGTTGCCCATGGAATCCGGCTCCATCATACTCAGCAAGTATGTAGAGGCACTTAAGGATATCAAAGACGACAAAACATATATTATCATAACCCACAAAGATGGTGTCGTATATAAGCGGGTTAAAAAAATAGATGATGAAGCACAATTGTTGGCAATTTCCGACAATTCCAATTATCGTCCCTATCTCATCCCTTATAATGAGATTCAAGAAATGTGGCAATATCATGCACACATCGGATTTTCCGACATGAAAGTGACTTTTCAATCTGTTTTGGAGGAAAAAATCAACGATATCCACCTAAAAGTGAATCAAATATTACAAACTTCATAAAAAATTTATTAGTTTGCAAAAACGGCTCAAGCCCAATAGGGACGCATCATAAAAGGGTCAAAAAAAACCATAGTACATGGTGAATTTCAATTATTTATGAAAAAAAGTGACTAGAAATTTTTTTAAAATGAAAAAAGTACGAAATTTGCCTCGCTTAAAACGAAACTAAAAATTTATTTCATAACTTATTATAAACCAATATTTAATGAGAAAGGCGGACTTAGTTGCTACAATTGCAGAGAAATCAGGAATCGCAAAAGTTGACGTACTGGTGTCAATTGAGCACTTCTTTTCTGAAGTCAAAAACACTTTGGCAAACGGTGAAAACGTATATATCAGAGGATTCGGATCCTTTATTATCAAAAAACGAGCAAAGAAGATTGGTCGTCATATCAAGAAAAACGAAGCGATAGAAATACCGGAACACTTTATTCCTGCATTTAAGCCGGCTAAAACATTTACAGATCAGGTTAAAAACAACGTTACTGTAGCGCCTGAAATAGAGGAAGATTAATATGTCAAAAGCAGGACCTTCCCGTATTTCTTTTCAAAAAAATATCGCAATTGGTGCTGCTGTACTATTGTTCTGCATCTTGTATTTTGGCTTTAGCCTAACCAACAAGAAAAAGAAGCTAGAGCTGGATAAAACCAGGGCTTTGACTACAGAAGCAACTAGTTCCGAAGCTTTGCTTAAAGAAGCCAAAGCGGCGGTATCCCACGATACGGTAGAACTTATTGATAGACTTGAACACTTTGCCAAAGAAGGGGATACATCCTCTATGGTGGACAATTATAAGAAGCTATCAGGACTGTGGTATGGCCAGAAAAGGTTTGGGTTGGCAGGCTATTATGCTCAAAAAGTAGCAGAACTGGAGGACAATCCACAAGCTTGGTCTATAGCAGGAACAAGCTATGGTGCGGGAGTTAAGTTGCTCGCCGAAGGTTCAGAAAAGGAATTTTGCGTAGGAAGGGCTATAAAAGCATTTGAACACGCCATTTCTTTGGAACCCAAAGTTACGGCACATCGTTTAAATCTGGCATCTATCTATGTAGAAGCTCCACCCAAGGATGAACCCATGAAGGGCATTCAGATGTTGCTCGAAATGAATAAAAACGAACCGGACAACACCTCTGTTATGAACCTCCTTGGACAATTGGCCATCAAAACCGGTCAATATGACAAAGCCGTACAACGATTGGAAAAATCATATCAAACAGACCCTGACAACCCTCAAACACCATGCTTGCTAAGTATGGCGTATGAAGGCTTAGGACAACATGAAAAAGCGCACGACTGGGCAAGTAAATGTAGCCAATAGGATAGGCGCTTGTAATAATATTATTTAACATAAAAAACATACAACTATGCCATGTGGTAAAAAACGTAAGAGGCACAAGATTGCAACTCACAAAAGAAAAAAGAGACTTAGAAAAAACCGCCATAAGAAGAAAAACCGCTAAGAGGCAATTGATATAACCGATACCTTGTATGAGTAAACACGACAATATGTCGAATAGTCCTTATACAAGGTAGAGGTTTTTTTTCATACTAAAACGATCAGATGTGAATAAAGAACTGATAATTAATTCTTTAACCTCTGAAGTTGAAATAGCCTTGGTGGAAAACAACAAGTTGGTTGAAATCCACAAGCAAAAAACCAGTAATTCTTTTAATGTAGGCGATATTTATTTGGCAAAGGTCAATAAATTGATGCCCGGTTTAAATGCTGCTTTTCTAGATATCGGAAAAAGGAAAGACGCTTTTTTGCATTATACCGACCTTGGACCTAAGCTTCCTTCGGTGATTGAATATACCAAGCAGATTCTCAACAAAACCCCGGGATACAATATTCATGGGATGGATTTGACGAAAGAGATTCAGAAGAATGGTAAGATTCAAGACGTCATGGACAAAAAAACCCTGCTGCTGGTTCAAATCCTGAAAGAACCTATTTCGACCAAAGGACCTCGACTTAGTTGTGAAATCACAATACCGGGCAGGTATTTGGTTCTCACTCCCTTTTCCAATGCCGTGACAATCTCTAAGAAAATTGTCAACCCGGATGAAAGGAAAAGGTTACAGGTTCTTATTGAAAGCATTAAGCCTCAAAATTTTGGCATCATAGCCAGAACAGCGGCTGAAGGGCATAAAGTAGCGAATCTTCACGACGAAATAACCGCACTTGAGCTGAAATGGCAAACTATTCAGGATAATATTGACGAGGCAAAAGGCCCTCGCAAGGTCCTTAGCGAAGCAGATAAAACAACCAGTATCCTACGGGACTTCTTGACCGACGACTATCATCATATCGCCGTCAATGACAAAGAAATCTATAGTAATATCAAGAGCTTTATGTCCAATATCGCTCCCGATAAATTGAAAATAGTAGAGCATTATACAGGCAAACTACCTATTTTTGAACACTATGGTATCAATAAGCAGATAAAAGCTTCTTTTGGCAAGACAGCAACGATGAATAGCGGTGCTTACTTAGTCATTGAAGGTACCGAAGCTATGCACGTCATTGACGTCAATAGCGGCCCCAAGATGTCCAAATCAGAGATGAATAATACAGCTCTTACGGTCAATATCGAAGCCGCAGATGAAATATGCAGACAGCTGAGGTTACGAGATATCGGAGGGTTGATTGTCATTGACTTCATTGATATGAAAAACCCGGATCACAAGAAGGCTCTCAACAATCGGATGATTGAACTCATGGAAAAGGATCGTGCACAACATACGATACTTCCTTTGAGTAAATTTGGATTAATGCAGATTACAAGAGAGCGGGTAAGACAAGCTCTCACCATCAATACGGATGAAACTTGTCCTACCTGTAATGGAAGTGGAAAGGTTCAGCCTACAATTCTGTTGACGGACGAGATCGAACGCGATCTAATATATCTGTTGACCAACAAATCCATTTCAAAGGTTAACCTAAGCGTACACCCTTACGTGTATGCTTACCTCATGAAGGGTTTAGTAAATATCAGAGTAAAATGGTATTTCAAACACAAAAAATGGGTTAACATTCGACAAAATTCCAACTTTGCCTTGACCGAATATCGCTTTTATGATGTCGCCGAGGATGAAATAAGATTCACCTAAGAATTACTAATCAATTTCAGAAAAAAAAGCTACCGAAAAAATCGGTAGCTTTTTTATTTTCGCTGATGTGGCAATATTTTCAGCCAAGTATTCGCAACGGATCTATCGTATCCGTTTTCTTACGCATCTATCTTTGCATACTGTGCGTTGGCCTCAATAAATTCACGCCGAGGCGCTACTTCCTCGCCCATTAACATCGAAAACACCCGATCACACTCGATAGCGTCATCTATAGTCACCTGTCGTAGAGTCCTGCGTTCCGGATCCATTGTGGTCTCCCATAACTGTTCTGCATTCATCTCTCCCAAACCCTTATAACGCTGTATCTTGACGGAGTCGTCATTTTCCTTTTTAGAAAGCTCGGCGACAGCTTCTTTCCGATCTGTCTCCGTCCAGGCATATTTAAACTGTGTGCCTCGCTTTACCTGATATAGTGGTGGATAAGCAATATAGATATATCCATTATCTACCAACGGCCGCATAAAGCGGAAGAAGAATGTCAGAATCAATGTCGTAATATGTGAACCATCGACGTCGGCATCCGTCATGATGACTACTTTATGATAGCGTAACTTTTCTATATTGAGGATTTTTTCACCATCCTTTTCTTCTATGCTTACACCAAGGGCGATAAACATGTTTTTTATCTCCTCATTTTCATAGATCTTATGTTCCATTGCTTTTTCCACATTCAAGATCTTACCCCTTAGTGGCAGAATAGCCTGAAAGTGGCGATCCCTGCCTTGTTTTGCCGTACCGCCCGCGGAATCACCTTCGACGAGGAATATCTCACTTTCTGAGGGATTCTTATTGCTGCAATCGGCGAGTTTGCCGGGAAGGCCACCTCCTGTAAGGATGTTTTTACGCTGTACCATTTCTCGTGCCTTTCTGGCGGCTTCACGAGCGGTAGCAGCAAGAATGACCTTTTCAAGAATACGCTTTGCCTCTGCCGGATTTTCTTCCAAAAAATGCTTCAATGCTTCGCCGACAATCTGACTGACGATGCTGGTTACTTCGGAGTTGCCTAACTCGCCTTTAGTCTGTCCTTTAAACTGCGGTTCAGGCACCTTTACAGAAACAATCGCAGTCAATCCCTCACGGAAGTCCTCTCCTGACACCGCAAACTTAAGCTTCTTGAAAAAACCATTGTCTTCACCATACTGTTTAAACAAGCGAGCAATCGCCATTCTAAAGCCTCGTACGTGAGTCCCTCCTTCCCGGGTATTGATGTTGTTGACGTATGAAAAAATATTCTCCGTATAAGACGTGTTGTATTGCATCGCCACTTCCACTTCAATATTATCTTCTTTACCAAAAACGTGAATTGGCTTGGTAATGATGGAGGTTCGGGACTTGTCCAAATACGTTACAAACTCGCCCAAACCGCCTTCGCTGTGAAAGGTCTCGCTCTTTGTTTTGCCGTTTTCGTCCGGTCTCGCATCATTAAGGACTAAGGTCAATCCTTTGTTGAGGTATGCCAACTCTCGCATACGATTGGAAAGCGTCTCATATTTATATTCCAACGTTTCAAAAATTGTCGCATCAGGTTGAAAGGAAATGATAGTTCCTGTATTCTCTGAATCTCCGACAATATGTACATCGGTAGTGGGCTTGCCTTCGGAATATTCTTGTTGATAAATGTGGCCATTGCGGTGTACTTCTGCCTTGAAATAGGAAGAAAGAGCATTGACACACGATACCCCAACACCATGTAACCCTCCGGATACTTTGTATGTGTTTTTGTCAAACTTACCCCCTGCGTGAAGGATTGTCATGACGACCTCAAGAGCCGACTTCTGCAACTTTTCATGCATGCCGACAGGGATACCCCGACCATTATCCACCACTGTAATAGAATTGTCCGGATGAATCGTCGTGATAATCTTATTGCAATAACCGGCTAGGTGTTCGTCGATTGAGTTGTCTATAACTTCATATACCAAGTGGTGCAACCCTTTGGTATCCGTGCTTCCGATATACATCCCGGGGCGCTTTCTGACGGCCTCCAGCCCTTCGAGTGCTTGAATATTGCTCGCATCGTAATTTCCATTATTTTGAGGCATTTCAGTATTTTCTGACATATCTAATATCCTTGTTGTAAAAGTGTACAAAGATACGACATTTTTGTCAATTATCCAAGCCCATTTATAACAATAAAAATATATAGAAGCTTGATCCATAAATACTTTTAATACTGAATGGAATAGATTTAGCCACAGTTGATATAATCGACAATAATATTGGCTTTAAGAAAAATACAGCTAACATTTAGTTCGTTTGAAAACGGAACTTACATCAATTAGTTAATTTGAATGATATTGATATTCTGATTGTTGTAATAAATTTAGATGTAATTGAGCCTATGTAGAAGTTGCTGAATTGATAAATCATTTTTAAAATCGGTATGTCCCTTCTCTGATCAGGACACTTTGGCTTTGTAATACTGAATTCAGCTTTAGAAAACACTTTGATATCCAAAATGTATCTTGGCTGTCTGAAAATCAAAAGGTATGTTTCTATTCTTCCCCAAGGCTACACTTACACCAAAAACACCAACTTTTGTTGCAAAATTGATTCCGGCACCGACACCTAACTGCCAGGCAAATTGTTCTATTGCCACATTAGATGCATTGATCCAGCCATTGTCGGTAAAAAGAAAAAGTGAACTTAATTCATCCAGATTCATCTTTAATTCTGTTGTTGCGACGAGAAAAGATGTTGTATAGACGGATTGCTCATTCCATCCACGCAAACTTTTATTTCCACCTATTCTAAATTTTTCATTATTATATACCTGCTTTGGCCCGGAAATCATACCTCCATTGGTACGAATCATGAAAGACATCCTTTTAAAAAGTGGAATATAAAGGCGCACATCAACAAGAGGCCTAAAGAGTGTAGAATGCAAGGTCACGGTGTCATATAAGCTTCGATAGTCAAAGGGCTTAGGGTCTTGACCTCGGATGGAAGTTATCTCATTATTGGGATAAATGTTTCGACGGCCGACTCCTACACTGAGGCTCATGGAATAGCCTTTTCGCGGATTTAGCTTAAAATCCAACCGTTGCATACTAAAAGTAAGCCCAAAATAGTCTGTTCTATAATCCAGGTTGACGGGGAGCTTCTTGGTTTTTATAATATTGAGCGTATCCACAAAGCCTATATCCGAAGTTCCTCTATTCCAAAATATTTCAAGCTTACTGTCATAGTTAAAGTAGTATTGTCCTCCCACTTCAAACAACTTTTCCGTGAAAGTCGAATCAGAGCGAAACAACTTAAAGCTACTTTTCACTCCGATTGGAGTAGAGAGCAAAAAAGGGTATTCGCCTTCAAGACGCAACTGTTGGTGCAAAGTCGATGGCTGGAAATATTCGGCCAACAATTTTTCGCCTTTGCCAAATTGATTGACGAGCTCAACCGTAGCATTTCCGGTAAGTAAAAGCTTTTTCGATATGCCGGGTATAGCATTGGGGTTGGGCTGAAAACCGATAAGGAGGTCAAAGCGGTTGATATTCTTCTTTTTAAGAAATAAAGCCAGCCATGCTTTTTGCTCAGCAAAGACAATAGCGGGACTTTTATACTGCTCGGTGAAGGTGAGTTCTCTGATTTTTTTGGATACCTTATCGGTTATTTCAGGATAATATGGCCTTCCTATTTCCAAGCCAATCATTTGTTGAAGATAATAAGTGGAAATCTTCAAATCCCCGACAACATGCAATCCACCAAAGGTGTATAGCTTATCCCGACGAATCCATGCCTCAGCATTGAGACTGTCTCCCACAATAGAAAGCGGTTTAATGTGAAGTGAAGCAAATGGATACCCTTTCTCCAATGCCTTAGTAAGTATATCTTGCTTGAATCTATTGACTGCCCGAAATGGAAACAAGGAATCTCCGGGAAAAGTCACCAAAGTATCTTTCTCAAGAATACCCTTTGCCTCATGTACATATATTCTACGAATCCGAAATGGATTACCTTGATAAATATAAATATGAGCAGAGTCTTCCTTCACCCTGATAGAATCAAGTCCGGCGGCAAAGTATCCATGTGTATGCATAGAGTCAATCAAGGCCGAAAGAGGTGCAAAAAGTGCAAAAGTGTCTATTGTGTTCAATGTTTTCAACTGGGACAATGGTTTGCTCCACAATACACTGTCCTTTTGTAGGTTATAAAGCACAATTTTTTGACTCCAGCTATCATTGCCGCATAGTATCAATGCAAAAAGCATGAAAACACCCCGGACAAAAGTATTAAAGCTGAGTTTCATCATAGAATAAAACGAATTATACGAATAATATTGTTACAAAATTGCCGCCTCTCCCTCCTAATCAGTTACAAATACTACTCGGAACAAAGCTATACTTTAAACTTGAATTCAGCAATAGTAGTTTGCCTTAACCCGATAGTGCTGATTATGAGGGTCGTCCCAATGTACGAATTGATTCCGCAATTGTCTAATGTAGAATTTGGGTTAATTTCTGTTAATTATCGGGATAAAAAGTACTTTTTCAGAAAATTTAAATACCTTTGTGTCCTTAATTATTCGGGTATGAAAAATAGTTTTTTATTGTTGTTTTTAATGCTGTCTTCCCTCTTTGCGACGGCACAGACAGCTACCAATGTCAACTGCAACGATTGTGCCGGTGAAGCGCATGATTTTTTTAAAGAGATGGACGAAGGACGAGTCATTGTTCTATGTTGGGTTATGCCTTGTACGCCGTGTATCGGCCCGGCTTTGACGACTTACAATGTTGTTCAAAGTTTTTCAAAAACCAATCCGGACAAAGTGTCCATGTACCTTTGTGATGATTATGCCAACACGTCCTGCAAATTGATTAACAATTGGGCTAATCAAAATGGCTTAACCAACACGACACGCTTTTCAAACAATGCTATCAATATGTTGGATTACGAATCCATCGGTATGCCAAAGATTGTTGTCATCGGTGGTTCAGACCACACTGTCTTTTATAATACCAATAATACCGTTGATGCAAATGATCTTCAGGCAGCAATTAACAAAGCTTTGGCACTATCAAGCACCATTGAAATCAAACCCAATGCAACGGCACTAAAAGTCTCTCCCAATCCGACAAATAACGCGGCTACACTTAGCTTTACATTGACCTCTCCCTCACAAGTTGTCATCGACCTATATAATGTCGAAGGTAGAAAAGTGGGCAACATACACCAGGGATTGCTTCAAGCCGGTAAAAATGAAATAAGGATGCAATTGGACAATTATTCACCGGGCATGTATCTTGTCTCTATTTCAGACGGAATTAAAAAACAATTTTTAAACCTCATAAAAGGATAAATTATTTATTATTCTCTCTGAAAAAGAAGAAAAGCACTTGCTACATGCAGGGAGAGAACTATCCTAAAACAAATCTTTATGAACATATCTAAGCTGTTTAAAACAACGTTTACAATCGCTGTAATAGCCTTACTATATACCAATAATGGCTATGCTCAATGCTGTGCAGGAGGAAGTGGTTGTTCTATTTCTGGAGATGCATCATCCGGTGTCTTGTCCGAAAGGATGTTAGAACTCAACACCAACTTTCAATATATCAGCACCAACAAGTTTTACAAAAACGATAAGATTGCACCACAGGCATCACGGACATTCGACTCTTATAGCAGTGCCTACCAGTATTTTAAGGTTGGGTATGGTGTGACAAAGGCCTTTACCCTTTCTCTTGAAGGTGGGTATTACTTTAAGAAAAAGGAAATAGGTTTAGACGGCAATCCGCTCTCCACGTATGAATCCAGAGGCTTTGGGGATTTGATTGTATTTCCACAATATAATATTTATAATAAGACCAAGGGCAACTTACGCCATGAAGTCACAGTAGGTATGGGACTCAAGATTCCGATTGGTGGATATGACGATACAATCGGCAATGTAGAACCATTTTCGGGGAATGTCTATTATGTAACCAAACCTACTGCGGTGCAGTTGTCATCCGGAGGGCAGGATCTTATTTTTTATACCTACTTATTCCGGGGCTATATACGGCAAAACTTCAGAATCTTTGCCAATGGCTTTTACATCAAAAAAGGGTGGAATCCCAATGGAGAAAAGATGGGAGACTATGCCAGTATAGCGCTCTTTGTCGGCAAATCATACTTTGACAAGCTGGGCCTAACACTTCAAGCCCGATATGAATGGGTGGATCGCATGAAGATCAACGAGAGTGTCCAGCTCTTTGGAAAACCATCCAATTACTTTCCGGAAGCTACCGGATATCAAAAGGTGCTGATCACGCCTCAGGTTAGCTTTACGTATGACAAAGCCACCGTCTTTGCAGCGGTTGATATCCCATTGTACCAATCTATGAATACCAGCGACTTCTACACACAAGTCGGCACACAATATCAGGCAACAGTCGGGATAAAATACAGCTTCTTTGTTACGAAGAAGCCTACTATAGACCCTAATATATCAACGGTATATTTCTGTCCTATGCATCCTGAAGTTGTCTCTTCTCAACAAGGACATTGTCCAAAATGCGGCATGGATCTGGAATTACAGAAATAATTCACAGGAATAATGAACTTTGGTAAAAACCAAAAATGCCCTGATGATGAGGAACATCCCGATATACGCATCGTTTCCGTATTTGTCTAATGTGGGCCTTGGGATTATAGAAATGGGTTAAGATTCCTTCAACACCTTGGGCAAGACTTCCATCAATCTATCCAAATCAGCCTGATCATTGAAAGCATTGATAGAATAGCGGATATAGGCTTGTCCTGCCAACATCATTACCGGTATCTGAATACGATAATCCCGATATAGCTTGTCATGCAGCGCCATTGGTTCGCTTGTCCGGATCGGTGCACTATACATCTGAGCGATAAAGTCGTCATTAATAGGCGCAATAGGTGAACACCCTATGACTTCATTTAAGACAGGTGCGTTGAACTGTACTAACTTCCGGCACTCTGCCGCCACATCCTTCCAGTTGTGCTCCTTCATAAACTTTATCGCAGCAGGAATGGTGCAGAATGCCGACAAATCCCTTGTTCCCTGCACTTCGTGATAATCCAAAAATCGAGAATGAGACGGAAAGTCAGACTCATAGCCCCAGCTGATGATGATGGGATCAAATAAATCTTGCAGCTCACGCCTAACATATAAAAACGAAGACCCTTTGGGCGACAACATCCACTTGTGTGAAGCGCCAGTGTAGATATCCACGTCCATCTTTGTGATATCCACCTCAACCTGACCCGGGCCATGTGCCCCATCCACAAAGGTCATGATGCCTCTCTCCCGTGCCAATCGACATATTTCTTCCACCGGAAGCCTTAGGCCTGTAGAACTGGTGATGTGACTTATAAAGATAATTTTGGTGCGCTCACTGACACCCGCCATAAACTGTTTCACAACGGATTCTTTGTCTTCAATCGGAAAAAGAATCTCTTGTTGCTTATATATAGCGCCTCGCTTTTTACAATAATATTTCCAGGCACGGTCGCAAGCACCATATTCCAGATTGGTTGTCAACACCTCATCTCCCGGAACAAGGTTTAAGCTTCGGGCGATGATGTTTACCGCATAAGAGGGATTGGTTACACATACGACATCGTCTGCATCGCAGTTAAGATATTCACCCAGAGCAATCCGTGCTTCCTTAAGATAATGTGGGCTTTTGTCGATAATAAAGGCTACCGGCTCCGATTCCATCTCCCGTTGAAACGCCTGATAAGCCTCAAAGACAGGCTTGGGGCACGCCCCGAATGATCCGAAATTGAGAAACGTAACATCATCTCTCAATAAAAACAAAGACTTCATATTATTCATATTAGACACGGATTAATCATCGCATAAAAAACTATTCTCGCCACCTAACCTTCATTGCTATGTCCTCACGTTGGCTTGGAGGAAGGCTGACATCAGAATATCCCATATAGAACAAACCGATGCATCGTTGATTATCCGGCAATTCCAGGAAAGAGCCCAAGTGGTGGATGGCTCCGGGGCTAGACCAATACGCTCCGACACCATGAGCCGTAGCTGTGAGCCACATGTTTTCGACAGCGGTGGCTGTAGCTGCGACTTCCTCCCATTCAGGTAGCAACTCCGGATGAACCTCCATGATAATCGCAATGACGGCCGAAGACAAAACAGCCTTTCGCCCCATCTCTGCCATCTTGCGCTCGGAAAACTTTTCGGGATTTGTCGTATTCCGATAAATATTCGACAACTCAGTGCCCAGTTCCTCCAGTGCGCTACCTCTAAACACAACAAAGTGCCAAGGTTGTGTCAACTTATGGGTCGGCGCATGATTGGCGCTTTCTAATATCGCCTCCAACGTCTCCCTGCTGATAGCCCGTCCATTATAGGTAGAAGGCATGACACTCCGCCGCCGTTCAATAATATTTTTTAAAACACTAATATCTGAATCCATGTAAGAAAAGATTTAAGGTACAATAAAACAATTTCACACACAACAATCTTCATCCAATAGAGTTGCAAAGAAATAGGCACATCATTGAAGATAAGGGCGTGCCCCCGCCTTCTATCGAGCGGGGTCAGGCTATCCGCTGTACTCCTTCCTACCGTCAGTCGTGCCGCTTCTATCCTTCACGCATATCGTGCGCAGCAGCGTCAAAAGAAAAGCCAATTAAGGCGCCATTTCGCAACAGTTATTGGCAACACATCCATGTTAAACCCAAATTCAGCAGTAAAGGTTTTGAAAAACCGTATAGTGCTGATTATGAGGGTTAATCCCGATGTACGAATCGTTTCAATGGTTTCTGTAAACCATTGATTACGAGTCGTAAATCGATTCTGCATTTGTCTAATGCGGAATTTGGGTTATACCAAATTGATTTATAAATTAGTCCAACATTTTTTGGTATAACGCCTACTAATGGTGATACAATCTTACTGTTATGCCAATAATTTTACGTGCCCACCGCAACAGCGGAATATAAACCGGGGAAACAAAAGTACGGCATCCTGCTTAAAAAAACCGGAAATTTAAAAAAGATGAAAATTTTTTCCAATTATCTGTTAAGATTATATGCATTGAGATATTAAAGAATGTAGAATCTAAATAAACACCTTTAACCAATAAAATATTAAGTTATGAATTATCAACCATTTTTAACAACTCTTATATTTTACAGTGCCCTTTGTGTGCCTTCTCAAGCCCAAAGTGGTTTTGTCGCCTGTGGTTCGAATACATGGCAAATCGATTCACAAAATAAATACAAAGGCTTTTTATAATAAATCAAAAGCAACCATTTTACACGAATTGAATCATCGCAAAAATTGTCCTTCAAGCCTTGAATTTGATTCTATTTGTATTGTATTTCAATATATTATAATTTACCAAAAACACTTTTAACAATGAAATATCCAATCTTGATACATACCCTTTTTATGCTAACACTGTGTTGTTCAACTGTTTTCGGGCAACCCATTGTGGTCAACTCCTTGGACGACGTCAATGACGGCTCATGCGATGCCAATCATTGCAGCCTTAGAGAAGCTATACTCCTGGCCAATACCTATATCCACCCTGAGATCACTTTTGAAATCCCTGGGAATACACCGATGCCGTGGACTATTAAGCCTACTACAAACCTGCCTGCTATCCAAAGCACCGACTCCAACTTTAATTTCTCCATAATGGATTTACACGGATCTGATATAGTAATTAGTGGATCCCAGCTACCCGGCAAATCCCAGGAATTGGACTATGCTTTATTAATAAATACGAATGGAAATGTGGCTGTAAAAGGATTACTTTTCAGTGACTGCAGCAGAGGTATATTGGTCAAAAATGTCGATACATTGGTCATCGGAGGAGGAGCACTTCCTAAGGGGGGTAATGCACCAAATGTTTTTCTCTTCAACAAAAACGACCTCTATTTTGATGGGCTGTATAAACATGCACTGATTCAAGGAAATATTTTTGGTGCAGATCGACAATTAAACAAAGGAATTGGCGCCGGAGAGATAGGCATAAAATGTATTAGTGGCAATACGTTATCAGGAACGATGATTATTGGAGATGGAGGCTCACCCGATGATTATATGAGAAACTTTTTTTGCGGCCATACAAATGCAAGTATCGACTTACAAAGCGTCTCTAATGTGACCATTGAGGGTAATTATTTTGATATGGGGAGGAATGCTCATTCCATTGTACCTGCCAGCAAAAACAACATCCGACTGACTAAGTGTAAAAATTCAACCATAATAGACAATTACTTAGGCGCTACAGACAAGCAGATATTCCTCGACAGTTGTCATAACGTGAAGATGGAATATAATCATCTGGGCACGATAAATTATTATCTTGATTATCCAATGAAGTACGGTATCGTGCTTGACCACTGTGAGGATATTCGTGTCGGCTCTACTGACTTAACGCGGGCAAATCGATTCAATGGGCACTCTGAAAGCTCTATACATAGTATTAATAGCCGGAATATACATTTGATTTATAACGAAATTGGAATTTATAATGGTATCAATAACTCTAATATAATAAATGGGATAATGCTGGATAACACCAATAACACCGAAGTTATTGGTAATTTGTTTCTGGGATCCGTGGAAGATTGTATTCATATCATCAATAGTGATTCTATACATATTTTGAAAAATAATTTTAGCGTATTAGACTATTACCCGGTAGGTAGCACCGGAATCCACTTAACCGACGCACGGGATATTTGGATAGGCGACTCAACAGCAACAGGAAACAATATTTTTACAAGGTTGAATAAAGGGATTGAAATAGATGGTACATCAAGCAATCGTATATTTAATTTCCAAAATTCCTTTTTCTGCAATTTGGATAAAGGTTTCACAATACTTGACTCAGCCAATCATAGAATCAAACCACCCGATATATTTAAAAGATCGGGAAGTGTCGTATTCGGTCAAGCTCTGCCTCTTTCTCTCATTCAAATATATAGCCATGAGACCAGATGTCCTCAATCTCCCTGCCAAGGAAAGGAGTTCCTTGGATCTACTTATACGGATGCTTATGGATATTGGGAGTATGATTTTAATGGTATGATGTCCGGATCAAAAACTTTTACAACCACATCCTTTCAATCCGGCACCTCTGAGTTTTCCACTTGTATAGATGTCTCTACGATAACACAGATGACATTAACCAAAGCCGGTAACGAATGCGAAGCTACCACATTGAAATGTATATTAAATCCGCTCCCTGCCGGCGTACAGTATATGTGGTCCGGACCAAACGGGTTTAGCTCTTCTGAACCAGTTGTCAATGCCCAATTCAAAGGATGGTATCATCCCGAAGTGACCCATCCTACTTGGAGCTATTCTTTAAAAGATTCGATATTTATATTGCCAAAAACATCTTCCACCTTTACCATCAACTCGACACTTTGTTCCGGTAAGTCTTTCACCCTTGAAGGTCATGTATTTGATGAAAAAAATCCACAAGGTCAGTTTATATCACAGTATAAAAATGACGCCGGATGTGACTCCATTATTGTCGTAAACCTCCAATTTACTCCAATCATCGAGATTGAGATAAATCCCACTTTGTGTCCATCCGAGACCTATACAGTAGGCGACTCCACATTTTCTTATATTCATCCTGAAGGAATAGTTGTATTAAAAGCATTTAATCCGGATGAATGCGATACAATCGTACGTGTCAAAATAGATTACATAATGACTCATGCTTTTCAAATTGACACCATTGTGTGTAAAGGCGAAATCGTAGAATTGTATGGTCAAACCCTTACTGAATCAGAGCCGAAAAAGCTGATTAATTTAAATATCGTTGGGCAGTCGGGCTGTGATTCGGTAGTATTGGTAAACGTAGATTTTATCTCCCCAGAACCAACTATCAAGAATATACTGGCTTCATGTTCGGATACATTAAGTGGTAGCATTATTTTGAATATTGGTGCATCGCTGTTTCCACCCTATACTGTTTTTATCAACAATATGCCAATAGGCTCATTTAACGAGACAAATATAGAGCTAAACGGATTAGAGAGTGGAATACATGACGTCGTACTTTCGGATAACAAGGGATGCAAATCAGAATTGATACAAGTAAACATTCCACAACACCCGATTAATGAAGTGACAACCCTAAATGAATTGGATCTTCCTATCGGCTTGCCTTATCAGATTAAGCTTACAACAACTTTGAGTAATCAGTCAATAGCTTGGTCGACCGAACAGTACCTGAGTTGTTCAGATTGTTTTGAGCCAATCATTATACCTTATGCTGATCAAACATATCAATACCAAATAGTTGATAAAAATGGCTGTAATACTTTTGGTTCGATTCATGTACATGTACATAAGAAAGACCAACCAAAAATATTTGTGCCCAATATTTTTTCACCAAATGGCGATGGTTATAACGACCTCTTGGAAGTAAGTTATGCTGATTTAACCTTACAAAGCATTCAGATTTTCAATCGTTGGGGTGGCGTCGTTTATGCCTCTGACACAAATTTTAGCTGGGATGGAACAAGTCAAAACCAACTCGTCGATGTTGGTGCGTATGTATATATCGTTACATTTAAATTACCAGGTTCGGAAGAAGATAAGACATTGAAAGGGTTAGTATGTCTAATTAAATAACAAAGGCAGGTTCATTGAAACGATAGTGCTTAACATTTAAGCCCACATTCCTACTATTGGCAAGAATATACCTTCTCCTAAAATAGGTTTACATAAAAAGTTAACCTATTTTAGGACAAGACACCCTGCTTTATATCCTATTGCCCAAAATACACCTACGAGTTCCATAAATCCAACAATAAAATAAAATCCCCATTTCAAACTGAAAATTGTCAACTTTTTACTACATTTATACCATTAGTAAATAAATAATACAAATAGGGAATGAATGGTTTTGCACTATATCATTACCGACTTTGCCGATACAGCGGGATAAGCTGTTCAACATGAAATACACTCGTCCCGGCTAATAGGATTTGATCGGACTGTACAGGTGGGCAAATACTCGTTGTATAATGTCAATCAGTATTCCTTAATGTTATAGGGCATTTTGAAAGACGAACACGATAAACATCAACATAGACAAATTATGAAAGATCAGAATGAGTTACCATATATTGATAAACCTGAATTTTTATCGGCAGAATTTAGAAGGTTGAAAAGTGAACGAATTGCTTCCAAGAATATAAAACAAACTTCAACAACTTCTAAACATCAAAAGAAAGAAATTTTTGAGCAAACAAGTGGCATTTGTCATATATGTGGGGTTCACTTAACAATTGACAAGTTTAGTATTACAACTTCAATTGGTGCTAACTCAGAAATAAAAAAAATGTCGGCGTGTCTGACTTGTAAAAAAAATTATGACAAGTATTTACCTGACGAGATTCGATGGGCAATGAAAATAGGTTTTTGGTTAAAGACACAAATTGAATTTGAAACCGATTTAGGGAATGAAGTTGCACTACGTATAATAGAAGAAGAAAAATACAGAGAAAGCAAACGTAAAAATAAAAGAACACCGCTTAATATTGATTTGAACAAATTCCCTGTAAAACAAAACTTTGTTGTTGGCTCGACAAAACTAGAATATCAATTAATTAAAGAAGTTTTATACTGGTCATATGCGAGTTTGGGTATGGCTCACAAAGCCATAAATGACAATGCCGAAAGATATAACAGACTTCATTATATAATTAGAAAAAAAAGCTTTAATGGTTTCATAAATGGGACAATGAATCCAAGATCATTATTCCACGATGAAAAGTCTAAGCTTGAATCTGACAAATGTTGCGTTTATTGTGGTAAGACAAGAATGCTTCAGATTGATCATATTATACCAAAGAAAAAAGGGGGGAAAGATTCGGGAGAAAATTTAGTTTGGGCTTGTAGAAGTTGTAACGCATCTAAGAATGATACAGACTTAATGGAATGGTATTCTTTAAAGAAGGAGTTTCCACCATTACAGATTTTACGAAACTATTTAAAACTAGTAATTCAATATTGTGTCGAAAACAATTTAATGGATGAAAATTTGGACACATCAGCAGAATTAAATCTTCCTTTCAATATAGCATTTATACCATTAGACTATCCACAACCAGATTCATTAAAATTGAGATTTGAAAGTAAATGACAAGAAAAACGTCATATATCATTTTACCGAATAGAAAAATCCCCCCACCGGCACTAAGTGAAACATCCATTTTACAGGGATTTTGCTAATCAGTAATCAGCGACCGCGAAGCAGCATCTAAAATAAACCGGATTATATAGAGGGATTGATAGAAAAAAGCTGGATATAGCTATCATTTAAGTGGAAGCATCATTTGAATTGTTGTCAATATAGGGCAATACCGAGCAAACCTTGGACGGTGTAACAAAGTGTATAAAACTAAATTCCGTATTTGTCTAATACGGAATTTGCGTTGAAACACCTTGCATACCGGAAGAGGCTCAAACCTTGCTCTAAATCCTATTACCCAAAATACAGCACCGAGTACCATTGTATATTGAGCGATCTAAAAACAGAATTGCCAAATTTGTAAAAGTGCTTAATTCGCATTTAGAGTATTAAGACCTATTGAAATCAGTACCTTTGCAAAAAAATAAATGTCTGAATCCCAAAATATAGAATACAAAACCACTTGGAGAGATGAATATCTGAAATGGATTTGCGGTTTTGCAAACGCCAATAGTGGCACTATTTTCATCGGAAAAGATGATAACGGAGAAACCGTTGGTGTTGATGATGCAAAAAAGTTGTTAGAAGAAATTCCAAACAAAGTGCGTGATGTTTTGGGAATTTTGGTTGATGTGAATTTGTATACCGAAAATAAAAAACATTTTATTGAAATTATCACAGAACCCTATCCAAACGGAGTAAGTTACAAGGGGCAATATCATTACCGAAGCGGAAGCACTAAACAAGAATTGAAAGGTACTGCATTGGACAAATTTTTATTGCAGAGAAAAGGAAAACAATGGGATGGTGCACCAATTCCAAATGTTTCGGCAAAAGATTTAAAGCAAGAAACTTTTGACTTTTTCAAAAAGCGAGGTATCAGAAGTCTGCGACTTTCAGAAGAAAGTTTAAAAGATACACCTGAACAACTTCTTGAAAATTTAAAGTTGAAAGAGGGAAAATATTTGAAAAGGGCGGCTTTATTGTTGTTTCACCCCGACTCCGAAAAATTTGTAACCGGTGCTTACGTTAAAATCGGTTATTTTGAAAATGATGTCGATTTGATTTTTCAAGATGAAATTCACGGTAATTTGTTTGAGCAAATTGAAAAAACACTTGACATACTTTTTACAAAATACATCAAAGCAATTATCAGTTACGAAAACAAAATTCATCGCATAGAAACTTATGAATATCCGAAAGATGCAATTCGGGAAGCATTACTAAATGCGATTGCCCACAAAGATTATTCAAGTGGTGCAACAATTCAAATCAGAGTTTACAAAGACAAGATTATGTTTTGGAACGCAGGGCATTTACCCGAAAATTGGACAGTTGAAACTTTGTTAGTCAATCATTCTTCAAATCCATTCAACCCTGACATTGCTAACGCATTTTTCAGAAGCGGTTATATTGAATCGTGGGGACGTGGAATTTCAAAAATGACAACGTTGTGTATAGAAGCAGGACTTCCAAAACCTGAATTTGATTATCAAGGTTCAGGTATGTGGGTTGTTTTTCAAAAAGACATATACAACGCTGAACACTTGCAAAAACTAGGATTAAACGACAGACAAGTAAAAGCGGTGCTTTACGCAAAAGAAAACGGTTCTATAACCAACTCTATTTACCAAAAACTCAACGACACTAAACAAACACTGTCATCAAAGGAACTTAGCGAATTAGTCGAAAAAGAAATTTTGAAATCATCAGGGGCAAAAGGTAGAGGGGCAAAATATGTGCTGTAAATAATTGTTCGCTAATTGTTCGTATTGTTCAAATTTGCATTTTCCCAACCACACAAAGCCATGCTAAAAATGCAAAAGAGCTACCAAGCAACCGTACCAACATCCCGACACGACAAAACAACGAGTGAAAGAAGGGCAGCTGATAACGAGCCGTTTTGCAAGAGCTGGAGGAAGTGCAAAACTCAATCCAGAAAGTTATCGGGATACTTCTATTAAACCCGCATTCAGCATTAAAGGCTTTGAAAAACCGTATAGTGCTGATTATCAGGGTTAATCCCGATGTACGAATCGTTTCAATGGTTTACAGAAACCATTGATTACAAGTCGTACATCGATTCCGCATTTTGTCTAATACGGAATTTGGGTTCAAACGACCTCCAAGCCTTTCTTTTACAATTGTTTCACCACTTCTTCTTTGCCGATGAAGCCCATGTTGCTCCACGTCAATTTGTTGTTTTTATAGACATGTAAGTAAGGTAAAGCATCGACTTTCAATTCACGGCACAATTGAGAGTTGTCGTCTGCATTAATTCTCACCACTTCAACCTTGTCTGCCATCTCCTTTGATATTTCATTCAGATAGGGCTCCATTTTCTTACAAGGTTGACACCAATCGGCGTAAAAGTCCACTAAAACAACTTTATCAGAGTTGACCAGGGCGTCAAACTGTGCTTTGGTCATTCCATTTGAGGCTGTACTTTCGGTAGCGGCAGTCGTAGCAACAGTTTCCAAAGGAAGGTTGGCAGCACGCCACTTCATGATGCCGCCACTCATTTCATACACTTCTTTAAAGCCGTTGGAGCGCATCTCATTGGCAGCAGCAGCACTTCTCGCACCACTGAGGCAATATACAAAGACCGGCTTAGCCTTGTCTAGCTTTCCTATCTCATTGTGAAAATCATTCCCATCCCAATTGACATTAACAGCATGGGCAAGATGACCACCGGCGAACTCATTGGGTGTCCTTACATCCAACACAATAGCATCGGGTATTTCTTTCATTTTTTCTGCAAATTCAGTGGCAGTTAGGTCTGACTTCACTCCTTGTGATGTTTTGGAGCTACAACTGCTTAATGCAATCACTACTATTGCAAGAAATACATACTTAAATCGAATCATGGATTAATTATATTGTTTAATTATACTTTCTAATTGAGCGGCCGAGGCAACGCCTGACTGACGCCACTTTACTTCATTGTTCTTAAATATCATCAGTGTCGGAACACCTTGAATCTTATAGGCTGCCGCTGCACCCGGATTTTTATCGACATCCACCTTTATAATGGTGATGTCATCTCCTTTTTTTTGTTTCAATTCTTCCAAAATAGGTTTCATCATCTTGCAAGGACCACACCATTCAGCAAAGAAATCCACCAAAACTATTTTATCCTGAGCAATTATTTCTTTAAATGTCATTAAACATTGGATTTATTAATTTACAAATGTTACCTTCCACATACCCCTCAGGTCTCCTTGATGATAGCCCGTCGCCAAATCATTCGGATATTTAGTACGAATAATCTCTTGTACTTCCGGCGTTATCTCCTCTTTATCGCCATGACATTTCAGACAAGTAGCCATACCGATTTTAATGGGTTTATAATAAACAGCATTATCGCCACTCTGTTCAAGAATATTCGTTTTTCCTATAGATAAGCTGTCCCATGCATTTTTGTCCGCCTGAGAGGCAATAGCATTGGTCGGATTTCTGTTCTTGTCACTCAGCCTCTCTATACGAACTCGATGATGCGATGATAAGGAATCCATAATAGGCATGGCATTAAGGTTACAATATTCTACGGCAAAACCGGTACCGCCTTCCTTCATAGCTTGACTCACCCTTTGCAACAGTGCCGTTTGAGCTAATGTTGTAATGCTATCACCTTGAGATGCATAATCCACTGTGGATGAAACATCATGTACTTCCTGCCGACTGTGACAACCGTAGAAGGCAAAAAACAGCACGAATCCTATCGTTAATAAAAAGGATTGATTAAATAATCTTTTCATTTTCATTCATTTTTGTGGAAAATACTACTGCTTATCCTTTTCTTAGAATAATAAACAGGTGTATTTAACCCAAATTGCTTTTAAAGACAATAGTTTTGCCTATATTATGAATTTGTTTTAAGAAATCTTACTATTCAACCCTGACCAACCACCGCCATTATATACTTCGACAAATCCATTGGACTTCAAAATACTTCGAGCTGATGCACTTCTCATCCCTGAAGCACAACACGTGATAACGGGCTTATCCTTTTTAATCTTTGACAAGCTGCCCGAAAGACTTTGCAAAGGTATGTTGACCGACCCTTTGATGTGTCCACTTTGATACTCTGATTTAGTCCGGACGTCAATAATTTGGGCACCGCCGGCAACTAAGTCTTTAAAGTTGACGCTGGGACCTATTCCTAATAGTTTCTTCAAAAATTGTATCATTACATTATTGGTTTTGATTGATGAGGAAATTGACGTCCATCCAGCTACCACCATTTTCACACTCGACACCCATTCCTTTTAGAAATGAAGTTGCCTGACCGCTACGTCCACCGCTGGCACAGCAAAGGACGATGGGCTGATCCATCTTTAAGATGTCTTCACTGCGTTGTGTTATCTCATTAAGAGGGATATTGATACTACCGACAACACTTCCTGAGCTATATTCTTCCGGGGTTCTTACGTCAATAATAGTTTTAAATTTATTCATTTTGATTGTTTTTCTTCTTTAGGTATTTAATATCAGAAAGAAACAGTCCGCCTAACAGAGCGCCATATCCGGTACTTATTATCGGGTTGGATGTTATGGGACAAGTGCCTGTGGAACATCCAATAAAATAATAATAAGCATAGCCACCAGCAGCACCTAAAATTATGCCCAGCAAAGCAAACTTGTATTTTAAAACAAAACTCATCGTGTATCTGATTTACTGTCCAATCGTTTCCTTCATTTTATCGAAATAGATTACTTCAACCCGAATTCAGCAGTAAAGGTTTTGAAAAACCGCATAATGCTGATTATGAGGGTTAATCCCGATGTACGAATCGTTTCAATGGTTTCTGTAAGCCATTGATTACGAGTCGTAAATCGATTCCGCATTTGTCTAATGCGGAATTTGGGTTCAAACGTTAATTTACCTCGAAATTTCACTATTCCGTTTAGTTGAAGCACAAAGGTCTTATTCTTTTGATAATTTCTACGTGACATTGGTCACAAATCTCTGAGAAGCTTGATTTGGTTGCGATAAAGCAAAACCTTGTTCTCATTTTCTAACTTCTTAAGCAGTCGAGAAATCACTTCTCTGGATGATGCGAGCTTCGTTGCTATTTCTTCATGGGAAAGGTTTATCAGCGTGGAGCCAGCAATTCTCGACTTTTCCTTTAGAAAATATACGAGTCTTTCGTCCAATTTCTGAAAGGCAAGTTGATCAATGGTATTCAGCAGCTCATTGATGCGTTCGCGGATAGTACGCATTGCAAAGGTCTTCCAGGTAGGGAATTTGGACATCCATTCATCCATTACTTCTATGGGGATAGCGAGAAAGGTGACATCACTTTCGGCTGTGGCCCTTATCTCACTTGGATGCTGTTGCATGCAACAAGTAAAGGTCATAACGCAACTCTCATTGGCATTGACATAATACAAGAGCAATTCTTTGCCGGAGTCGTCAACCCGAGTAATCTTAAAAACACCTGATAAAATGATGGGAATAGAACGTACTATCTGCCCATAATCCAAAACAATTTTCCCTTCACCGGCAGAAATTATTTGCGCTTTGGCTTCTATTTGTTTGAGTAATTCGGGTTCAAATAGGTGTTTAAACCTTTCCACAATGTCCATATTATCGACTGTTAATTAATTTGACCTTATGACTTTAATCCTTTCTATTTTTAGCCTCTATTCTTGATATAACACGGCTTTACGAGGGCGAAGTATATTGCGAACTTTTTCAATTTCACTTTCATCCACCACCATAAAAGCGACGGAATACATTTCCGACAACCTTTCGGTGCCTGTAATCTTGTGTAAGAGCTTATGTTCTTCTATAAATTCTATCAGATGGTGTTCATAATGCTCTGCAATCTGCTGGGCCTCCGGGCCTCTATATTCCCAAATTAATTTTATTTTTTGTCCCATTTTATATATTGTTTTTCAAAAAATCCAAATTGATTGATAAAGCAGTCTAACATTTTTTGGTATTATTCATTCGCTACAAAGTGCACCAATGCACGCTATAATAATGGAAAAATGACAATATGGTTGAATTTTGAGTACAGCAATTACAAAATTGTCCAATAAATTGTCTTTTTTATCCACTTTTATGATATACCTCATCGGTATTATTCCATCTTTAGCGATGCAACAAAATTATTTCGCAGGTGTTTTTGAAATTTAATAATCCTTTTGATAAGCATATTTTCCGCTGTTTTGTACTTGCCATTGTCCAACATAATATTGATGATATTACCCACACCGGGAAATTGTATATTGCGGTGGGCTTCTGACTTGTCAGGAAGGAGGAGTCTAAGACTCAGTGCAGTTGACCCCGATGCCGTTGTTCTATCCATATAAGACATAATTAAATATGGTTTATTGCCGATGGATAGGTCAGGATTTACGACATTATTACGATCTAAGAAATGTTGATTGTTAGACGAAACGTCTTCTTTTTTAAAATCCTTTTGAAAAATATATCTTACCTCAGAATACTGATACACACTGTCAAAGGCATGGCGAATTATTCGGTTAAAGTTGTCTGTCCTTGTGGTTATAGCGTCCATACTTTTCTGTGCATGGTCTCGACTTTTCTTGTCTGACTTTTCATTATCGATGATGGCCTTTAAGTAATTTATTTGATTTGTATTGTTGTTTAATATGATTACCAAAACGCCTTGTTTCAATAGTTTGGCCTGACCTGGTGCATCTTGTGTTATGTTTTGAGAGAAGAGTGTACTCCATGAAAAAAAGGTAACACAAAACCATAATAATTGAGTGCTCATGTGTTTATTTAATTTGTTTCTCATGTTGTACATGTCATTTTAACGTAGAAAATAAATGAATGGGTATAAGCCTATTCTTTCAAAAGGCACAAAGATAGGTACACTTGTAGTAAATAAGTTGATTTTCTCCCTGCACTTTTTATAACAATGTATGAGGATTGGAAATATAGAATAGACACATCCCTTAAGGCTGAATGTTGGTCTATATACCCCAAGTCGTACATTGGCAAGGTGGAGTCTATGTGAGACCCGCTATCAACACCCTTCGATTTTGGAAAACCTCAGTTGTTGGATTCGAGTTTAACCAAACTGGTTTCTGACAATAAAAGGACAGTTTTTGCATTATTTGAACAAAAGAAGGTGGCCAAACTTTCAATTTTTTTTGAAAAGTCCTCTTCGTTTTGGTAACTTTGTCTATATGGCTCAAAGAGCAACTAATTAATTAATAAAAATTTTTTTAAATAAAATGGCACAATCAGAAATAATGGGGCCCCAAAAATTGGGACCATTAACCCCATTGGTTGGGGAATGGGAAGGAAATGTCGGAGTCGATCTTTCTTACCACAATCAAGAAGATATCATCTCAGAAACTGGTTATTTTGAACGAGCATGGTTTAAACCCATACCGATTGTTGAAAACGGACAACAGACCATGCAAGGTCTCAACTATCAGATGATAGCCTGGCGCCATGGAGAAGAAGCGATGGATCCTTTTCATGATGAAGTAGGCTATCTGTTATGGGATAAAGAAAGGGGACAAGTGATACGCTGCTTCGCTGTACCTCGAGGTCTGGCGATATTAGCCGGTGGTGACGCCGGACCACGGGACAAATCTCTAAAGTTTGTCGCTACACCGGGGGCTGCTGACTATGGCTTGAGCCAAAATAAATACCTGATGGATAGAGCCCGGGCTACAGCCTTTGTGAGTACTTTTGTTTTTAATGATGATGGCTCGTTTAGTTATACCTCAGACTTGGTGCTTAACCTGACAGCAATAAACAAAGAAATGCACCATACCGACAGAAATACACTACACCGTGTAAAACGTTACCATCCGGGGATGGAACATGCATAGTTATTAGCATACGATATCTCTTTGCTTAAACCCGAATTCAGCATTATAGGCTTTGAAAAACCGTATAGTGCTGATTATGAGGGTTTATCCCGATGTACGAATCGGTTCCGTATTTGTATAATGCGGAACTTGGGATAAAATCCTGAAAAGTTGATTTACTTCCTTTTCGGGATTTTTATTCTTTATCTTAAGGCTTTGCCCAAATCACTGAATTCACAATAAAACCCACATAATGTGTATAATAGTTAAACATTCTATATCTTTACTAAAAAAAAGATTGATTCATTAAATACAGTATTATGACAGAACAAAAACAATTTGTAGCGACCGATGAGGCGAAAGGTCAGGCCAAGCAATTGCGATTATTTGCTATGCTCGCATGGATAATAGCAATTGCCGGTGAAATATTTGCCATATTAAAACTGATTGGGGATGATACATTGACGTGGTTGATTGTAACCATAGTAGGCATCCTGATACTTTCTGTAGTGGGTTCTATGTTGTGGAAGAAGGCCAATAGACTTGATCCGGCATCCGAAAAAGATTCGTTCCGGTTTTTTGTCCAGAACCAATTAGGCGCCATCATGGGTGTTTTAGCCTTCCTACCATTAGTTATCCTTATTTTCATGGATAAAAATGCAAGTGGTAAGACCAAGGGTATCGCCGGTGCTGTTGCCGTCGTCGCATTATTGATAGCCGGAATCACAGGAGTGGATTTCAATCCGCCTTCTATTGAGAAATACACGGAGCAGATCAACTCTCAAACAGCTGAACTAAAGACCTTAAATAATGGTAGTGACTTGGTTTACTGGACAAATCAAGGAAATAAATATCATATTTTTGAGGATTGTCAACACATTAAAAACAGGGAAATACACAGCGGTACGGTAGAAGAAGCCTGGAAGGAGCGAAAAATAGGGGACTCTGAACTGTGTAAGACCTGCAAGTCAAGAGCTGAGAAAAACCAAGGTGTCCAGCCGGTTGAAACGCCACAAGCAGAACCCGCAGAGACGAATTGATATTGTTGAAACAAAAGGGCAGTATATTCGGAATATATTGCTCTTTTATTTTACTGAGAAAAGGCTGGAAAATAGAAGTACTAAAGCTCAATGCATCCTAATAACTGTTGGGATTGGATAAAAGTATCCCGAATAAACGGGATTAAATTGTACAGTTCACACCACCTCTTGCCAAACTGCTCGTTGAAGAAGCCTCTTTAAATATTAACGTTTAGCTTTAAATTTCCACCTAATCCTTCTCGAATAATTCGCATTAGAGTAGAAAGGCGAATATCACTTGCGTTGTTTTCAATTCTTGAAATATATGTTTTAGTTGTTCCACATTTTTCCGCAAGTTGTTCTTGAGTCAAGCCTTTTTCTTTGCGTAATTCTTGTAACATTACACCAAGCTTAAAAACTTCAAACTCTTGCTCATACATTTCTCTTTTTTCAGTCCCCCTTTTTCCATACTGTTGATCAAGATGGTCTCTGAAAGAAGTTGTTTTCACTTTATTCTTCATATTTTCTATTTAAATACTCACGTTTCAATTTTTCAGCTAATTCTAATTCTTTCTTTGGTGTTTTTTGAGTTTTCTTTTGAAAGCCATTCACTAAAACGACCAAATTACCTTTATCAAAAAAACTGAAAACCCGATAAATATCAGAAGCATATTCAACTCTAAGTTCAAAAATCCCATTAGAGTTCGTAATATATTTAAAATACTTTTCTGGAACTCTTTCAAGCGTTGCAATCAATTGTAAAGTCCAGTTGAACTTTTTCTGAACTTCAGGTTTTAAACTCTCAAAGAATTCGAGATAGTAGTTTTCATAATAAACTATCTCTCGAATAAAGTCTTCTTCCATTTATATGATAAATTCCGAAACACAAAGTTAGCTAATCAGATAACAATATTCAAATGAAAAATAAAGGTTTTTGTATGGATGATTGTTTTGTGGGGCTCTGGCCAATATTTCATTTAGTTGATCATAATCAATTACATATAAGATATTTACATTCATTAGTCAATAAAAGTTAGTAATTTTTTTAATTCGCTTTTTTAAACTGTTATACCAAATTGATTTATAAATTAGTCCAACATATTTTGGTATTCCCGAAAAGTCGGGATTTCTTTAAAATCAAAATGCCGAAGATATAGTCGTTTAGGCCAATGCAATTGGACTATTACGAATATACAATCGGTATTACCGTCAATCAAATCTGTATGATTTTCCGAAAATGCTATTTTATTATTTGCCGATTACACTCGTTTTTAAAAAACTTACTTTCAAATCACCTTACGTTTATCTTTTCCACATATCCCCATAGAGCGACGACCGGTTTATCTGCAGTGCTGAAGTACTGTCTTTCAACCCACATTCCGCATTTGTCTAATACGAAATTGATTTACGACACGTAATCAACGGTTTAATCCCTAACTCCGTTTTATTAGGTAGTCTATTTTCAATTTTTTGAAAAGTTCCATTGTTTTTTTCGTTGTTTCAGTGGTTAGCCAACTGTCGTTAATTTTGATTTTCGATATGCTTTTTGATA
>JAGPCT010000076.1 GCA_018057925.1 Saprospiraceae bacterium
CTCACAATAGATTCTTGCTGTCATTAAAAGAAAGAAAAATTCAATTCTGGAGAATGTTTTCCCATTTTCTTAAACCCAATGAAGAATTAAAAAATATATGTGTAGTTAATTATTAGACTTAATATAATACCGAAAGGATATCCGTAATAGACCAATATATCTTTTCCTTCAATTAGTCTATAGCAAAAGTCAATTCGGTATTACTTTTTCTTTCGCTTTCTAGGAGCAGATTTAAAGTCGTCGGATTCAAAGAAGTTAAAGTCGGTGGTTTTTTCACCGGAAGGCTTCCCTGGCCTTGTTTTGGCAGGATGCTCTGAGTTGGATCTCCCTCTGGATGATTTTACCTGACGACCATTTGAGTCAAGACCTAAACCAGACAATATTTCATCCAATGTCGGCTCGTATGATTCAGCCTTGTTTTTCTTAGAATAGTCCTGTTTCTTTTCTTTTCCAGACTTGGCTAATGTTGATGGCGTTGGTTTATCCTTTGAGATTCGACTAGGACGTGCAAAGTCATCATTTTGCTTCCCTTTATTTCGTCCAGGGCGATCTTTGGAACTGGATTTTTTTCTATCTTCAGCAAAACTGCGATCTCGGTCTCTATCCCGGTCTCTGTCACGATTTCTGTCTCTGTCTCTGTCTCTGTCTCTGTCTCTGTCTCTGTCTCTGTCTCGATTGCGAGACCGGTCTCTATCTCTACTATTACGACCTTTCTTGTCACCATCAAAGCTCCGTGGCTGAGGCAAAGACTTTAACCAATCATGTTTGCCGGGGGGAATGATACGTACCAATAATGCTGCCACTACCTGAACAGGATCGGTTTGTTCCGGGATGAGGTCAGCAGCCAAATCCATATATATCGACTCTTTTCCTGCTGCAATGATCGATTCTATCTGTTTTTTAACTTTTTCTACCTCTATTTTAGCGAGGTCACCGGCACTCGGAAGGCGGTATTGCTCTATTTTCACTTTAGCAAAGCTCTCGATCTGTCTCAACAAGCGCTTATCTCTGGAGCCGGCAACAAAGCTGTATGCTTTTCCTTCTTTGCCTGCTCTACCCGTTCGACCGATGCGATGTACATAATATTCCGGGTCAAAAGATATGTCATAGTTGCATACCAAATCCACATTGGGGACGTCTATCCCCCTCGCTGCCACATCCGTTGCTACCAGAACTTTAAACTCCCCTTTTCTAAACTTATTGAGGATGCGATTGCGTTTTTCTTGTCCTAAGTCGCCATGAAGGACGTCGTTTTTGATTTGATTTTCTGCCAATTCATTGGTCAATTCATCTACTTTAGCCTTGGTATTGCAGAAGACAATAGCTTGAGAGTAGTCATCTGCACTCAGTAAGAAAGTGAGTATTTTTAATCGATTATTGAGATCTGTATCGATAAAATACTGTTCTACATTGGCAGAAGTAAGATTGGTCGGTGTAACTTTGATGAGTTGAGGGCTTTTCTGATAATTGTGGGTTATGTCGAGAATTGCTTTCGGCATTGTAGCCGAGAACAGGATGGTTTGGCGATCTTCAGGAACAGATTCGAGGATGCTTTCTAAGTCTTCCCGAAAGCCCATATTGAGCATTTCATCGGCTTCGTCTAAGGTTAGAATCTCTAGCTCGTCCAGAATCAGTGTGCCGCGTCCTATATGATCCATCACCCTACCCGGAGTTCCCACGACGATGTCAACACCCGACTTGAGTGCTTTAATTTGCGGATTAATGGGATCGCCACCATAGATAGCAAAGACAGTAACGTGCTTGGAATAGTGGGCCAGCTTTTTCAATTCGTTGGTGACCTGAATACATAGTTCACGGGTAGGACAAAGGACCAAACCTCGTGGAAATGTGCCTTCCCTAGAGATGTTTTGAATCATGGGTATGCCGAAAGCTGCGGTTTTGCCGGTTCCTGTCTGTGCCTGACCAATCAAATCAACCCCTGTCAGTGCGACCGGAATGGCTCTTGCCTGAATAGGGCTCGGCACAGTATAATCGATGGCTTTTAAGGCCTTGAGTAAGCTTTCATCTAAGTTTAACTCGTCAAATGTGGTTACTTCCATAAAATTTTGTTGCATGCCTTTGAAAAGGTCATATTAGTTTTAATTTAACCTGCTTTTTTTAAAAAGCAAGTTTTGTGCTTTGATGAACAAATGATGGATATCAGAAATTTTTTAAAAATGTGTCTTTTGATGCCAACACATTCATAAGTCCAATCCTTATTATTGCCAAAAAGCTTTTTTAAAATCTTTGTTTAATAAGAAAATTATTTTTTACTTCGTTCAATTAAATTCCTGTCTTATTTATTCAAACTTCAATAATAACGGCTATTTCAGAAGACCTATTCACCTTATTTCCTATTAGAGTTTTTACGAATATGCAGAAGACTGTCTTTGTTTTTGATAGAATCTACTGCAAAGGTATCTTTTTTTTGGAAGGGACTGATAAAATCATTTTTTTTCAACCATGGTTTAATGGGCAAATTTTCAATATTAGAAGTAAAGGTCTCTGCTTCCGGTCGATCCGGTCGATCCGGTCGGGATAGTGTATCAGCTCCGATAAACAATGCTTGTTCAAGCAATGCTGAATCAACCATCCGGGCCACGTTATTCAATGCATTGGTATAACATTCTTCTAATTTTTTCTTTTTGTAATTGATTTTCCGGTTTTCTATTTCTTTCAATGCAGCCTTCGACAGCTCCGTATGTTGTGGATTTTCCGAGACCGACGTCAATACAAAGACTGCTGACGCTGCCAGAACAAAGGTAAATAATAAACCGACTATTTTTTTCATGGATAAAACATCCTTTTGTTTCTTCTCTATTTGTTTTTCTGGCTTTGAATAGGACTTTTAGCTTTATTGGCAGGAATTTGTGTTGGCTTTTCCTTGCTTTCCAGTTGATTCAAGACCTTCGGAAATCGGTTGTCAGGCGGAGGCAGCCCATTTCCTTTAATCGATTTAATATCTTTTACCCTTATCCGCAATAGACTATCGTACGCCTTCCTATATATGCCTTCTGTTATCTTTTGACACTCCTTATCTATGACAGAATCTATACTCCTATAGTGGTGAAACATCAGTGTATCTACCGTATATCTTTCTCCCGGACGCATCTTTTCTTCATCATTGCTACATCCTGCCAACAGAGCAAATATAGACAGAACAATGCCTATTATTCTCATCAAACGCCCTCCCGTATTTCTTTTTTAACCGTAAGGTCTATTACCTTTTTCCTAAGCTCAAAGTTCTGACCAAGATACACCTGACGTACTTGTTCATCGGCTGCCAACTCTTCTGCTGTTCCGGCTTTCAGAATACTTCCTTCAAACATCAGATAACTCCTATCGGTAATAGAAAGTGTCTCCTGTACATTGTGATCGGTAATAAGAATGCCAATATTTTTGGTTCTTAATTTTGCTACGATATACTGGATATCTTCGACAGCGATAGGGTCTATTCCGGCAAAAGGCTCATCCAACAATATAAATTTGGGGTTGGAAGCAAGAGCCCGGGCTATTTCACAACGCCTCCTTTCTCCACCACTCAGTGTATCGCCATTGTTTTTACGAACTTTGTGCAATCCAAATTCATCGAGTAGGGATTCCAGCTTCTCCTTCTGCTCATTAGCTGTATAGGGCATCATTTCCAGAACGGCTTTGAGGTTGTCTTCCACACTTAACTTACGAAAAACAGAAGCCTCTTGCGGCAAATAACCAATGCCTTTTTGTGCACGGCGGTACATCGGTAAACTGGTAATTTCTTCGTCTTCCAAAAAAACATTTCCACCATTGGGTTTTATAAAGCCGACAATCATATAAAAAGAAGTGGTCTTGCCGGCACCATTGGGACCGAGCAGGCCGACGATTTCACCCTGTTCTACTTCTACAGAGACACCCTTGACGACTTGGCGCTTGCCATACATCTTCATCAGGTCCTTAGCAATGAGTCTCATAGGCAGTATTGTTGAAAATTGGATTTATTGCGCAAAGATACGGTTTTTTGATATTGTTCTAAGGAACATTATTTGTATAAATCAGATGCTGTTATCCATCCTTGTGATATCGGCAAACAAAACATAAAGATTTAGTCCATTTGGAAAGGATGTGTTGTATCAATTCGCGAAATGCTTATTTCACAATCGATTGCTTTTTCTTTTTAAAAGTATTTAATATCATCTTTCCAAGCAACATCACACATACTAATATAGTACCCACAATAAGTCCTAAAAGCAACTCCTTTAATAAAGCCGGAATGCCGGGCCAAATGTGGTGCAGGTATTCAAAGCCATGAACAAAGATACCGCCGGACACTGTCAATAAAGCAATAGTGCCCACGATAGATAAAATATTGATAATACGAGGCAATGCCTTTATCAATAGCTGTCCTAAGTGGTACGTCAGGTTTTTATCTTTGGACTTTCTGACTAAAAACAATCCGGCATCATCCATTCTTACAATAAGCATAACAATACCATAAACGCCAATGGTGGCAAGAACAGCAACAAAGGAAACGGTAAGAATCTGGGTCGTTAAATCCTTATGCAAAACAGTACTAAGGGCAATAATAACTATTTCGACTGATAGGATAAAATCTGTTATTATGGCGGATCTTATTTTTGTTTTTTCTGCATCCGGATCAGCGACTTGGTCAATATGGGCTTCCTCACGATGCTCTTTGTCGTGGTGAAATAAGAAATCCACGATTTTTTCTACTCCTTCATACGCCAGATAGCAGCCTCCCAAGAGAAGAATATAGACAATGGCCTCCGGAAAGTAATGATTGAGAAAAAGCGCTATCGGAACAAGAATAAGTTTGTTGACAAAGGAGCCCTTGGTTATTGCCCATAAAACCGGTATTTCGCGCGAAGCGACAAAGCCGGTTGCCTTTTCGGCGTTGACTGCGAGGTCGTCACCCAATATGCCTGCCGTCTTCTGTGTCGCTATTTTACTGGTCAAAGCAACATCATCCATCAAGGAAGCAATATCATCCAAAATCGCAAAAAAACCGGAAGCCATATCGTTGTATTTGATTACAAAAGTAGTTTTTTAAGAAAAAAAACGGATAAATTGTTGAAAGAATTTAGCCGTATATGGAGATTTATAGACCAATCACGGAATATTTTCGACCTACTTTATCCATTGTCGTTTTATTGAAAAATATCGGATTTGTGCACAATTTGGCAGAAAATACGGTGAAACAACCCATTCTACATATCACCTATTCCGAAACTTTGGTTCATCCTGCTTCAAAAACCCGTATCTGTCAAAATGTCGCAAAAAACGAATGGCATTAAATTTGCAACAAATATATAAACTTTCAATTTTTTTTGAAACTTTAACAAAACATTAATCAAGCTGTAATATGTTAAAAGTCAATATATTATAGTTTCTATTTAGATTAATTATAGATAAAATGAGGGAATGAATGGGAATTTGATAGATAATAATTGCGTTAAGGTTAAACAAAACGTTACATTTACACAACAAAAATATCCAACATGTCAATACTTGAATTTAATCAGAAAATAGATAATATTTCTCAATACTTACATTCTTTTGCCTTAAACTTGACAAAGAACTCGGAAGACGCTAAGGATTTGTATCAAGAGACAACCTATCGTGCTCTTATAAATAAGGATAAATTTGCACCGGATACCAATTTGAAAGCATGGCTTTTTACGATAATGAAAAACATATTTATCAACAACTATCGTAAAAAAGTTAAGGCTAATACCATTATGGACTCTACGACCAATATGTATTATCTCAATGCAGGCGGAGCAGAACATAATCAAGGCGAAACCAATATCTTCATCAAAGAATTGAATGATATGATTGCCCAGTTAGATGATTCTTTGAGAGTGCCGTTTAATTTGCATTATGAAGGATATAAATATCAGGAAATTGCTGATGAACTTAACCTTCCACTCGGAACTATCAAAAGCCGTATTTTCTTTGCCAGAAAGGAATTGAAAAAGCTTATCAAAGACCGTTATAACAACATCTTTGACATAAGACTGAAGGACAAAAAGAAGGCTGTTTAACCGGAAGGATAATTGATATCCATTTTGGATGGATGGCACAAGTTTTATATTCAAAAAGGGCTTAGTAATATTTAGTACTAAGCCCTTTTTTATTCGATCCAGTCAGAATATTTATACGAGTCCATTGGGCGCAACTTTTTTCATTTTTAACCTGAATTCCTTATAACCCAAATTCCGCATTAGACAAATGCGGAATCGATGTACGAATTGTTAATCAATACCATATTTGTATTTTGCGAAATTTGGGATAAAATTTGTTAATTTCTTTTTTATCTAGACGCCTTAATAAAGATTGTTTTATCTTTACTTTTGGATTGTGGGAGTAAACTAATCGGAAAATGATTTGACCATTTAATATCCTTGTTTACCCCTACACACCAATAGGGGACAAGAGAAGTAAATGGTTAATTTCAAGTCATTTTAGTATATAATTGTCTTGATTTAATATTTCTTTTTTTAAACAAACAATTTACCCAGCAGCTATCTTTTCGTATTAAGCCTCTTTCCCTTCATTCATTAAATTATTAATAGATATATTATGCGGATTGTAATGTCGTGCCTATTCATGCTTTATGTTGCTACAACTTATGGGCAACAGTTAAGGGGAATAAATGTCAACAGTGTTCAATTTAGTACGCCCAACAATGCCAACATTCAGATGTTGCACGCTACCGGTGTTGACGTCATTAGACTGTCATTCGGTTATGCACCTTTGATGAGCAGAACACCACCCTATAAATTTGTTCCGGAAGCTTTTGAGCGATTAGAAAACGCCTTGGATTTTTGTGAAGCCAATGACATCAAGGTAATTGTCGATCCTCATACCACGCCGGGGACAGCCAGCAAATACACCATGTCACCGACTGACTCATTCTGGATTGACACCGTAAAGCAAAAGCTTTTATACAAATTGTGGGATACTTTATCCATTGTTTTGGCCAATCGTGGAGATGTTATCTATGGTCTCGACCTGATGAATGAACCCTATATTCCTTGTTGTGATGTCAATCTATGGAACAACATTGCAAAGCGTATCACTGATACGATAAGAGCCAATGGCAATACGCATCCTATCATCTTAGAACCATTTGGACATGTGGACGGACAGGGTAATTATATCAACCGAATCAACTCGATTCCACTGCTCGACCTTCCTTTAGATAGCAATTTGATGTTAAGTCCTCATTTTTATGCACCTTTTGCCTTTACACATCAAGGTGTAGATGGTGCGCCAACAGGATATCATTATCCCGCTGTTATCAATGGTGTAATGTATGACAGCACCAAATTGGCCTCTTTGATGCAGCCCATTAAAGACTTTGCTACGGCGCATCCTACCATTAAGATTAATTTAGGTGAATTTAGTGCAGCCCGGGTTGGCGGTACGGATGGTAATGTATGGGTGGAAGATGTTGTGGGTATCGCTGAAGGAGAAGGTTGGGACTGGGCATATCATGAATTCAGGGGCTCGCCGGTGTGGGATCCGGAAATGCCAGTAGGCTCAAACAACAGTATGCCTCGGGATACCAATGAGTATAGGATGCAGTTTTTAATGAAAAAGTTTAGACTAACGAAGGTTATTCTTCCGATAGAATATATTTTGCTGTATGGCAATCCGCATCCGGGTGGCGTAAGTCTTTCTTGGGATATAAGTGACGATGGACAATTATCGACCATTGAGCTACAAAGGAGCAGGGATGGGCGGAATTTTGAGACAGTCACGCATTGGACAAAAGAGAATAAAGGCAACATCCCTACCTACTATTGGGATCCGATAGACAGTTCCACCAAGTTATACTATCGCCTTAAGGTGGTCGGATCGGATGGCCGTCCACAATACTCCAGTGTCATTGTCGTCCATTCAACGGGAGATAATGCGTTCTATGTGTATCCGAGCTTAGCACACGACGAGATAAAAATCTCCTTTGATAAAACGGGAGATATCCGTGAAATTATTGTTTTTGATATCCATGGAAATGTCGTCCATAAGATAATGCCTAATGTGTCACAAACAATCGTAAACATTCAGGTCTCTGATTTACAACCCGGCATATACTTTGTTAGTTGTGGTGATGAAGTGACAAAGTTTATTAAGTCAAAATAGTACTAAATCCGAGTTTGAACCGACTTCAGCAATCAGGATTCCTAAAACCTTTGTACTCCTGATTATGAGAGCAATCCCTATGTTCGACTCGTTTCAATGGCTTTCTTAAACCAAAACTCCGTTTTTTTTCCCGCTTAATTTTCAAAAAAAGTGGCACAGATGCTTGCTGTGTCGTTTTTTTTATCTATATTTGAGCTACCTAAATAAGTTGCTTATGTATTTACCAGAATGG
>JAGPCT010000077.1 GCA_018057925.1 Saprospiraceae bacterium
CATTGTCCAACGCGATGGATGTGGGTGACCCTAGCAATTTTGTGCGCATGAAAGAAATGTACAGAGGATTGGACGAACGTTCCACGTGGAACTATCTCCGTCAAGACATCAGCGAACATGTGGTCGAAGACACCACTACTCTGGACAATATAAAGGAGGTGTATGAAAAATATGGTTATATCATGGACCCACATACAGCGGTCGCCTATGATGCTGCTAAAGTTTATCCGGGTAATAATATCATTGTATCTACGGCCCACTGGGCTAAGTTTGCATCGACCATAGAAAAGGCCATTGGATTTCTAAAAGATATGCCCGAAGCTCTAACGAAGCTGATGGACAAAGAAGAAAGGATCATAGAAATAAAAATGGAGTATGAAGCTTTGTTGGAGATAATCAGGTAAGAATCAATAGGCAATAGACAAAAATCAATAGGCAATAAACAAAAGCAATGGGCAAACGATGAGTTTTGGAAGCAGGACAAGCGTCCTTCTCAAAAGGAGGTCCGGGGGTCGTGCGTTGATAGCGTAACCAGCAAAAAGGACTAGTTTGCAGTAAACTACTAGCCGAACAGGCGTCCCCGCAGGGATGGGCGAGTCGAAGTGCGGCAGCTTCCCCCCCTTCTCAAAAGAGAGTCCAGGGGGTCGCGAACCGATAACGTAACTAGCTATAAGGATATAGTGTAATCAGCAAAAAGGAAATAGATTGCAGTAACCAGCAACTTGTAAGGCGTCGTGCAGGCAACAATGCGGCAGGGTCTGCCCCTTCACAAAAGAGAGTCCAGTGACTCGTCCGATGCTAAAACTATAAAGCATTGATAATCAATATATTAATATCAATAAAAACTCTTCTTCCCAGAACAAAACCGACTTGATCTATACCAATAAACAAAGAAGATGAATTTTTTGATGCTTGAATATAAGCGAACAAAACAAAAAATTGCTTTTAAAAGAATATAAAGCTCCGGCGATAGACTTTTTTATCTTTAAGCGGTTTTTAAAAAATGTATAAGACTTGAAGTATTTAAAAAAAGCATCCTCTTATATAATTGCAGGATCTTTGCTAATAATTCTCAATTTGATTTTCTTTAGATCCCAATTTGCGGACAAGAAAATATCGGCACCGGATGAAGTCAACTATATAGCGGCCTCCTCGGAGGTAAGGCAATATGCAGCCCAGGGCACGGCGCCCAGTTTTTGGACCAACTCCTTATTTTCTGGCATGCCTACGTATCAAATCGAAAAGCTGCCTCTGGCATGGACACCTTTTGATTTGATCAAATCAGCGCTGGGCCTATTTTTCGATCCTATGGTGTCCTATTTTATTGCCATGTCACTATTGTGTTTTATTTGTTTGCTGATCATAGGTATCAATCCCTGGTTAGCGGGTATCGGGTCGGTGGCGTTTTCATTTACTTCAGGACATTTTGCTGTGGCAGCATCAGGGCATTATACGAAGCTTGATTCGTTGGTTTACCTGCCTTTGATCTTCGCTGGTTTGCAGTTAATTTTTAATCAGCGAAAATTATTGGGGATTATACTGTTCACTACGGGACTTTTATTCAATATCCAGGCCAATCATATCCAGATGACTTATTATATTTTCCTGGTCATCGGAGTATATGTCATAGTGGAACTGATCAAAAGTGTTCAAACAAAATCTTTCAAACCCTTTATTGAAGCTGGCGCCTGCATTGTAGCGGGTATAATAGTGTCCTTCCTGGGCAATATCGCTCATCTCTATACGATGAAAGATTATGCAGAAGAAACCGTGCGGGGAAAAATGATCCTGACACAGACTAAAGAAGACCAACCAGCCAACGGTCTTGAGTGGAATTATGCCTCTGAATTTAGCTATGGATATTTGGACCTGGTCTCTATGGTAGTACCCGGATTTGTTGGAGGCTCTTCCAGCGAAAAAACTTCACCCACCTCTGCACTTGCGGAGGATTTCAGGAAAAAAAGTAAAAAAGTGCCCGACCCTTTTATTGCACCGCTATATTGGGGATCCATGCCTTTTTCGTCCGGGCCGGCGTATACGGGTATCCTTAGTTTTATACTGTTTTGTATTGGGATCATCTATATCAAAAGCAATATCAAATACTGGGCATTGGCCACGATGATTGTACTGCTGTTTATTTCACTGGGAGATCATTTTTTTCTAAATAAATTACTTTTTCAATATTTACCCTATTTCAATAAGTTTAGAAGCCCCGACTCAATTCTACTTGTAGCAGGCCAACTAATACCCTGGTTTGGCATATTTACAGCAAACGAACTATTCAAAAATAAATGGAAAGAAAAGGATTTAAAAGTGCTTCTTAAAAAGGCAGCCACCCCAATGATCATCCTTTCTTTGATTGCATTTGCAGGATTTTTCCTTTTTGACTTTCGTCATGAGGCAGATAAAATTTTTTGGTCCAACGAGGAGGCAATGATCGATACCAGAAGGGGGTATATGTTCAAAGAATTATGGAGAAGTATAGGACTTGCCCTTGCACTCCTGGTAGCTCTGTATTATGCTTTGTTACATAAAATGAATAGAAATTATTTCTTTGGCGGCTTTGCACTTTTAATGCTCCTGGATTTATTACCCATTGCCCGTCGAAGCCTTTCCGAAAAAGCATATGTGGCAACCGAACAAGCAAACCAGTTACTTGATAAAACAGAGGGTAATGTACAAATATTAAGAGATCGGGGCCATTTCCGTGTATTGGATAAAGCAAACAATACCTTCAATGATGCTTTTGCTTCTTTGTATCATAACTCAATAGGAGGATATCATCCCGCCAAGCTTCGCAGATATGAAGATATGATCACAGGCTATCTTCAGCACGATCATCCCGGATCAATCAATATGTTGAATGCAAAGTATATAATTACAAAAAACGGAGAGATCACCACCAATGCAAATGCCGCAGGCAACGCTTGGTTTGTAGATACAGTGATTACGGCAAATACGCCAAATGAAGAATTTGATTATTTAAAAGACCTGGATATCAAACACCAGGCGGTATATTTAAAAAAGGATTTTGCAGAAAATATTCCTTCAACTTTTTCACCCAATGGGGCCATAAGCCTCACGAAATATAAACCCGATCAATTGACCTATAAATATAATACGATCTCACCACAACTGGCTGTGTTTTCGGAAGTATGGTATGGTCCCCACAAGGGATGGCATGCATATATAGATGGCAAGGAAGTGGAACATGTGCGGGTCAATTATCTATTAAGGGCATTAAACGTACCGGCAGGATCTCATACAATAGAGTTTAAATTTTACCCGGATACGATATGGTTTTTGATTAAATTAAACAGGGTGATCTTATGGGTGCTATTGGGCGCAATTATAATGGGAATAACCTGGATTATAAGAAAACGGCATTCTTTGACCAATCATGGGGACAAAATCATAGCAGGAACAAAGTGAAACAAATTTATTTTTTCATGCTTATTAAACGATGATGCCATCCCATGTCGATTAAATATATCTTTTGGGACGATGATTCAGGATATGGCATCTCTGCACGACAACTGATCAAATATTTATTAAACAATGGAATCAAGGTATCAGCGGTTGGCATCAAGCGTAGTCACCGGTACCAGAAAGGATATAAAATAGTTCAAAATATAACCGCTAAAACCGATTACGACATAGTCTTTATTCATAGTAGCCCTTATTATCTCAAATATTTCATAGAGCCGGGAAAAATCAATATAGTATACTGTACCTGGGAGACCACCCGGCTTCCGGAAAAATGGGTAACTGAGATCAATCGGTGCAGTGCAGTTTTCGTACCATCGCAATTTAATAAAGAGTGTTTTGAAAGAAGTGGTGTGACAAGGCCAACGTATTTATTGCCTCATATTTCAGAGTTCATGGGTTTGAGCGCAGCTCAGGTGCCAAGTGAAAAAATACAATCACCGTTTACATTTTACTCGATTGGCATGTGGACTAACAGAAAAAATAATCTTGCATTGATAGATGCGTTCAGCCAGACTTTTCAAAATGGTGAAAATGTGAGACTGATTATCAAAACAAGCAAAAAAGATTACACCGAACCGGCGATAAGGTTATTCAAAAAGTCGGGGTATGTCTACCACCGGAATCTGCTGTCTACTGCTAAAATAAAAAAAGCACTAAAAAACGACCCTAGAATCAAATTGATTACCCGGGAATGGCCATCAAGTCAAATTGCAGATTTGCATGTTGCGGGCGATTGTTACATTTCCTTATCTAAAAGTGAAGGATGGGGGATGGGCCCATATGAGGCTGCCTGGTTTGGAAAACCTATAGTCATCACAGGCTTTGGCGGACAGTTAGACTTTTTACCCAAAGACCTGGCCCTGCTATTGCCCTATGAATTAAAACTAATAAACGACCCTGTGTGGACTGACTATATGACGGAAGCTCAGGAATGGGCAGAGATAACAGTAGGCGCTGCAGAGAAAGCAATGAAAGAAATATATACCAATCAATTGAAATTTAAAGATAAAGGTATTGCATTAAAACAATCTGTAGCGAGCCGGTTTAATGTAAGCGACATCCTAAAATCATTCATATACGATCTCAATACAACGTGTGAGGGAAAATAGTATCATCGTATTTACCAAAGATTCTCCCGCTTTACAGGGCAGCGGTAAAACTATGCGTATGATGAATTGGTTAGCGCACTTGTCTTTAAAATACGACAGAGTGTATTGTGTGTACTTTTATTCTAAAGGATCCTTCCGGGGTTTGAAAGATCAGCTACCGAAAAACATTGATTTCTTACCCATACATCTTGAATCGGCGGGCCGTTTCAAATCATATTATCGGCGGGTTATTGCAGGAATATTCTGGCCAAAAGAATATAATTTTTTTTGGTACGAAACTATAAAAAAGGAGGATGAACAGACAATAAGGGAATTAATAAAAAAAGTAGATGCAATATTGATTTACAGATTATACTTATATCCGGTATTGGAAAAAATTGCCAGTTTCACCAGCCAGATTAAAAATAATGCAATAGATATGGATGACGCTGAAAGTACTACATTTGAAGCAATAGGAAGGGCACAATGGAGACGAAGGACATATAAAAACTGGTTCATAACCACCATCGTTGGATATTCTATGAAATATTATGAAAAACATCTTCCGCCGGGGCTTACTACACTTTATTATGCGCACCCGGATGATGTACATAAATATCAATTATCATATCCCAATAAAACAATAAAACACTTTGTGAATAGAGTGCCCTACGAGGATTGGCGTGAAGAAAAAAATATTACAAACAATGTTTTATTTGCAGGAACCTTGAATTATTATCCAAATGAAGAAGCGATCCAGCTATTAGTTAAAGATATATGGCCACAGATAGTCATGCAAAAAAAGGAGGCTACCTTAACTATAGCAGGCGGCAAACCTAGCCTGGTAATGAGAAAATTGATCGCCGCTTCGGCTTCCATCACATTAATAGAAGATCCTGTATCCATCAATGAGATTTTTCAGAATGCGGCTATCCTGATAGTACCGCTCAATATAGGAGGGGGTACCAGGATAAAAATATTGCAAGCATTTTCTTATGGCATACCCGTAGTAACTACACCTATTGGAGTATCCGGTATAGAAATGAGCCACAATATGACCGGGATGATAGCGGATAGTGTAACAGATATGGTGACTTCTTGTTTAGATCTTTTAAACAACGAATCCAGTCGTAAGAGAATAGCGCAGAATGCATATGCATATTTTATTGAAAACCATTCTTTTAAAACACCTAAGGCTTGATTAAATTTTTGAAACCATTAATTGATAATCTTTATTTTCACCGGAACGTAAAACATCATAGTTCTAACCCCAAAAATATACACCCTATAGAAAGCTCTAATAAAATACAATTTTAAAAAGATCAGGTCTAATTTAATTTAGGTATTGCCCTGCGCGTATTAATCAAATCGTCAGATTTAAAGCATACAAGCCTATAAAAGACCCGGTGTAGTATTATTCAACTTGAATTGCAAGTGGTGTAAAAAGGGAATAATTTAAAAATCGTTCAACTGATTCAAAAATGACCACATCTGGTTTTTCTTTTTCAATAAGACTGGGTAGTATAGAATAATGTCGCACATAAATACTCTGCTCAAAATGTTTGTTTAAATAGGGCATTAAGAAATAGGAAAAAGAATCGCCAAATACGATCAACTTTAATTGACTATTATTTATAGTCTTATTTTCTCGAAATATACATTGAATTAAAGGCAAGTTATCATAATCTATTGAATAAGCAGAATCTTTAAATTGAAACAGCATTTCTTTCTTCGGGAAATGACCACTCAAACCTAACTGAGTTATAAGATCACCAGGATGATTATATGACTCAGTTGGGATTAAATCATCCTCCTGGATAGAGGTCAATGTTGGAAAATAAGGGGTCAATTCATTCATAATACATTGATATGCTTTAAAGGCTCCGTAATAATTCCAATGGGTATCACCCAGATAGTATACATTGTATTTTTTCCGAGACAGCTTCAATGAATCAGTTGGATCAATAAGGGTCAACCGGTCATTGTTAAAAAGTATAGCCTTATAATAATCGAAAGTGTTGTTTTTGTAGTCTGGTTTGACGGTATACCTTGACGGCATATAATCTGAATAAATTCTGCCTTTATCCGGGGCAAATAATATAAAATATTTACATTCTCTTTTTTCTAACCATTCCTGAACAAGCGAAAAATTGGAAATGACCTGATTATCAGAAGCGGTATCGATGGCCGACAAATGTCTGAAATTATTGATCGAGATCTCATCATTGTAAAAAAAGAAATCATTTTTTCCGACAATTACTTTATCTGGCAATACAGCCTCATTAAAATACTTTAACCGTAAAAAGGAATTAAGATAAAACAAGTAATTACGAAAAGGAAAATGATCATCAGTATATTTTGAAATTAAATCAGGGTATTGATAAGTAGACTGAAATGAGTAGGCAGGCACAGCGGAGAGAGCTCTATTTTCCTTAGTGTTCAAATCCGGAATCCATCGAAACACCGAGTTGATCATGCAGAAACATAATATACCCCAAAAAAGTATTATTAACGGATGCGCCGCATGTATTCTAATATCTATATTTAATTTACCAGAGCTAGAAGGGGAAATAAATATCAGTAAAAGATACATCGCAAGAGCAAAACACGCAATCCATATTTTATAAGAGACCAATGAGGCAGAATTAATATAGTCCTTCGTGCCAGCAAGCGATTTTATATTTAAGTCCAACATATTTATCTCATTTGATGTTTCTATTTGCATAGATTGCGTGTTTTTATTGGCTATATAACAATGTTGTACATCGGAGATCATTGTTGCCGATTCTTGGCCAGGATTCCAGTAGTAAATATATTTAGTTTGTGAAAACAGCTTGACGGAAAAAAGAAAGGATTCAATAAAAACAGTTCTGACGCTATCTCCAAGGTATAGATGTAAAAATTGTGAGTCATCAAAGTCCTTTAATTCAAATGTGACAGGAAGGCAAATTTGAGCAGGAACTAACATTTTTTCGACTCTTTTTATCGAGGCATCCTTTTTTGATTTATATTCAAGTGCCAGAGATGTATTTTGAAAACATTTGATAGATATTGTGACGAATAGCGAATTTGGGTTTATTGAGTTTAATAGATTATTAAAGAACATAATCAAAACAACGCCCAGTATTATATATAACGACAATTTTAGTTTGCTCATTTTTAATCTTAAAACCTATAATAGATAAATGGATTATAAGTAGAGTTGGATAAAGACATTAAACATAGAAAGAATAAGACCAAATAGAAAACAGTATTTCCATATTTGAAAAATAATGGAGTGACTGTTTTGCTTTTTATCGACAACGAAGTACAAAGTACAATGGCTATGATAAAAGTAATGATGAAAGACCAGCTTAAAAAATAATTAATTGGATAAACGCCAGAAAAAGATCTATCTATTAGGAACAACTTTTTCAATTGGAACTGAATATCGGTCAAATGACTGTGGCGAAAAAACACCCAACCAATCGTCACAATCACGAGGACATAGGCATGTTTGACTATTTTTGTAGAGTTATCCAAAATTTGGCCAAATCTTGATCGCTCAATCAATAAAAATAGTCCATGCCAAAGGCCCCAAAGGATAAAATTCCAACTTGCTCCGTGCCAGAGGCCAGTGCAAAAAAACACCAACATTAAATTGATATTGGTGCGAAGCTTACTTTGTCGATTACCACCCAACGGAATGTATAGATAATCTCTAAAAAAATTTGTAAGACTAATATGCCAACGACGCCAAAAATCGCGTATTGATGTAGCGAT
>JAGPCT010000078.1:0-3435 GCA_018057925.1 Saprospiraceae bacterium
TGTATGATTTGGTTTATTCTTCAATAATGGCTTTTAGTTTACTTATAGTAGGTATTATCATATTTAATAAAACAGAAAAAAATTTTATAGATATCATTTGATTTTTAATACAGTTCGTCTATATGTCAGAAGTAGCAATAGAGGTAAATAATATTTCTAAATTATACATCCTGGGCAAGGTCGGTACCAACACACTACACGGAGATCTCAATCGATGGTGGTATCGGGTGCGCGGGAGAGAAGATCCTTATACCGCGATCCTTGAAAAAGATGATAGGCGTCCAACTCAGCAGGATTTTATCTGGTCGTTAAAAGATATTTCGTTTGAAGTGAAAAAAGGAGCATCCTTGGGCATCATTGGTAAAAATGGTGCAGGTAAAAGCACCTTACTTAAACTATTGTCGAGGATTACTAATCCAACAGAAGGCGAAATTAAAATTAAAGGTAGAATGGTCAGCTTATTGGAAGTTGGTACGGGCTTTCATCCGGAACTCACTGGGAGAGAAAATATTTATATGAACGGAGCTATTTTGGGTATGAACCGAAAAGAAGTAAACAACCGAATCAATGAAATCATCGAGTTTTCGGGCGTAGAACGACACATTGATACGCCTGTTAAAAGATATAGCTCGGGGATGTATATACGACTGGCATTTTCAGTAGCCGCACATTTGGAAACAGAAATTATGATCCTGGATGAAGTACTTTCCGTAGGAGACCAGGAGTTTCAGCAAAAATGCCTGAATAAAATGGAGCAGATATGTCATGATGAAGGTCGGACCATCATTTATGTGAGTCATGCTCTCGCTACGGTCGAGCGCATGTGTACGCAAGGCATATATTTAAAACAAGGCAAAATAAATATAAGTGGATTGATAAAAGATGTGACAAAGGCGTACACAAGCGACTTAAAATTTTAACATTCAATCATCTATACGGATGCACAATCATGTATTTTCAATCTGTATAGGAGAACAAATGGCCGAGCTTATTTTCATCAAAGGACAACCAGGGAGCATGAACAGCCAACGGTTTTTTATAATAGATATGTTCAACACTAAATCTTTTTTTTATCCAAAGAGAGGGCAAAGTGCCTCCAAATTTTTCAAATCCATTGGCAAAATACAGATCTTCAGCTTGCTCATTTTGGAAAGGAAGGCCGTCGATTATTTGTAACATTTTATCTCTGCGTCTTAAGGAAAATCCACCGTTTCCTATATTCAGTGGAATAGAATAACAGTTTAAATTTTTTCTGGTCCATGGGGCTCCGACATAGTCATATTTTAGAAACGATTCTAGGCCCCACCGCAACATAAAAGAATCTGTCTGAAATAATAGCACATGCTCCGGAAGAGATTGCCAGAATAAACGGGATACCAATAGTGCGTTATAATCATTAATGGCGAAATCTGCCGAAAGCAAAAAAGTCTCCTTGAGGTCTAATCGTTCAAGGTACTGCGAATTCAAATTAGAGTGATACACTATTACGGGCCAATGAGTAAAGTAAATAATATTGTTGATGGTCCAGGGAAGTACAGGCATATCCCGGGTCTCTATAATTATTGCAACACGATCCTTATAAGGCAAGCTTTTACAGGATAGCTGGTCATACCTGTGCATATCATAATAGGCGGTGGCAGAAGGGCTTTGAAACATAAAAGGACGAAACTGAAGGTGGTTTCTGCACGAATGAAAAAGGATTCTGTAGGGGTTAATTCTGGATAAAGGTAGCAAGATTTTAATATATCGAACGCATGCTATTATTTTCGACAGCTTTGGTATATTGATTATATTTACAACCTGTCTTATTTGGGGTATCAATCATATTTCGATTATTTTATATGTCAGTCATTCAGCAGATTAAATCGTTTCTTTCTGGATTAAAAAGTAAAGAAAATACTTCGAAATTGAAGCCTTCAGCGTTAACAAGCCACCAGCAAATTGAGGCTCCGCCCCAACATTTAATGGACATGATTGGAAATGGCAATTATGAGCAAATTGGGAAAACATACTTGAATTACTTTAAGAATTTAGGACACCTTCAACCAGGGCACAGGGTATTAGATATAGGATGTGGGGTCGGCCGTATGGCCATTCCACTTACTCAATACTTGGATACCCATGGCAGTTATGAAGGTTTTGATATTGTAAAATCCCTGATAGATTGGTGCAAAGAAAATATTACACCAAGGTTCTCAAATTTTCATTTCAGGCATGCGGATATATTGAACTCAAGTTACAATCCATTTGGAAAACAAAAAGGTGAAAAGTACCGTTTCGGCTTTCCAGATGTTGACTTTGATTTTATTTTTCTTACATCAGTCTTTACTCATATGATGCCTGCCGAGATGGAACAGTATATTTCAGAAATAGAAAGGACATTAAAACCCGGCGGAAGGTGCCTGGTCACTTATTTTATGCTGAATGAATCGGTTTATCCATTAATAGAGAATAAGAAAAGCACCTTTGATTTTAATTTTCAGCTGGAAGGTTGTCGTATCCAAGATCCTGCCATACCGGAAGCCGTTGTGGCATTTGAAGAAACCAATTTGCGAGCTTTATTTATAAAACATTCGCTGCAAGTCGATTCGATTCACTATGGGAGTTGGAGCGGAAGGTCTGATTATTTTGATTTTCAGGATATCATAGTTTTAAAAAAACCATTTAACTCTTAAAAAATTCTAATGTTCTACTGATGAATTTATTTGAACAGCTTATATGGAAAGAAGATCGCGTGATTTTGAATAATATAGTATTTAGATTACAGCACTACAAAAGCGATAATTGGGATGGAGGGAATAATCATATAATCTTTTATAAAATAAAAAAACTAATAGATCAATATGACCTGTTCTTTAGATCTTGTGGCTGGGATTTAAAAATGCAAAATGTAATTGAAATAGGTATGTGGGGTGGAGGGAGCTTAGTTTTTTGGAATGAAATTTTGAACCCGCAAAGACTCCTGGGTATAGATATTATTAAATCCAGTGATAATGAAGTATTTGATCAGTATATAAGCCGAATCAATTTAACCGGAAAAAAAATTATTCCTTGCTGGGGTACAGATCAGGCGGACAAACCGACAATACAAAAATTAATCCAAACTTATTTTGGCAAGGAGCCAATAAATATGGTATTTGATGACTGCTCCCATATGTATGGACCCACACTGGCTTCGTTTAATGCGATATTTCCATATATGGCTATAGGCGGTTTGTATATTATAGAAGATTGGGCCTGGAAACACTGGATAACACTAGACACTGGAATGCCGGTACAATCCGCGCTCACTAATTTGATCATCGATATCATTAAAGCCACCGGAAATGAAGGACTTATTGAGTCTGTAACTATTTATGAAGGATTTGCAGTAGTCAAACGGGGAAAACTATTGATCGAACATCAGGACAGATTCAATCTTCACTCCTACATTCT
>JAGPCT010000078.1:3535-8317 GCA_018057925.1 Saprospiraceae bacterium
TCATTAAAGCCACCGGAAATGAAGGACTTATTGAGTCTGTAACTATTTATGAAGGATTTGCAGTAGTCAAACGGGGAAAACTATTGATCGAACATCAGGACAGATTCAATCTTCACTCCTACATTCTGGAGAAAGTATAGGCGATAATAGAGATATGGGAAAATTTAAACCTATAGGGTGGATTAGGCAGCTTCTCCGAGAAGCATTGCATAGGTTCATTATTATATTGCCACTATCTCCATGGAAAAAAAGGGTCACCAGGGATTTTATGTTTATGGCTTGTAACCTACCAGTGATTGAATATAATTTTCACACGAAGGAAAAACCTCCTAAAGTTATAAAATCTATTAACAAAGAAAAAGAATCAATTCCATCATACGTAAAAGTATTTTACCCATATCCTGATATAGATCATACACAAAAGGAATATGTTTACTTTAATAAAACAGAATCTCTGGATGCAGCCGAATTAACTATAAAGTGTATTGCATTTTATTTGCCCCAATTTCATGCAATACCAGAAAATGATGCCTGGTGGGGCAAAAACTTTACTGAGTGGACCAATGTAACCAGGGCAATTCCCCAGTTCGTAGGACACTACCAACCTCGACTCCCAGGAGATTTGGGGTTCTACAATCTGCGACATCCCGATATTATGTACCAACAGGCCGCCCTCGCAGCACATTACGGAATATCGGGTTTTTGTATATATTATTATTCATTTAATGGGAAACGATTGTTAGAAACACCACACCAACATATTTTAAATAATCCCGATCTCCAAATGCCTTTTTGCCTGTGTTGGGCAAATGAAAACTGGACCAGAAGATGGGATGGACGCCATGATGAAATCCTCATAGCACAACATTACTCAGAAGAAAATGATCTGGAAATAATTACGGACTTGGTTGGTTCATTTCAAGACCCAAGATACATACGCGTAAAGGGACGGCCTTTAATTATGATATATCGCCCTATGGACATAACCGACCCGACAAAGACAATCAATACCTGGCGATCTTATTGCCGGGCTCATGATGTGGGTGAGATTTATGTCATTGCCGTAGAATCGATAGAGCGAATCAATCCTGGACAATATGGGTTTGATGCCACCGTTGAGTTTCCCCCACATCAATTACTTCAAGATCCAATAAACAACAGCGTAGAAATTTTAAACCCCAAATTTGAAGGCATCATCTGTGATTATAAAGATATGGTGAGCAGTTTTACTTTGCGCAAAGAATCTGGTTTTACAAGATTTTCTACAGTAGCGCCATCGTGGGATAATGAAGCCAGGAAACCAGGAAATGCTCATAGCTGGACAAACTCAAGTCCATATCTCTATTCAAGATGGCTTCAAAGCGCATGTCAGAGAACTAAAAAATATCCTGAAGGAGAAAGATTAGTGTTTATTAATGCATGGAATGAATGGGCTGAAGGCGCATACCTTGAGCCAGACAAAAGATTTGGGTATGCTTATTTGCAAGCTACGAGCGATGTCTTGAAGCAATACAATCACCGAGTATTATTGCGCTCACCCATTTTGACACAGCTGGAGTCGACGCGGACACAATTTGTTAAAAACAGTCAAACTGCGATAATTATACATCTATATTATGAGGATTTAATAGACGATTTCTGGAGACTATTATCACAGCTAGAAGAAAAGGTGGACTTATTTATTACGGTGAATCATCATATTAACGAAAAAGATATCATTAAAATCATTTCGTTGTTTCCAAATGCATATATTTTAGATGTTCAAAACCGGGGAAGAGATATTTTACCTTTTTATCTAATGTTTCCAATTGTAAAAAATATGGGCTATCATCAGGTATGCAAGTTACATACCAAAAAATCTTGGCACCTTGTTGATGGCGACCAATGGCGTACCAATTTATGGACTAATTTATTGAGCAAAAAAATGTATCGACGGGTGATAGACTTATTCAAAACAGACGCAGATATCGGTATGATAGCATTAAATGAGTATAAAATCAATCTGTCAAACCATGACTACCATGCCGATAATAGGGATTGGCTTGAAAAACTAACAAGAATAATAGATTCCAAAAAGAAAGAAGGTAATTTTGATTGGGATTTTCCTGCAGGATCCATGTTTTGGTTTCGCCCTACTGCGCTCCAGACACTAGAAAATTTACAACTAAATGAAGATGATTTTGAACCAGAGCAGAATCAATTAGATGGGACCCTCGCCCACAGTTTGGAGCGATTATTTACCGTGATGGCAGAGCAGGAAGGATTCAAAACGGTTTGGTTGGATGGTGGAGACTCTAGGTGAATCCTGTTGGCTCACGATTCAATAATGGCTTAAATGGTGTATCGAAATAAAATTTATTTTTTATTCTTTTAAAAAAACCACCTTCAGACTTTTTTGACTTTACCATATGAAGTTCCGATGTATCATTCGGGGGCCACATAGTACTTACAGAGCCAGGATGATAAAAAGTCACCGTCATACTTCTGCGAGACTGATCAATATTTTGTTTCACTTTTTCTACAGCGTGCCAGGAATGGTTGGATCGTACAAGAACCACGGAGTGGCCTGTTATAGGAGATATTCGTCTAAACAGATCACCGGGGTCGTTTGAGTTTAATATGGACAGACAACCACCCTGGCTATCATCCCAGGTTTGGTTGAAGTAAATCACATGAGTTACGATTTTATCTTTTAGGTCTACGTGGGGGCCCATCCAGGTCCCGGGACTATAATGAAAAATATTCACCTCCATAGGGACTAATGATAAGTCCTTTTGGCACAACTTACTTAAGGCCAGCCTGTATTGATCTGACAAGAGGTCTTGCGCCAACTTTACCCAGACAGTATTAAGGTCATCAGAAAAAGATGCCATGCCGGCACCCATATGAATCAAATTTCTACACTCGTATACATAACTCTTTTCTCCATCATATCCGTTGACTGATTTGAAGTGATCCATGGGGTAAGTGGAGGAGAGATGTCTTTTATCTTCGTTAGAAAACAAGTCATCAATAAAGCACCATTCGTACGGTGTGGTTTCAATTTTTGATTTTTCAATATTTTCTATCTGTATCATAGGATTGAATTTATAGTGTAAAGATGTTCACGAAGTACACGGATATCGTTCATAATTAATGTTGAATAATCTGGTTTTTTATCCGCATCAAACAAATGGAGCAGGTCGGATATTGTATCAAAAGTATTAGACATCAAATCCCGATCGGCCATAAAAAACTTATTCTTTTCATATATAGTTGCCAAAAGGAAAGGAATATTGTGGATATATGCAAAAATTGCCCCATGCAAAGAATATGAAATCATATATGTCAATTTGCCAATTAAAGTAAATACCTCTAAAGCTCCCAGGTTGGACAATAAGAAACACCCATCGCCTATTTCGTTCACGATAGGTTCAAATAAAGTGTAATCATTTCTATAATGGGTAATAGGTAGAAAGTAAAGAGTGTGCCCTTGTTTAATTTGAAACTTAGACCAGGCAATAAAAAATATCATATCTTCAGAGGAAAACATTTCAGGGTAAATATGAATTCCAATAGAATGCGGCTTAAGCTTATATTTAAAAGGAACTAAATCTTCCAATAGCATAGTAGTGCACGGTACAGTATTAACTTTATCGACATATTCGATTTTATTTCGGTCTCCCTGACTTCTAACAGAAACATAAGCATATTCTTCTAAATAGTCCAGGTCTTCGGGGCTTCCATGAATACCCATTGCATTTAAAATGTGGTTTCCGCGAATTCTGAATTGTTTGTATACTGGTTCGGCAGTTAATTCGCGCAATAAATGGCCGCCACCAATAATTATAGGACCAAACTTTTGGGTTTCAGAACAAGAATAGAGCTCAACAAAAGAAATATCAAAGGAGTTTAATATTTTTTTCACACTTATACCTATTGCCTCATCACCGGTATTTCCGGAAAAATTATCAAAGGCTATCCCAACATTTCGCATATATAAACGCCCAAAATAATGCTAATAGTTTAATCTGGAAAATGTGTTTTTGTATAGGGTAATTTTGTTAAAAAATATTTGTTACTTTACAGTATTTGAGAGGACTTTCGAATGAAGTTTCTGTACATTATAAGAAGTCATTGATAAGCAAGCAAATTATAACTCATCGTTCTGAGAACAGTACAACCCAGAAAGATATGTGGCTTTTGCAGCGGGTCATCGCAAGCGGTGGGCTACTTGTTCTGGAGTATCCTGGATTGGGAATCTATAGATAAATTTGTAATTAGGATGCTCAATAAACCTAACTTGTTGAGACAAGTGATTACATGGCACTAATCAATTATCTTGCGACAATGAAATCAACTATTTTCTTCCTCCTGCTGCTGATCAGCAGCACGCTGACCGGACAATCAAAAACCGAAGCCGTAATCAAAAAACTTTCTGCTGAAAAATATACATTAATGAACCCCACCACCCTGGATAAACTCAAAACTTACCTTGACGACCGGATGGTCTTCATTCACTCCAATGGCATGACAGAAACCAAAACGGAGATGATACAACATCTCAAACAGGGTAAATGGGCACTTCGCAGTATAGACTCCAGGGAAGTCAGTGTGCGAGTCTATAAAAACAATTTTGCGATACTCATCGGCAAAGGCATGTTTCATGCCATGAGTGAAGGCAAGGATATGGATGTAGACCTGTATTATACGGAGGTATGGACGCACGTGAAAGACGGTTGGTTGTTAGCGAGCAGGCATGCGAGTAAGAATTAATTAGGAGTATTGTCTGGCAAAAAAAAT
>JAGPCT010000041.1 GCA_018057925.1 Saprospiraceae bacterium
GTGATCCTCAGTCCGAAAAAGATGTAACTCTTGGACCTTTACCTGGAAGTCCTGATTTTACAGTAGTATTCGTGCCAAATGATTCAAACAGAGTGGTAGTGACAGATGTCTCAAGTGACAATTTCAGTAGGCTTTGGATCACTGGCGGTAATCCAACTACTTCAAAATTGCAGTCGGATACTATTTATTTTCCTAAAAAAGGAGAATATAGCATTACGCTGAATATCTCCCAGACCGGAGGTAATGGAACTGCATCCAATACGAAAAAAGTGATCATCACAAAGGATGCACAGACACCTTGCTCAGGAGCGGTAGGCTTACTTACGGGTGAATGTGGCCCTGGTGGTAAATGCTGGAAGTTCTCCCAAGTAGGCGGTGCTATTACAGTAGGTCCGACCTATGGTTCTGGCGAATGGTTCAAATCTCCAGCAGGCGGACTTGTGCCATCTCAATATGATGACCGTTACTGTTTTACTTTTGACGGAAGTAATTTTGATTACAAAAACCAGGGCATGACTGTCAATCCTTTCAACGGATATGTAGATGAGCCATTTACACCTTTGACAGGACCTTACACTTTCAGCGCAGGAACAGGTCAGAATGGAGCAGATCAGATCATTCTGAATAAAGGACAGTTCATGGGCACGAGAGATTCTTACTTTGAACTTGATATCGTGAAACTAACTGAAACAGAATTAATAATTAGGGCTCCTTTTGCTAAGGCAAATGGCGACAAGGCTGATGGTTGGTTCGAATTTAAATTCGTAGCGGAATAATATGTTTTGGAGATTATTAATATTTATAGTATTGTCATTTCCGACATTTGCCCAACAAGGCAGATTAGTTTGGAGTGATGAGTTTGACGGTGAAGGGGGCATTCCAAATCCTGAACTTTGGTCGTACGAGTACGGAGATGGATGTCCCAACAATTGTGGTTGGGGCAACCATGAGATCCAGTATTATACGGATGCTTTGAAAAATGCTCATGTGGAAAATGGGTTGCTTGTCATAGAAGCGCATAAGGAAATGATGGGTGGCATGCAATACACATCTGCAAAGTTGAATAGCAAAAAATCAGGCTCCTGGAAATATGGAAGAATAGACGTCAGAGCCAGAATACCTCAAGGACTTGGCACCTGCCCGGCTATCTGGATGTTGCCTGCAGACTGGAAATATGGCGGCTGGCCTTTTAGCGGCGAGATCGACATCATGGAACATGTCGGCTGGACTAAGGACACTTTATACGGAACGGTGCACACGGATGCATATAACCATATGAAAGGCACACAAAAAGGAAGAAAATTCTTCCAGAATGAGATGGGACTTCGGTTTCATACATATAGTATTATATGGAATGAGGACAAAATTGACTTTTTAATAGATGATGACGTTTATTATACATATATTAATGAAAAGAATGGACCTTCGGCATGGCCTTTTGATCAGCCTTTCTATTTAATACTGAATATATCAGTGGGAGGTAATTTCGGGGGAGCTAAAGGGGTAGAAGCAGAGAATATATGGCCTCAGAGAATGGAAATAGATTACGTCCGTGTTTATCAATAAAAAAATAATTTAAATGAATTTAGCTAAGAAATTGGGTTTGGGAATTGTAGCTGTTACTTTGATTAGCTTGTCTTCATGTGATGACAAGGAGAAAGGGCCAAGTGGTAACAATAAACCAGATTTAAGTGTATTGGATCAGACAGTTACGGAAAGTAATGCAGAGCAAACGATCAATGTAAAACTTCAACTTTCTGCGCCTGCCGCCAGCAATGTTGTGATCAGTTACAGCACAAAAAACGGTTCTGCCATCGCAGGATCGGATTATGTTGGTGTGGCTAATGCTTCTGCAATAATAAGCACTGGTTCGATCGGGATTGATATTCCTATTAGTATTATGGGAGATAAATTTACAGAGCCTGATGAAACTTTCGAAATCGTGATCACCTCTGCCTTGAACTCCAATTTAGTAAAGTCAAAAGCTGTTATAACTATTAAAAATGATGATATCGGCGGAGGTTCGACTATAATTATTCCTGAAGGCGGGGCCAACTCTCCAACTGAATATACCGGTTATAATTTAGTGTGGGCAGATGAATTCAGAGGAAGTGCTGTAGATGAGAATAATTGGTCATTTGAGATTGGAAACAATAATGGTTGGGGAAATAACGAATTGGAATATTATAAAAAAGAGAATTCTATCATCCATGAAAATGAATATCTCGTGGTCACTGCTAAACCTGAGCAAACAGGTGAATTTGAGTACACTTCTAGTAGATTAATAAGTAAAGGAAAAAAGGAATTCACTTTTGGAAGGGTGGATATTAGAGCTGTTATGCCCATTGGACAAGGAATCTGGCCTGCCTTATGGACTTTGGGCGCAGATATTGGAACGAATAGCTGGCCTGCATGTGGGGAGATCGACATTATGGAATATCTTGGACATGAGCCGGATAGAGTGCATGGTACGGCACACTGGGGGACAAATACCTCCACTCATAAATACAAAGGGTCTAGTACCTTAGCAACCAACGCTGGAGATTTTAATGAGAACTTTCATGTTTTTAGCATCCTATGGGAGAAAGACAAGATAGAATGGAGGGTTGATGATAAAAAATTCTATGAGATAACCGCGGCAGAAATGGAAGGTCAACCCTACCCTTTCAATAAACCACAATTTTTCCTTATTAACCTTGCAGTAGGTGGTAACTGGCCTGGATATCCTGATGCGACAACTGTTTTTCCTCAAAGATTAATAGTGGATTATATTCGAGTTTTTCAAAAAAGTTAAGACAAATTATATTTTTCAATAAAAGATAAAATTATATGATATTTCTTATATTTATAAATATTGTATAGGACAGTTGGTAAGATAATTATTGCTACTGTGAGTGTTAATTTTATTAAATAAAAGCATAATGAAAGTAAAATTTACAAAAGTATTTGGTGCGGGTAAATGGCTTCTTGCTATTGGACTTCTTTATATGAATCCTTTTAATCAAAGTTGTGCATTTGCTGCTGAGAAAGTATTTATGGATCAGCAAAATGTCAACACTATGGGTGTGATCAAGGATGATGCCGGTGAGCCTTTGATTGGTGCCACTGTGCTATTAAAAGGCAGTGATGTGGGAACTGTCACGGATGTCGATGGTAAATTCTCTATAAATGCTCCCGAGAATAGCGTTCTAGTTATCTCATACGTAGGATTTCTTACGGTAGAAATAATTATAAATGGCAAGTACCTTGAGATCAATCTTGATCCCGATCCAAAGTTACTTGACGATGTCATCGTAGTCGGTTATGGCAGTCAAAGCAAAAAGAATATTACCGGAGCTATTTCTACAGTCGAAGGTAAAGATTTTGAAAATAGACCTGTTTTCTCTACAGCTCAGGCGCTCCAAGGTAAGGCTGCCGGTGTACAAGTTACTCAGCCCTCCGGTAAGCCGGGCACTGAATTCTCAATCCGAATCCGCGGTACGAACTCTATCAATGCCAATAACGATCCACTTTATGTGATCGATGGCATCCCTACTACAGATACTAAAGGGCTGAATCCAAATGATATCGAGAGCATGCAGATCCTTAAAGATGCTGCTTCGGCGTCTATATACGGTGCAAGAGCATCAAATGGTGTCGTATTGATCACAACTAAAAAAGGAAAGGCAGGTAAAACTTCCACTTCGTTTAATACGTACATGGGGTTCTCACAACTTGCCAATAAAATCGATGTGTTAAATGGAGCCCAATATATTCAATACATGCAAGACCGTGGCGAAGCCATCAGTGAAGAAAATGCGAATACTGACTGGCAGGATAAAACCTTTGGAACAGGTGTTAATCAGAATTTCCAATTGGCGTTTTCCGGTGGAACGGAGAAGTCCAGATACTATTTGTCTTTAGGATATCTTCTTGATAAGGGGATGGTCACGCCGGCCAAATTTGACCGCTATTCTGTTAGGTTAAATGTTGACAGCAAAGTCAATGATTGGTTGACTATTGGTTCAAATATCAATTTCTACAGAACTAAATCCTGGAATGCCGGTGATAACGCAAGTTCAGGTCGCGGAGGTATTATTCTCAGCGCACTGAATTCACCGCCAAATCTTGGTGTCTACGATGCAGAAAAACCTGAGCAGTTTGCTACAAATCCGTTCCAGGCAGCATGGGAAACTCCCCTATCTTACATGAGTAGAGAGGAAGATTATACCAATAATAGATTTTTATTCAATGTCTTTGCTGAAGTAAAATTATTCAAAGACTTAAAGTTCAGATCTAACCTTGGAGCTGATGTTTCAAACGGCGTCTATGAATTCTACGTTGACCCTATCCGCACGGTTTATGGTCGTCAGAATCATGGTGTTTCCAATCTGAGTAAGCAGGAATACTTAAGCTGGCTCTCAGAAAATACATTGACTTATTCTAAATATTTCGGAAGAAACAGTTTGACTGCCTTAGTTGGTATGTCAGTTCAAGACAATAGTTTTGGTCATGCATATATCAACACGAAAGATCTTCCGCTCCAATATGTCAAAACCACAAACGCAGGTAATCAGATAGAAGGAGCAGGTAATACGAAGACGCATTCAGCTTTAGTTTCTCAATTTGGTCGTATCATTTATGATTATGATACCAAATATTTGTTGACAGCTGCATTAAGGCGTGATGGTTCTTCCAAACTTTCGGCTGATAATCGTTGGGATATTTTTCCATCCTTTTCTGCAGGATGGAGACTTTCTCAGGAAGGTTTCTTTTCAGGAATGGATGTTATCAATGATCTTAAGATCCGCGGTGGATGGGGTCAAACAGGTAATCAGGAAGGTTTAAGCGATTTCGCTTCTTATGGATTGCTTGATTTTTCTAGAATTACTCCGGGTACAACATTAATAGGTCCGGGCATCAGAAGATATTCAATTGCCAATCCAGATCTGACATGGGAGAAAACCACTCAAACCAACTTTGGTATTGACCTTACAACTTGGAACAATAGATTGACATTTACGGCTGATGTTTACTGGAAAAGAACTCAGGATCTGATCATGTCTATTCCGCTTCCTTCAAGTGTAGGTGTTGACAGGCCATTTGTCAGAAATGACGGAGAGTTGGAAAATAAAGGAGTTGAATTTGCTATTTCTACACAAAACTTAAAAGACAGATCACTTCGCTGGTCTACAGATTTCAATATATCATTCAATAAAAATGAGGTGACTAAATTGGAATTGCAAAAAGTCTATGATTACGCAGGGATTTATTCCAATGGTGAATCTGCTATCAGGATGACCGAGGGACAGGCATTGGGAACATTTTTTGGATATATTTCCGAGGGTGTAGATCCTGAAACCGGGAATATCATGTACAAAGATGTCGACGGCAACGGAACCATTACCCCGGATGACAGAGTAGTGATAGGCCATGCTGCTCCAAAATTCATTTACGGATTGACCAATAGCCTTTCTTTTATGGGTTTTGATCTGAATATCTTCATTCAGGGCGTGCAAGGAAATCAGATCTTCAATGCTACTAAAATGGATTTGGAAGGCATGTTTGACAGTAAAAACCAATCAACTAATATCCTTGACAGATGGCAGCAACCGGGTGATATCACTGACATACCTAAGGCTAACGCAGCCGGTGATGGTAATCTTGATAACATTCATAACTCTACCAGATTTATAGAAGACGGATCATTCCTTAGAATTAAAAGTTTGACACTGGCTTATAATTTCCCTACAACCTGGTTGCAAAAGGTGAAAATGCAAAACTTATCCATTTACGCAACCGCACAAAACTTATTGACGTTTACTAAATATACCGGATTTGATCCTGAAGTGAATGCTTATGGAGTAAATAGCCTTGGTACAGAATTTGGCGTGGATTATGGAACTTATCCTCAGACTAGACAAATGGTTTTTGGACTAAATGTAACATTCTAAAAACACCCATTATTAATTTTTTAAATATATAAACATGAAAAATTTACTATATTTTATATCTTTCTTGTCCATGGGTCTAGGATTGACATCCTGTGATTCATTTCTTGACAAAGAACCTTTATCTCAAATCATAGATGAATCTGCTGACACTGCATCAGTATATACAGGAGCTGACGCAGAGACGGGAATTGCTGCAGTATACAGTGGCATGAAAACCTCTCAGTCTGAATTATTCTTTTTGGATCATTATGTAAATGGTGATGCGCAGTCTGATAATAGTTATGCAGGCGCTGATAATCCGGACAACTTCCAAATAGATGATTACAAAATATCCTCAACAAATAGAAATATCTCTCGCGACTGGAAATATTTTTATGGATTAATAGGAACATGCAATGGAGTCATTGAAAGAACTCCGAAAGCTGTCGGCCTTGATGCTGCCAGAAGAGATGAGATCATCGGCGAAGCATCATTCATGAGGGGTTACTTATATTTTGGAATGGTCCAACTTTGGGGTGGAGTGCCTATCGTAACTAAACCCGTTCCAGAGATTACCTCTGACAATTTTGCTGAAGTATATAGTATACTCTATCCTGATAGTAAAACACAGGATGAGGTTTATACTCAGATCATCACAGACCTGACGACTGCTGTTAATCAGGCACCTACTGCTTACGGACCTACAAAGATGAGAGGTACAAAGGCCGCTGCACACGCCATTTTAGCAAAAGTATACGCTACAAGACAACCTGCAGATTGGAACAAAGTAAGTGAACATGCAGATGCTGTGATCGCTTCTGGTTTTACTTTATTGCCTGCGTTTGAGCAACTTTGGGATGGTCAGCATGAAAATAGTGCAGAGTCTATCTTTGAATTGGATTGTATAGGGGGAGCTACAGGAAGCAATTGGGGTTCATCCATGTTTGTAGGAAAGGATTGGAAGAAATTCAATACACCTACACACGATCTAGTAGACTTGTTCGATGCAGAGCAGGATATGGTGCGTAAAAATTCCAGCATACTTTTCCAAAAAATAACCTCTTGGACAGATGTAAATTGGGATATTAGCAATTATCCATTTTGTTATAAAATGCGAAATACTAATGGCACTCAAAATCAAATATTACTGAGACTTGCAGATATACTTCTACTCAAAGCAGAAGCATTGACAGAATTAGGCCAATTGGATGCAGCATCAGGTGCTCAATACTATGTCAATTTGATAAGAAGCAGAGCTAAACTTGCTCCAACCACTGCAACCACTGCAGATGCATTGAGAACAGCTATTGCTAAAGAACGACGTCTCGAACTGGCTTTCGAAGGTCATAGATGGTATGATCTTAAAAGAACAGGTAAGGCAATTGAAACGATGTCTGCTCTGGGATATACGATCAACGAAAACAAACTTTTGTTTCCAATTCCTCAAGGCGAAAGGGATAAAAATATCAATTTAAAGCAGAATCCGGGCTACTAATCTAAAAAGGTAGATGTTTGATGTTAGAAGTTAGATGGCATATAGTTATTTGTTCATATTCTTCTTTTAATCTTAATCTATTTAATTAATATTTTATTTATGCATGAATTTAATATGGTATCATACATATTGACAAATACCATCTAAAATATCGACATAAATAAATTCATCTACTTGTAAATAAAATATTTAAATAATAAAAGGGGTGACTGATCTGTGCTTCCCCTCTATCAGAGGGGTGCCGACAGGCGGGGTGTTCGGCCTTAATAAACTTATCGAATAAATATGAAAAATATCAAGGTATAATGAAATAATTTAGACGATGAATTGCCTCATAATAAAACTATTAAATCTCAAATTTTCATAAATAAATACTAATTATTTTACTGAAATTAGAACCGCTTTGTAAAAATTAATTTAACTTATTTTGGGCGTGTTAAATCATGAAATCGAACCCAATCTAAATAAAAATCATATTGTAATGAGTCACAGAAATAAGACTAATTTATTGTGTTTAATGTTATTCTTACTGGCATTTTCTTCGTTTAAATGTTCAAAGGATAATGAAGATGATGGAGGAGGAAATCCTGTAATTGTTAAGAAGTCAGATGTTGATTTTTACTTAACCTCTGCCAATCAGACAGCATTAATAAAGAAACAAAATTTCAAACTTAATTTTGGAACAACTACTAATTCTTACCCAATTATCAAAGTTGACAGCACTCAAGTCTTTCAAGAGATAGATGGCTTTGGATACAGCCTTACAGGTGGTAGTTCTTCAGTGATTTATGCTTTGGCGCCGGCTCCCCGTGCAGCTTTACTAAAAGAGATATTCGGAAGTGATTCTGCTTCTTTGGGCATCAGTTATTTGCGGATCAGCATCGGCGCGTCCGATCTAGATCCGTTTCCTTTTTCTTACAATGATTTGCCTGCTGGCGAAACAGATGTAAATTTGGATAAATTTAGCCTTGCTCCTGATAAGGCTCATTTGATTCCTGTCCTGAAGGAGATTCTCGCCATCAATCCTGACATCAAGATCATGGGTTCACCTTGGAGCCCTCCTACCTGGATGAAAACTAATAATAGTTCTGTTGGTGGAAGTTTAAAACCTGAATATTACTCAACTTATGCACAATATTTTGTGAAATATATTCAAGGAATGAAGGCTGAGGGTATTACCATTGACGCCGTCACTTTACAAAATGAACCACTACATCCGGGTAATAACCCAAGTTTATTGATGCAGGCAGCGGACCAACGAGATTTTATCAAAGGCTTTGTAGGACCTGCATTTGAAGCAGCCGGTATAAAGACCAAGATCATTGTTTACGATCATAATTGCGACAGACCTGACTATCCAATTACCATTTTAAATGATCCGGAAGCTAAGAAATATGTGGATGGATCGGCATTCCATCTTTATGGAGGCGACATCAGTGCATTAAGTACTGTCCATGATGCCCATCCTGATAAAAACTTGTATTTCACTGAGCAATGGACAGGAAAGAATGAATCATTTGCTGAGAATTTTATGTGGCATACTCAACAAGTATTGATTGGTTCAGTTCGCAATTGGTCCAAAGTCGTTCTTGAATGGAATCTCGCCAATGACCCTTCCTTCGGACCGCATACAGAAGGTGGCTGTACTGAATGTAAAGGCGCCCTCACCATCGGCGGTTCGATTACAAGAAATCCATCTTACTATATTCTGGGACAAATTTCTAAATGGGTGCCACCCGGATCAAAAAGAATTCAGTCAGACATTGCTCCGAATATGCCAAGTGTAGCCTTTTTAACTCCACAGGGCAAGAAAGTCTTACTCGTCTTAAACAATGCTTCTGCCAGTCAATCTTTCAATATAGAATTTAAAGGCAAGAGAGTAACAGCTCTGCTTCAGGCTCAATCGGCAGGGACTTTCGTGTGGTGAACAAGGAAGAAAAGGTATAAGAAATACCTTTTCGACGAAGTGAAGCATTAGCAGAGAAGATGTAAAAACATCTTACAGTACGGAATAGTTTTGGCCTTTATGGCAAAGCGTATCGAAGTCAGAAAATTTTTGAGTTAGACAACCGGAAGCATGGAGGTTGTTAACGAAAAAATGCTTCTGCGGCCTGGCTTAACTAAAATAATTAACATTAAATATATACTTCATATGTTCAGATCAATTTTGTTTTTTGTAAGCATTATTATTGCCTTTTCTTCTTGTAAAGACAGTAATAAGGCAACACAGGATCAATCCTCATCCCAATCCGAAACTTCGAAGGACGGAGTTTCTTTTTCCTTGAATGGAAAAAAAGCATATGTATTCACCACCGCATTAAATACTGACCTCAAAATGTCAGCTATCGATACAGTTGGATTTGAAGAGAAAAGGCAACCACTCGAAACAGAAATTTGTGTGTTTGTAGATCCGAGTAAAACATTCCAAACATATGTGGGAGTGGGCGGAGCGATCACAGATGCATCCGCCGAGACATTTTACAAAATGCCAAAGGCACAACAAGATGAATTGATGTCGGCATATTTCGATAAAACAAAAGGTATAGGTTATAATATAATTCGTACCAATATCAACAGCTGTGATTTTAGCAGTGATAATTATACCTACATAGCTGAGAAGGACAGCACTTTAGCCACCTTCAACATCGACCACGACAGAAAATTCAAGATTCCGATGATCAAAGCAGCACAGCAATTGATCGGCAAAGATATTATGTTTTACGGCAGTCCATGGTCGCCCCCTGCCTGGATGAAGAGCAATAATAATATGCTGAAAGGCGGAAAATTACTCGATCAATATCATGATGCTTGGGCGATGTATTACACCAAATTCATAAAAGCATATGAAGCCGAAAATATTCCTGTTTGGGGTATCAGTGTTCAAAATGAACCGATGGCCACTCAAACCTGGGAGAGTTGTATTTATACTGCAGAGGAAGAACGTGATTTTATAAAGGATCATCTTGGACCAACCATGGAAAAAGAAGGTTTAAAAGATAAAAAGATCATCGCCTGGGATCACAATCGGGACATGATCTATCAACGGGCGAGCACTTATTTAAATGATCCGGAAGCAGCGAAATATATCTGGGGTATTGGCTTTCACTGGTACGAGGACTGGAGCGGCGGCAAACCAATGTTTGACAATCTCCGCAGAGTCTATGAGGCTTATCCTGATAAACATCTTTTCTTCACGGAAGGATGTGCCGAAAGTTTCAAAGCCGGCGGTTATAACAATTGGGCACTTGGTGAAGAATACGGCCGCAGCATGATCCATGACTTTAACAATGGAATGGTCGGATTCACGGATTGGAATATCTTCCTGGATCAAACGGGTGGACCGAATCATGTCAAGAATTTCTGTTTCGCACCCATCCATGGTGACACCGGTACAGGCAAATTAATTTACACCAATGCCTATTATTACATCGGTCACTTCTCCAAATACATCCAACTCGGTGCGAAGCGCATCATCGCTGCTCCGACCCGTAGCCAGTTGATCTCCACCGCGTTTTTGAATCCTGATGGTAGTGTAGCGACCATCGTCATGAATGAAAGTGATAATGACGTTGAGTATTATGTGTGGGTAGAAGGTCAGGCGGCGAAGACGGTGGCGAAGGCGAGGAGTATAAGTACGGTGGTGGTGAGATAAATTTTAACTATTATACTGCTATATTTTTAAACAATATTTTAACTTTTTAAAATAAAAGTCATTATTTATCAATACAACATGTATTTTATAACATTATTTATACTTGCTTTTATTTATTATAAAAAAATAAATATACATTTTTTATTAACTGTCAGATAATATTTTATATATTTGTGCTTAATTCTTTGGAAGGTACTTTTAACTAGTGTCTTACAAATTCAAACCGTAAAGTGTATTAAGTTACACAACCCTTAGTGGTTCTGTTTGGGCTGATACAATGAAAGAAAGGTTACAGGCAAAAGTGTCAACTTAACCCCATTGCTTTTATCAAGTCTTAAACAACTGTTTACTCAATATGTAGCAGGAAAATTTGGGGGTGCTTTAAACGAACAACGTTTATGAATTTGTATACATGCTTCATTGAAACTATGTAGCAGCATTAAAGCTGTATCAAATTTTATTGAAAAACAAGGTTAAAAGACTTGATGACCTGGAGACAGGAATTAAGCAACTCCTACTGGAGGATCGTTGTTCGTTTTCGGAACAAGAGAAGTCATTATTAAATAATTGCCTTTTAATTATTCAAGAGACTAAAAATAATAATAGCACTGAATTAATAGTTCGAGTGTTTGAAATTTTAGCCAAACTGTTTATTTCTGGAGATTATTTTTGATGAACAATTTAGTGACCGACACCCCCACTTTTTTCTAAAAATAAAAGATATGGACTTAGGTAAATCAATAAAAGATACTCGTAAAAAATTAGGTATTAAACAAAATTATTTAGCCGAAATCACAGGCTTGAGTCAAACCTATTTATCACAAATTGAGAATAATGTTAAAGAGCCAAACCTTTCAACATTGAAATTAATTTGTGAACACATAAATATTCCACTTCCTGTACTATTTTTCATTTCAATTGATACACAGGATATCAAGCCTGAAAAACAAATTGCATTTAATCATCTTAAACCATCGATTAACTCGATGATTTTGGAATTTTTTGATAATAAGATAATGAATGATTAAAACATTAAAGCACTTATCATATGTTTTAAAAATTGATGTAAACGAAATTGAATCAATTATTAGCAATATTGACAAACATTACTATCAAAAAGAAGAGATTAAGTTTGATAGTAATGGTATCCCAAAACTAAAAAATGGAGAAATTCAAAAAAGAATTTTAAATCCGAGTATTGGTCGGTTTAAAGAAATCCAAAATAGAATTAATGTTAATGTACTTCAAAAATTAGAAATACCATATTATGCTTTCGGGGCTATAAAAGGAAAGGATAATATTAAAAATGCCAAATCTCACCAAGGAAGAAAATACATTTTTACAACAGACTTAAAAAATTATTTTCCCTCAATTAGACATAAAGATGTATTTAAAATGTTTATTTCGTTTGGCTTTTCGCCTACTGTAGCTCGTGTATTATGCCAATTCACTACTTATAAAGGTAAAGTTCCGCAAGGAGCTCCTACATCATCTTCTATTTCAAATCTTGTATTTATTAAAACCGGAAAGAAACTGATAGGCTTAGCAAGGGAGCACAATTTAGTATTTACATCATTCATTGATGATTTAACTTTTTCGTCGCCTAATGATTTTAAAAATATTACAAACTTGATCCTAAATGCTATTGTAGAGGATGGTTATAGTATAAGTCATAAAAAAACTAACTATAAAACAAAAAATCCCATAGTTACTGGCGTTATAGTGAAAAATAATTGTCTTGATTTACCGAAAAGTTTTAAAAGTAAAATTAATATCTTGGAATGTCAAAAATCCGCTCAAGCTGATGGTATAAAAAGATATATTGAGAGGGTAATTAATGCATAATGACAAATGTTAGATTAATTTAAATATTTAATACTAAAATTGAAAATAAAAAATGGCCGATATTGACAAAGAATATTTAATTAAATATAGTGAAAAACTATATGAAAATATAAATCAAAATTTTATATCTGCAGGAGAAAAATTGAATATTGAATCAGAAGCAGATAGATTTTATTTCGGATTATTAAGAAGACAATTAATAATATCCTCTGACATCTGTTGTTTACTTAAATATGGTTTCAACCATTATTTGACGACTATTTTTATTTTAGGAAGAACTATATATGATGATTATTTACAACTTCATTATGTAGCAAATCACGCGGATCCTGAAGAGCAAATTAAATTTTTGAATTCTGAATCCTACAATAAAAATTTTGCAAAACTTAGAGAATTGGCAGATTTGAATGAATCAATATTAGATGGAAATTTTCCCTATTATCCAACAAACAAATTTATTGCAGATTTAGAGAATCATTTTAGATCGACACCAAACAGAAGCCAGTATTTAAAGGACATAATTGGACTTAAGTTTTTCAAATTTAAGACCAAAAGAGAAATTGTAGATTCATATAAAAATACCAGCTATATGCAAGATATTGGTAGAGTTTATTATAATTGGAGACATTTGTCAGACTACACACATTTTTCGAATATGACATACGATTTTGAAACGGGTCATGATTCAATTACAAATGAATATAACGATATATTTGAAATGTTGCTTTTTTCATATAAAGCTTCAAAGTTGAGTTTCTCCTATTTTGAGAATAATTATGGCATTACTCATAAACCTGAAAAGGATTTACAAAATACTAATGCGGAATATCTGAAAGAAAATATATAGCAATAATAAATTTTACACTCATTTAAGAAATATTCAAAGTCATAACAGCACAATATAATGCCAACACTCAACTGGATAGGAAAAGATAAAGTCATTAACCATCATATGGATGTTCCTTACAGAATATTGGAACATTCTTATGGATTCGATAATGGCACTCAGACCGAATCAGAAACAGGAAGTGGTAATAAAATCATCCATGGGGACAATCTGGAAGCACTTAAGTCACTCCTGCCGGAATATGAAGGTAAGATAAAATGTATCTACATCGACCCACCATACAATACCGGTAATGAAGGATGGGTGTACAATGACAATGTAAGTGATCCTAAACTTAAAAAATGGCTTGGTTCTGTAGTAGGAAAAGAAGCTGAAGATCTTACCCGCCATGATAAGTGGCTGTGCATGATGTATCCTAGATTGAAATTGTTACATAAATTATTGGCTGAGGACGGGGCAATATTTATCTCAATTGACGATAACGAACAAGCTAATTTAAAATTGATATCTGATGAGATTTTTGGTACAGGTAATTTCATAACTAATATTATTTGGGAAAAGAATTATTCTCCTCGGAATGACGCAAAATACTTTTCAGCATCCCACGATTTTATAATTGTTTATTCGAAGAATAAAGACAAATGGAAGCGTAATCTTGCTCCTAGAACAGACAAACAAAATAAGTTTTATAAATACGATGATAAGGATGGGAAAGGCCTGTGGAGACCTGATAATGTATTAGTTAAATCTTTTTCAGAAACTGGAGTATTTGGTATAACAAATCCTTTTAATAATAAAGTTTATTACCCCCCAAAAGGCAGTTGTTATAGATTTAATGAAGAAAAGTCAATTGAAATGTTAGCTGCAAATAGATTTTATTTTGGAAAAGACGGAAATGGTAAACCACAACTTAAACGATATTTATCTGAAGTAAATGATGGCATAGTTCCACAAACAATTTGGAAGTATGATGAAGTATCTCATAATCAAGAAGGTAAAAAAGAACTTAATAAAATTATCGACGGCAATGTTTTTGACAGCCCAAAGCCCTTCCAGCTACTAAATAGAATTTTTCAAATAGCTAGTAATCGAAATGATACAATTTTAGACTCTTTCGCCGGTTCTGGCACTACTGCCCATGCAATAATGAACCTTAACATACAAGACGGCGGAAACCGAAAGTTCATTTGCATTGAAATGGAGGCCTATGCTGAAACTATTACAGCTGAAAGAGTAAAGAGAGTAATTAACGGTTATTCCCAAAATGAAGGTACAGGTGGCGCATTTAATTTCTATGAACTTGGATTGCCAATGTTTAAGGAAGATAATAATCTCAATGAAGAAGTTGGTTTAGAAGAAATTAGAAAATACATATGGTACACAGAGACACAATCTCCTCTACCTGAATCACCATCGGAGGAAGATGACTTACTTGGTGTATTTAATGGAACAAGCTACTACTTTTATTATAGCAACAATAGCTCGACCACACTCAACCACGATTATCTTGCTTCAATTAAAACAAAAGCCGAACTCTATGTCATCTATGCAGACAATTGTCTTTTGACCAAAGATTTTCTGACCAAGCATAAAATTATATTTAAAAAGATCCCACGAGATATAAGCCGTTTTTAGATTATGAATAAGGAATTAAACAAGTTTTTAATATACAGCACTCCCGGCTCAGATATCAGGGTCGATGTTTTTCTTGAAGATGAAACAGTGTGGCTCACTCAAAAGGCAATGGGTGAACTTTTCAATGTCGTGAAATCTACATTGAGTGAGCATCTTTCCAACATCTTTGAAAGTGGAGAGTTAGACAGAGACTCAACTGTTCGGAATTTCCGAACAGTTCAAAAAGAAGGCGAAAGAAATGTAAGCCGTGATCTAGAGTACTACAATCTGGATGCCATCATATCTGTAGGTTACAGAGTCAATTCCACCAAGGCAACGCAATTCCGTATATGGGCAACACAAACGCTGAAGGAATATATCATTAAAGGTTTTGTCCTCGACGATACAAGATTGAAACAAGGCCAGATGGTTTTTGGAAAGGATTATTTCAAAGAATTACTACGTAGAGTTCAGTCCATACGTGCGAGTGAACGTAGGATTTATCAGCAGGTCACCGATATATTTGCAGAGTGCAGCATTGACTATGATAAGAATTCAGAGATAACAAGGAATTTTTATGCTATGGTTCAGAACAAATTTCATTTTGCCATTACAGGAATGACAGCAGCTGAGATCGTTTATAAAAATGCAGATAATTCGAAGGATCATATGGGATTGACTACTTGGAAAAACGCACCTGAAGGAAGAATATTAAAATCAGATGTCATCGTGGGAAAAAACTATTTGCCAGAAAAGGAAATCCGTCAATTGGAGCGGACAGTTACAGGATATTTTGATTACATAGAGGGTTTGATAGAAAGAGAAAACACTTTCACAATGGCGGCCCTTGCCTCCAGTGTAGATAAGTTTCTTACTTTCAATGAGTATCGAATATTGGAGGGTAAAGGTTTAAAATCAAAGCTACAGGCCGATAAAAAGGCAGTAGCAGAATATACCCAATTTAACAAGTCCCAAAAGATTATTTCAGATTTTGATAAGGAGATCAAAAAATTAAATAAAGAGTAAATTATGGAATTAAAGCCTTATCAGCAACAAGTGATCAATGATCTGTCATCCTTTTTGGAATATATTCAGGATAAAAAAGATGTCAATGAGGCATTTTATGATTTTTGGGTGGAACACCCTCGGACTCCATTGATTCCTTTTTCCGGTAATGCTATAGAGCCTTACAAAAATAATATTCCGGCAGTACCACACATTTGTGTAAAAGTCCCGACTGCTGGCGGTAAAACCTTTATTGCATGCAATGCTATAAAAACAATATTTGATGCTTTTCAATATGACAAGCCTAAAGCCGTAGTATGGTTAGTTCCATCTATTACGATACTTGATCAGACTATTAAGAATCTCAAAGATCCTGCGCATCCATACCGACAAAAGATCAATGCACATTTTGGAAACAAAGTGGAAGTGTTTGACAAAGCGACTTTATTGCAAGGCAGTGGCTTTAATGCAACTTCCGTCAGAGAACAGTTGAATATAATGGTTTTTAGTTTTGACAGTTTAAGAGCTAAAAATAAAGAAGATCGAAAAGTTTTTCAGGAAAATGGCAATCTACAATCCTTCGAAAATCTATTAGGTACAGAAGCAGAGATTACTCTTGGTTCAGTAATCAAATATCTTAATCCTGTAGTCATAGTGGACGAAAGCCATAATGCTGAAAGTGCACTTAGCGTAGAAATGCTTGGAGGTTTGAATCCAAGTTTTATTTTGGATCTTACTGCGACTCCACGCAAGAACAGCAATATTCTAAGTTTTATAGATGCACTTGATCTCAAAAAAGAGAACATGGTTAAGTTGCCGGTCATAGTCTACAATCACCAGGATAAAACAGAGGTAATTAATTCTTCTTTGCAACTACAGAAACGACTTGAATTGCAGGCAAAAGAAGAAGAGAAAAATGGGGGTAAATATATACGCCCTATCGTATTATTTCAGGCACAACCAAAATATGGAAGTGATTTTGCAAATGCAGAAGAAGAAAAGTCAAACGTTCAAAAGCTGAAAGAAAAGCTCATTGAGTTAAAAATACCTGAAGAGCAGATCAAAATCAAAACGGCTAATATCAATGAAATAAAGGGCATTGACCTAATGAGTAGATCTTGTGAGGTAAGATATATAATTACTATAAATGCTTTAAAGGAAGGCTGGGACTGCCCATTTGCTTATATTCTTGCATCCCTGGCAGATAAAAGTTCAGCAGTCGATGTAGAACAAATATTAGGGCGTGTACTCCGTCAACCATATGTGATAAAACATAAAAACGCATTATTGAATTTGAGCTATGTTTTGACAGCTTCGTCAAAATTTTTAGAGACTTTGGATAATATTGTCAAGGGGTTAAATAAAGCAGGATTCAGTGATAAAGATTTCAAAGTTGCTGATCAAATCATATTAGAAGATACAAAAAAGACAGATCCATTAGAACAACTCTCTGCATTCACACCAGGGGATAATAGTTCCGAGGATATAACCGCTGATATAGATATTTCAAGAATAAATCCACCTTCAGAAACAGAAGATATAAATACAACCATTGTTGAAATAGAAACAACAGCGATAAAACAGATCGAAGAATTTGAAAAAACAATAAGTGATCTCGAAAACAATGATTTCCAGCTACTACCGAATGAAATACAAGCACAGGTGAAAAACTACACGATAAAAGATGTTTTTAAGGAAATGGCGGTTCAAATCAACTTGCCACAATTTTATTTAAAAACAATTAGTAATGATTTATTTGGAAATAGTGAAGTGCTACTTGACAAGGAAAATCTATTAGAAGGATTTGCATTGAGCAGGTCAGATACAAATATTGCATTTCAGGCAATAGCCGCTGATTTGTACAAAATTGATTTGGACGAAAACCGCAAAGACCATACACCTACTTTTGTTAGACTTGATGGAGATGTAAAAGATAGTCTAATGACCTACATCTTAGATAATACAAGAAAGGAAAGCAGAATTAAAAATTTCACACACCGTATTATGGAAATTATTGGGAATATGTATCCAATATCCGATAGTGAAATCAAGAAATATATAGGCCGAATCTTGGAAGATTTTAATGATCAGCAATTTTCAGATTTTGCCAACAATGAATATACATATACAGACAAAATAAAGCAGAAGATCAGAACATTGTCCGATCAATATGCTGAAAAGAAGTTCAGAGAATATCTGGATACAGATAAAGTCTTTATAAAATCATCCTTTGAACTTCCAAAAAGCATCAGTCCGGGTGAAACATCTAAAGATATTACAAAATCACTATATGAAAAGGAAGGAAAAATAAACAACTTTGAAGAGCTTGTCATCAATGAAATAGCTAATATGAATAATATAGCTTTTTGGACAAGAAATATTGAAAGACGGGGCTTTAGGATCAATGGTTTTGTGAATCATTATCCTGATTTCATTATTTACACGAAAAGCAATAAGACCATATTACTTGAAACAAAAGGTGATCATTTAGAGGCTGAGGGTAAGATTAGACTAGGTAATATGTGGGCCAATAAGGCCGGCAATAACTACAGATACTTTATGGTATATCAGAATCGGGTTGTGGATGGAGCTTATAATATGGAGAGTTTTTTACAAATGATAAAAGAGATATAAATTAAGATGATGGATGTAATAGTGGAAAGAGCTAAAAAGTTTGCTAAAGTTTACGTCAGGAACTATAACGATTCTGATAACATATCTTCAAAAATTTACTCAGAATTATTAAATATTAATAATCCTGGTGATAAAGTCAAATTCATTCAAACGATTTTAGAAAAAGCAAACAACGATTTAATTGATCATAAATTAGGTTGCAAAAAAGAAAATTGTGGTTATGATTTTGGAGTAGAAAATATCAAATATAATCTCAATCAAGAGCTTGAAGATTTAGGTGTTGTTTTAAATGAGGACACCTTTACTTTTGAAGAAAAGTCATCGGTTGACGAAAAGCTTGATAAAATTTTGAAGGATCTTAATGAAGTCAAACTGGGTCAAGAAATGATCTATGATGACTTAAAAGAAGAAATTGAACAACTAAGAAACTTGTTATTTTTAGGTAAAAAGAAATGGCATCAACTATTTTTGGGTTTTGTAGTCGAAAAAACAACGGAAGACATTTTCTCTGCGACCGTTTCGAGTGAAATATTAAAAATTATGTCGGAAAATAGTGACAAGATTTTAGCTTTGTTGAAACCAGGTTAATATTATTATTTAACAATTTCCCTCACCCCCTTTCCCCATTATTCCCTACTTTTATACTAAAATAACATACATGTTGCGCTATTTTTTATACCTCATCTTTACCCTCTTATTCCTCTCCTGCAAAGATAAAGACGAACCTATCATTACGCCTCCTGTGGTTACTCCAACAGGCCTGGTGCAATATGGTACACCATTCACAGGCGTTCCGGACAGAGAAGATGCCATCCTATACCAGGTCAATATGCGACCCTTCAGCGCTAAAGGGAATTTTGCAGGAGTCTTAGAGCGTCTGGATTCGATCAAAGCCTTGGGTGCCAATGTCATCTATCTGATGCCCATCTATCCTGTCGGCAAGTTTAAGGCGCTTAATTCGCCTTATTGTGTCATGGATTACCAAAAAGTCAATCCTGAATTTGGAAATTTGGATGACCTCAGAGCCATAGTCGATGGTGCTCATACTCGCGGCATGTCTGTCATTCTTGACTGGGTGGCAAATCATACTTCATTCGATAATCCGTGGATCAGCGCACATGGTGACTGGTATGTCAAAAATAGTGCGGGTGCCATCATTAATCCTCCTGGCTTCAACTGGACAGATGTCGCACAATTGGATTTCAAAAATGCAGAGATGCGAAAAGAGATGATCAGTGGCATGAAATACTGGGTGTACGCTGCCAATGTGGATGGATTCAGAATGGATTATACAGACGGACCGCCGGTCGATTTCTGGAAACAAGCAGTTGATACCTTGAGAAGTATTAATACTCATAAATTATTGATTTTGGCAGAAGGCAGCAGGACTGCTAATTTTTCGGCAGGATTTGACTATAATTTTGGTTTTGGTTTTTTCGATCAATTGAAGAAAGTATATGGAAATAATATTTCCGTGCAAGCATTGATCAACCTGAATACTTCTGAATATGCCAGTTCGTCCAATGGTCAGCAAATAGTGAGATATACTTCCAATCATGATGTGAATGGCTCTGATGGAACACCGCTAGATTTGTTTGGCGGCCTGAGAGGATCCATGTCAGCATTCGTCATTGCATCCACTATGAAAAGTATACCGATGATCTATGGTAGTCAGGAAGTTGGATTTCCTGCTAAGATTGCTTTTCCGTTTACATCTACCAAAATCAATTGGTCTTTGAATCCGGAATTAAAAGAAGAGTATAAAAAAATTCTCAAATTCAGGGCAGGTAGTAATGCAGTCAAAAGAGGCACTTTGGCTTCATTTTCCACTGCAGATGTTTGTGCATTTACGAAGGAAAAAGATGGTAAAAAAGTCTTTATCGTTGCCAATGTCCGTAATAAATCTGTGGATTTGACTATTCCTGTTGAACTGGTGGATGCTATTGCAAAGGATGTAGTTAATGGAGGAACGAAGACGCTAGGCACTAAAATCACTTTGGCTCCATACGAGTATTTTATTTTGGATTTGTAAAAATTGTTTGAAGTGTAAAAATTTGAAACAGCAAACAGCAGACACAATTTTAATCTTTCCGTTATCTATTTGTACTTTCGCCATTGAATTTTATCACAAATCTCAGATGAATAAATTAATTCCTGTATTATTATTAATTGCTAATTGTTGCATCGCTCAAAAAACTATTTTAACTCCAAAAGAGGCTCAAGTCTATCGTTCCCTGGATGAAAACGCAAAGTATTTGTTGAAAGAATCCGGTGGAAATTCAGTTTCAATTGGAGTGTATTTGAATGGTAAAACATATTCCCGCCACTATGGTGAAATAGACAAAGGCAAAGGCAACAAAGCGACTGATGAAACTTTGTTTGAGATCGCGTCAGTAACCAAGACGTTCACCGGTGCTTTGATGGCAAGGGCTGTCCTGGAGGGAAAAGTTAAGATGTATGCTGATGTCAGGGATTATATGCGACAGGAATTTGCTAATTTGCAATACAAAGGGCAACCGGTTACCATCAAGGATCTACTCACTCATAGAACAGGTATTCTTCGACAATTTCCAAATTATGGAAAGTTGCTCGAAAATCGCGATGACAGCACAGCTTTCAAGGTGAGGAAGATGGAAGAAAATTATGATAAACGGGAATTTTTTCGGGATCTTCTTTGGGTCAGACCGGATACTTCAGCGGGTTCGGTATATTATTATTCACAATTTGGGCCGGAATTATCTGCGCATATTCTTGAGAATGCAATGCAGCAGGATTTTAATGTTCAATTAAGAGAATTGATCATGGAACCGAACGGCATGAATAATACAAGTATCCGAATTGATGATCACCTTGTTGCAGCGAATGGTTACGATGATAAAGGTACATTAATGCCTTTTCTTGCTAATGCCATGTGGGGAGCAGGAGGTGGCATGAAGTCAACTATGGCGGATCTTTTGAAGTATATGAAATATCAATTAGATACTACAAATGCCATCGTAAAGGAGTCGCACCGCTCGATCTTTGATGATGGAAGGGATGAGATGGGATATTTCTGGGATGTTGGAAAAGATTTAAAAGGAAATAAATTTTATTGGAAACATGGTGGCGCATATGGAACCCAGAATGTATTTTTTATTTACCCGGCTTATCAGATTGGATTTTCAGTTATTATAAATCAATCCGGTTCCAACACTGCCGGCCAACTTTTTGATGTGATCCAGGGACTTGAAAGTGACCTGAAACCATATGGACAAAAGTCAATTGGTCGAACTATTAGAATTACTGTCGAAGAAAATGCGGATGCCGGAATTGGGTATTATTATCAGTTAAAAAATGATAAAAAAGATAGTTATAATTTCGAAAACGAAGATGAATTAAATAGCCTCGGCTACCGACTTTTAAATAGTGGAAAAATAGCTTCTGCCATCAAAATATTCAAATTAAATGCCACCGAATTTCCTAATTCATCTAATGTTTACGATAGTCTTGGCGATGCGTATTATGCAAATAAAGAATTAAAATTGGCCAAAGAAAATTTCAAAAAATCTCTCAAATTGAACCCGGCTAATGAGCATGCAAAGGAAATGCTGAAGAAAAAGAAATAAATTAATTGGAAATTGACAATGGATATTGGGCAATTGACAACACCGATGGAACTGATCCTTTAATTTTGGACTTTTTGATTACTGATTACTGACCTCTGATTACTGACCACTAACCACTGACCACTAACCACTGACCTCTGGTTACTGATTTTTTTTACCACAGAGGCTATTTACTTCAATATAAGCAGCACGAATATTTTGAGCAATGATCCGAAGATTTAAGGCTAATTTGAGAGATAGAATTTTGATTTTCGATCTTAATAAAACTTTCACAAAAAGTTACTGATCACTTTATTATTTAAGAGAGGTCACTGAGTGATTTTATCTTCGACAAAATTGTAGCACAGATGGAACTGATCCTCTAATTTTGGACTTTTTGATTACTGATTACTGATTACTGATTACTGACCTCTGACTTCTGACTTCTGACTTCTTCTTGCAACTATTAATATCCAAAATTTGTTAAAAGAGTTCACAAATTTGAACTAAACAAAAAAATATTATGCCACAATCATACTCTGAAATCATCAATAGCAATACACCTACTTTAGTAGATTTTTATGCAGATTGGTGCGGACCTTGCAAGACAATGGCTCCCATCCTTGAGGATTTGAAACAAAAGATAGGCGATAGCGCCAAAGTAATCAAAATAGATGTAGACAAGAATCAAAAAGTTTCTGCAAAATATAAGATACAGAGTATTCCAACACTTCTATTATTCAAAGAAGGAAAGATAATTTGGAGACAGTCAGGAGTTGTGCCGGGTCATATGTTGGAGAAATTAATCAAAGAAAATTCATAATAATTGACGACCATAATTTAAATTGTTACAGTTAAAAATTATTAAGGATAGGCTTTGAAATTTCTTTAATTTGAACTTATTTAATCTAAAATATTTGACATGCGACACTTACTGTTATTTGTTATTTTAATATTTTTAGGCTTTAATGTTCGCGCTCAAACGCAGTTAGAGATGAATTTGGATGCACAGAAATCATACAAATCTGCTGACCTCGAACTTAACAAAGTTTATAAGCTTCTTATGAAAGAACTCGACCCGGAGGCCAAAGCTTTACTCAAGAAAGCTCAGCAGGATTGGATCAAATACCGAGACTCCCATTGCACATTCGAAGGACAGATGTTTGAAGGAGGAAGTGCCCAACCAATGGTCATATCTTCTTGCATGGAGATCGTTACAAAAGCGCGGACAGAAGAGTTGAAAGTTAGTCTGGAAGATAGGAAGTTGTAATTATCGAAAATTAATTGAACCATTAAACTACCGATACCGTTTGTAAAATGGTTATTTGAGAAACTAATCATTAAGCTTATTTCTTACAATCATTAACTCAAGTTTCGGCAGTTAAGAAACAAAGGTAGATGGCTGATGTTAGATGTTAGATGGAGTTTAGTCAATTGATTCATATTTTTTCTTTAATAAGTTTAATAGAAAAAATATCCATATGATTGATGTAAAGCCATCTAAAATCTACCTTCTAACATCTAACATTTTATTAAAATTTAAATTTACCTTTAAAAAAGAAAATTTGACTACCGAAACTTGAGTCATTAATTAAAAAGAAATTCTTATGCGTAAATACATATTTGTAGGTGCAGCTGCTGTATCAATTATGTCCTTAATGTTGCTTAATTCCTGCAAAACAATCCCTGAAAACGCGACTGCAGTGAAACCATTTGATAAAGAAAAATACCTTGGTAAATGGTACGAAATAGCAAGATTGGACTTTAAATTTGAACGTAATCTAAATAATACCACAGCTGAATATTCATTAAAAGACAACGGTAAAATTAAGGTTGACAACAAAGGCTACAATTACAAGAAAAAGGAATGGAAACAATCAATAGGAAAAGCAAAATTTGCTGATGATGACAATGAAGCAAAATTGAGAGTTTCATTTTTTGGTCCATTTTATTCCGGGTATAATGTAGTGGCACTCGATAAAGATTACAAATACGCTCTTATTGCCGGCGAAAGTTTGGATTATATGTGGATACTCAGTCGAGAAACCACTATTCCGGATGAAATCAAAAAGGAATATTTAAAAAAAGCAAAAGAAATCGGATACAAGACAGAAGACCTGGTTTGGGTAGAACATGATAAGAAATAAGCTTTTCATCCACTTGCAATGGTCATTGGTATATTTTGAAAGATTTATTTGTGGTAAGTTAAGTAGATTTATAGTATAAAATATTTACTATGAATTTCCTGCTGATATTTTTATTAAATACATTTTTTATTTCCTGCATAGCCCCATCTGAAAAGACGTATTCATTTACTAAATTCGAAACCCGCTATGAGACATTTGGACAAGGAGAGCCGATCCTTATTATCAATGGTGGCCCCGGCTTCAATAGTGAAGGATTTGCATTTATCGCACAGGAAATAGCTGATCTGGGTTACAAAACAATTATTTATGACCAACGCGGCACGGGAGGCTCCAAACTTGATGTGGTAAATAGTGAAACAATTACTATGGATCTGATGGTACAGGATATTGAAGATCTGAGGAAAAAATTGAAAATTGAAAAATGGGTGGTTTTTGGTCATTCTTTTGGTGGTATCCTGGCGACGCATTATGCTGCCAAATATCCTAAACAGATCAAAAAGCTAATATTTTCATCTTCAGGCGGAGTTAACATGAATTTCAGGACTTATCTGCAGGGCCGTATTAATAATAATATGACAAAGGAACAAAGAGATAGTCTGAATTACTACCAAAAAAAACTTGATGCCGGTGATAATTCAGTGAGAACAATATATAAAAGGGCTTCCTTTCTGGCCAATGCATATGTTTATTACAAGGGGAATGCACCGACTATAGCCGCAAGACTGCCGCAGATAGATTTTAAGGTCAATTCATTAGTCATCCAGGACCTTGACAAAATTAAATATAATTACCTTAATAAGTTTCCTGATTTCAAACAACCTGTATTAATTATTCAAGGTAAAAATGATATCATTTCAGTAGAGACTGCAGAAGAAATTAAACAGACATTTCATAATTCTAAATTGGTTTTACTGGACAATTGTGGTCATTATGGATGGCTGGACAGAAAAGATATTTACATGCGAGCTATTGCATCTTTTTTAAATAATTAATCCAACAGAGGACCAATTATATTTTAGAATTACAAATCGTATTTCAAAGTTTGATGCAGAGTAATACACCTACGTGAACTATGTGTCTCCTATGTGTTTAAATTTTAAATAATCAAAATGCCCTCTTCTGAATATCAAATTGTAAAAAAACTATCTGTAGGTGCAATTTGTTTTACACACAGTTAAAACATTTCTAATTCGATTATTTTTTTTCTCACTATATTTCTACTTAAATTCGCCTTTCTCTCTTTTTTATACCGCAAATACAGAATTATGTTCAGTCTTAAATCTTATTTACTTTTGCTATTTGTCTTTTTATTTAATTCAATATTATTTTCTCAAATAGTAAAACCCGGCTTTGATAAAGCAGAATATCTGGAAATGCTCAAGATCAATCAATTCGCTCATGTGGCTTTGGACAAATGGGCGGAGACTGAGGAGCTGCCATTACCTGATAAGTATAGCTTTAACTTCAGGTCGCCTGTTGTGGCTTTCGATAATATTTGGGACCTCTGGATCGATAAGGAAAAAAAGGTCGCTGTGATTGCTATTCAGGGAAGTATTCCCACCAGTGCCAGTTTCCTTGCCAATTTTTATGCAGCCATGATTCCTGCCACAGGTGAAGTTCAATTGGATAATAAAACTAAATTTAAATACAAATTAGCCGATAATCCAAGAGCGGCTGTCCATGTCGGATGGCTGGTGGCTATGGCTTCTATGTCTTCGACTATTGAGGATAAGATCGATTCTTGTTATAAATCCGGTATCAAAGATTTCATTCTGACCGGCCACAGTCAGGGTGGGGGAATTACCTTTTTATTGAATGCTTACCTGCATCATCAACAAATCGAAGGGAGGTTGCCAAAAGATATTTTCTTTAAGACTTATTGCAGTACAGGACCAAAGCCGGGTAATTTATTTTTTGCATATGATTATGAAAATATGAACAAAGGTGGTTGGGCATATAATGTGGTTAATACGGCAGATTGGGTTCCGGAGGTACCTTTTACTGTTCAGACAATTAATGATTTTACCGATGTCAATCCATTTGTTGGAGCAAAGGCAATAATTAGAAAACAGAAGTTTCCGAATAATTTAGCTTTGAAACACGTTTATAATAAATTGAGCAAACCAAGTGAAAAAGCTCAAAGAAATTACCAAAAGTATTTGGGTAAAATGGTTTCAAAAGCAGTCAAAAAACAATTGCCCGAATTTCAAATTCCTGCTTATTACGATAGTAATTATTATGTCAGAACCGGCAATACCATTGTATTGTATGCTACAGAAGATTATTATAAAGTATACAAGGCGGATCCATTAAAGCCGAATATTTGGATGCATCATCTGCCAATACCTTATTACTATTTAGCAGAAAAATATTAATTTTAATTCAAAGAATAAATTCAATAAACAATGAAGTTTGCAGGTTACATGTTTTTTTCGCTCTTATTATTATTTAATAATTTAAATGCGCAAGTAGGAAGTCATTCAATAAAAGTGAATTTGTCAATAGACAAGGCTGTTCAAAATTCATTTAATTCAAAAGGCAGGATGTTTTTGTTTCTCAATCAATCTGATGATGTCGAACCTATGACTCAGACTTGGCCGAGCAAGGGTAATTATATGTTTGCAAAAAATTATGAAAATTTTGATTCAAAAAAGTCGATTCTAATAGACGGAGAAGATTGGGAAAAGACACCTGAATGGGATCTTGATCATGTACCTTCAGGAACATATTATATTCAGATGCTATGGGATCAGAATATGACCGAGTCCAATATTAATTCGGAGGGAAATATTTATTCCGAAAAACGAAAGATAGTATTAAAAGGAAATAATACTATCGAATTAAATCTCAATAAAATAATTGAACCGATTAAGATCAAAGAACATCCGTTAGTCAGGGAGTTAATTATCCGAAGTGATACACTTTCTAGTTGGTGGAAAAAGGACGTCTATGTCAAGGCATCTATTCTCTTACCGTCGAAATACAATGAAAATAAAACTATGTCTTATCCAATAGACTATAATGTAGCAGGTTATGGTGGTAGGTACGACAGAGTCAACCGGCTGACCAGTAGTAAAAGAACCATGGATTGGTGGACATCGGATGATGCACCCCAGATTATTGTGGTCATGCTTGATGGTGAAGGACCTTTTGGAGATAGCTATCAAATGGATTCTGACAACAGTGGACCGTATGGTTATTCATTGGTCCATGAATTAATTCCGGCTATCGAATCCAAATATAGAAATACAAATTCTGCTACAACAAGATTTGTAGAAGGTTGCTCTACCGGTGGTTGGGTATCTTTGGCACTTCAGGTATATTATCCTGAAATGTTTAATGGCTGTTTTTCTTATAGCCCTGATGCGGTTGAATTTGAAAATTATCAGCTTATAGATATTTATAAAG
>JAGPCT010000079.1 GCA_018057925.1 Saprospiraceae bacterium
GATGAGAAAGCTGCACATATTCAAATTAAAATTCCTGATGATGGCTTTGGCACTCTTGCTGAAGCTTGCCACTGCATTGATATTATCTATGATTTTAACCCAAAAAAGTAATCCCGACTAAACCCGAAAAACATAATTTTTTATATTAATCCCCCTACGAAAACCGGTCTCGCTGAACAACGAATACTCAAAAGCACGGATGTGTCTGCCTTAATTAATATGGTGGTAGATGTGCTTTTGTTTATTCGTCTTAATGTTTAGCGGTTCGTTGTTTTTATTCTGTATAATGAGCAAACATTTTATTTACCTTTCCTTGTTCGTCAAAAAACATCACTTCTATTGCTTTCTTCCCCATAATAGATTTATAATATAAAGCAACAGAGTTAACTGAAAATGTCACTTCATAAAGTTCAAAAAATAAATCTGGAAATTTTATAAGTGCTTTTTTCCAATAATCTGATACTAAATCCTTTCCTTTTAGCGTACCATTTTCTAGGCCAAGAGCTAATTTTATCATTGGTGTTGTTACTTCAATGTCTTCTGAATAATGAGATAAAATATCATCAAGATTGTGAGAGTTCCACGATTTTATCCAATCGTTAGCAAAATTTTCTTTATTCATAATCGTTAATTTTTAATATTTTTTCTATTTTGAATGTTGATTTTCCCTTACTTAATTAAAAGCGTTTGTTTATTTAAATTATCAATACTCTATTGTTTTTTCAAAACAAATACTGTCTGTTATGTTTACATATTGACCATAATTAGATATTATTTTAAAACTATTTTTTTTATACAGACTAATGGCTTCAGACATTTTATTCCCTGTTTCTAAAATACATTTTTTGTAGCCTAGTTCTTTTGCCCAAATTTCCAATTCTTGTAAAACTTTAGTCGCAATACCTTTTCCTCGATTTCCTAATGGAACATACATTCTCTTTATTTCCATAGTATTATCGTCATATTTTTTCATTGCACCACAACCAACTGCTTGATGATTTTCATATATAATTATGACATTTTTTATTTCGTCAATTTTGTTAAACTGAACAAAAAAATCATTTACTACCCCGTTTCTTTTTTCTAAATCTTTGTTCAACATTAATACTAATTGTTGAAAATCCGTATTGTCTGAATTTGTTCTTTTTAATGTAAGCATTTTTTTTAATTAGTTAATACTTTTTTAGATTGTTTAAATTCTTCTATGTCGTGATATCCAAAAATTTCAATCTCGGGATGTTCATTCATAAGATTCCGAATTTTATCTAGGTTCTTAATTCTTAAGTTATTGTCGTCAGCTCTTATTTTAGCTAATTCATTTACAGGGTGCAAATTATCTGAAAGTTCTATTCGCATATAATATGCATCTGCAATATAAAACAGCCATTTGTTTTTCACTTTAATTGCAACTCCGCAATGTCCAAGTGTATGTCCAAAAAGTGGAATGAGTAGAATTTCAGTTTTGATATTGGTGTTAATTTTACGTGCTTCAAATCCGAACCAAAAAAGGTCGGATTTTTCATATGTTTTGATAATTGGATTATGGGCTAAAGGGATTTTCAAATATCTTTGATTTCCTGAATTAAAATTGTTTAACTCTTCAATGCTAATATGAACAGTAGCTCTCGGAAAGTCAGCAAGTCCACCGATATGGTCATTGTCAAGATGTGAAATGATGCAATCAGTTACATTATTTGGGTCAAGATTTAATTTTTCAATTTGTCGTATTAATGTTTGATTTTCATCGAAATCATAACCCACTATTTCAATTAACTCTTGTCCAATTCTTTCTATTGGATTTATAGTGTCTAAAAGTCCAATACCTGTGTCTACAACTACATAATTGTCATTATCTTGAATTAATAAACAATGTCCGCAAACATTATCATTGATTGGCGAAACAATTTTAACGCAGTTTAAATGGTGTATTAGAGTCATATTTTGGGACTTACTTTATAAAATATTTATTGTTAAATAGAGAGGTTTAAGTTATTTTGTTCTTTAAGTGAATTAGTAATTTAAATATGAATTCTTGGTTGCCGCACAATGACCGCTAACGGTTTGGCATACCCGACGGAGCGGCGTGTAGCCGCGCTGTACGTGGTATGCAGTGTTGTCATCTGGTTGTGTGTCCTGCGTTACCACAGGGTACAAAGATATTAAAAGTTCTTTGAAATGGTAACACAACTTTATCGAAGATGATAGGCTTTAGGAGGAGTCAGAAACGAGCCGTACCCCAATGAAACGGGCACATACGGAGGTCTCACGCAAGACAGAAATTAAAGAATTGGACTATCGGAAAAGACGTACAGGCGTAATTTCCAAACCGCCTTGTGGTGCTTTTGTAAAGAGCAAAGGTATTGAGCGACAAGGTCAAAACAAGTTCATACTTGCTTGTAGGAGTAGTGATTGTATGGTATGAATACAGGAGTTGAACGAGAGTGAACCCATATAGACGTGTCGAATTAAGCGAAGCGAATCACGAACACCTTTAAAAAATTAATAAAACATAGTGAGTAAAATAACTTTTACTGTGTCAAAATCAAAGGGGAGAGCGACCCTGCGAGACAGAGTGTAGCGGCTACCTGTTTACTGGCTACACGGCACACGGCATTGAGAGGGCAAGACCTGTATTCGGGCTTCGATAAGGAACAGGAGAAGCAGGGTAGGAGATGCAAAGCGAAAATGCCAAGAATCTGAATGGAAAAGACAGAAAGTAGCGATGCTCTTACCTTGTGGCGGATGAAGTCGTAGTAGCGAACATACCCGAGAGAGATTTGTCGAAAGTCAAATTGAGCGAAGGACTTCACTTAAACAGTTGATTTATTGTATAACAACTTAATGAAAATTGAGGATGATTTTTGATGAACAACACAGGTCGCAACCGATAAGCAGGTTGCAGGTAAACGAGGCATTCAAGCGAGTGAAAGCCAACAAAGGGTCGTCAGGTATTGACGGAATAAGCATTGAGCAAGTGGCTCAAAACCCACGCAAGTATCTGTATCCATTGTGGAACAGAATGTCGAGTGGGAGCTATTTCCCGAAAGCCGTACGTCAGGTACTGATTCCGAAAGGAGACGGTAAGATGCGTCCATTGGGCATCCCCACGATAGTGGACAGAGTAGCCCAACAAGTGATTGCAACTGAATTGGAAGCAGTTGTTGACAAGCATTTTCATCCAAACAGTTATGGTTATCGTCCGAACAAATCGGCACATGAAGCCATAGAACAATGTCGTATCAATTGTATGAAATACAGTTGGGTGATTGATTTGGATATAAAAGGCTTTTTCGACAACATTGACCACGAACTGCTGCTGAAAGCATTGAAACATTACACGCAGGAGAAACATATCCTGCTGTATGTAGAACGTTGGTTAAATGCTCCTGTTCAGTTAGCAGACGGAACGCTCAAACACCCCGAAGGAAAAGGCACACCACAGGGCGGAGTAATCAGTCCCGTGCTTGCCAACATCTTTCTGGACATTGTGTTTGATAAATGGATAGCCAAAGAAAATCCGAACACTCCTTTTGAGCGTTATGCAGATGACATTGTCATCCATTGCGTAAACATCAAAGAAGCGTTGCGTTTGTTAGAAAAGGTAAAGAAACGGTTCAAAGATTGTAAATTGGAACTTAACCAAGAGAAGTCAAAAATTGTTTACTGCCGCAACAATCAGAAACGCCAACCACCATTTAAGGTGCGGTATCAGAAGTTCGACTTTTTAGGTTATACATTTAAGCCGAGAATAGTGAAAGAGCGAGGGAAAATCAAATTAGGATTTAGCCCTGCCATCAGCCAAAAGAGTATGAGTAGGATAGCAAGCGAGCTGAAAGCGATGGATTTTCATCGTTGGGTACACTTCCCAATCAGCAGGATTGCCGAATTGCTCAAACTCAAAATACGGGGTTGGATAAACTACTATGGCAAGTTCCGAATGAGTGAGATGCGGAAAGTATTCCGCTTGTTGCACATACGCTTGGTCAAGTGGATACGCAACAAATACCGGAGGTACAGGAAACAACGTTGGGTCAAGGCATACAAGTATTTGCAGAGCCTATCACGGAGTTATCCGAAATTGTTTGAACACTGGCAATACGAGGGTTTTCGGCCTTAGCAGACTTGGTTTAAGAAGAGCCGTATGAATCGAGAGGTTCACGTACGGTTCTGTGAGAGGCTTAGGGGTGAAATTCCCCTTTGCCTACTCGACGTTATCTATTTATATATATAAGGCTCATTCAAGCCGACCGAAAGTACTCCCACCAACCCAGCAAATCGTATCGTGGTCAAACCTCAAATTGTATGTTCTATAATATTCTTTAAGTGTTCCTTTAGCGCTACAGACATTTGAAAAAACATAAAGCATCTCACTTCCTTCCCAAGCGCTTTCTTTGCCAAACAATATTATGACTTGAGACTTTGTTAAACCGTAAATGCAACTAAAATTTATTTTGTCGTATAATTTAAATTGTTTGCAAGAATCCTGGTCGCTGATATATAAATTATCATGCACCAACTTATAGATTTCATTGCATTTCTCGTCATCTGTTTGCAACATCGTGGTAATTTTATAATATCCTTTAGGTAAACGATCTTTCTTGAGAGATCCACATCCTGTAAAGGGAATTAAAAATACACAAAGAATAGCGCTATTTTTTATATAACTATTTAAATTCATGATTTAATAAATTTGGAAGTGTAGAAAGAGTTTCCATTGACATACATTTTAACGAAGTAGACCCCGTTAGCATATGAACTTATATCAAGGCTGATGATGTTGGCTAACATATCCCTTCTTTCTATTAATTTGCCTAGTACATCATAAATTTTTATTTCAGTCTTAGGAGTATTACTTTCTATAGATATCAAATGATTAGCTGGGTTTGGATATATTCTGAACATGGTGTACGGAGAAGCATTATAGTTGCCAAGCATACATTCGGAATAATCAATCAGCTCCATAGCCATGTCACTGCATTTGGTAGTTAATTGCTGACTACTTAATAAGCCAACACTTATTCCTCCTACTTTGTCTTCCGAAGAAAAAGAACGGTTGTAGTTTTGTAAAGAAGGTCTTCTCAGAATACTATTATCATTGATGGTATGCAGCATCGTAAATCCATGACCCAATTCATGCAAAAAACGAGTTTCCATATCAAATTTCCCTTCAGGTAAAGCAGGCATATCTGTACCGGTATGCCACTGATAGTTTGAGTTGATTGTAATAAGAAATCCTGCTCTTCTCACCGTAAAATCAAAGGAGGTGACATCTCCACAAAAACTATAATTGTCCGTTGTCGAAGCTAAGGTGCCTACTGAAAGAGGGGCATACCTTACCGCACAAATACCAGGTCCTGATAGTTGACTACTTTCTTCATCTGCATCCATATTTATCAAGGTTTCACATCGCCATGTATCTAAGGCTCTTTTGAAGGAAGCAACCGCTCCGGGAACTTGTTTAATACTCTCTTGAAACCTCATGGTATAACCACCATTCGAATTTTCATCTCTCAATAATGACTGTTTACTTTCCAAACAGCCATTGGAATTTGTTCTCCTATCATTACGAAATGAAAATGGAACAAAGAGGTCTTCATCACTTGTCACATTGCATCCACATTCAGTATTGAATAACCCGCCTTTCCGACAAACTTTTATTACTCCAGTGGCAGCAATCCAATCGTTAATATCAGACTGTGGAGTACTTAAATTATCATCTGAAAATCCAATAGTAGGTACTTTGACCCTTATCTTTGTGTCTGTATATTCTAGATAATCTCCTTCGAGAGGACGTATCCATTGGTTGTGAATTGTTGTAAACTTAACAAAGTGATCTAATGGCTTGATACAATTGCCCGGTTGAAAGTCATCATCCAAAAAACCTTCACCGTTGATTTCTAAAACTCCAGTTGTGTTTAATTCTGTAGCTTCACCGGCACCCGCTGCGGCAATATCAGTCATGGATGTTATTTTCATACCACAATTTAGCCCCTCAACTAATCGCTCACATCCAAAATTTCTAATCACATTCGTACCTTCTTCACTGTATTTGTCACTATCGACCGTGAGTTCATCCCATTCCAAAGGACTTTCCCCATCCCAACCTATGATTTCAATCGTAAATCGAGCCACATAACTGTAACCGGTATCTATAAGCTGCAGTGAAGATGCTGTCATAGAGCTACCCAACAGATTAATCTTAATTTTGTCGCTGGCTTCATCTGTGAGTGTAAGTGTATAATTTGGAGAAAAGGCAGCACTTTTGACGGAAGTGATTTTGCCATTGGCGACTACATTTGTGCCGAAAATCGTAGTATTGTAATAGGTCTCCAGATTGGCATTGTATAGTCGGAAAGAACCTGAACTTACTTTGATATAAAGGTCCAATTGGATGTTTGTAGTCCTGATTCCATCAATAATAGAGTCTGATAAAGAGTTACTAACTGGTCGAATATTATAAATGACACAAGTATCATCACTAGAATTTCTTGTCGAAATATTTGCACCGGGACTTGTGTAACTAGCATATTCAGGTATGCCGATTTTCTTATAAAACAATTCTACGTCTCGGTAGCTTTCCAATTGCGAATAAATAGTCCTACTCATATCATTGCTATAGTTATAAATGCCTTGAACGCCGGAATAAATTTCATAGACATTATTGAGGTTCAATTCACTATACATGCTTTGTGAGGCAGGCCGGAGAAAGAAAAAACTTTTCTGATTCATGGTCAATTCAGGCATGTGTGTCCACGTTTCGGTAACATCATCCAATGTTCCTCCTGATGTAATCACTTCAACCATCTCACCTTTCAAAACATCACCTTTGACTGCTCGAATAACTTCTATATGATTTTTAGTGTAGATGTGATTTTCATGTCGAAATGCTTCTTTGTTGACTACCTTTCCCTCGATGATCAGGGATGATTGTTGGAGTTTTTCATCCATTGAGATTGGATAATACTGCGCATTTACCATGGTTATAAAAGTAAAAATAAAGAATAATGAAAATAGAAGCCGATTTTGCTTGCCTTTGTTTGTTAAGTTTCTCATAATAATGAAATTTTAGATGTTAGAAAATTAATTGTTTCAGATTTAAAATTCAACATCTCAGATGAGCCAAGTTGGTCTAAGAAGAAGGCTATTAATCCTTTACTTGCCTTAATTCCATTGACCGCCGTTGGCTTTCAATCCGAGATAATGGTTTGGCATACCCGACGGAGCGGTGTGTAGCCGCTCTGTACGTGGTATGCAGTGTTATCTTGGGTTTTTATCTTTCTTTTACTACAAAGGGGAAATAATTATTAGCATCTACTTGATCTGCTGCTTTAGCACTCTCGTATCTATTGTTACCCCATGCCCTCAATATCTCAAAATTTTTATTAGGCACGTCCCATTCAATAATCATACTTCCATAGATTCCGTTGATTTTTGGAATTTCATCATATGCTGATTGAAAAAAATATGAACCTTTCATTTTTAATACTTTTTTTATTTGATGCCTAAAGGGATATTTTGTTTGATAAGGCATATTAATATTTCCGATAGTAAAAATGGTCTCAGCATAAGCATTAATTCCATCTACTCCTCCATCTTGAGTAGAATCTATACGAAAAAATGAGTAGCCAAATGCCGAAGTCTCAAATGTTTCAATCTTAATCCAAGTGGTATCGTGTAGAGACAATTCATTTAACTTAAAACTGGAATCAGGTATTGTAATTGTCAAAGTAAGGGTATCACCTACGAACATAGTGTCATTGGTATTGGAGAATTGTCCTTTGACGTAAATAACACTTCGTTTCTGATCATATTCTTCCCTGCCACAATCAGTTGATGTTGTAAGAATCCATATACAAAGTAATATTAATAATTGATAACTTTTCATTGCCAACAACTTAATCTATGTCCTTCAATAATACTTCCATCAGTGGCAACCCCATGATCCACCATTTGAAATAATTGATTGAATGTTCCATTCTGAATACAAATAGGGGCTATTCTATTACCGACATACTGGCACATTGATCTGTCCTTAAAGGAAAGAAAGAAGTACAACTGTTGGAAAGTAA
>JAGPCT010000080.1 GCA_018057925.1 Saprospiraceae bacterium
TTAAAGCTAAGTTTAATACAAATGCCACTGTAGGAATCGAACGGAATAACTTGCGCAATTTAGATTATTTATCCAGAAAAAGACTCATTGTTAATTTGAATACCAGCTGGATGATTACAAAGGAACTTCTTATCTCGGCTAATTTTTCCAATTTTAAATTTGAAACAACGGATGGCTTAGTGGAGATCAATGATACCCTTAGATATATCAATGTCAGCAGGATGTATGGCTTGAATTTTAACTATACAAAAAAGTCGAAAAATACCCAGTTTGGAGTGTTTGGAGGTATTCAGCAACAGTCATTAATGGATTTAAGCCCCGTGGCAAGAATAGGCGGTGAGGTTAATAACGTCAATGTAAATGCAGGTGTAAGACTGTTTTGGAAAGAAAGCGACTTCACTATTTCACCTTCACTTATCGTGTCTTCCTATGGATATTCCGATGATAAACGAAATAGGTCAGGTGCTGCAGTCACTTTGCAAAAATCCCTTTTTGACAAGGTATTATCCTTGAGTTCAGCCACAAGGTTGTCATATGATAAATTGAATGGGGTAAAAGACGGTAGAGTATTGAATCAACGCTTTGGTATCAATTGCAATGTTTTAAAACATTCGCAAGTGAATTTCAGCAGTTATTTTATTTCCAAGAAAAGCTTTTCGGGCAATTCCTTTAATGAAGTTAGACTTTCATTGGGTTATGGTCTTAAATTTTAATGATGTCTGATATGAAAAATTTGTTCTTAATATTATTCCTCTTTACTATAAGTCTAGCCAAGGCCCAGAATATTCAAGTCATGGTAGATGTTCAACTACCTTTTCCTACTGAAATAGGACAATTGGAAGATGCTTCTCAGGCTTACTCAGCCACTCTTATCAATTCTGTTTTTACACAGCAAAATGTGTATATGTTGGCTACACTTGCTGGTGACAATGGTGTTTCAATTTCCATAGATGAAAATTACTTACCACCGGCACCGCTTGTTCTTGATGGAGGCGAAAGTGTGACCTTAACAACTCAGGAGATCTCTGATCTCAATTCTACATTGGGTGCAAATGGTTTTGTAATAGAAGGTGTTTCAGATATTCAACTAGTCCTTGGATCTATTCCGGAAGGTAATTACACGCTTTGTGTCACTGTATACGATTACAATACCAGACAACAGATCGGTAATGGATGTAGCATTGTTTTTCCAATCGGAAATGGCAACATACCTACGATCATTAGTCCATATTGGGAAGAAATCGTCATGGCTTCGGAAATACCATCCTTCCCAATAATTTGGGAATATCCGCTCAATGTCGGTTATGATCAGGCAGATATGATGTACATCGTCAAGATTATTGATATTACTGCAAATTATGACTGGGATATTGAAGAATTATTTAATGATGCCGGAATTCCTGTAGTAATCGAAAAAGAAGTTTTTACTGTCACAAATTATTTTTACAATCAGGAAGCCGATGATCCTGAACTAATTGTCGGTCATGAATATGGTGTAAGAATTCAGGCGATTGACCAAAATAATATTCTCGGTTTTGATAATGGAAAATTTTCCGAAGTAAGACGCTTTTATTATGGTGAGGTGCCTGATATTTATGGTGATGAAGGGGATGGAAGCACACAGGCTGACGAGACACCTTCTGATTGCGAGTCACGATGCAACCCGCCGCTGATTGACAACAATACTTTAGTGGTCAGCATTGACTCACTCGAATCTATCAAAATAGGTCATTTTTATTTATTGGATTATCAGTTAACTGAAAATGACAATAAATACTCAGGAACTGCAAAAGTCCAACTTGACTTTTTAAATAATGTAAAAATTAATGTCCAGGTAAAGGATATAAAAATAAATGAATTAGGCCAAGTCTTTGAAGGTACAGTGCGTGCCATTCAAGATGAAACCGGCGATTTGGCTTCTTTGGCTCAATATATTAATTTCCCCATAGCAGACGGTATGATAGACCAGGGATTAAATTATGTTCCGGAACAGTATTCTACGATGTTGGCACCCTATCTACAATATGGAAGAAATATCTATGCAATTGCGAGCTCCTCATCTATTGGATTGCCTATTGGCTTTGATCAGGAATTGATGGGGAATAAATTTATAATGGGGTTGACCGATTTCATTTTGACCCCAACCGGAGCTAAAGCAAAAGTTGCCATCGGTGCTAAACTGTCTATTTTTGATGGAGACAATATGTTTATGATGATCGCTGATTCAGTTTGTATACATCCGGTCGGGTTCGGTGGTGATTTTATGATACAGTTAGAACAAGATTTAAATTTTCCTAATGACAATAACAATGCCTTTGAATTAGTACTGAAAGGAAGTTCCGGAAATAGTAATTCATGTGCCATTCAATTTAATTGCCAGGGATTACAATCATTTAAACTGGCAGGAGAATTGAATTTTCCACGCAGTGTCATTAGGCCCTATGACCAGCAGGAAGGCGATGAAGCTAAAGCTAAAGCCTCTTTTGTAATAGATCTGGCAAATAATCTGCAGGACACTTCTTCTCAGTCTTCTATAGATACTTCAGGCAGCTATTTCTATCAAACCGGTGGCAATAATTCAGTTTGGGGTAAAGTCAACTGGATGGCGCAAGTCAATATGAATAGTTTTGAAATTACAGGATTGAAAGGATGGAGGTTTGATATTACTGATGCCTTCATAGATATGAGTGATCTCGCCAATCCGGAAAATATTGATTTTCCGGATGGATATCACACCACAACCAATGATTATAGAGGGTTTTATCTACGAGAGGCAAGCATCACACCTCCACCTCATATTTTACTTGATTCTACCTACGCCATTGTTAGAAATTTATTAATAGATCCTGCATTGTATGCCAATATTCTTGTAGAAAATATTTTGCCGATAGAAAAGGGCAATCTCGGTGGCTTTGGAATTTCTATTGATACACTTCAACTTGATTTCTACGATAATACACTAGAATACGGTATGATGACGGGCGATATGACTCTTCCTTTTGCCGGAGATTCAAGTTTGTTAAAATATACTGCACTCATCTTTAATACTTCAGCTTATGATGAACCTGACCCAAATTTTATTTATGCATTTGATGTGTCTGTCATGCAGCAATTGGAATTTCCTTTTTTAATTGCTGATGCCACAATAGCGGATGATTCGTATTTGGAAGTTGTATTTATGCCTGGATCCAATGAGCAGCCTTATATTAAAACGTTGCTGCATGGCACGCTCTCGATAGATACGGAACAATATTATCCGTCTGGATTGCCTGACCTTCCGGCTGATATAAAATTAATTGAGAAGGAATTCCAGATCGATTATACCTCTGGTAGTACTGGTTTTGATTCTGATAATACGTATTTGGCATTTGCGAGTCCACAAAAGAAGGTTGGTTCTTTTCCGATTTCCATGGATAATTTTGATGTTTCATTAGATGCACAAGCTGAAACTGTTGCAGTTCAATTTTCAATCGGTCTTTCAATGGGAATGGATGAATTGGACCTGTCAGCCGGTGCAACATTTTCGTTGGTTTCAAATATTGAGTCCATGGAGGTGTTGACAGGTATTATGGATGGTGGTCTGGGTGGAGCATTTTCAGTAGTAAAAAAAATCAGACTTGATCGGGTGACTTTCGACTCTATTAACATTGGACTGGTTAAGGAAAATTTCTCAATACTTGGCAAGATCATGTTTTATAACAACCCAATCGAAGGCGGAGGCCGAGATAAGGGAGCAAAAGGGTCGCTTAGCGTGACTTTGCCCATAGCCGGTATATTCGGAAGATTGTCTGCTATATTTGGTACTTATGGAACACCTCCTGAAGTACCGGAAGGACAGAATTTTGCATACAGTGAGAATTTTTACCCCTATTGGTATGTGGATGGCATCATTGGATCGGAAGCAGCAATTCCGATCTGTGCTGGTGTCGGCATCTATGGTTTTGGTGGTGGAGTAGGTTATAACATCATACAAACGGCCAGTTACACGGTTTTAGAGGGTCAGATCACCGGTGAACCTGAATATACACCCACATATAATTCCTTCATGATCAGAGCGGGGATTATGTTGGGCACTATGCCAACTCCTACAGCGTTCAATGCTGATATAACTTTTACTGCTCAATTTGTAGATGGTGGTTTGGACATGATGTCCCTGGAAGGAGATGGTTATGTAATGACCCCTATCAATGAACGCAATGATCCTCAGTTGTACGTAGGAGTAGCTCTTGCATTTTATACACAAAATGATACCAGAGACTGGTATATGGATGGTTCTTTGAAAGTTGCTGCCAATATAGGTGACGGTACTTTTGTAGGAAATATGCAAAACCCTGTTATTCCCAACCAAATGGTCAATGGTATTTTCTACGCAAGTGCTGATACTTGGTATTTTTATATGGGGGCACCAGATTTTGATCCTTATGACAGTGATGATCCGAGAGGAAGTGCATTATTGACATTGGAAAATGTATTATCTGCAAACTTTAAATTATACATGATGGTAGGTCATGGTGTACCGACCAGCCTTCCGCCACTTCCACTAGCTATTCAGAATATATTAAACAACCCTTCAGGAGATTTGGATGGAACTACCAGTGCCACTAATGTCAATGCACAGGGTGGAGGAGTAGATTATGAATCAGGCGCAGGTTTTTCTCACGGAGCATATGGTTCGCTCAATGCTTCCATAGATGCAAGAATAATTTATGCGGCGCTTTCTGTTTACCTTGGATATGATATGAACATAACTAAACAAAATGTTCGTTGCGCTAATACAGGAAGAGAAAAAGGTATCAATGGCTGGTATGCGGAAGGACAGGCCTATGCCGGTTTAGAAGGCTCAGTAGGAGTAAGGATTAAAGTCTTTGGAATGGAGCAAAAATTTAATTTATTTTCACTTGCTGCAGCTATCGCACTTTCCGGAGGAGCACCTTCCCCTTCATATTTCCATGGTCAGGCTGCTGTATATTTCTCACTTTTGGGAGGTAAACTGGAAGGAAGTAGTTCATTTAACTTATCCGTGGGAGAAAGATGTTCACCGATTTCTAATGATCCATTGGCAGGTATCGACTTTTACGAACATATAGATCCGAGTCAAAACGAAAGAGATGTAATACCATCGGCAAGGGTGCTTACCCGTTTTGTACTGCCTATGGGAGAAGATATAGTGATACCTACGCCTATTTTTGATACGGATGGTGAAATTACGAGTGTTGTCAACTACAAGTACAGACCTGAAATCAGTTATACATTGAAGGAAGATTTTGGTAGTAAAAACACCGTTTCCTGTCAGCCAATTAGATGGTTAAACGAAGATATGCATGATGCAATGGTAGTGCGCCCGGTTCAAATGTTGCAACAAAATAAATATTATACCATAAACATGAAAGTGCATGCTTGGGATCTCCAAACAAATAATTGGCTAAGAGTTGATAATAGAATTTGGTCCCAGGATACGATAGTTCGATTTAAAACAGGTAGTTGGCCACCTGATCTTTACGAATTCGTCCAATATACTGTGCCTTTACCATTTGAAAGATTTTACCTTCAGGATGAATTGAAGCATGGAAAGGTATATTTTACGCAAGCATTACCACAGGATCATTATTTCCCGGCAACAAGTCCATTTGGAGGACAACCAATGCAATATAAGATTCGTTTTACGAAGTTGGAAGATCAAAGTGTCATTGATGTTAACTTTATTAATAACAGCAGTGGAAGCAATCCAAACCTTTCTTTTGTTATGCCAAAACTGGATAATGAATCGATCTATGCCTTGCAGGTCATTAGAAAAAATCCAAATATGCTTACTGCAGTTGTTTTAGGAAATACTGTTGATATCGTTAACACGGAAGACGAATTATTGCAAGCAAATCTCACACCTATACCTCCTGGAGAACTAATTGAAGGCAATGAAGTCCTATTGTATCATACCTATTTTAGAACTTCTAAATTCAATACGCTCAAGACGAAGATGCAGTCGGCTAGTCTTCAAGGAACGCAATACACACATCTGAACTCTACTTATGGTAACAAGTTGAATGTTAATATGATTATTACAGAGGGTTTTGAGCAACGTGATTTTCAGTCATTCTATCCGGGTATTTCTCAAAATGAAGATTTGCTCTTCGATCCACGCATCAGGGTATTGGATTTGTTTAATAAATCGTATCACGATAACAAAGCTGAGCCAAAACTGTGGGGATTTCAGGACTACTATGAGAATACTGTGCAAGGAGGTTTCTTTAACTGGAACTGGCCACAAGACCTTAAGCTTGAATGGGAACAAAATATGGTACATCGTATTAAGGAACAGAATATTGTAACAAATCTTAAACCACCTTTAACTGAAGGAGAGATCAGTGCACTTTGGCAGAATTATATGGCTACGGGCAATTTGACTTCAAATAATTACTATTTCAATACAGGTATGTTCGGAAACATTAATTTTTTAGATGGATCAGGGCCATCAAGTAATTTTACAGTAAAGTATGATGTGCATCATGAGATAGGCAAGGATAAGGAAGTTGTTTATAATTGGGCGATGGACTATCTGGCGCGCCCACTTCCTTTCAACCCATATAATTATCAGGCCTATTTCCAAATGGTTCAACCGGCTTTTATACAAAAGAAAAATCAGCTGAATAATACTAATTTTAAACTTCAGAATAATACAGGTAGTTACAATTTGAAATTCAGTAGAAATATTTCTCATGTTCCGGGAGAGGAGTTGTTTAATATATTTACGATGTATAGCCTTGATTTTCTTACTCCTAATACTTTGGGGATAAGCAGTGGTGGAAAGTGATGGGGTGATCGGTTTATCAGGTGATGGGTGATAAGTGATAAGCGATAAGTGATGAGAGGAATGAATGTTGGATTTTTGATGTTGGATGTTGAATAGTGCGCTCCGTTGATAGCGTTCATTCTAATTTTTAATTTCTAATTTCTGACTTCTAACTTTAGCATGGATTTATGATTTTAATTAAATATCTTTATTTATTTATAAAATAAGGATAAGGACTTCCTCTTTGTTTGATGTTTGCCGTCCATCAAATGGTGGGTGGTGATAGTCGGGTTGTCTTTTAATCACAAAAAGTATAATTATTAATTTATTATTATTCCATGAATTACCATCAAAAATTTATAATTCATTTGATGCAAAATATCATCTTTTTAATGTTTCTTATATCCTTATGTTCTTGCCGTCAAGAAACGGAAGTTATTGATCCTGATTTATTACAAATTCATAATTGTTCAAAGATTGGCAATCAAACTCCTGGAACTCTAAGTCCAAGATTAATAGGTAAGTGGAATTGGAATAAGCGAATTTGCTTGAACAACATGGTCCCGGACTTATCTGGTAATACAGGACTCACTGTTGAATTTCAATCAGATAGCACTTTTACAGTTTATGAAAATAATGATTTATTAAAATCAGGTACCTGGAAAATTGCGACCGGATTGAACAGCATAGAAATTGATACTGAACCTTTCATTGGTGAATTACTTGGCGATTTCAGCATGTGTGATGATAAATTTGTTTGCAATAATATCGGCTTAGATAAATGTGCAAATTTCTTTGAAAGGAATTAGATCAATCAAAAGGATAAAATATAGGACCAAAGTTAGACTTATGAGGCTTTGTAACAAAACTATAATAAACGCCATGTAAATTGCTATTAATTTAACCTGGAGAATTACCAATAAATTGCCATTGGTTTTAACCAATGGATTAGAATAGCAGAGAAAATTGGGTTTTAGTCCTGTTTATATTTTTTACTGCATCACATGCCCTTTAATCTTACCCATGAATACCGAATCTTGTCCAACATAATTAATATAAATATCCTTGTCGAAGAAACCGGGAATATGCGCATCAAAAACAACTGAGATACTTGCCGTATCCTTTGGGCCAATATGCATTTTGCTAAGTTTTACCTTCATACAATCACATGTTGTTGACATTGGTAGCATTATAATTGTGTCAGGTTTATTATTAGTGATGACAAGTGTTGTATGAAATGGAACATCTCTTGGGA
>JAGPCT010000042.1 GCA_018057925.1 Saprospiraceae bacterium
TTTCAACCAGAATTCGGATGGGGATTTTTATCACCATTTGTCTCTTCGGCCTTACTTTCCGCAAGGGCACCAAGTTAGCAATATATTTCTTAAAGATACTATTGTACCTTTAATATGAATTCGGGTTCAATTCCTTCTGAAATCATAATCCAATTGCCATTTCTATTCATTGACCTTGATAACACGGACGGGGCATGCGGCAACAACAAGATTGGACAATTCAATATCATTGTTACCTATCTCTACAATATAAACACCTTTCTTCTCTTTTGCCTTGACCAGATTAGCCTTACCATCTTTCTTTGACATCCGCCAATATTCCGGTTGCATCTCATGACACACCCCACACCCTATGCACTTTTCTCTATAATGAACCAACTTTGCCATAATGTTCTTTACTTTTTTCTGCATGTAACCCGAGTTCAGCAGTAAAGGTTTTGAAAAACCGTATATTGCTGATTATGAGGGTTAATCCCGATGTACGAATCGTTCCAATGGTTTACAGAAACCATTGATTACGAGTCGTAAATCGATTCAACATTTGTCTAATGCGGAATTTGGCTTTGTCTAAAGCGCAATTTTGATTAAATATTTTCTACTCATTAAGCGTCATTGTGTATATTTTTTCTAATACATATCGCATAACTCGTATTTATTTTCTAATAATTTATCATAATATACCATTTCTTATAATTCAAGAAAGTCCGGCTTATGCACCAATGCTATGGTTGCCCTCAAGTCTATCGTCGTTCCAGCCTCAAAACCAAAAGCTCCTTTTCTTCCTGAAAATCCTGGAAAATAAAATGCCCTTGCTTCAAGGGCAGAAGAAATAAGCCGCCTGTTTCGGACTCTTCCTCCAAGCCCTATTAAAGCAAAGAGTCCATCCTTATTTTGCTCTATATTACGCATATACAACCATTGTGATGTCACAAGTGGCGCCAAACTAAATCCCCACAACTCCTCCTTAAAAAACAATAACCCTTCATACTTTACAGCAATACGAATATCTCCTTCCAATTCCTTTCCTATATTGTCCAATAAACCGTAATTACCCGTAGTATGCAATAAAAATGAATATCTTCGGTTTATCAATTGGCTATAGGCCATTGAATAATAATTGCGAAAATAGAAATGCCGATATTCGTGTTTCTTTGGGACAACAAGCATTGCCAATACGCATTTTCCATCATGCACCCCACCTCCTTCGATAAAACTACCAAATGCACACTGTGCATGAATAAAATGATCCTCCCCAACCGTTTCTGACAATTGAACCTCACCACCAAAATAATATCCAGAATGGTTGTTACGGCGCGTCAATGCACCAGTCAAAGACATAATTCTACCCGTCTCAATGTCTTCAGGGCGACCCAAGTCAAATAAATGCGTAAATCGTCGAAAACCTCTCCTAAATATGCTGACCTGAAACAAAAGGCTTGTCTGATTGACGATATTATTCCGATATTCATCCTCCACAAATTCAGGCCTCTGACTAAACTGTCGGGTCATAAGCCTGGAAGAATATAGGATCGACCATCGATTGTCCAATAGGTTAAATAGATTTGATTTGTAATTATTCAACCCTATCCAACCATCAAACACAACAGATTTGTACTTGTATTTTTTCGAAAACATACTGTCATTATAATAGTCATAGTTGGAAAAAATCCCGGCTTGAATGCCGCCCAGCCATCTAAAAAGATTAGAGATATATGGACGCTCCACTTTTAAAATCACTGAACTTTCTGACAGCCTCGAAGAAGTAAGACTTCTGCCAAATGAAGTATAAACGCCACTAAAACTGAGGTAATTACCCATTGGATTTCTAAGAGTAAGGCGTAATCCAGGTCTGACTTTTCTTATTGCCTCCTTGTCGTAAAGCATACCAACGCCCAGAAAATTGGTGGATCCTGCTAAATTAGCATCAACTAACCCTGTAGTAAACTTAGTGGGACTATAATATCCCAACTCCGGGACCAAGGAAAATACATCATTTACGATTACCAATAAATCCACTTGATTACCCGCTTCCTGGTCTATAAGAATCACTGCATCTTCTATAAATTTATTAGAACGCAATACCCTTTCTGCCTCAGCCATCTTCTGAGCCCGTACGACTTCACCCTCTTTGATGAGCAAATATGGCAATATTCGACCGGGCCGGGAATCCACGTGTATAGCTTGAGCTACATTGGATGCTGCTCGAATACCCCAATTGACCATCTGATGGCGTGAACTGCCTCCAGACAGATCAGACAACTTGGTCGTAATCCGGATACTTCGGATTATTTTACCTTCATATTGCTTAAAGTATTCAAGCCTTTCAATGTCCGTAAAATAAGCTGCATATTCAACCTCACTGTCTGATATTTTTCCGGTATCTCCATCCATCTGAACACGGCACACACTGGCGGAAACATTGAATGTACTCAAAACCATCACAAACACCAACGCAACCCCAATGAATGAAGTAAAAAATTGATATATATTATGACGACACACCTTCAAAGTTAACAGTAATTTTCTTTATAAATATAACAATAACTCCACTATCATAACATCCAACTCCTATGCCATTCAAATAATAATAATGCTTTTGCATGAAAAAATATTAAAAATAACAAATAAATCAGATCTTTGGACAACGGAGACGACTAAGTTACTGTAATATAAATAACATAACATTGAAATGAATAAATACTTGTTGGTTATAACGGTTTTGCTCTTTACTTTACAATCATGCGTAAAGGATCAAACTGGTTTTGAGCCAAATTCCAACATCCCTTTATATACCAATGATATACTGGGAATTATCGAAGACGAAAGTGGCGCTCCTATTGAAGGAGTCCGCGTGATGTACGATGGGCAGGAAGCTCTAACTGACATTTTCGGTGTTTATCAGTTTAAAAATGTGAAGGTTAGCTCTGATCAAAGCTTTCTATCCATTGAAAAGACAGGTTATTTCGCGGCAGGAAGATCCTTTTCATCTGTGGGTAATGGTACGATTAAGCTAAAAAACGTTTTGCTATCAAAGACATTTAACCATTTATTTGATGCGGACAAAGGGGGCTCGATCTCTGAAACGAATTTTACCGTGCTCTTTCCTGCTAATGCCTTAGTTGACAAATTAACCAATCAGGCATACAACGGGCAGGTTAAAGCAGCAATCAGGTATATCAACCCTACAAGCATGAATGCCTTGAATCAAATGCCCGGCACAACGACTGGACTAGCCTCAACCGGAGCAGTCGTCTGCCTGTCTAATTTCGGAACGATAGCAATTGAGTTGGAAGGAATCATTGGCATTCCACTCAAGCTTTCGCCGGATTATACCTTTCATCTGAAAGTTGACCTCCCTTCACAACTCACTGACATCGCAACTTCTACATCTGATATTTGGTATTTTGACCCTGCATTAGGCTACTGGCGACAACACAATAGTGCCGCCCTCATCGGCAATTCTTATGAAGCAGATTTAAATCAATTAAACTTTATTACAATCGCCAATATGACTCCTTCCAAAATCGTCTCCGGCTCCATTGTTGACGATGAAGGCAGACCAATGCCATTTACGTCCGTGATGCTTGCAGATAAATCGCAATCCTTTGAAACTAAAACATACACTGACAACTACGGAAGGTATAGCTCAAAAATACCTGAAAACTTACCTATAGATCTGTGGATCAACAAAAACAATGATTGTGAATCAATCTCAAATCAAAAAATCACCATAGAGCCCATTAATAAAAACACTCAAATCTCTGATGTCAAATTTAATTTAAACAATTCTAAATACTACAAAATAAAAGGTACACTTGTGTCCTGCTCCGGAAAAAATATTCAAAGCGGGTATGCCGTTATCTCTACTGGCAATGGCATCAATTACATATTAATAGCCAAAGATGGCAAATTCGAAGGCTATCTCTACCTCTGCAATAAAATCAATGAAGTCTCCCTAATCGGCATTAACAGTGAAAGTAACGAAAGAAGCATCACTTTGTCCATCCCGGTTAGCAATGAGGTTAATGTAGGCTCTATCATAGTATGCAAAGAAGAAAAAGACTTCGTCCATATCCAAATCCCTCAAATAAACCTGGACACCTTTGCTTACAGTAGCATCGCATTTACAGATGGTAATATAAAATCCCTGGAAGCATCTCTCCCCTTCAATGCATCCTTCTTCGGTATTAGCTGGTCTGATGCCGGAACAAAGGGAGTTAAGATAGGAAAATATAATATTCTACCCAATAAAGGCTATATTGCACTCAAACAAAAGAATAATATTATTTTCTATAAAGCCACTTCCGGCATCATTGAAATTACAGAAGGTGCATCCTCATTAGGCAAAGCCTTTAAAGGTAACTTTACTCTGGAATTACAACAAGACGGTAGAATGCAGTCAACACTTGCTAATGGTAACTTTAAAGCAACATACTAAAATGATAATAACCAACAAATCTAATTAACCTCGAAAACATTCGTATGGATCAATAAATCAGTGGAAGAACATATCATCATACAAAACTGTCTAAAAAATGACAGAGTGAGCCAAAGTAAGCTCTATAACCTGTACCAAAAGGTCATGATGGGTGTTTGTTTGCGTTATTGTAAAGAAGTGTTTATGGCTGAAGAAGCATTGCAAAATGGGTTTATTAAAATGTTTTTAAGCCTCAACAGCTATGATCAAAGCCGACCATTTGCACCTTGGTTTAGACGTATTATTATCAATAGCTGCCTTGACCAATTGGCTAAAAATAAAGTAAGTATCCAGATAGAAGAGGAGCATTTCGAAGATAGAGACTACATAGAATACCCCGAAACGGATCTCTCTTACCAAGAAGTGATGAAGATAGTTCAAAACATGCCAGACGGTTATAGGACTGTTTTCAATATGTATATCATAGACGACATGTCACACCAGGAGATCGCTCAAAGTCTTCGTATCAATGAAGCAACCTCCCGATCCCAACTTTTTAAAGCCAGAAACTATATTAGAACAACATTAATTAATCAAAAGAAAATAACATTATGAGCAATAAGCGAAATCCCCTTGAAGAAAGCCTCTTCCATGAATATTCAGATATTCAGTCCAAGGTAGATCCACATGTTTGGAATAATATCAGCATGGCATTAGACGACCACAACAAAAAAAGACCTCTATACTTCTGGGCGTTTTTGACTGTCACCCTCATCATTTCCTTATCTTTGTTAATTTGGAGCATTGCCTCTAAATCGTCAACCCCCAATTCTTTACCTTCTTCACAAGAACAACTCAAACCCAAGGCGGTTTCAAATCCAACCAATCATACAGCCTTGAACAAATTTGAAATCCTTGAATCTGACGCCAATGCAGCATCCAGCGACAATGTTCAATCCTTTTCTGACATTCATAAAGTTGGAATACATACAATTCCTAAAAATTCAAAGCTCTCGATAGCTCATAAAAATGTTTTGAAAAACAATCAATCGGATTTATCTTTATCCATTTCTAACCAAAACTCTTCACCTTTATCTGATTCTAAAAACAACAATCAACTTAGTTCTTCAACCTTTCAAAATGCTACTCAATTAGTGGATGAAATTCAATTGCCGGAGCACTCAATGAAGAAAAAAGCAGTGTACACTTCCCCTGATATTGCCTCCAAATCATGGATAAATACATTGTCAGATCAAGATGCTGCAATCTATCAGCCGACCATCTACCATCCACGTAGAGTAAAAGCATTTGTAAACTTCATTACAGGCATGGGTCTCCCTATTAAGAAGATTCAACATCATCCTTCAGAAAGTGGACTTTTTAGGTCACAAACTAACTTTGAGACACCAATTCTCGTTAATTCTCTTCAAGCTGACTTAGGAATAATCCTTGATAAAACATGGTCTGCTTCTATCGGAATCGAATACCAACAACTCATTGAAAAATTTGAATATAGGAAAGATGATGCCGCTATGATTACATACACCTTTGACCCAAAAACATCTAAAAAAATTGACAGTATGGTAGTAAGAGGTGTGATGCTTGTAAATTCAAACAATCGATTCAACTTAATTCACATCCCTATCAACCTTGGATTTGAAAAACGAATAAACCGATGGATATTGGGCGTCGATGCCGGAATAGCCGTAAACCTTTTGATGAATAGTCAAGGAAAATTGGTCCGTAATGATCAGGATATCATTTCATTTTCAGATGATAATCATATTTATAATAAAACAGTTGGAACAAGCATACTCGTAGGGGTCAAGGCTATTTATCCTTTAAATAAAAACGTTTCTTTGCTTATCAGACCACAGTTTCAGCACTTTAATGATGCTTGGACATTAAGCAGCCATCCCAATAGCATCTATTATCAATTTGTCAATTGTCAGGTTGGATTGCGATGGATGATTTAATCCGTGGCTGAAAAATGCAATAATCACAATATCCGCAACGTCTATTGGCAAAATGGGTTAACAATATGTCAAATTCATGCATAGAAAAGCCATTTTAATCTGTTGAAATAATAATTTTGTGCCAAACTGAGTTTAATTCCTTTGAAGAATTTTACACAAAGACAATTAATAAAAAGAGATATTTGGAGATTTCCAAGAAGATAAGATACCATTTTGAAGTCATGCTTTCAAATATCAAATAACTTAATTGTGGAATATTATTTTCAAAAGAATTTAAGCATCTCATACCAAATTAAAGAAAGATTACTGTATGATACAGACTGAAATTGAAGCATTAGGCGAAAAAATTTATGAAAGTAGTGCCTTTATCACAAGACTTACAGACGCCACAGCCAATGTCATTGTAGGGCAGGAAAATATGATCGACCGACTACTTGTAGGGCTGCTCACGAAAGGGCATATTCTATTGGAAGGCTTGCCAGGATTGGCCAAGACCTTAGCTATAAAAACATTGGCCAACTTGGTCAATGGAAAGTTTTCAAGAATACAGTTTACTCCGGACTTGCTTCCCGCTGACATCGTAGGAACAATGATTTACAATCCGGCACAAAATCAATTTTCAGTTAAGAAAGGCCCGGTTTTTGCCAATTTCGTTCTCGCCGATGAAATCAACCGAGCACCGGCTAAGGTTCAAAGTGCTCTTCTTGAAGCAATGCAAGAAAAACAAGTAACTATAGGAGAAGAGACATTTAAACTACAAGAACCATTTCTTGTCATGGCAACCCAAAATCCTATTGAACAGGAAGGCACCTATCCACTTCCGGAGGCACAATTGGATCGCTTCATGTTGAAAGTAACAATTGGCTATCCTTCCAAAGAAGAAGAGGTCAACATCATAAGGCGGCACATGGATCAGTCCATTGACCAGTCTCAATCTCCGGTAGCTACGACCCAAGAAATATTAGATGCACGCGACTTACTTAAATCCATCTATTTAGACCCCTCCCTTGAAAACTATATCATAGACATTGTTTTTGCAACTCGATATCCTAAAGCTATTGGATTGCCGGATCTTGAACCCATGATTCAATATGGAGCATCCCCAAGAGCAAGCATCAACCTTGCGCTGGCATCAAAGGCTATGGCTTTTATCCGAAGAAGAGCTTACGTTATACCCGACGACATCCGCTCTATCGCCATGGATGTGTTAAGACATCGTATCGGAATAACTTATGAAGCAGAAGCGGAAGGAATCAACCGCGAATTCATCATAACCTCTATACTTAATACGGTACAGGTTCCATAACAGACCTTTCGACATAATACCATTGTATGCGATATTTTATCCTATTTTTTTTGACGGCTCTTTCTCAATTATCCCACGCTCAGATCGTTGCGTGTGACGACCTTTGGGAAGGAGAACCAAGCGATCAAAATTATTATATCGGCGGAAGGATCGACGATGTACACGTCTTTCGACTCTTCCTCTGCCGTCATGATAATGGCTTAAAAGGCTATTATGAAATGGTCTCAGCACGTGTCAATGTCGAAGTAGAAGGGTTTTTGAAAGGCGATTCTATCTTTTTAGCAGAATACAGTCCTCATCAGCGTGTCTTAGGAATGATCAGAGGTCAATTGAAAGATTCTACCTTTACCGCCGGCATGACCACACCATCCGGTGATTTTACGGGCGAAATGGAAGGGCTATCTATGAAAAATTGGGTCTTCGCCAAGTCGCCACCCGAAATCCATCCTACTAAAACAACGCTTTATACTTGCCAGGAAAACCCCGATGAATCCCTATTGCTCTTTTATCCGACAGTCAATTCTTGTAGAGGAATATTTTATAATAGATTGATGAAAAAAACCTTCTATTTGGCAGGTAAAAAGCCTGACACTCATGACAAACAATACAAACTAACTACTTTTACTCTACCCCCAAGCGGCACACTGATGACCTGCAAATTGGATGAAAACGGCTTCACCCAGACCATCTTACCCAGCAAAGTTTACAATATGAAGCCTTCATTATCTTTTCATCAGAACATCATTGAAAAATCAAACCGCTATTATTCTTATGAAATTTATTATCCTCAAATAGGCCCAAAAGACCCTTCTAATCGATTTAATAAAATCGTCCAAGAAGTCCGACACAACTTTGACTCTATTTATGCTTCGCTCATCCAGCCAGGTCAGGAAGAACAACTACACAGAAGGGCAGGTACCCTGACAGCCTGGTTTGAACCTTCCTATTTCTCACACAAATGGCTCTGTGGACATTTTATTCTTCAAAACAATAAAACCGACTCCTCTCAAATTATTGCCGTTAATTATAACTATAAAAAAAATAAATTATTGAATTTCAATGATATCATCGTTAGTCCTCCAATGGAAGATAATTCGTGGAATGATATCTTGGGATTAAATGATACTCACAACTCTTTTACCTCCGACGATGTGTACTCTTCACCTGCTATGTCTTATCGCGGATTATTATTGAGTACCCCTTTCGACCGGCTGTTTGATAGAAAAATGTACCAAACAGATAAAAATATTCCAAAAATCCGATGGAAATGGTGGAAACCGGAATTTTGGGAATTCAAATTACAACAACTCTAATGAATATCAAAGAATTGTTGGCAAAGGTTCGCAAAATCGAACTCCGGTCACGGGATATCTCCCGACAATTGTTTCATGGAGATACCCTAAGCTTCTTCAAAGGGCGAGGAATGTCCTTTTCAGAAGTTAGAGAATATCAATACAGCGATGATATTCGCTTTATCGACTGGAACGTCACAGCCAGAACCGGCATTCCTTTTGTCAAACTGTATGAAGAAGAACACGAACTAAATGTCGTTTTGCTCGTTGACATAAGCCAGTCAACCTACTTTGGGACAGATCAAAAATTAAAGAGCGAAGTCATCGCAGAAATCAGCGCAGTACTTGCATTAGCTGCCATTCAAAGCAACAACAAAGTCGGACTTATACTGTTTTCGGATCGAATTGAACATTTTATTCCGCCCGGCAAAGGACGTAATCAGATATTGCGCATCATCCGACAATTGGTAGATCCTCAACCCCAAAACAAAGCAACTAACCTCCATTTAGCTCTCCAATTTCTCAATAATGTCGTAAAAAAGAACAGTATTTGTTTTTTAATATCTGACTTTATGGACGATAACTTCACCGAATCAATGCGCATCGCAGGAAGAAAACATGACTTGATAGCTATTTGCCTGGATGATAAAGCAGAGCGGCAGTTGCCGAATGTAGGACTTATGTATGCCGTAGATCCCGAAGACGGACTCACATACGAGGTGGACACATCGGACTCTTTTACACAAAAAATATACGCATTCAAATATTCAGAAAGAATCAGCCGCTTGCGCAAAGTCCTGTCTGAAAGTAAGGTGGACCTGATACACGTGGATACCGATGAGAAAGAAGATTATATACGTAAACTAATCAGGTTCTTTAATTCCAGAAAATGAAGCTCCAGATTATAAGACGGTGGTTTTTTATTGTTGGCCTGATACTGCTTTCAGCGCCTTTTCTGCATGCCCAAATTCAAATGGAGGTTACACCTGACACCAACCGTATTTTAATTGGGGATAAAGTCAAACTAACTTTTACCATTACTTGTGAACCATCTATCGAAATAGAACAACTGACATTGGATTCGATAACTGTATTAACCGGCTTTGAACTCAGTGATGCGACCGATTGGGTTGAGAAAAAAACTCAAATGTCTAAAATTCTAACAAAAGAAATTATGCTCACCGTCTTCAATCCCGGTGAATATGAATTCCCCAAAGTTCCTTACACTTATAGATATCAAGGAAATACGAAAATAGGCGCTTCGGATTCATGGCATTTGACGGTCTTGCCTTATACCACACCTTCACAGGACATTGCCCCCAATAAGGATATCATAGAAGATAATTCAATATGGAATAAATACGGCAACTTTATCCTAATGACCATTGGTGCAATTACCTTACTGCTCATCGTATTTTATTTTTATTCCCGCTTTCGAAAGCATAAGTCAACAAATGATGTGCCAGCGGTTAAGTTGAATCCTGCAGAAAAAGCCTTGACTTCGCTTGCAGCACTTAAAGTAAGCGAGAGCTGGAAAGATGAAGACCCCAAAGCTTTCCAGACTGACTTATCAACCATCCTTAGAAATTATTTACAAGAGGCAACATCTGTTCCGGCATTGCACCTCACTTCTCATGAGATTATCCAATCCCTCAAAAAATTAAATCCTCCCGAATCTATCCTAGATACGACTGATAAAGCTCTCAACATAGCCGACCTGGTTAAATTTGCCAAAGCACAAAGCAGGGAAGAAATCAATCTTTCATTTATCGATAAGGTAAGTGACTTAGTGCTTGAAACCGAAGTATTTCTCAATCAAAAAAAAGTTGAATGATGCTGGATCTGGGGAACTTTGGTTTTAAATATGCTTATATCTTATTACTTTTGCCGGTGTTATGGTGGGCTTTCTATTTTGCCCATAAAAACAAACAAACCTTTGGATTTTTCTTGCCGGAAGTAAAATCAATTAAGGGAGTAACGACCTTTCGCACAACAGGACTGAAATACCTGCCCTGGCTCACATATATAGGCCTATCATGTCTCCTCATAGCTCTGGCACGCCCCCTATCCCTTCAAAAAAATGAAATCATCAATGAAAGTGGTATTGATATCTCGCTTGCTATCGACTTGTCAACAAGCATGCTGGCAAAGGACTTTAAGCCCAATAGACTGGAAGTCACTAAGCATTTGGCGGAAGAGTTTGTACAGAGTCGTCCCAACGACCGTATCAGTATCGTAGCCTTTGCAGGTGAAGCACTCTCTATGTGTCCACTTACCTATGACCATAAAATGGTAGTCAATATCCTCGCCTCCCTCAACCAAAATACACTTACCGACGGCACTGCCATCGGTAGTGGATTGACTTCCAGCGTCAACAATCTAAAGGACTCAAAGGCCAAAAGTAAAGTTATCATTCTCCTCACGGATGGTGTAAATACAGCAGGCTACATAGATCCAACGACCGGAGCAAAACTTGCGGCAAAATATGGCATCAGAGTATATGTCATCGGAGTGGGTAGTGAAGGTCAGGCTGAAACACCCGTCAGCCGCACTCCTAGTGGGCAAATAATATATGGATATGTACCTGTAGAAATCGATGAACCTCTGATGACAGAAATAGCCAATATCACCAATGGCCAATATTTCAGAGCTATAGATGAAAACTCATTACAACAGATCTACAATCGAATCAATACTTTGGAGAAAACCAAAATTGAAAAAAATATTTCTGTCAAAGAATTTGATGAATACCGAATATTTTTAATCATGGGTAGCCTCTTACTGCTGTTGGAATTGACTTTGTCCAATACCCTTTTAGGTACACCAAATATAAGAAAAGACGATGATGGGAATAACAATTGAACGACCTGAATTTTTATTGCTGCTCTTAATTGTACCTATTCTGGGCTTTTTCCTTAATAGGTGGAAAAACTCCCGTCAAAAAAGGGCATTCCGATTTGCCAATAAGAACGTTCTTCAAAAACTAACTAATAATCCTGTGCATTTCAAAGATAGAAGCTCATCAATTGTACTGACAGCCTTTAGTCTTATTATCCTTGCCCTTGCAAATCCCCAACTGCCGGGTAAGCCCGATAAGGTAACAAAAAAATCAGCTGATATAATCTTCGCCTTTGACGTCAGCAAGAGTATGCTTTCTCAAGATGTGTCACCTGACCGACTGACCCGGGCTAAACTTTGGGCTACAGAATTGATTAAATCAATGCCCAATCAACGTATCGGCTTGGTAGTCTTTGCCGGGACCGGATATGTGTATATGCCATTGACCGATGATGCCAATGCGGCCATTGAATTTATCAACGGCATCTCCACTGAAATGGCAAGCTTTCAAGGAACCGCTATTGGAGATGCCATAGACGCTGCCCAGCAAGCATTTTCAAATGTAGCAGAAAAAAGCAAAGGCCTCATCTTCATTACCGATGGCGAAGACCATGACTCCGATGCACTTAAAGCTGCAACCACAGCGGGTCATCAAGGCCTGGTCATCACGACAATCGGCGTAGGTACCGAAAAAGGTGGCATGATTCCCGAATTATCTGACGATGGTATGCGCTATAAAATGGATGAAAATGGACAACCCGTACGCAGTAAATTGAATGAAAAAATATTGCAGGAAATTGCTTCTGTCACACAAGGTAAATACTACAACCTCAACCATCCGGCACAAGCTTCACAAGGCGTGAAACAAATGATCCAGGGTTTAGACAAAGGTATTTATGAAACCCAAGATACGTCCAATAATACTTCTTTGTACTTGCTTTTCCTATGGCCGGCATTCATTTTGCTTCTTTTTGAATTTTTTAAAAATAGGATACCAAGACGTAGCTCTAAAAATATCCGTCAAATAGGCCTTTCATCCTTCCTTTTTATTATTTTATTTATATCTCCCTATACAACACCTGCCCAAAGCGCCCGGAAATTATTGAATGAAGGCAACAAAGCATATCGCTCCAATGACTTTGAAACAGCAAAACAAAAATACGACCAAAGTGCTCAAAAACAACGGAACTTTGACAACGTTTATAACGAAGCCAATGCCCTTTATAAGCTGGGCAAGTATCCGGAAGCTGCAGAAAAAAATATGGAAGCCTTCGGTTTAGCCAAATCTCCTGAACAAAAATCTATGTCCGCATACAACTTAGGTAATTCTTTCTATCAATCAAAAGATTACTCCAAAGCCATCGACGCATACAAACAAGCCCTCCGCAATAACCCCACTGACCTTGACTCCAAAGCAAACCTCACCAAAGCCCTCACCATGCAACAACAACAAAATCAACAAAACAAAGATAAAAACAAACAAAATCAAGAGGAGCAGGATAAACAAGATAAAAACAGCGAAAATAAAAATAAAGATCAGACCCAAAACAATCAAAACGGCAACCAGTCAGGCAACAACCGGTCGCCTTCCGGACAAGAGTCCAATCAACAACCTCAATCCGGCAAATTAAGCCAACAAGAAGCAGAGAATTTGTTGCGCATCATGAAGGAAGAAGAAAAAAATACCCGCGCCAAAGTAATGAAGCAAGGTCAACAAAATCCAACCTATAACGGTAAAGACTGGTAAACTTTCCTCAATATTTGTATTAACTTTATCTCCTCTTCGGAAAAATATCATAGACTATTCAAAAATTATTAACTTAGGCGGCATAATGAGAAGTTTGTATTGGTCAAGAATACCAATTTCAGAATTTTTGTTTGTTAAAATCTACACTATGCAGCTATACGAAGGCATCTCCATTGGATTGTATTTATTGTTGATGATTGCTATCGGCATTTATTCGTACCGAACTTCCACGAGCAATTCAGAGGAATTTTTAATCGGTGGTCGCCGTTTAGGTGCAGCCGTGACGGCACTTTCAGCCGGAGCTGCTGATATGAGTGGCTGGTTGCTGATGGGTCTGCCGGGAGCCATGTATATTACCGGACTTTCGAGTGCTTGGATTGCAATTGGATTGACTATCGGTGCTTATCTCAATTATATCTTTATTGCTCCAAGACTTCGTGTTTATACCGAAGTAGCACAGAATTCAATCACGCTCCCCGTCTTTTTTCAAAATCGATATAAGGACAAAACGCAGCTTTTGAAAATCACTTCTTCCATTTTTATCCTCATATTTTTTACATTATATACCTCTGCAGGCATGGTTTCGGGTGGGAAACTCTTTGAATCAGCCTTTGGAATGGACTATTCTACCGGGCTTTGGATTACCAGCGTTGTTGTTGTTTTATATACTTTTTTGGGTGGCTTTTTGGCTGTCAGCCTAACAGACTTTGTTCAGGGGACCATCATGGTTCTTGCTCTATTAATCGTCCCTATTGTCGCTGTCATAGAAATCGGTGGACCCATCGAAACATTAGAAATTATTCAAAGCAAAGGCGCTCAATATTTAAATTTATTTAAAGGTACAACGATAGTCGGTATATTATCTTTAATGGCATGGGGATTGGGATATTTTGGACAGCCACACATTTTAGTGCGCTTTATGGCCATTGACAAGCCAAAGGACCTTGTCAAAGCGCGTCGTATCGGAATTTCCTGGATGATCCTGACAGTAGGCGGAGCTCTTTGTGTCGGCTTGATAGGCATTGCTTACTTAATGAAATTAGATCCTGCTTCGATGACCTCATTTGATCAATCTTCAACAAAGGCGGAAACCATATTCATTTATTTTGCAAGAATTTTATTCCATCCACTCATCGGTGGATTCCTGTTAAGTGCCATCTTGGCTGCTGTAATGAGCACTATTTCTTCCCAACTGTTAGTGACTTCCAGTTCATTGGTAGAAGACATTTATAAGTCTGTATTGAAAAAAGATAATGTCAGTCAAAAACATTTACTTATAGCGGGGAGAATATCTGTCCTCGTTGTAGCCATAATAGCTTTAGCGCTTTCCTTCCACCCTAAAGATAGTATCCTAAACTTGGTAGGCAATGCCTGGGCAGGCTTTGGATCGGCATTTGGACCATTGGTTCTGCTTTCATTGCTCAATAAAAAGTCAACCTGGCAAGGCGCTTTTGCCGGCATGTTGGTCGGCGGCGTAACCGTATTAATGTGGGTTTACTTTGACCATCCTTTTAAAGATTGGTACGAGATGATACCCGGATTTATCCTTTCATTCCTTACCAATATCTTAGTTTCAACCTGGACGTATAAAGAAAATCCCGCTATAACTTCAGAATTCGATGAAGTGACAAAAATGTTAAAAAATGAATAAAACGCTTTATAATTTGACAAATTTTTGAACGTAAACTCTCCTATCAGTTTGGAGATGAAGAATATATGTGCCTTGTATAAGGTTATCCACTTTTAACGAATAAGACGATGTCATAACTTCCTGAGCATGCAATACATTTCCGGTCATATCCAATAGGCTTATGTTGGAAATTATCTCACCTTCTAACTGAATGTTGACGACATCGACAGCAGGATCAGGGAAAACATGTGCTTGAAATACATCTTTATCATACGTGGAAAGGGGTGAACAGTCTGCCTGATCGGTATTGGTTGTTCCCAATGAGCCATTATTGACATACCAATATTCCCAATTGCCGCCATTTCCGGTCACCCAATCTTTCAAATCAAATGTATTTTCTCCACCTTTGGTCCCTTTAATTCGATATACCCAAAGTGCCCTATTTTGTCTCGACCACGTCAAAGGCTGATTCTTTAGACACAGTTCAGGCGAAACATCTGTCAATCCACAATTGGGACGCAAGAAATAAGCGTTGTCATTACTGGATGGATATTCGCCAAATACCCTTGCAATACCGTCTTCATCGATGCACACTGCCGTATATTCATCACAGGCAATGCCCCTCCCCTCTACTTGAAAATCAGTCAAAATTCTTGCCAAAAAAGTAACATGCCGCCCCCTCCGATCCGGATCATCATAATGGGTATCTGTAACAACATTTTCCAGATAACGATTGTCCAAAAAACGAGCAGAATCAATGGTTACCCGTGAATGGTATGGATTAGAAAGTGCTTGATCCGACGTCACAGAGCCGTTGCGTCCGGTATAAATAAACTTCCCCATAATAGCCATACCCGCACTGGTTCCACCAAGCACAATTTTCCTAGTGCGGATACCATCATTAATCAACGAATCTATCTTTGTGTTTTGCCAATATCGAACATACTCGCCTTGATCTCCTCCGGCAAACCATATCGCCTCAGCCCCCTGTATCTTTTCATGTATATAAGCCTCATTGGATGCAGCGGCATTATGGCACACAATGGTTTCAACGCTATTGACCTTGACGCCCAATTTACTATACATATAACTGTTGTAACCATTCGAACCACTTGTCCGCAACACCAATATGTCGCCGCCACCCGCTCTTTGAAGAAACCACCTCATGGCATTATCATCCTCCGTAGAACCGCCCATCATACAGATACCGCCTTCTGATGCCGTAATGGTGTCCCGATTGGATCCGGTATGATAAACGGTATAATTCTGCCCATTTACCGTTGTTAATAAAGATAATGAAAAGAAAATTTGAATAAAAATGCGCATTTCCTGATTGTATATTGACTCAAATATAATAAAATAGTGAAGTCTTGAGATTCATTATATCAAAATAGAAATTTCTAACAAATCCTTTCTTTGTCAAAAAAACTTTTTCTGTAAATACCGATCAATTTTGTCCGGCTTTGTCCATGGGGCAAACCTATCTACTACTTTACCTTCCCGATCGACTAAAAATTTAGTGAAATTCCATTTTATTTTTTTAGAAAGAAATCCGGACTTTTCGGAAACTAAATACTGAAAAATAGGATGTGCTCCGGGTCCATTGACTTCTATTTTCTCGGTAATAGGGAAAGTCACATTGTAGCGCTCAAAACAAGTGCGACCGATTTCAGCCTTATCCCCCGGCTCTTGATGTCCAAATTGGTTACAAGGGAAGCCAATAACAATCAATCCCTGATCCTTATACTTCATATACAACTCCTGAAGCCCTTCGTATTGAGGCGTAAAACCACATTCGCTCGCCGTATTGACAAGAAGTAGAACCTTTCCCTTATACTGCGTAAAGTCAATCCTTTCGCCTTCAAGAGAGTTGATTGAAAAATCATAGATGCTTTGTGACATCGGTTTATCTTTTTGGTGAATCGGAAAAAATAGTCCAATCAGTGCAAAAGTACCGATGAAAATACCTATTTTAAACATGATTTTCATTCTTTTATTAAGCTACCGACAAATTCAAAGTGCTAAGATATAACTCAAACAGTGAAATTAGTTAGAATAAGATAAATAATCGAGTTAAAAATAGAGATATCATTAGCATTTCAGAATCTAATAAGAAACGCATTCTTTCACACTGTGGTAATCTTAAATAGTGATAATATAATGTGACCTAATGCCCAAATTTTAGATAGAAAAGACATTCATTCAAAATAAAAAAGATGACTACCGTCATACATTCAATAATTTTAAGAATATTTATTTGAACTAAATCAAGAATGCATAAAGTGATATGAATCAAAACCATTTTTCAAAAAATTAAGGCATTCTGATTAATCCTTGTAATAATTCAATTTGCCTTTCCAAGATTTTAATAGTAGCCTCATATTTTTCGACAATTTTTCCGGACACTTGGTTATAAGTATAGCCGACATTCCCTTCTTGTGTAGTGTTGTTATTGAATACATTCTTTGCTTCGAAACCAAGTAAATCCAAGGGGTTTACTTCTAAAATCTCACTGATTTCATTCAGCCTATTCACCGTAAGTTGTGTTTCTCCGGTTTCGATTTTGGAATATGCTCTGGTGGACATATCTAATTGAGAGGCTATATAATCTTGTGTAAAGTTTTTAAGTTCTCTTACTTGGCGAATCTTAAGATGTGGGTCAACAATCATATAAATTGAATTTAAAGTTCAAAAGTAGAAAAAATAATTCAAATATAGAATTTTAATATATAAAATTTTTAAATGCAACCCTTTAACTTTGTGTTATGCAAATATAGAATAAACAATTCTAGCATTTGCATACATTTTTCAAAGTAAGTAAAACAAAATTTCAGTCATGAGAAAACTACATTTAATGTGGATGTTGGTATGCATCCCGGGCTGGATGTATTGCCAGACAGACACTAAGGTAACCAATATTATCGAGGGAGGAAAAGTCCTTCTGGAATTTACAAAATTGTTTGTGGGTAATAAAAAGTCAAACAATTCGGAAAGTAGCGAAAACTCACCTTGTGCTATTAAGTTGACAGCCGATGCCGTATTTATTAACAATGTGACACAGGTCATCAAGGTAAAGTTGATTGTGAAGTCCAGTCAGGTTGTAGCCGGCGAATTGGTTATCCAACCCGGAAAAAGCGAATCTTTGTACGAGTTGAAAGAAGGTGTTTATACGTATGAAATAACCGATATGACTACGGCTATGGTCATCAGAAAGGGCGATATCCGATATGAACACTGCGAAAACATCACTACGAGTATAAAATAAATATAATTATTCGATATTATGGCGTCTAAGTAATCGAATCTTATTATATTAGCGGGACATTCCGAAATCCGCTTTATAAATTAAGTAGGAGAAACAATTAAACTTAATTTAACATGAAAATTACTTTTCTTGCGCTATTTATTTTAGCTTGTACAGCAGGCAATATGAATGTCTTTAAAAACATAGAAAAAGATACGGCAACAGCTATTTCTAATCAATGTATTCATTATTCCGGCAATACTTATACTATATTTTACAATCAAACAAGTAAACATTTTTATATTGTAAGATTTGTTGCAAAACCGCAAATTCCGGCTAACATAAAATTTATACAATATTCAACTGGCCAGCTTCGTATGTCGAATATGGACAACAATGAAATATTAAATTTTTCACTTGATGATAACATATATTCTATCACAGAAGCTTTTGGCCGTTCTTACGAAAAAACCTTATTAATAAATGGATCAGGTCAACAAGGCTTTATTACAGATCCCGGAATCATTGGTGGAGTGGTAGAACTATCATGCAAATGCAAGAAAAACGGCACTAAAGCTGACTGCGATCATGGTGGTGAAGGCTCCAATGGCTGCGCCGTTCAGGATGGTGGCGGAGTATCACCATTTAATTGGGAAAACAACTGTAGTGTAAGTTGTAACGAAGGTTATTATGCCTGTTGCAATAAGTCGCCAGTGAAAAATGATTCGAGTTTTATTGTAACACCTGTCATTCTATAAAAAGACATCGATTTCTCTCTGGATACCTATAAAAACCCCAAAAACCAAACTCCGCTTTTAACCTCGGCTCAGTATTTAGAAGACTGAATTTAGATTAAAAGTGGAGTTGGGTTAATCTTATTTTCAATAAAGGAGTTATGCTAAATTGATAAAGCAATAAAAAAAATCAATTGTCTTTTACACAAAGTACAATTTTATTCAACACGGGCCCAGTAACATATTGAGATGGTCCTAAAAAACCGGACACAAAAATTTTATAAATTTACGTGTCATGAAACAAAAAAAGGAATCAAAAAGGAGTTATCGGAAGTATGATGATAACTTTCGATCAGGTGCACTTGAACAGGTTCGACTAGGTCGTAGTGTAAGAGAAGTAGCCATGGGTTTGGGAATAAGTGAAGCCTTATTGTACAAATGGAAAACCGAGGCATCAGGCAAGAAGAATGAATCAAATGCTGAAATTAAAGAACTAAAAAAGCAGTTAAAGCAAATGCAAATGGACAATGATATTTTAAAAAAAGCCTTGACTATATTCAGCCAAAGCGGATAGATCTTTATAATTTTATCCGTTACAGTGCAGACCAATACCCTGTTCGCCATTTATGTAGGAATTTAGGAGTAAGTACAAGTAACTATTATGAAAGAGAAAAAAGGTTAGACACAAAGGTGTCAAACAGACAAGTTGAAAAAGATGTAGAAGAAGTGTTTAAGGCACATAAGAGGCGATATGGATCGAGAAGAATAGTGTCAGAGCTCAAGGATCGAAGTATTTCAATAGGCCGACATAAAGTGTCAAGAATATTGCGAAAAAAGGGATTGTGCGCAATCCAGCCAAAGAGTTTTGTGCCAAGAACCACAACAGGAAGTAACTTATATCGCAGTCCCAATTTACTATTGGAAAGACCAAAAGTAGAAAGGATAAATGAAGTCTGGGTAGGTGATATAACCTATCTACCCATACAAAGCGGGGGTTGGGTGTATCTATCGACCTGGCTTGATTTGTATAGTCGAAAGATAGTAGGATGGTCAGTAATGGAACACATGGAGGATGAATTAGTGGTAAAATCTCTAATTCAAGGGGTTACAAGAGATCGGCCAGAATCAGGATTAATAATACATACTGATGGAGGTGGGCAATATAAGTCCAATAGATTTCGAATAGTCTTAGACAAACATGAGTTCGAACAGAGTATGACAAGAAAAGACAATCATTATGACAATGCCACGGCTGAATCATTATTTTCGAGGCTCAAAGCGGAGCTGTTAGAAGGTGGAAAATTCCGCAACATACATGAGGCACAACTTGAATGTTTTGACTATATTGAAAATTATTATAATATAAAAAGAAAACACTCACAATTGGGATATAAAAGCCCAATCCAGTTCGAAAGAGAAATGGAGAAAAAAAACAACCAGACCGAATTAGGCGAAGCGGGCGCAAGTCCTTCTGACCTTCGTTCCGCTAACGCTCCACTTCGGTCAGAAGGACTTAAAATAATGGAAAAACTCTACTAAAAAAGTGTCCGGAAATATTAAGCCACCTCATGGAAACCTCTGAATCCATTCTATAAATTAATATGGTGGCTTATGGATCACATTGTATAAGTAATAGTTGTTGTAGTAATTCAAAATAAAAAACAAGATGTAAAATTGAATATTTAATGTATTCCGATTTAAGAATCGGAATACATTATTAAATTGAATTGATATGAAACATAGAATATTATTTTTATTTTGTTTGGTAGGTTTATTGTCATGTAATAAACGCCTTAGCTCATTAAAAGGCAATTATTATGTCGAAAAGGCCTCTGCCTTTCAAACCATTACACACAAGAATAAAGATGGAAATATAGATTATTTCTGCGGATTTTCTTTAGACTATAATATTAATCAACCAATCACAGGCATTGAATACATTCATAAGGAAGGAATAAAAGTTTCAACGGATGCCGGTGAAACTTTTTTTACAATTAAGGATACTTCTCTTATTAATTCGATAAAATGCGATCGAATATTTGAAGTTAAAATAGTAAAGCCATCCGAAATGAATAACAATATTGTTTCTTTTATTAAAAGTAGATTAAGCATCCCTGCCAAAAACTGTGATGACGATTGCTTGCCAGGAGCGTGCGGGGCAGTTGGGGTAAGTTTTTCTTCTAAGAAACCTAAGGCTTCATATACTATAAATGTTAGTTCAGACCCTAAACACTATTATGTTTGTCTAAAAAAATTGGATTATTTCTATCCGGTATTTATTGGTAAAAAATGTTGCAGGTAATGAATAAGCGGATTTAAGTAACAAAACAATTTCAAACATCACTTACACACAACCTAATCTTATTCAGCACATATACGGTTACATATTCAATATTTCTTTCACGATCCCGATTAAAATTGATTTTATAAGCTTGAGTCTCTCCCTCTTTTATGGCTAATCCGACCCAAAATGTCCCCACCGGCTTAGCTTCACTTCCCCCATCAGGCCCGGCAATCCCGGTTACACTTGCTGCGATATCAACATCCAACACCCGAAGTGCACCGTCAGCCATCTCACGAGCCACAACTTCACTAACCGCACCATAGCTTTCTATGCTTTCCCTACGTACACCCAACACAGACTCTTTGATTTCATTGGCATACGATACGATGCCACCTTTATAAAATCTTGATGCGCCTGACGCCGCAGTTATATGCTTACTTATGTTTCCACCTGTACAGCTTTCAGCAAGCCCCAACGTCATTTTTTTACGATGCATCAATTCTTGTAGCGCTTGAGACAATGTCATGTCCCCTTCGCCATATACCGCCTCACCAAGAAATAATATAATAGCATCAGCCACTTCATCTACTTTCTTTTGCAAAAGCTGTCCATCTTCACCTATTCCACTAATCCGCAACCTAACCCTGCCTATATCCGGAAGATACGCCAATGAAAGCCCATCCGACATATTCGATTCAATATCCGAAATTTTCTCCGCAATACTTGTTTCACCCATACCTACCGTCAATATCGTCCGCTGAATCAACTTCTCTTTTCCAATAAAAGGCCGAATTACCGGCACGAAACGATCCAAAAACAAGTGTTTCATTTCATAAGGCACACCCGGAAAGCTTACCAAATGCTTGCCTCCCTGATAATGGTACATCCCGGGAGCCGTCCCCATATCATTGGTCAACAATGTTATACCTTCCGGCAACATAGCCTGTTGTCTCAGTGCATCTTCCGGCTTCCTTCCCCTCGATGCAAAATAAGCCTCCAAACGATCCCATGTGGGTTGATGAAAAAAAACTTCCAAACCATAATATTTGGCAACGGCCCTCACCGTATAGTCATCATTGGTCGGACCGAGCCCACCCGTTAATATCAATAAGTCACACTCGTCAAAAGCCCTATTTATCACTTCTACAGCCGAATCCACACCATCTTTGATCGTCAAATGGTTGATAATATTGATATTAAGCGCAGTGCATTGCTGTGAAATCCACTGCGTATTGGTATCCAACACCTGACCGATGAGCAATTCATCACCGATAGCAATTATCGTTGCTTTCATGGAATTTTATTTTCATTCAATACCAAAACACGCAAAGAAGCCGGTTGGTTGATAATGGAAATTTTACGCTGATCCAATATATGAAACTCGCCATCAGCTTGGATCTGCAATGGATGTGATCCTTCTATTTCGATATTAGCGGACAAAACATTGGTAACTTTCCGCAGTAAGTGCCCTTTTCGAATCAAAGAAGCCATCCCAAACAAGGCAAATCCGGGTAAGGTGCGATATGGTATTATCAAAACATCCAACAAGCCATCTCTCAGAGAGGCCGCCGGACCCAAGGTCATGTTGTACCCCATCTTATTGCTATTAGAGATAAAAAGGTGCTTGGAGGCAGTCTCTCGTCCATTACACCTGATATGCATTGTCTGGGCATTACCAATTGATTTCAACGAAGCCAGACCCGCCTTGAAATATCCGGAAAGCTTTCTCTGAGGAATCATTTCGTACTGATGAATCAACTCCGCCGGAAATCCCATTCCACAGTTGCTGAAAAATCGAATATCTCCAGCCAATGCAGTATCAATAGATATTGTAAGACCATTTTTAATTATATGAAGGCAATTCTCTATCTTTTTCGGAATTTTTAGGTGGCTCGCCAATCCATTGCCCGATCCACGTGGGATAATTCCCAAAATAATATTTGTTCCTACTAAGTGACGGGCAACTTCATTGATTGTCCCATCGCCACCACATGCCACAATAATATCAGCAGCCCAACTAATCGCCTGTTGAACCAATTCCATTGTGCCCCCTTTCTTCTCAATTACTTGCCGCCTTACTTCATAATCCTTATTGGAGAAATACGTTTGTAATAATTCGTACGTAATTTCATCCGCCTGAGTACCATTCCCGGATATTGGATTGATAATAAAAGCAATTCTCTTCATTAAAAGATTCTTTACAAATAACAGATTATATATGCCTCTATTATTTTGATTTAAACCATTTCACTAAATCTTTAAAGGTGGCTTTTTTACCATACATCAATATACCCACTCTATATATCCGAGCCGACAACCAGGCAAAGAATAAAGAGGCTAAAAATAACAATATTAAACTGGCAAATATCTGCCAAGCCGGTGGCTCAAACGCCATCCTCACAGGCATGACTATTGGTGAAAACAATGGTATCATGCTACTCCATACAGCTAAGTCACTATTTGGCGACTGCAAAGCCGAAATAGATATGTAAAATCCAAATAAAAGCGGCATAATAACTAAAAATGTCAAACTCTGCCCCTCGCCTTGATCATCTCCCATTGAAGAACCAATAGCAGCAAATAAGGACGAATACATCAAATATCCCAATAAGAAAAATAAAAATATTGTCGGTATCATTACCCACCAATTTACAACAGCAAGTTGTGACATAACATCCCCCACCATTGAATTCATTGTTTCCATCTGTGCTGTATCACCTACGGCTGTAGGAGGCATACTGGCAGACATATCCATACTACCCGACATAAGATATGTTATGAGAAAAATAAATAATGGCGTGGTTATACACCATATTATCACCTGAAACAAACCGACTAATCCAACGCCGATTATCTTTCCAAACATCAACTCTGCAGGCTTTACTGTGCTTATCATAACTTCAACAATGCGATTGGTTTTCTCTTCCATCACACTGCGCATTATCATACTACCATTGATCGTTAATAATAAATAAAGAAAAACGCCAAATATCCCTCCAATTACTGCAGCCACTTCACTACCGCTTTCTTTCTTACCACTTACATTCTCATCAATTAGGTGAATGCCTTTGTCTAAATTATCCAACTTACTTCGATCCAAACCTAATATCTCTAACTTTTTATTTTTAACATTGGATTGAATAAAATCTATCAAAGAAGCCTTAGTTCCAAGATCAACCTTCTTAGTTGTCTGAATCACCGGAGAATATTCTGATTCCAAATCCGCAGATATCTGTGGCAAAATCAAGACGCCATCATATCCATTTTCGAGTTTCTGAATAACATTTTCATCCTTACTACTATCTCTTGTAAAGACCAAATTATTCCACTTTTGCACATCTGCCGGTATAATATGTGTAGAGTCTTTTAATATCAATTTTATTTGAGAATCACTCTTATAAGACATAATTACGCCTAATGAGCCAGAAAAAATGGCTATTATTAATGGCATAAAAAGGGTAATCAACAAAAACTTTTTCTTCAAAGCCCTTGTCATAAATTCCCTTTTGGCTACTATCCATGTATTGTTCATCCAAATATTTTTAAAGATTAAAAAGCAAAAATAAATTGAAAATGCTAAATTACAAGTATGTATTTAATTAATTATACAAAAGAATGTCTTATCTTTGCGCAACTTTTTAAGAATTTGATAAATCCTAATGGGAATATAAAAATCTATGGAAAATAAATTAAATACATTAAGAACGCTTATTGATGAAAAGAAAAACATCATCATTGGTATATTAGCCGGATTAGCTTTGCTGGTTGCCGGATATTTTATATACAAAGCATTTTTTATTAGTCCTAAAAATAAAACAGCTGCGGATCAAATGTTTCAAGCACAGTTTATGTTTGACAAAGACTCATTTCAATTAGCCCTTAATAATCCCGGATTAGGCGGTTCAGGTTTTTTGAAAATAATTGAAAATTATGGCAATACCCCAACAGGCAATATCGCTAAATATTATGCCGGTATTAGCTACCTTCAACTCAATGACTTTGACAAGGCAATAAAATACTTGGAAGACTACAAGCCCGCCGGTGAAATAACCCCAGCCATGACTTATGTCGCTTTAGGTGATGCTTATTCTGAAAAGAAAAACGATGATAAAGCTCTCAGTTATTATCAGAAAGCAGCTAACAATGCTGACAACGATCTTACTGGTCCTTATACCCTAAAAAAACTGGGTGGCTTCCAAGAAAAATTAGGGAAATATGCTGATGCAGCAAACTCTTACAAAAAAATTATGGATAACTATGGCCAAACTTCCGATGCAAGCAACATTGAAGCATTTTATGAAAGAGCTCTTATTAAAGCCAATAAAAAATAATCTTAATAATATTTTTAAAAAAACCGGATGGTGTAGAAATACATCATCCGGTTTTTTTATGCCCTTCTACCTAAATTCAACTCAACCTATTATACCAAATTGATTTATAAATTAGTCCAACATATTTTGGTATAATGCCGATGATATAGTCGTTTAGACCAATGCAATTGGACTATTACGAATATACAATCGGTATTATCTGATACGCTAATAAGTCCAAACTTAGCATAAATAAATACAGTATCGATTTACGCCCTGTAATTAAAACTTTTATGAATCCATAAAGCAATTCGCACGTCACGACATCCTTTATAATCACCACTATGCAGCATTTTCATATCCTTATCTTCTTTATTCGGGATAAAGCTACATCAAATATTAACTGAATCAATACTTACCTTCTGAATCATAATATTGACTTAAACAGGGTATGTCCACTCTAAGGCAAATGTCTTTGTAAAAACATAAATACAACATTAGAAAATACTCTATCAACAAACGATTCATTATACCGGATAAATTTGGTATATTTTTACCATTAAAATGGGTGTAACCATAGCTTTTATCATACTATTGAACCCAATCGTTCAACGGAACTACATACATAATCAGCACTCTTTGTCTTTGAATACCTCAATGCCAAACTTCGGATTATAAACATCCATTTGGACATTATCTATATCATAAATATAATAGACAAAATTCTTTATGCTAAACATTAATACCAACGGTATTTTGATCTTAAAGAAATCCTATCTATCTGGAATACCAAAAAATGATGGGGTGAATTTTCAAAAATAATAGGCACAACTTTATAATAGTTCAAAGCGAGAAGTTTTGGAAAATCGTTTCCCCAGTATTCTTCTGAAAAATCATAGCTAAAAAAAAGCTCCCGCCTCTGTTGAAGCGGGAGCCGTCCCAAAAACCGATTTTAAATCTTGTAATTTAAACTCGATTGTCAGTATTTCATTTCAGATTTTAGTCCAAGATGATCATCTTCTTAGTAGCTGAATAATCTCCAGATACCAATTGATAGAACATTACTCCTGTGCTGCCTATCTGTGTCTTGCTGATAACTTCTTTGTTCATTCCTTTAACACCTGCT
>JAGPCT010000081.1 GCA_018057925.1 Saprospiraceae bacterium
CTTGCACCTGCTTTTCACGGAGGTAGGCATCATCTATGCGGTCATACTCTTCAAAGTAGACGAGACGGACAGGTAAATTCTTCCATGTGAAATTTGCGCCTTCTCCATCCTGGTGCTGACGGATCCGGGCTTTCAGATCCTGAGCGCTGCCAACGTAGTATTTGCCATTGGCGCATTCAAGGATATACATGTATCCCTTCATTTTGTTTTCAATTGGTGGTCTGACAAATATCAGGGAAAAAGGAATGCAGCGCAATAACTATTTTTCATAGATAAAGAAAATACCACATATAGTGGGGTCGGAAATATACAGTGGTCGTCACGGCTCCGCAATTGTCGTCTCGGCTCCGCTCGACGACCGGGAGCATGGGGTGGTCGTTTCGGCTCCGCTCAACGACCGGGATTATTACGCGGCGCACAGATTTTTTTGATTCTTCACTAAATACAGCTTCAGCTCGTGGACGTTTCGACTCCGCTCAACGTCTTGGAAAGTGTTACCATGAAACAATGAAGTCGTCGAGCGGAGCATTCGGATGTCGACTCGGCTCAACGACCAGGAGCATTCGGATGTCGTTTCGGCTCCGCTCAACGACCGGAACTATTACACGGAGCACAGATTCTTTTTATTTCTTCACTAGATACAGCTCCTGCTTAAGGACGTTTCGACTCCGCTCAACGTCTATGAAAATGAGCCCAGGAAACAAAGAAGTCGTCGAGCGAAGCCGAGACGACGAGTGTGAAGATTGTCGAATGGGTAATAGTTAAAAATCGGGCTGTGTCATGGGTAAAGATTCCGGTCGTCGAGCGGAGCCGAGACGACATATGTGAAATCGCTCATGGGGATTTATAACTTGATAATCTTCCTCACCACCTCCCTCCTATCCTCCCCAATCGCCTTCAAAAAATAAATACCAGCTGGCTGGGAGGAGATGTCAATAACATGTCTTGTGTCAAAGACAGAAGTCGACAATATCTTTTTACCGTCTGTCGCAAATATTTCAATTCTTATTCTTTTATCAGCAGCGTCGATTTCAAGAAGGCCACTGGTGGGATTTGGATATACAGATATGTTTGCGTTTTCGGAAAGATCCTTCATGCTTGTCATGATCGAAGGTGTGATAAAACTGTAGTAAACATCCTGCTCTCCGTTTAAAGTATTTGCCCACGCGAGATGGACCCCGGCATTGTTTGAGATCATATCGAAATAATCACCCATCTTGTCCTGGTTAGGATATCCAATGTGCGGATTGAAAGAGTCGGAAAGTCTTTCGTTGACACTCCATGTGGTGCCTTCATCGATTGAGTAGGAATAATATAGTGCGGACCTATCCGAGCCCGGATGATCACGGGTGTCGAGCCAGATTACATCGATCCTTCCGTTAGGTGCGACGGACATGGTGCCAAACCATTGTGTGTTTGTTGAAGATGCATCATCGTTCACTTTGGTCGGCGTTGTATTCCAATGCATGCCGCCGTCGCTACTCTTGTTAAACATCACATCAGCCTGATCCGAACTCATGAAGGGCTCGATAGAAGCGAGCACGTATACATTATGCTGACCCGGCCCGTTTGAACGATCTACATCGATCGAGATCTGTCCGGCAATACCTTCAGGGTTTACGTCCGGACGATATACAATATAGCCTCCTAACTCAACGGTAGAAACAGATGTCCAAGTGGGGCTGCGTGCCGGATTTTGCGCGTCAACAGATTTAGCCACGAGGATCCTCCCTGGCACAATACTCCTGCCGCTTATATAGAGTTCGCCATTAATGCCTACGGCTTGCGTACCCCAATACATATCTTCTGGTAAGATGGAGCATGAATCAAAACTATTTCCACCATCGGTCGACCGGGTAAAAAAGCCAGGTGGACAATGACTGTAATACGAAGTCCAGGAAGAATAAATATTTCCCTCGCCCATGCCACCGCTGCGATCGATCGTCATCCATTGCTTATCACCACCTCCCATATAGACTCCGTTGTTCCAGCTAACGCCTGCGTCACCACTTTTGTACACATAACATGGATACTCTTCTGTGGGGTGCTGAGAAGCCAGGCTATTGTAATAAAAATTGCCGGCGTTATCGTAATCCAGCACGGGATCGGAATGAAACACACCGGGATCAATGGCACCTGGGAATGTCCATGTTTGTCCGCCGTCGGAACTATAACCATAACCAGCCTGTCGGAAATTACTGTTCACGTTGTCGAACTGTCTCCAGCCGATGACGATATCATTTTCGTTTAATGGATTGACGGCGATGCTTGGTTCGTTGGCGGCATCGCCCAGGATATTTTTATGGCTTGGGCTTACGTTTACCTGACGGGTAAATATCTCGGTGTTACTGGTACGTGAACCAGATCGTCCATCATATCTGTATGCAGGGGAAAGTTTTTGATTGTTGTATGCATTTGGTAGATATGGATCATCCTGCTTTTCATAGGACTCCTCTTCAACCTGAAGATCAGGTGGGCCCCATTGTTGAGCATAACCTAGAAAGGGAAGGAGGAGGGTGGCGCTGAGAAATGAATATATGATTCTGAATTTCATAGCTCTGGTTTAAAGGGAGTTAAGCTTTAACTCAATTATATATCAGTAAATCTAACTGATTGCTATGAGATCGAATGTCGGGAATTGGCTAATATCAGCGGAAGGTGTGGTAAAGAATGTCGGATTGGGGACAGAAGATTGGATTTTTGAAATACTCACGTTTATGCCACCGCGGATGTGCAAATAGCTGAGAAATTCTATAAATGCAATTTCTCAAACAATCATGCTCAAGGCAGTAGTGATTTATTGCACTTGTCTTTTGGGCTCAAGATACCCTTCTCAGCGCAATAATCTTCGCTCAACATTTATCTCCTAGTGCAAATATCCAATATTTTGGGCCGATTATCTTCCTATTATAATGTAGTCCTGTCAGCTATTAAAGCTTTGATAAAATCTGGTAGCTCAATATTAAGTTGCTCTGCGATCATTCTGATTGAGTCAAAATGCTTAACGTCATCACCAGTCCATTGGAGATCAAGTCGTCTAATCTCTTTTAATGCAATGTGGTTGTAATGTACCGGACTTCCCCAATAACATTGCATACACAAGGCTTGCTTTTTCTCATGTTGCCAATTTTCGCATTGTTCACAACTCCATGACTTAGCTCTATTACATGAACCACACAAAAGCATAAAATCCTCAATGCTTCTATTTTCATCTACGTCACCACCAACTTCATAAGGAACTCTGTGATCAATTTGTAAATAACGATCTTCAAATTCACCATTACATATATAACACTTCCCTTTCCCTATATCCTGGAGTTTGCTCTTGACTTCTTTGGGAACCAAAGATCGTCCAGCTACTCGGATAATTTCAAGCTTAGTGATATCTCCAAACCTGTATGCCGCAATTGACTTACCCGATTTTGACTTTGCCTTAAATGTTTCAAGTGGCACACCAGCTTCTCTAACATCTCTTGCTGCTCTTGGAGGATGACTGTATCCGTAGGTTACCTCCAATTCCTCAGTTGTAATAAAACCGAAATCTAAAATATGGTTAATAAGAATTTTAGCCCTCTTATTTGTAATTGATTTAATATAATCTAAAAATTCCTTTGGATAATCCTCTCTTTCTCTATTCATGTTGTTTAAAAAGCTCTGTTTGACAATGCTGATTCCCAACAACTTTTTGAATGTCTATTTTTGCAACAAGAGCAGGCGAAAGAAAAACAGCTTCGTAAGTGATTTCTTTTCTATTTAGTAAGGTGGCCTGAGATGATCGACCAGCATTAATTTCAATTTTGTGTAAGTATAGTTCTTGAGGAAGTGGGTTGCCAAAAGTTTTTGTTCCTGTCCTGCCATCATAACTCAAAATATATGGAATATTTTTTCGATTAAGATCAAAAAGCGAGACAACGAAATTGTCAAATTCTATACTTCCAGAATAGTTAAATCCTCCGTTCAAACCTGTACCCTGATATGGGGGATCCATATAAATCAAATCGCCACAGGTCGCTAAGTCAAGAATATTGGAATAGTCAGTAGAATAAATTTCCGTTTTACCCTTTAATAGTTGCGAAACTCTTAAAATATCATCTCTCATCCTTTCAGGATTTCTCCCAAGCCTTCTTTTATCAGGGCTTTGGTTAAAATCACCTTGTGCGTTGTAGCGAACAGCAGCTTTAACACATTTGGCTAAAAGAAATAACAAATCTCCCGGTTTCTTTGATTCATTAAATCTCTCTCTGACCTGATAATAGTATTCTTCTTCGTTTCCATGTTGTCCGTGCCAGATATCATGATACTGCTTTATTATTGTCTTTGGGTGATTTATAATACTTCCCCAGAGGTTTGATAATGGTTCATTAATGTCATTGATAACAAAATGATTCGCCTTGAAAAAATAGGCCGAGGCAATAGTGATTGCTGCTGAACCAGCAAATGGTTCTAGCAACCTATCAAAATGATCAGGGTAGAAACGCATTATTTGATCCGCCAAGGCACGCTTACTACCTTGATATGGTATTGGATGTGGTAATCTCATTCTACTATATTTATTGTCAAATGTAATAAATTAAAATATATGACACGTACTTCATTCAATGGAGAACAATATTGCCTTTCATTGGCTCATAGTCAGGTCAAACAATAGGGTTTAATCTCTAAGTTCCAACAGAAGCTTGCTTGCAAGCCTCCTTCCACAAAGCTTGAGTAGCCATTTCTAGGTGAATCACTTCATACTCAGTCATGATTATAACTTGTAAGCACAAATTTCAAACTTAATGCGAAACCCATCCTCAATATGCTATCATTCAAGTAGCTGCCGTTTCAGGACAATCCAAAACTGACTCATACGATTATACTAAATCTTGCTTTACTAAGCACGTTTGCTACGCCAAAATAGAATAAGCAATCTCTTCTTTTGACCTATAGTGACTTTGAAGATTCAAAGATCGCAATTTATCTTAAAGTTGTACATTTCAGAAGCACTTTGTGGATTTGTGATAGTGGCTGTTTTCGGAGCACTAACAGACGACTACAACCAATCCAAAAAAAAGCCCAATTACCTTCAGCCACAACTCCCCTCCACTTTCCAAGCAGCGGTTACCATCTGGCGTTATGTCATTTAACGCTCTAATGAGATAGGTGAAAATCATAATCTTAAACTTTGAAGTATGTCACTATCTGAGATACCAATACTTCTGTCAGCTCATTAATTTTTCCAATTTTATCCTGAGTGATTTCGTTGTCAATTCCCGGCCTGTGCAAGAGTCTGTAATTATGAACTAACTTATTTCTATAATCGTAATATACATCGGTTAAAGTTAGTTTTGACACCTTGTCAGGATCAGAATAATCATCATCAAGAACATGGTTAAAGAAATTTATGATTTCTTCTCTCAAAATTATCTCAAGATTTGATTTAGGTCTCGAGTATTCATTTAAAAGCGAGTTTATTCTTGTTTTTTCTTTCTGTATGTCTCCCAGGAATTCTTTCAATTTAAAACTTGTAAGATTGGAGAGATTGTCACAAACCTTTGTTTGAACCTTCAGATGAAATATTTTGGAAATAGATATCTCTATTATTTGGTATAGCGTTATAAACTTGGTAATGCTGTCAATTTCGATTTGTAATAAATGCTTAAATAGATGCGTAATGAAGTTCTCCCCTAACAATAAATCTATAGGTGAATTGATTCTTAAAACATATGTTCCGTCTGGTCTCACAATCTGCTTGACAGTATCAAAATTATCACTAATGATTTCAGTATTATTAAAACGCTCTATCTTTGTCTGGCACTCTAACCATGTGAAGCCATGTAGATAAAGAGGCGCTAAATAATCTAGTATTTTCAGCTTAGGATTAAAGCTGACATATTCATTACAAAGAACAAGAACAATGGTGTCCTCGTCAAAAAAGTCCGTAATATTTGGTGGATTAGATGTTAATTCATATTCTTTTGTTTGTATAGTTTCTGTTGACGAGAAAATATATTCTAATGCATAGTATACGTATGGATATATATGTTGATTTAATTGCAATATTTCATTTTCAAAAAGAGCATCTAATCGAATAAAATATCCTATCCTGCCACTGTTAGGACCAATCTCATTTACCCTTAAATCAATAATATCTTTTTGAGAGAAATGTTTGTTCTTAAACAAATAAACACTAACAGAATATTCTGAAAATATTTTTGACTTTGGATATTTAAGTGTAAATTTTATCTCAGCATCTTCGTATGTATCACTTCTTAATTGAAAAGAAATCTCTGTATCTATTTCAATAGATGACAGCGAGAATCTGTGATGCTCAGAAGGTGACAAGGAGTCTTTTACTAAAAGCATTCTTCTTTAGAGTTTATCTTCGCGAGTACGGTTAAAAGCAAAGTCAGATGATTTATTAAAATTTAGGTATTGATCAGAATCAGGATTTAATAATCCGCGGAAAAAGAACTTGAAGAAATATCTTTGATCGTTACCAATTTTTTTTGACCTTTCCTTAATCAGGTCTAAGTGCTTTAGTAAATGACATAATGCAGAATTCCATTCATCGTTTTCAGCATATATATTTGGAATAAGTTTATGGAAATCTTCTAAGCCAATACCCTTTATTTCTTTAATATGGCCGATGGCGGCACCAAAACCGGTAAGGACTTGTGACTTTTTAAAAATATCTATTATCGACTTTCCGAAAGGATTAGTATTGAGCTTGAGTGCTTGATCATCGACATTTGCTCTGTCATATTCCCAAGAATTAGACTTTTCATTTAGAGTATCAAGCAAATATTTATATGTAATAAGGAAATCTTTGAATAAATCCTTATTTATTTCTTCAGTCTTGATTACATCAAGAGTCTTAATGTTGTCTAGAATTTCTGTTCTTTCAATTAGGCCTTCGTCCTTTTCTAAATAAGAATTGAAGCCGTCCAATATTGTTTTAAAACTATATTCACTAGTTGATAAACTAATCTGCGTCTCTTCCTTGTCCTTGATCAATTTAATTCCGTTAACGCCAATTCTAGAATAATCAAGATAAAGAATTTCCATTAGGTGTCGAGTTGACATTGTTGTTTGGCCTGTATTCAAGGTGATCATTCTATATAACAATCCAATTCTATTTATACCTAAGTAAATTTCCGCTCTAATCTTATGATTATTTAATTTTTGTAAATCCACTTCATTTCCAGAATATTGAAGTTCTTCTTCTAAACTTAACAGAACATATGTTCTTTGAAGGCCGTCTATTATAAGAATTTTATTTTCTCTAATTGCATCAAGAATGATTGCTTCAGAAGATTCAAAATCATTTTCATCCTTTATGGTTTTAATGGTCTCATTTGAAACAGCTAAAACAATTGAAGGTATAAGACAATTACGAAGAAGATCATCTTTAAGAATTTCCTTTATTTTTGATTTTATAACTTTCTTCCTCTGAAATTCATTGTTGTCAATAATATTTCTGGCAAACTTCAGGTATTCGCCAACGTTTATTTCCACTAACACATTATATGCGTTAATTCTTTCATCATTTAATATTGATTTTATTGCAATCATTGCTTAATGTTTTTATTTGAAGTTGTTGTCCTACGCTTGCTGGAAGACCTATTTGCCCGAGCCCTAATGTAGCCTTCCCTATAAATCGGACAGTTTAAAAGTAGACAATTTGTCTAACTTTAAACTGTTCAATTATGAAAAAATCAAGATTCACGGAGACCCAGATTGTGGGTATTCTCAAGCAGTATGATG
>JAGPCT010000001.1 GCA_018057925.1 Saprospiraceae bacterium
AAATGATATATTTGCGCAATTGGGCCCCTTAGTTCAACGGATAGAATAGAAGTTTCCTAAACTTTTGATCCAGGTTCGATTCCTGGAGGGGCTACTTAGATATTCCTAAACATTAGGTAAAATATTTCAATACATTATCAGTCTTCACCATCTGTATTTTCACAATCCACCTAAGATACACCCTTTTACTATGACAAATTAGGAACAATCCATAGTTCATGATATAGCTTTTTTAGACTAATAATATCTATTTAATATTTTATACATTTGCATCTCTAAAAAATAAGAAAGGTTGAAAATGATATTACTAGGAAGCAAACCTTTAGAAATAGGCGATTTTGAAGAAATAGTATTTAATGGAAAAGCTGTAAATATTGACCAGGATGCTTTACGTAGGTGTAAGGTCAATTGTGATTTTTTACAAAAATTTTCCGATAATAAAATTATATATGGAATCAATACCGGCTTCGGTCCGATGGCACAATATCGTATTAATGATGATGAAAGAGAAGAATTACAATTAAATTTAATAAGATCTCATTGCACCGGTAGTGGCAACCTTCTCCCGGATTCAGTTGTACGAAGTATTTTATTATCGAGATTAAACACCTTAGTATTAGGATATAGTGGCATTCACCATTCAGTCTTTGAACTTTTAGTACAATTTATCAACATGGGTATTTACCCGCAAATTTATGAACATGGAAGTGTAGGGGCAAGTGGCGATTTGGTTCAATTGGCTCAGGTAGCGCTTGTATTGATTGGCGAAGGTCGTTGTTCTTTCGATCAAAAAATAATCGATACGAAAGAATTATTTAAAACAAAAAAACTAAATCCCATTCAAATCGTATCCAGAGAAGGTTTGGCTATTATTAATGGTACATCGGCTATGACCGGCATCGGACTGATTAATATTATCAGGGCAAAGCAGTTATCCAAAATAGCCATAATGGCGACTTGCCTGATTAATGAAATTGTAAATTCATTTGATGACCATTTTGCTCAAGCCTTAAATGATGTAAAACAACATGCCGGTCAAAAGATTGTAGCAAGTTACATGCGTGAATATCTAACAGATAGTCAGTGCATTAGAAAACGTGAAAGCATATATTACAATAACATACCGGATGAATATATTTTAAATGATAAAGTGCAGGAATACTATTCATTGCGATGTGTGCCTCAAATATTAGGGCCGATATGGGATACAATTGAATATGCAGAAAAAGTCTTAATCAATGAAGTTAATTCAGTCAATGATAATCCGATAATATCTACCGAACATCAATATGTTTTCCATGGTGGTAATTTCCATGGTGATTATGTAGCTCTGGAGATGGATAAAATAAAAATAGCCATTACGAGGCTTTCAATGCTCATGGAGAGACAATTAAACTTCCTCCTTAATGATCATTTAAACCAAAAACTTCCGCCTTTTGTCAATTTAGGAAAATTAGGCTTTAATTTCGGTCTCCAAGGAGCACAATTTACTGCCACATCTACCACAGCTGAGAATCAAACACTCTCCTACCCTATGTACCTCCATAGTATTTCTTGCAACAAAGACAATCAGGATATTGTCAGCATGGGAAGCAATGCAGCTATGATGGCTCGTAAAGTTATTGAAAACTCATTTGAAGTTATCACAATCCATCTAATGGCTGTAAATACTGCTATTGAATACCTTTCGATTCAAGATAAGCTAGCTCCTGCAACAAATAATTTTTACAATAAAATTAAAGAGTTTATTCCACCTGTTAAGGATGACAAACCATTGTCAGACATTATCAATCAAGCAAATCGAAAATTAAAAGAAATGCGTTTTTAAATTACCAATATGAAGAAATATGCATTAGTAACCGGTGGTAGCCGTGGAATTGGCAGAGCTGTATGCCTTCAATTGGCAGCCGATGGATATAACCTGATAATAAATTATAAGAGTAATGACGCCGCTGCCAACGAGCTTCTCAACCTGTTAATGGCAACTGGCGGGCATCATTGTTTGTTAAAATATGACGTTTCTGACCCGATTCAAACCGAAAAGTGTCTTAATAGCTGGATTAAGGACAATCCGGAAGCAATAATTCATGTCTTAGTCAATAATTCCGGTATTAGAAAAGATAACTTATTGATATTTATGCCCAATGAAGATTGGGAAAATGTCATCGATACCAATCTAAATTCATTCTTTTATACAACCAAAATCATTTCTCATTTGATGGTAAGAAATAGGTCGGGCCGTATCATCAACATGGTCTCTTTATCCGGTTTAAAAGGACTTCCGGGACAAACCAATTACTCGGCCTCCAAAGCAGGATTAATTGGCGCTACAAAGGCATTGGCTCAGGAATTGGCTAAAAGAAATATCACTGTTAATGCAATTGCTCCCGGCTTTATCAAATCTGATATGACATCGGATTTAAATGAATCCGAACTGATTCCCCTAATACCGATGAATCGCTTTGGTCAACCGGAAGAAGTAGCTAGTTTAGTTTCATTCTTGGCAAGTGACAAATCTTCATACATTACCGGACAGGTTATTTCTATCAATGGCGGATTGTACGGTTAAAAACGAATTCAACAGTATAGGTTTTGAAAAACCTTATAGTGCTGATTATGAGTATAATATCGAAAGCCGAATCGTATCAATAACTTCAATAACCCATTGATTACGAGTCGTAAATCGAATCTGCATTTGTCATTTATTGAATTTGGATTAAACCCAATCCACGTCGATTATATTTTTAATTGCAACTAATAAGTGTATGATATTGATTAAGAAATAATTACATCATTTCAAATAAAGTAAAATATCTTTCATCTCATCATGAATTTCTCTTGCTGCCCTATTAACAGCGTTATAATCTCCGGCATATATCACCTGACGGCTATAATTGGCTAAGACACCAACTGTCTCTATTGATAAATAAGGTTTTATATCTTTCAACTTTCCACCCTGCGCACCAAATCCGGGTACCAGCATAAAGTGATGAGGTGCTAATTGTCTAATTTCAATAAATTCTTCTAAATTATTAGCTCCTACGACAAACATCGTATTCTCTATTTTGCCCCAAGTCATTGCTTTTCTAAGGACATTTATATAAAGTGGTTCATTCTCCCCAACCATCAGTGTTTGAAAGTCCTTACTTCCGGGATTAGATGTTTTTATAAGCAGGATAATCCATTTGTCTTTGTATTTAAAATAGGGAGCAACTGAATCAAGCCCCATATAAGGTGAAAGAGTTATCGCATCAACATTTAATTTTTTAAAAAATGCCTCTGCGTATTTTTCAGTTGTATTGCCAAGGTCGCCTCTTTTTGCATCTGCTATGACAAAGTGTTCATTACCTATATAATTGATTGTTTTTTCTAAGCTATTCCACCCACCGGATCCCTGTGATTCAAAAAATGCTGTATTGGGCTTATAAGCAACACAATGCTCACGCGTTGCATCGATAACCATTTTACAAAACTCAAAAATTGGATCTTCAAAATTATGGAAACTATCCGGTATTTTATTAATATCAGGATCTAGACCTATACATAAAAAGCTACCTTTAGCAAGTATCCTTTCAGTTAACTTATTAAGATTCATTGAATAAGTAATATTTAATTGGGCAAGCCTTCCTGTACTTCAATACTGGTAATTTCAGGCACTCTATGCTTAAGAACTTGTTCAACTCCACCTTTTAGTGTCATTGCTGACATGCTGCACATACCACAGTTACCTAACCACCTGACAATCAATTTGCTATTATCAATAATCTCCACAACTTCAATGTCTCCTCCATCAACATGAAGATGAGGTCTTATTTCATTGAGTGCCGATTCTACTCTAAACTTTAAATCTTCCATGGTTAAGATTTGATTTCAACTATTTTTGCTTTACCTTGATTTTCAAGGACTTTATTTAAGTGCAAGATAAGGTTTTTTCCTATTTCTTCAAATAACTTTGAGTTGCCGCCATTAATATCTGTTCTATAGGCTATTCCTTGATCGCCTGATTCTCGCAACCCCATAGTTATAGGCACTTGTCCTAAGACTGAAGACTTACTTTCTTTTGCAAGTCTTTCACCTCCACCTTCACCAAAGATATAATAGCGGCTATCAGGCAACTCTTCCGGAGTAAACCAAGCCATATTTTCCACGACACCTACAATAGGTACGCTAATTTGTTCCATCCTAAACATATTCATAGCTCTAAGCGCATCTGCAAAAGCTACTTCCTGCGGAGTTGTAACAATTACTGCACCGGAAAGCGGGACGGTCTGCACTAAAGTCAATTGAATATCTCCTGTTCCCGGAGGTAAATCAACAATCATAAAATCCAATTCTTCCCATACCGTATCTTCAATAAATTGTTTGATAATACCCGTCAGACGCGGACCTCTTAAAACTACAGCCTGATCGGGCTCAATAATATTTCCAATGGACATTGTCTGTACGCCATTGACATCTATTGGTACCAGTTTTGTTTTTCCATATACGTCCGTTACAGATGGTCGCTGCCCTTTCAATCCAAGCATTGTAGGCAAAGAAGGTCCATAAATATCAGCATCTAACAAGCCGACCTTGAATCCCAATCTATTTAATGCAAAAGCCAAATTTACAGAGATCGTGGATTTTCCAACCCCACCTTTACCGGAGGCAACTGCGATAATGTTCTTGATCTGAGGTAAAGGCGATGGTTTTCCGACTAAATCAGCTGAACGAGTAACCATGTGCACATCAACATCCAATTCCGGAAAGGAAGATTGGACACTGAAAACAATCGCCTGATGTAAATTACCCTTATCCGTACTATCCAAGGTATTGGAATATATTAAAACCTGCAATTCTTCACCATTCAGCACAATATCCTTTAAAAGACCTGATGCGACAATATTTTGCCCGGTTTTTGGATCCTTGATGCTTGTTAATAATTGTCTAATTTCTGAAACACTAATTTCCATTTTCTGTAAACACAAAGAAGATTAAAAGGTTTTCTAAGTATGTAATATTTATGATATAAATACTACTTTTTACCCGAATTCTTATTAAAGGTACAATAGTTTCTTTAAGAAATATATTGCTAACTGTTTGTTGTGTTGAAATTCAAATAGTCACGAATTTATATGTTCCCAAATATTTGATAATCAACTTATTGCGATTAAGTTAGATGTAATTCAGCAGTAAAGGTTTTATAAAACCGTATAGTGCTGATTATGAGGGTTAATCCCGATGTACGAATCGTTTCAATGGCTTCTGTAAACCATTGATTACGAGTCATAAATGAAATCCATAAATATCTTTTGGGAAACCTTGTCTAAAGACTTAAATGATTGAAAAAGCAATCAAATAATAATTCTAATCATCAAATTTCAATAATTAATATTTAAATAAAATAAATATTTAATCGATTCTTTTTAAATGCATCTACAAAATATCCCACAAAAGTTTTGTTTTTCTTATTTTGCGCCTTCTTATGGAACCAAACAAGAAAATATGTATTGTCACACCTGTCTTTAATGACTGGGAATGCCTTGAAATCTTATATAAGGAGCTGATAGAGGTTTTTGACGGCTTGTCGCATACTTTTTCTTTGTTAGCAGTCAATGACGGAAGTACACAAAAAATTCCGGATCATTTTCAAAGCAACCATGCCGTTGAGCTAGATAAAACAATACTTTTAAACAACAAGGATATTTATATATTAAAACTCCAAAGAAATTTGGGTCACCAAAAGGCAATAGCTTGTGGAATATCCATAGTAAATGATGTATTTAATCCGGACTATGTCATCGTTATGGATTCCGACGGAGAAGACAAACCTACAGACATCATCAAACTGATGGATGCTGACCTGAACGGAGAGAAAATAATATTTGCACAACGACGAAGCCGTCAAGAAAGCTATTTATTTAAGTATATGTACCAAATTTACAAGGTCGTCTTCAAAATATTGAGCGGCTATGTAATTTCCTTTGGTAATTTTGTTTTAATTCCCAAAAACCAACTCTCACATTTGGTTTTTATTTCTGAAATATGGAATCATTTTCCGGGTGGAATAATGCGATCTAGAATACCTTATATCAGTGTGCCTATTGATAGGGGAAAAAGGTATCAGGGACAATCCAAGATGAGCTTGGTTTCTTTGGTACAACATGGGATTAGTAGCATCACGGTCAACATTGACATTGTTTCTGTTAGATTGCTGTTATTTTCTGTTGCATTGATGTTTATTACCTTTGCTATGTTTTGTATTCTAATAAGTTTGAAACTATTTGGCAGTTATGCCATTCCGGGCTGGACGTCAACTATTTCAATAGGTTTATTAATGATTATGTTACAATCTTTTTTCTTTTCATTACTGCTCACCTTTATGGTTTTAAACGCAAGGGTTCAAAAGAATTTTATTCCGGCTCTCAACCATTTGGATTACATTCGCTCATTAAATCAATATAAATTAAATGTCTAATATCGAATATATTGGTAATGAATTAGAGCTTTTTAAGTATGCCCGCAACTGGAAATCTTATTATAGTAAGGCTATCGAAGGATTTATTAAAGGTGATGTCTGTGAGGTGGGTGCGGGTCTTGGTGGAACAACTACCGCTCTAATAAATGCGAATACCAATTCTTGGCTTGCAATAGAACCGGATGCTGAATTGGCGAATCAAATAGAAACAGAGATAATCGGAAATCCATTTGCACAAAAAGTCACTGTTTTACATGGCACTTTAGATGATGTTCAAGATGATATACTATTTGATACTATTTTATATATCGATGTGATTGAACATATTGAACATGATTTACTGGAGTTTCAAAATGCAATAAAGAAATTAAAGAAAGGTGGACATCTAATTATTCTCGTACCTGCCTTCAACTGGTTATACAACGAATTTGACAAAAACATTGGTCACTATAGGCGTTACAACAAGGAAATGTTAAACAATTTAGCCATAGGAACAGAAGTAACGAAGGTAAAGATGGACTACTATGATAGTTTGGGATTATTCGCCTCCGTTGTAAATAAATTATTTTTAAAAAAACCTGTCCCTTCTCCTGAAAACATACGATTATGGGACAAAAATCTAATACCGCTTTCCAAGATTATAGACCCAGTTATTTTAAGATTATTTGGAAAATCTCTAATAGGAATTTGGAAAAAGTAGTTTATAACCATTAACACAATTAAAAAATGGAATCAAAAGAAAATGTAATCATGAATTGGAGTTATAAGGAAGACCTTTTCAAAAAATTATTTATTGGACTTTCATTCGTATTATTAATTGGCATGCCTATACTCAGTTTTGATTTCGGTATTACCGGAGATGAGCTTGTGCATAAACAGAATGGGGAAAATGTACTCAAATATCTTCAATCCGGCGGCGTTGATACAACATATCGTACCTATAAAAATTTGTATTTATACGGAGCATTGTTTGATGCGAGTGCTGCCATGGTGTATGAAAACATGCCAAAGTCAGATCCATATACAATAAGGCATTTCTTGAATTCATTATTTGGGGCAGGACTGATGATTTTTACGGGATTATTGGCAAGGCAATTGAGTCGTAGTTGGTTGGTAGCATTTTTAGCCATGTTATTGACAGTCTTATCGCCAAGGATATTTGGAGACAGCATGAATAATCCCAAGGATATACCCTTTGCATTAGCCTATGTAATGTCTATTTTAGGAATTATACGATTCAACTCCTTTTTGCCAAAGTGGAATTGGAAAGCAGCCATTTTCCTTGGCTTATCCATGTCAATGGCACTGAATATACGTGTCGGCGGCTTACTGCTCATGGCATACTTTGGTTTATACACACTTACAAACCTATATATTAAGCGAAAAGAGTTTAAGGATTCAGGACTTAATATCATAGCATTATTAGGAAAATCAATTGCTTTAGGGATAGTATCATTTTTTCTTGGTTTGATATTCTTTCCTTATTCACATTCTGCGCCTATAACTAATACGCTTAGTGCATTGAAAGTAATGTCAAATTTTGATGTAGCAATAAGGATGTTATTTGAAGGTAGAGCTTTATGGTCAGACGAAATACCATGGTACTATATCCCAAAATGGTTAAGTATGGCTATTCCAATCAGTGTGTTAGTTGGATTTGTATTATTTTTTATCCGTCTAAAATCTATTGTTAAAGCAAATGCTTGGTTACCCATTGCATTTGTAGGGTTTGTTGGTATTTTCCCGGTCGTATATGCAGTATATAAGCACAGTTCTTTATACGATGGCATCAGGCATTTTATGTTTTTAATGCCGATGATCAACGTTTTAGCGGCCATGGGTTGGGCGATGCTTGTTTTTTCATTGTTCAAATCTATGTTTAAATGGGTTGTTCCTGCATTGTTGGGCATCTTGTTATTGTTGCCATTACGGTTTATGATTGCCGCACACCCCAATGAATATATTTATTTTAATGAGTTATCAGGGGGCATTAAAAAAGCCTATGGAGAATACGAAACAGATTATTGGATGAATTCGATGAAGGAATTGTCCCTTTGGTTGATAAAAAATGATGAAAGAATAAAAAAAGGAGAACAAGTAATTGTATGTACAAATAGTATAGATCCGGTAAAGCATTATTTTGAACGCTATGCGCCCAATGTGAAGGTTTTATATGCTTCTTTTAAAAATAGGTATAAGCAAAAAGCAGACTATTATTTGTCTATTCCGAGATTTATAGATAGTGATTTAATCAAAAACGGTTCGTGGCCTCCTCAAGAATTAATCCATTCTGTAAAAGTTGATGGTGTTATGGTAGGTGCATTATCCAAGTATATGGATACGTTGACTTATGCAGGGTTAAATTCTTTGAAAACAATGAATCTCAATCAGGCAAAGCAATATTTCCTGGGTGCAGTTACACGTGATAGTAAAAATGAAATAGCATTAACCGAATTGATCAATTCATACATTAACATGGATTCTTTAGCTCAAGCAAATGTATGGGCTGACAAAGGCTTAGCCTTAGCCCCAAATTATGAAGATTTTCTGCTTGCCAAAGGGCTAATTTTGATCAGACAAGGTAATATTAGAGGAGCATACGATTACATTGATCAGTGTAAAAAATTGAACAAACGAAACGTAACTGCTTTCTTTTATAGTGCCATGATTATGGATAACCAGAAAAATTATAGTGCTGCATTGGACGACTTACAAAGAGTTATCGAGCAAGCCCCGAATTTCAAACAAGCCTATTTGTTAGGCGCTCAAATCATGCAAAATAGTGGAAATCCGGATGCCGCAGCGAAATACATGCAATATGCCAATCAGTTAAAATAAAAATGTTGAAAGAAAATAAATTAAGCATACTTAACGCAAAGAAAGAAAAAGCACTTTTAGGAGGTGGGCAAAAAAGAATTGACAGTCAACATTCAAAGGGCAAATTGACCGCACGCGAACGGATTACTTTACTTCTTGATAAAAACACCTTTGAAGAGATAGGACAATTAGTGGAACATCGATCCATTGATTTTGGATTAGATCAGGAGGTATATCTGGGCGATGGCGTAATTACCGGCTTTGGTAAGATTGATGGAAGATTAGTTTACGTATATTCTCAAGATTTTACTGTTTTCGGAGGTTCACTTTCGGAGACACATGCCGAAAAGATATGTAAAATAATGGACCTTGCAGTAAAAAACGGCGCCCCTATTATTGGGCTTAATGATTCGGGTGGAGCAAGAATACAAGAAGGAGTAAATTCCTTGGGAGGTTATGCAGATATTTTTTATCGAAATACCAGAGCAAGTGGTGTGATTCCTCAATTGTCAGCTATTATGGGACCTTGTGCCGGTGGTGCGGTATATAGTCCGGCAATTACAGACTTTATAATTATGGTCGAGCAAACTTCTTATATGTTTGTCACAGGACCCAATGTTGTAAAGACGGTAACCAACGAGGATGTTACTGCTGAAGAGCTGGGAGGTGCAATATCACATGCCACCAAGTCGGGTGTAACTCACTTAACTGCTGTTGATGATGTGGACTGTATTCAAAAGTTAAAACAATTATTGAGCTATATACCTCAGAACAGCATTGACCTACCATTTGACTTTCCATACAAGGATGGAAATGAAATAAGGGAACAATTGATTTCTATTGTTCCCGAAGACAGCAATAAGCCTTATGACATGAAGGATGTAATCAAAGAAATTGTTGACACGGAAAGTTTTTTTGAGATACATCCAGAGTTTGCAGAGAATATTGTTGTAGGCTTTTCTCGACTTGCAGGTAAGTCTATTGGTGTAGTTGCAAATCAGCCGATGAGTTTAGCAGGAGTATTAGACGTGGATTGTTCCGTTAAGGCAGCTCGATTTGTCAGATTTTGTGACTGTTTCAACATACCATTACTTGTATTAGTTGACGTACCGGGATTTTTACCGGGAACTGACCAAGAATGGAATGCCATTATTACAAATGGAGCCAAGTTATTATACGCTTTCAGTGATGCTGTTGTTCCAAGGATAACCGTTATCACCCGCAAAGCTTATGGAGGAGCCTATGATGTCATGAATTCAAAACACATCGGAGCAGACCTCAATTATGCGTGGCCATCCGCTGAAATCGCTGTTATGGGAGCCAAAGGCGCCAGTGAAATCATCTTCAAAAGAGAAATATCTTCCGCCGCCGACCCAATATCTAAAGCAAAGGAAAAGGAGGAAGAATATTCTGACAATTTCAGCAATCCATATCGAGCTGCTGCAAGAGGTTTCATTGACGAAGTGATAGAGCCGTCAATTACCCGTAAAAAATTAATTTCAGGATTTGCTATGCTGCAAAATAAGACAGAAACCCAACCGAGAAGAAAACATGGCAATATGCCGCTTTGATTAGTTTTTCAATTAATTTGGATGCTACAGCCTCAAGCCCATTTCTTTAATTGATTGATCAATGCCTTCATATCTTTGGGCAATGGTGCTTGAAAAGATACCTGCATTCCGGTTATTGGGTGTTTAAATGCCAATGATGATGCATGTAGGGTTGTTCGAGCAATAAGGGGAATCTCTTCCTGATGCTTTGATTGGTGAAGATTATGCAACTTTATATCTTTTATAAAAATAGCTTCATTCTTCCCATATAATTTATCCACCAAACAAGGATGTCCCAGGTGTTTAAAATGGACCCTAATTTGATGCATCCGTCCCGTCATAATACCGGCTTCGACCAAACAACACATTTTAAACCGTTCCACAACTTTATACGTTGTTATAGACAACTTTCCATGTCTATCTACCTTCATCTTACCGGGATTCTGAGGGTCGGGCAATAACCCTGTTTTAATAATCCCTTCCTCCTCTGATAGGTTACCGGAAACGACAGTCAAATATGTCTTCTCAACATTGCGCTCTTGAAACATCTGATTCAACGCAGCATGGACTTCAGCAGTTTTTGCAAAGCAGATGATCCCTGATGTCTCTCTATCCAGTCGGTGTATAGTAAATATTTTGCCAAACTGTCGTGTCAACATATCTTGAACATTGAGCTTTTCAGGATTATGCCGATCGGGGATGGTCAAAATCCCAGAAGGTTTATTGACGATAACCAAAGATTGGTCTTCATATATAATTTCTAATTTCATTGGTTATCCTTATAATTCTGAAAAGAATTTTTTCTTCTTGACAAAATACTGCCAAATGATAAGTTGACTTATTCGTCCTTTGTTATTGATTTGGTGACTTTTATACATTTTAATATTTTCTCTTCTTTTATTTAAGAATAATTTCATTCGAGTGTAAAAATGTAAATGCGCTTTTAAAATAGCATAAACAAAAGAAATTTTGCCTTGGGCTAAAAAGCGAATTCCCGCTACCCCATCCAATATTAAACGAGCAAAGATTTTACAAAAAACAAATTCCTTCTCATTTTTTAAAAGGACAAAAAGGCTATTTCTAAAATTAAGATAAGTTTTGTATGGAGAAGTAGCATCTAAGGTGCCTCCACCATAATGATAAACGCTAGATGCAGGCTCTACCAATACTTTATAACCTAAATTTTTCATTCGCCAGCACAAGTCAATTTCCTCCATGTGTGCAAAGAAATCATCGTCCAATCCACCTAATTTCTTATAAAGCTCACTACGTGTAAGAAATGCTGCTCCACTAGCCCAGAAAACTTCTTCACAATTGTTGTATTGAGATTGATCTCGCTCAATGGTGTCAAATATCCTGCCACGACAATATGGATATCCCAATACATCTATCCAACCACCCGACGCACCGGCATAATCAAAGTATTCCGGATTCCTGTCATTCAGCATTTTAGGTTGGATAGCGCCTATATAATCATCGGATTTCATTTGACTTATAAGAGGAAGTAACCAATTGGGCGTAACACGCACATCAGAGTTCAGTAAAAGTATAAAATTGTGGTTTAATTGGGCAATTGCTCTATTATATCCACCGGTAAATCCATAGTTAGAATCCAATTTTATTACTGTAATTTGGTCATCAAATTCATTCAGATAGTCTAAAGACCCATCGGTAGAAGCATTATCCGCTACAACTATTTCAGCTTCCGGAGAATACTTGATTAATTCAGGCAAATAGTTTTTTAAATGATTGACTCCATTGTAATTCAATACAACTACTGCAATATCTTTTAACTTTGACGCAGTGAGCTTTGCAATCATTGCTCTTCCTTTAACCTTATCTGCCTCCATCTTTTTACGCAATGCATCAAAGTCTTCAACAACTTCATCTTCACGTATTAACTCGATCAGTCTAACTTCAATATCAAGGTCATAAATATTTTCGTCAAAATCATAAATATAAACTTCAACAACCTTAGACAATTCAACGCCAACAACCGGTCTTTTACCAATATAAGTCAGTCCAAAATACTCAACTTCACGCACTTTAACTTTCGACAAATAAATCCCATCTAATGGAAGTGATTTATGACTTTCCTGTAAAATTAAATTGGCTGTAGGAAAATTAAGGGTTCTACCAATTTTATCTCCATGACCAACCTTGCCGAGGATCAAATATTCATAACCGAGAAAAGCGTTGACCTTAGGTAAATTTCCTTCCTTCAGCGCTTTGCGAATATTTGTAGAACTAATAGTGATTTCATCTATCAATTTAGGGTTGATTTCGATGACATGAATCCCAAGTGGCTCCATCACTTTTTTCATCAAGGCAAAATCTCCTTGCCTGCCTTCTCCGTATCTATGATCGTATCCGACAACAATAGTCTTAGGTTTAATTTTTTGAACTAAAAAGTCATTCAGATATGACTCAGCAGATTGATGGGCAAAAATCAAATTAAAAGGAACAATGACCATATAATCAACGCCACATTCTCCAATCAACTTTATTTTTTCATCCAAACTGGTTAATAATCCAAAATTAACCGGATTTTTCTCAAGAATTAAACGGGGATGCGGTTCAAACGTAATTACCACAGAATTACCGTTATGCTCCTTTGCCAACTGGGTAATTTGTTCTATCAATGTTTTATGACCTAAATGCACGCCATCAAAGGAACCGATGGTAACAACAGCATTCTTAAGCCCGGATAAATTATCTAAATTGTAAAATACCTCCATAAAACTGTGCAAATGTACAAAGTCGTTTCACATTTTACGCTTAATACCTCTTTTTATGCCGATTGGAATTAATTATTTTATAACTAAAGGCATTTTTTCAAATTCTTGAATCTAAGAATACTAATAATGACTCTTTTTGCCTCTTTTAATTCTATGGATTATAGCTCTTCCAATAATCAAGACGTGATTGAATATCGTTCGTGTAAAGCCAAAGTGATTTTTTAAAATATCATATCGATCAAGAAGGGACTTCTTCCATTTCTTTTTTGAAACTCCACCGGCTAAATACTCGGCTAAAACAAAATCTACTTTAAAAACAGATTTTGCCTGATCTAATATCCTGATTGTCCAGTCAATATCAGCACTTAAATTGTTTTGGATAAAAAAAGGCGCTAAATGATGCAAAGGAATAAATCCCTGATGACATACTATCATCCCACGTTGCATATCTTTCTTTGCCAAATGAGAAGGAAGGTGATGAACCGTTATTTCAGACCTCAACCCCAATGGTTTTCTTTCTGAATCAACAATCATCACATCACCATATAGTACATCATGCTCTCCTGCTGATTCTTTCAATTGCTGTACTACATATCGATCAAAGGCAGTATCTCCGGCGTTAAGAAACCAGATAAACTTACCTTGTGCTAATTCGATACCTTTGTTCATAGCATCATAAATCCCCTTATCAGCTTCAGTAATCCATCGTGTAATATACTCATTGTATTCCTCAATGATATTGAGTGTATCATCCTTAGATGCTCCGTCGATTACAATGTACTCATAATCATCACAGGTTTGTTCAATTACGCTCTTAATAGTATCTTCCAATACACTTGCCGCATTGTAACATACAGTTATAATAGAAAGAAAAGGACGTTCCAAAGAAATAATTTTTAACAAAAATACACTCAAATCGACAAATACAAAGTAAAGATTTATCTTTATCTTTTAATTCAATAGATTATATGAAAAGTGTCTTTAGTAAAGTTTGGCCTCATCTGGCATCAGTGATAGCTATCGCTTTATTTTGTATTTTTTACTTTTTACCTGAAAACGCTGAAAATAAAGTTCTTCCACAGAGTGACGTACAGCATTCTTTAAGTATGCAGACCGAAATCAGAAAATTTATGGCAGAAGAAGACCGGGAAATATTATGGACCAATTCTATGTTTAGCGGTATGCCTTCTTATCAGATTTTTGGTGCAAATGGTAAAACGTTTGATTTTGTTCCAAGGCTGGTCTATTCAACGATGCAGTTGGGTAAAGGGATATCCAGCCCCACCGGATTGCTCTTTGCATGTTGTCTGGGATTTTACTTCATGATGTTGTGCTTTAGATTTAATTGGAAGTATGCATTGGCAGGCTCCATACTTTTTGGCCTCAGTACTTCTTTTATGCACTTAATAGGCAATGGGCACGTCAACAAAGTCATGGTTTTGGCTCTTCTTCCTCCGACTTTTGGAAGTTTATGGCTCATTTATCAAAAGAAATATATTTTAGGTGCTGCACTGACAGCCTTATTTGTCAATCTCCAAATCATGACAAACCACCCTCAAATAAGTTATTATTTTGCCTTTTTAGTAGGATTATTTGTGTTAGGTGTAGGAATTCATCTACTTAAAGCAAAAGAAACGAAAGTTTTTTTAATCGGAACAGGACTATTGGTACTTTCATCGATAATAGGAGTCTTACCCAATCTACCCAAATTGCTAACCACCAAAGAATATTCAGAAGAAACAATACGTGGAAAATCATTAATCGCCAAAGAAGGCAAACCCACAGAAGGTTTAGACAAAGATTATGCCTTTAGCTGGTCACTCAGCATTCCGGAATCCATGACACATATCATCCCTAATTTCTTGGGCGGAGAAAGTTCTGCTTTTTTTGTAAGCGATCCAGAATCAAATTCTCTACGAGCCTTGCAAAGTATGAGCAACCCGGAGCAGGCGCAACAGTTGGCTCAAGCAACTTCTAAATATTTTGGGCAACAGGCATTCACCGCAGGGGCTTGGTACTGGGGAATAATGGTAGTAATGCTATTTTTCCTTGGTTTCTTTAGCTTAAAAAGCTGGCTTAGGTGGTGGGGTTTAGCTTCGATTCTATTATTAATAATGTTGAGTTGGGGAAGTCACTTCCAATTTTTAAATTATTTTCTTTTTGACCATTTTCCGATGTTCAATAAGTTTAGAGCCGTATCAATGGCTATCAACTTAGCCCATTTTATCCTATTGTTAATTGGGATGCTTGGGCTAAAAGCATTTCTTGATTCGGAAAAAGAATCTCAGTTAAAAGCTGTAAAATATACACTTATACCCGGTGCCATCATTCTTTTGATAGGTTTTTATCAGGGCTGGATCCATACATTATCATCACCCACCGATGATAAATTGAAAGATTTTCCGGCTTTGTTGTCTGCATTGTATTTAGATAGGTCGTCAGTTGTACAGAGTGATGTATGGCGAACCTTCCTGTATATTGCCGCTTTTGGTGGATTCTTCTTTTTATATGCAAAAAATCAATGGAGTAAAATACTTGCTCTTAGTGTTGTATCTTTCTTAATCTTTACGGATTTAATTAGTGTAGATAAGCGGTATTTGCCCAATTCTAAATTTATTTATCCATCAGAAATTTCTCAAGCTGAAGAACCAAGAAATGTGGATACCGAAATAATGAAAGACAAGGGATTAAGCTATCGAGTTGCTGACTTTACAACCAATATGTTTCAAGATGCATATCTTAGTAATTTCCATAAGAGCATAGGTGGTTATCACGCAGCAAAACTTGCTATATATCAAGATGTCATTGAAAAATACTTGTCCAATCCAAAAGATCATTTTCAAGTTTTCAATATGCTTAACGCAAAATATTTTATTGGAGGACAGGGAGAACAATTATTTGCACAACAAAATCCGAATGCAATGGGGAATGCGTGGTTTGCCAAGGATATCAAGTGGGTTGACACGCCTCAACAGGAACTCGATGGGCTCGGTGACACTACCAACGCCCATAGTGCTGTCGTTAATAAGTCATTTAAATCGTCCGTCAAAGAAAATGGATTGATTTATGATGAAAAAGCCACAATCGAAATGACCAAATATATTCCGGACGCTATGACTTATACATACCAAGCATCAAGTCCACAATTTGCCATATTCTCTGAAGTTTATTATCCTGAAAATAAAGGATGGCACGTATATATAGATGGTAAGCGCAAAGAGGGAATTGTAAGAACCAATTACGTACTAAGAGGTATAGAAGTTCCAGCCGGCAAACATACGTTAGAAATGAAGTTTGAACCGGCGTCGTATTATTTAGGTCAAAAGATAGGTCGCATTGGTTCTATTCTTCTAATTTTATTACTATTGGGAGCAATCTATAACGAGTATAAAGAATCAAAGAAGGAAGTAATTAAAACAGCATAATTTTGTTCAATACTCCGGGCAAACAATCCATCGTCCGTATCATTATTAGTGTAGCAGGTGCACTTATCGGCACGCTGAGTACTTTGTATATCTATCCGTTAGATATGGAACTGCACGGCTTAAGTATGTTCCTATTAACGGCTTCATTGATGTTTGCACCCTTTATTTTATTGGGCTCTAGCGCAGTTGCAATCAATAACTATCCTGAATTTAAAACTAAGGACAAACGAGATAATGGCTTTTTGTCTTTCATAGTATTAATATACCTGACAGGAAGTTTTCTATTTGCCTTAGCTTTTATTTTTGGTGAAGATTGGTTTAGTCAATACTTTATGTCACACAATGGTAAATATGACAAATACTTTCAATATATCCTTCCTCTGACAATACTGCAAGCTGGCTGTACTTTAATAGATGTCTATTTGAACAACTTCACCAAAGTAATAATTCCGGCATTATTAAAGGAGTTTTTACTCAAGCTAACGCTACCGTTATTAATCGGATTACACATTCTAGGTTACATATCCGTTGATATGGTAATATGGGGTTTATTAGCAAATTATATAATCGCCTTATTGCTTCTAATACTATATACTATCTATCTAAGGAAACAAAGTTTTCATTTAACCTTCCGATTTCTGACAAGATCCCGCCTCAAAAGAATTGCCAATTACAGCTTATTTGCTATCCTCGGAGTCTTTGGCAATCAAATGGTTGTTTATATCGACACAATAATGATCAAAGCTATTCTGCCGGATTTCAGTTATATTTCTATATATAATATGCATTCAAGCATGGCAAATTTTATTAATATGCCTGTGATTGCAATTATTTCCGTAGCAAGTCCATTTGTCGCCAAATATATTACCGGCAAGGAAGAAGGAAAATTAGTCAAACTATACATTTCTTCTTCTACCATCATGCTCTTATTGGGAAGCTTCTTGTTTACCGGAATTGTCATTAATATGGATGCGGTATATCTACTTATGAGCAACGGAGATGCATACAGGTCGGGATTCTGGGTTGTTGTTTTTCTCGGCATAGCCAAATTAGTGGATATGGCTACCGGATTAAATAGTCAGATCATAGGTTATAGCAAATACTACAAATTCAATTTTTATGCATTGATTATCTTAGGATTATCGAATGCTATTTTGAATTATTTTCTAATCCACCAGACTGGAGTATCCGGTGCTGCTTTGGCTACTTTAATATCGCTTACCCTTTTCAATATGGCAAAACTATTATACGTCAAAAAGAAATTTGGTATTTGGCCATTTACAATACAAGATCTATATATTGTAATTCTTGCCGGAATATGTGGCTGTATTGCATTTATCATGCCGTCCGGAGAAAATCCTTATTTTCAAATAGCTATCAGAACCATCGTGTTTACAGTACTTTTTTGGCCCATCATCGTCTATTTTAATTTTTCGCCCAAAATCACTGAAATATATCAGCAGGTTTGGAAAAAAATTAAAGATTTATTGCTAAAATAAGAATACACTCATCGTTGGCTTATAAATACTATTGCCGATAAACTTTTTCAATAATTTCGACTATTTTCAAACCCTCCATTGCATTTGTATCTATATTATTACCACTATTTATTGCTTCAATAACATTTTTTATTACCAAAGAATGGGTATTAGAATTATCTAATATAGGAAATTGATTTTCTAATAGATTGTCAGAATAATACTGGTTTATAACTTCAAGATATTGACCACTTACTTCTATGACACCTTTCTCTCCAAGAATTGATACGCGGCTAATCAAGTTTTTATATGGTGCATTAATCGAATAATTAAAAACTCCATGTGCGCCGCTTTCTGTTCTAAAAGTAAATAATCCGGAGTCCTCTATTTCAGGCACATAAGGGTGTTGTACATTATATTTTTGGGCATATCCGATTGTCAAATCACCAAAAAGCCAATATAATAAGTCAACAAAATGAGAAAATTGAGTAAATAATGGCCCACCATCATATTCCAGGCTACCCCGCCAAGAATGACGACTGCCATCCGGATTTAAATAATATCGCTTATCCCGATTCCAGACTAATTGCACATCAATCTCATGTATATAACCCAAATTATTGGTTTCGATTAATCGCTTAAGAAAACGAGCGTTGGATGTATATCGATTTTGCATCACACAAAACACTTTGACATGTTTATTTAATGCATGAAAAATAAGACTTTCTGCATCTTTCTTTGTCAAACATATCGGTTTTTCAACAACAACATGTTTCCCTTCTGAAATACAAGCAATGGCATTAGTAGCGTGAAGCCCATTGGGCGTACATATATTGACCACTTCGATCTCCGGATGATGTGACAACATAGTATGAATATCAGAATAAACCGGAATATTCTCAATTTCTGATTGAGTGACATTGGGATCACATATCGCCACAACAACTGCTTGTGTGTGTTTTTGAATGGAAGCCAAATGCTTTCTTCCAATATGCCCAAAACCAACAATTCCAAAATGTAATTTCATTAAAACCCATTTAATAGGAGCTGCAATATTATAAAAAGATTAATAAATATCGTATAAATAAAGTTAATATATAGGATATCAATATATTATATACAATAGCCGTAAGTCTCTAAAAACAAAATTTGTACCAAACTCAGAATTTGTCTAATACATAAATTATATACGAATCTTATCAAAGGTTTGAGTAAACCATTGAAATGATTCATACTTCAGGGTTAACATAAAATCAGCACTGTAAGACTTTTCAAATCCTTTATTGCCCAATTCGGATTTATTCTATTCCAATAATCCAACCCTCTTCATTGGTATCGATCGTATCCATACTTTTCTTAATCCCCGGAATCCATAAAATATCCTTGCCAATAACAACAACAGGCTGCGTTTTCTTTTGAAGGTAATCGAGCTTAGCATTTGTATATATATCCTGCAACTTTTGCTTCTGCCCATGCATTCCCTTTGACTTTATTTTGTCTCCATCTTGTTTTGCCCTAATGGTAAGAAGTTGTCCTTCAAAGCCTAATGATATTTTTACTTCATTATCTAATGGTAAACTATCTGAGGACTTTATATATATTTTATAATTACCATATTGTAAATTCGTATTACATATTTCAATAGATATAGACCCCAAATCAATATCTTTGTCCAAGATTAATATGCACTGCCGGTCACTAACTGCCATGCTATGTTGAGTATAAAATTTCGCACCGCTTTTATTCTCCTTGATACATAAGACCATATCCTCCGCATCCGAAATTGAAAAACCATACTGTTTCATCCAGGATTTGATGATAAAAGGTGTTAAATCTAAATCCTTGACCTTGGTTAAATCCAATTTAAAACCATAATTGTTGCGATGCACATTTTGTTTTACATATAAATCAACTTTTGTCTCGACAAAGTTGTAATATTCATTTTGAATCGACATAACTCGGGTTAAATTTGATTTTAAACCCGGAAATTCACCATAAAATGAAGGCAATATAATATTACGAATGTAATTTCTTCTATATTTATTATCTTGATTACTAATGTCTAATCTATATGGAACTTTATTAATGTTACAAAATTGTTCTAATACAGACTTTTCAAATGTAAGTAACGGCCTGATTATATTTTTATTTTTTAGAGGAATACCCCGCAATCCTTTTGGCCCTGAGCCTCTAACCAAATTTAGAAAAAAGGTTTCAATATGGTCATCCAGATGATGTGCCGTCACAATATATTCAAAACCATTCGTTTGACACAATTCTTCAAACCATTGATACCTTAACATCCTGGCCGTTTCCTGAACTGAAGTGTGATTACGTATTGAAAGATCTTTTGTTGCAAAAGAATTTCGATAGTATTCAATTGAATTATTTTTACAATAGTTAATCACTAACTCTTCATCCAAATCACTATCATTGCCTCGTAAAGTGAAATTACAATGAGCTACAGCAAAATCTAAACCACTTAAATGAAACATCTCCAACAATGCCATAGAGTCAGATCCGCCACTCACCCCAATTAAAAATCGTTTTGAATTGGCATTTGAATGAATTATTTCTTCTAAATTCTTGTTAAATTGTTGTAAAATATTCTTTAAAAAAGATTTCATTATACTCAATATAGTTTACCTTTATTCGTTTTGAAAACAAATGTAACACAATGCTGTTATGTGCCTCCCTCTTTCAACTAATTTTTAATTACATTACTATGTCTATTCACAAATTAATCATTTTTCTTATTTTATCAACTTTCTTTTATGCTTCATGTCAACAAAGTAACAACCAAGCAAGTACAAATAGCTCTTCGCACATACGTGATTCCGCTTCTAATAGCAAGTATTATGAAGAACCGGGATATGTAAAAGTTGTTGATTCGCCACAAACTCAAGTATTCCGCCCCACTCTACCATTAGATCAGGCTGCTTTTAAAACAGAAAAGAAAGAAATACAATCACGACTTGAAAATGAATTTCAATTTATGTTTGACCGGAACTGGAAAGTTGATGGTCGGGTTTTAGCCGGAGAGGACAAGGTATATCGCAGAGACCAGGAAGAATATACTTTTAATCGCGACGGTAGCTTTACCAGTATAATCGACGGAAAACAAGATGGTGGTACTTGGAAAGGAAGAATGCAAAATACAACACCGGTAATTACAATATTTCCCAATGACTTACACGAAAAGGTCAGTGAATGGTTTGTCAAGAATACAGGCAAGAATATGGTTTGGTCCGGCACCTCAAGTTATAAGGATAATGCAATCATGGTACATTTTGTATTAAAAAAATAAATAATATAAAATATATTAATTATATTTGCAGTATATATTTAAATATTCAATAATATGACAAACAAGAACTTTACTATCTCAGTTTTTTTTGTGGCATTCTGCTTTTTTACAGTCACGTTAATGGCACAATCTGACAATATTATTTTTACGGTACAAAAAGCCGAATTGAATAAGGAAACATTGGAATACAGCCCATTGTTTCTGAATGGGAATTGGATATATACACAAATGGATAATGAAGCTGTAGTCATGTATTCTTTGGGTAGTGATGCTAATACGCCTATATCCGGATTTAATTTAAGGAAAAGTAATGTTACCGGTTTTGCAAAATCAGATCAAGGTGGATTGATAGCTATTTCTTATGGAGATAAAAAAACCAATGTCCCGGCAAAGTTGTTCAATAACAAAATTTGGTTTGCTTATCAAGATAAAACCGGATTTGCTAGTAAATATTTTGAATTTCAACTCAATAGTCCTGATTATTCCTGTACTACACCTTATATTTCACCGGATGGCACTAAGTTATATTTTGCTTCCAATATGCCCGGCGGATATGGAGGATTTGACTTATATGTTTGTGACTATAGGGGTAAAGAATGGAGCAAACCGAGAAATCTAGGCCCTAAAGTAAATAGCGATAAAGATGAGGTATATCCATTTTTAGTAGATAATCTTTTATTTTTCTCAAGCAATGGTCACGGTGCTTCTCGCATGGACATTTTTATAGCAGATATGGAAAAAGATAGAGGCAGACTTATTATCAATGCAGGAAGCCCTATTAATAGCCCTGCGGATGATTATGCGATGACTTTTGACAACAAAACAAGAACAGGATACTTCCTTTCAGATAGGGATGGCGTCAATGGCAAAGCATTTAAAGTCACTAATGACAAAAAGTTAATCCTACTGAATATCAAAACCAACGAAGATAAAAAACCCATATCAGGTGCGAAGTTGGATCTTTCAAGATGTCGAAAAAATCCTATGTATGCCAATAGCAAGGGAAGCATTATTTTGCCGGTCCCTCCGGGTGAAGACTGTTTCGTTCAGATTGGCAAAGTAGGTTACAATTCAACAACCTTTATTGTTAATTACAATGAAATCGTGGGATTAAAAAAATCTATTGACATATATTTATCACAGGAAGGTGTTTTTTATAAAGGTCGCGTTGTAGATGCAATAGGCAATCCGGCAACTGAAGTTGAACTTTCCATTGTAGATCAAGCTACAGGTGAGTTGCAATATGTATTTTCAGATGACCAAGGTTATTACTCCATTGCTTTAGAACCTTTATCATTTTATTTAATTAGAACAAAAAGTCCCTATTTCAATCCTAAAGAAGTTAAATTCTCCACTCTTTCAGCCGTTCCTGCAGATATCCTTAAAGATATACAATTACAATCCAATGGAGTCGTACAACCTACAACAAAACAGACTGCCACAATGGATAACATAAAAATATCAGAAAACACCAACGTTGATGTACAAGGTAGTGTTACAGACTATGTAGAAACAGATGTCGCTAAGAAAATAGAATCTGTTAAAGGAACGGAAACTTCGGTTACGGATGCACAGAAAATGATGGATCAAAATGACGAAAAAGCTAGAACCCATAATCAAAATGCTAAGGAGGTCTCTCCAACAGAAATTCAACAAAAAGAATATCCCGTTAGTAACAAACCTATTATCATAACGCCTCCAAGTGAAGAAGAAAATAAAAATGCCAAAACTAGGTATGCGATACAGTTGGCTGCAATTTCGGCTAGCAATACAGATACAAAAGTTTATGAAGAAAAAACAGCCGGTAAAGGTCAAATATTTGTTGTCAATGAAAATAATTTAAATAAAGTAAGGTTAGGATTCTACAATTCAAAAGAAGAAGCAACCGCTGTAAGAGAACAACTTCCATCAGAATTACGCATTGGTTTTATTGTTGAGGTTAAAGATAATGATTACAATAAAATTATTAAATCTTTAAAACCTTCACCTAAAGCTGAGTCCACACAACCGGTACAACCAGTTCAAACAATAAAAGAGGATAACATACCTGAACAAAAGCAAGAAATAAAGGATTCAACCATACCAAATATTCAGACAGAAACAAAAGTTGAATACAAGATTAGACTTTCAACACTTCAAGATACGAAACTATTCAATGGTTCACAGATTAAAAAGTTTGGACTTATCGAAGAAGTTAAAAGCGGTAGCCTAACGACGTTTTACCTATCAGGTTTTGAAAATAAAAAAGAAGCAATGGATATAATAGAGTCTGTCAAGTCTTCCGGATTCCCCAGAGCTCAACTTGTTAAATTGATAAATGGAGAATATATCATTGAAAATTAAAGCATTGTATTCCAGATAGTAAGAATAAAATAGTTTTGCCTATTTATTTCTTACTATCTGAATAACACCCACTCATCACTCCTTCACATAAAAGCAATAACCACCAAATTGATGAAACCTTTTTTCAGGTTTCTGCATGATCCAGTCCCGATAATGAGGATCAGGACTATCCAATAACATGTGGATGTTATTCTCCGCACCATCATTCATCTTTATATAAGCATTTTATTTATTATATCTACCTATTATTCAATCAGTTACATTTGCAACTAATTCATATTGCAATTTCTAATCCAAGACAGTGCCAATAGCTTGTCCGAAGCCTACTTTAATATCATCCTTTTCAGAATATGCCGTTAAAGTTATGGAGTCTCCATCCAATAAAAAAGTTCGGGTTGTGCCATCATCTAATAATATGGGTTGAGTTCCTTTCCAGGAAATTTCAAGCATTGAACCAAATGAAGTACGTTCTTTGCCGGAAATAGTACCGGATGCCATAAGATCACCGATATTGACATTGCAACCATTGACCGTATGATGCGCTAACTGTTGACTTGGATTCCAATACAAATACTTATAGTTAGTGGTACAAATATGTGTTGAGACACCTTCTTTTGTTGTCAATTCTGCTGAAATAATAATATCAAAACTTCTATCACCAATCGATTTTAAATAAGGCAACACCTCTGTTTCTTGCTTTGGACCTTCAGTTCTAAATGGCTCTAATGCTTCCATGGTCACAACCCAAGGCGAAATTGTCGATGCAAAATTCTTTCCTAAAAATGGGCCTAATGGCACATATTCCCATCGTTGAATATCCCTCGCTGACCAATCATTAAACAACACCATTCCAAAAATAAAATCTTCTGCGCTATGAACATCAATTGTTTCGCCTAACTGTGTCTGCTTCCCTATGACAAATGCCATCTCCACTTCAATATCCATTTCCTTACTTTTACCATAAAAAGGAATTCCTGTTTCACGATTTGGCAATTGACCCGCAGGGCGTTTGAATTTAGTCCCTGACACAACGATAGATGACGACCTACCATGGTATGCAACCGGCAAATGCAGCCAATTGGGCATCAGCGCATTATCTGCTCCCCGGAACATAGTGCCTACATTGGTCGCATGTTCTCTACTGGAATAAAAATCCGTATAATCACCGATTTCAATCGGAAGTACCATTTGAACAACATCTGATTCAAAAAGATATTCTTCTTCTTTCAAATTAAATCGATCGGCAAAAGCTTTATCAGAGAAAAACCGCTGCGTTAACAACCTTATCTTTGTGGTAATACCTTTACCTAAGGCAATCATAGGATTAAGGCTGTTATTTATAAATATTCCATAAGGCAGATCAATTTCGCTAAATACCCCTGCATCCTGCAATATATCTAAAACAATGACAAAGTCCCCTATCCGGCTAACTATCTGTCTTTCTCCGCCCAAGTCAGCAACTCCAAAAGGTATATTATAAATACTGAAATCTGAATTTTTATTTATATTCTTCCAACAATTCATTGTAAATCTTTAAACTACTTGTGAACAAATCTTTTTAATTGTCATCGCATCGCTCATGGTATAATAATGAAGACAAGGAACACCTTTCTCTTTCAAATCTTTAGATTGTGCGATACACCACTCTATACCTATTTGTCTCAAATCTTCATCACTATCTACCTTTCTGGTTTCTTTAATCAAATCATTGGGTAAGTTAACAAAGAAATTTCTGGGTATAGAATTGAGCTGGTAAAGGCGAGTTAAAGGCTTAAGCCCCGGAATAATAGGTACATTGATACCAATGTTACGACAAGCATCTACAAAATCAAAATACACCGTATTGTCGAAAAACATCTGTGTTACTATATAGTCAGCACCGGCATCTACCTTAGCTTTTAAATAATCCAAGTCTAAGCTTTTATTTGGGGATTCAAAATGTTTTTCAGGATAGCCCGCCACACCGATACAGAAGTCGGTTGGGTTACCTTTATCAATGTTTGAATCCAAATAGCTCCCGGTATTCATACCGACAATTTGGTGAATTAAATCAACAGCATATTGATGTCCGTCCGGTTCAGGCAAAAATTTATCTTCAAATTTACGAGCATCTCCCCTGAGAGCCAAAATATTCTGTATTCCTAAAAAATTGAGATCTATCAAAGCATTTTCAGTGTCTTCCAATGTAAATCCTCCACAAATTAAATGGGGGATTGCATCTATTCCATAACGGTGCATGATAGCAGCACAAATACCGACTGTTCCCGGTCTTTTACGAATAGATGTCTTCTGATAGTAACCGGATGGCTGCATTTTATACAAATATTCCTCCCTGTGGTAGGTTACATCAATAAAAGGAGGCTTAAACTCTATCAAAGGATCTAAAGCTTTAAATATAGTCTGCATACTTCCCCCTTTCAATGGCGGTAAAATCTCAAATGAAACAAGTGTTGAACCCTGTGCTTTGTCTAAATATTCTGTTACTTTCATGAATAAACTTAAAATGCACCGGCAAAAATACTGATTGCATTGTTAAATTAGTAATACAATTATTTTGATTGAATAAACGACGACTCCAATCTATTATTTTTCAAGAGTTTGACTACATTTTATTTAAAAATGATAATCTTCACATTGAAGATACAATTTATACTATTCCTCTTTTTTATTATGCTTAAAAGTACCTGAAAACAACTGAAAACCATGGTATCTACATTCTAATGGTCCATTATACAAAATAAACTTTTTAGAGGGTTTCAATCCAATGTACTTCATCGCTTCCATATTAGAAGAGAATATCCACGCATTACTTCCAGGACATTTATGCTTGAGGTGATTGCCTATTTCTTCATAAAATCGATATACGTCAGACACCTTCATTCTTTCATCGTATGGCGGATTCATAATGATGGTAGCATTTTCTTGCTTAACATTAAAAAAGTCAAATTGACTGACGATAAATCCGGATTTCAAGGGCAATTTTTCCACATTGGTCTTTATATTATCAATAGCAATCCGACTTTTATCTGAAGCAAATACCGGTGGAATTTCCGATTTTATTTTCAGACCTGCTTCCTGAACAACTTTATTCCACAATCGTTGATCAAAATTCCTCCACTTTTGAAATGCAAATGTTTTTCTACAAAATTGAGGAGGTATGTTGGCTGACATCATTGCCGCTTCAATGGCTATCGTGCCGGAACCTGCCATCGGATCGATAAACAAAGATTCACGATTCCATCCGGATAAATATACCAACCCGGCAGCCAATGTTTCACTCATTGGTGCACTTACCGTTTTTGTACGATAACCCCTTTTGTGCAACGATTCACCTGAACTATCTACAGATAAGGTAAATTGATCACCTGAAATTCTAACATTCAACCTAAAGTCAGGATTTACTACATCAATAGAAGGTCTTACATCGTGCGAAGCCCGTATTCTGTCCACTATACCATCTTTAATCTTATGCATCACAAATTGAGAATGCGTAAAATATTCTGAATGAAGAACAACATCAATTGCAAAGGTCTGATCCGGAGATAAATACCCCGAAAAGTTATAAGATCTAATTTTTTTGTACAGTGTATCGATATCTCTTGCTATAAACTGGTGGAAGGGAACTAATACTCTTAATGCTGTACGAAGTTCATAATTCGCTCTATATATCAATTCTTTATCGCCATAACAGGATACTGCCCTTACGCCGGGCTGGACATCCTGAGCTCCTAAATTTATTAATTCATTCGCCAAAACGTCCTCTAATCCTTTAAATGTGGTTACAACTATTTCCATTATACTTGTATCACTCCTGGGTTAAAACGTTCAATTGGTGCATGATTCGCTGCTTCTATGCCCATACTTATCCATTTACGTGTTTCTTTAGGGTCAATTATAGCATCCACCCATAATCTGGAAGCTGCATAATACGGCGTCGTCTGATTATCATACTTTGATTTTATTTCTTCGAAATAAGCTTTTTCTTCTTCTGGGTCAATGGACTTACCTTTTGCTTTTAGAGAAGACATCTCAATCTGCAAAAGTACTTTGGCAGCCTGGGCACCACCCATTACCGCAATCTTCGCTGTAGGCCAAGCAACAATAAGCCTTGGATCATAAGCTTTTCCACACATGGCATAGTTACCGGCTCCATAGCTATTGCCCATAACTACTGTAAATTTAGGTACCGTGGAATTTGATACAGCATTTACCATTTTTGCACCATCCTTAATGATTCCTCCATGTTCAGACCTCGTGCCTACCATAAACCCGGTTACATCATGTAAAAAAACGAGGGGAATCTTCTTTTGATTGCAATTCATTATAAATCTGGCTGCTTTATCCGCTGAATCGCTGTAAATAACACCTCCAAATTGCATTTCGCCCTTTTTAGTCTTAATAACCTCTCTATTATTGGCTACTATGCCAACAGACCATCCATCAATCCTGGCATAAGCGCAAATAATTGTCCTTCCATAGTTTTCTTTATAATAAATCAATTCTGAGTTATCAACCAACCTTTCCAAGATTTCTTTTGTATCATAAGGTTTAGCTCTATCATCCGGCAATATTTCAACAATTTCCTCCGGATTCTTCAAAGGAGGCATCGGTTTTGCCCTGTCAAAACCGGTAATTTGAGGGTTTCCTAATTTTTCTACTAAGTTTCTTATAGTCTCAATACACGCATTATCATTCGGAACATTATAATCTGTTATTCCGCTTATTTCAGTAGTTGTCTCAGCCCCTCCCAAAGTTTCCTTGTCAACATCTTCACCTATTGCCGCTTTTACTAAGTATGGACCTGCTAAAAATATAGAACCATAACCATCTACTATGAGGGCTTCATCACTCATAATGGGAAGATAGGCTCCTCCGGCAACGCAACTACCCATAATAGCGGAGATTTGAGGAATCCCCATGGACGACATTTTGGCATTATTTCTAAAAATTCGCCCAAAATGCTCTTTATCGGGAAATATTTCATCTTGCATGGGAAGAAAAACGCCTGCACTATCCACTAAGTATATGATAGGTAAATGGTTCTCCATACTAATTTCCTGACCACGTAAATTTTTCTTTCCTGTGATAGGAAACCATGCACCCGCCTTTACTGTCGGGTCATTTGCCACAACTAAAACAATACGATTATGAACATAGCCCATAAATATAATAACTCCTCCGGCCGGGCATCCGCCATGTTCCGGGTACATCTCATATCCTGCAAAAGCACCAATTTCTATTGAAGGTCGATCTTTGTCTAACAAAAGGGCAACGCGCTCTCGTGCAGGCAACCTATTTTCAGACTTCATTTTTTGGATTTTTTTATCACCTCCACCCAAATATATTTTTTCCAACCGACGCTGCATCCCGCTAATCAACAACTTGATATTATCGGAACTCAACTCTTTTTGGATGTCAATATCCTTCATTTTTTATGACTTTTATTAAATTATAATGATGTGAATAACAATAAAGTTTAATTAAATACAACTTGATTGTCCGAAAACCTGCGAAATTAGTATGTTTTTGTAAAAATTTGATATAATTGATGCAAAAATATACGTGCAAAATAAGATTAATTTTATTTCTCTATTAAATTATTGCCTAATTGTAATTTTGATAATCTATTTTTGCAAAAATTGAATTACAAAAATCAATGTATGTATAAGCCATATATTGTTGGAATAACAGGCGGCAGTGGTTCCGGCAAAACCACTTTTTTAAAGAAATTGTCTGAAGGCTATACAGCCAATGAAGTATGTATCCTATCGATGGATAATTATTACAAACCGCGGACTCAACAGGTATTTGACGAAAATGGAGTTCAAAATTTTGACCTTCTTGAATCAATAGATATGAATTCCTTTTTTAAAGATATTGTCAGGCTCATAAGCGGCGAATCCATTGAAAAGGAAGAATATACTTTCAATAATAGCAAAGCAGAATCCAGGACAATTACAATTAATCCAGCGCCTGTCATGATTTTAGAGGGTCTTTTTATCATGCACATGAAGGATTTGAAGGCATTGCTCGACTTGAAAGTGTATATCGAAGCGAAGGATGCACTAAAAATCATCAGGCGAATCAAACGAGACCAGAATGAACGCAATTACCCATTGGACGATGTATTGTATCGCTATGAATCCCATGTCTTGCCATCCTACGAAAAATATATTTTCCCTTATAGAAACGATGTAGATATCATTATTAACAACAATGGAAATACAGAAGCCATCCTCCAAATACTAAGAAATCAATTTGATATCTTGATCGAAAGGAGTAAATAATCTGAATATCATCTCCATATTAAATCAAACGAAATGTCATTTAAGAAAATAGGAATTTTAGGTGGCGGGCAATTGGGAAGAATGATGCAGGAAGTGGCTCAACAACGCAATATGCCCGTATGGTGCTTAGATAAAGGCCATGATTATCCGGCAGCTTTATATCGTGATTATTATGTAGTTGGTGACATCTTGAACTACGACGATGTCATGCAATTTGGTGAAGACAAAGATGTTATCACTGTTGAAATAGAACATGTAAATTTGGATGCTCTTAAAGCATTGCAAAATAATGGGAAAGAAGTTCATCCAAATCCTAATGCACTAGGCATTATCAAAAACAAAAATTCTCAGAAAAAATTTTATGCTGACAATAAGATCCCAATACCATTATTTACTGCCTTTCAAAGTAAAGATGATGCAATTCGAGTCTTTCCGGAATGGGAAAATAGACTTCCATGCATATACAAATCAGCTGAAATGGGTTATGATGGCAAAGGAGTACGAACAATTAGAAATTTGCAAGACGTACACGAGCTTGATGATATAGCCGGAGCTTTTGAAGAAAAAATTGACATTCAGCTTGAGGTAGCTGTTATGATAGTAAGATCGACTAAGGGCGAACATGTTATTTTCCCTCCCGTAGCAATGTATTTCGATGAGGATAACCACATCTTATCTGAAGTTCATTTCCCTTGTAAAATTAGTGCAGACCAGCTTGACACCATGAACGAAATAGCTATTAATGTTACAAAATCATTGGATATTTGCGGACTATGCGCATTTGAATTTTTTATTTCTACAAATGGAGATGTTGTCCTTAATGAAATAGCTCCACGGCCTCATAATAGTATGCACATTTCAATGAATAATAGTATTAGCAGTCAATTTGATCAACACCTAAGGGCCATATCCGGAATGCCACTTGGCAAACCAACTATGGAAAAATCAGGTATAATGTACAATATCATTGGAAGGAATGAAGATTACGGTGATGTAAATTGGGATGGTTGGGAGCAAGTGCTTTCTTTAGAAGGTGTATTTGTTCATCTTTACGGAAAAACAATTATCAAACCTGCCAGAAAAATGGGACATATCAATATTGTTGGCAGTGATTTCAAGGAGATTCAACAGAAATTGGTAATCGTAAAAGAGAACTTTAAAAACAAACAAAATGGAGAATAGTAAACCTTTGGTAAGTGTAATAATGGGCTCCGACAGTGATTGGTCTATTATGAAAGAAACAGTTGCCATTTTAGAGAGATTTAATATCCCTTATGAAGCATTAGTTGTCTCAGCACACCGCACACCGAAGTTGATGTTTGAATATGCCACCAATGCATATAATCGAGGAATACGAGTAATAGTCGCTGCGGCGGGCGGTGCAGCGCATCTTCCAGGAATGGTAGCCAGTATTACAACTTTGCCGGTGATAGGAGTTCCCATTAAATCGTCTAATTCAATCGATGGCTGGGATTCTGTTTTATCTATTTTACAAATGCCGGGTGGCGTCCCTGTTGCTACTGTGGCACTAAATGGCGCTAAAAATGCCGGTATCCTTGCAGCTCAAATACTTGGTAGCTTTGACAAAGAAATAAACCGTAAAATCCAACTATTTAAGGATGATCTGGAATCAGAAGTCCTGAAGAAAAAATTACAGTAATATGGGGGTTAGGGGTTAGGGGTTAGGGGTTAGGGGTTAGGGGTTAGCTGTTAGGGGTTAGGGGTTAGCTTTTAGGGGTTAGCTTTTAGTTCTTAGCTTTAAGGTGTTAGCTTTTAGCTTTTAGCTATTAACTTTCAACTTCAATTCTCAATTCTCCATTCTCAATTCAATTCTCCATTCTCAATTCTCAATGTACTATCTTACTATTATTTAGAAACCATAAATTTGTTTTAAGTTCCATTCCTTCATCGCTGCTTTGCGGACGGCATCTGCGACTTTATATGCGACCTCCTCATTGAGAGTTGCTGGAATAATATTATCCAAACGAGGTTCAGAAACACAATCCGCTATAGCATAAGCTGCAGCAAGTTTCATAGAAGGTGAAATTTGAGGCGCTCTGACGTCAAGTGCTCCTCTGAAAATACCAGGAAATCCCAGAACATTATTCACTTGATTGGGAAGATCACTTCTACCGGTTCCCACAATTGCTGCGCCTCCTGCCTTTGCTTCATCCGGCATAATCTCTGGAATAGGATTGGCCAAAGCAAAAATAATGCTATCTTTATTCATAGTAGCAATATCGTCTCGATTGAGTAGATTGGCGCTACTCACACCAATAAAAACATCGGCACCGTTTATCGCTTCTTTGACGTCTCCTTGAATATTGCTCAGATTGGAAAAAGAAAGTAATGATTTTTTAAGGTCTGTAAGGTCAGTTCTCTCGCGATGAATGATACCTTTAGTATCGCATAAGATAATTTCCTTAACCGGCTGGCATACATCACCATTAAAGTGATCAACACATCTCAACAACCGCGCAATAGCAATACCGGCTGCTCCTGCCCCATTGATGACTACTTTCATTTCTGAAAGAGGTTTGTTTAATAACTTTGAAGCATTTATTAAGCCAGCTAAGGTAACTACTGCTGTCCCATGTTGATCATCATGAAACACCGGAATACCTAAGTCTTGTAATGCATTTTCTATTTCCATACACCTTGGTGCACTGATATCTTCTAAATTTATCCCGCCAAAGACCGGAGCAATACGTTTCACAGTATCTATAATCTCCTGTGTATCTTGTGTATCCAGACATATCGGGAAAGCATTTATTTGTGCAAAACGCTTGAATAACATTGCTTTACCCTCCATCACCGGAATAGCTGCTGCCGGCCCAATATTACCAAGGCCTAAGACAGCAGAGCCATCTGAAACAATAGCAACAGTATTGCCTTTGAGCGTATATTCATATACCATATCCGGATTTGAGGCTATTTCAAGGCATGGTGCCGCAACACCCGGAGAATAAACTAAAGATAAATCTTCGTTATTCTTAATGGTAAATTTTGATTGTACGGAAACCTTGCCCTTCAATTGTTTATGAAGAAATAGCGCCTCTTTAAAATAATCCATGGTCTAAAAATTATAGTTCGTAATTTGGGCGAAGTCTTACTTGTTTTTCACCTTCGTAATATTCATTTATTATGCGTACAACTTCTTCAATATCATCGGTCGAAGGTATCAAATCCATGTCAATTGGATTAATATTTCCTTCTTGTTCTCCCATAACCTCTTTAATCCACATCTTTAATCCTGCCCAATATTGGGTTCCGAATAAAATAACTGGAACCTTACTTATTTTATTAGTCTGCATCAATGTCAGAACCTCAAACATCTCGTCCATCGTGCCAAACCCGCCCGGCAAAACTACAAAAGCTTGTGCATATTTTACAAACATGACTTTTCTGACAAAGAAAAAACGATGATCAATATTTTTATCCGGATCAATATAAGGATTGTGATTCTGTTCAAATGGTAATTCAATATTCAACCCAACTGATAATCCATTATTTTCATAAGCGCCTTTATTGCCGGCTTCCATGATACCAGGCCCACCTCCGGTAATGATACCATATCCTTCATCCGTTAAGCGCTTGGCAATTTTTTCTGCACTTTCATAATATTTACTTCCTGGCTTTGTCCTGGCTGAACCAAATATAGAAACACATGGTCCTATCCTATTTAACGTCTCAAATCCATCCACAAATTCTGATATAACCTTAAACAACATCCAGGAATTTTCGCCTTTTACAATATTCCACTGCTTCATGCTCCGCGGCTGTCGGTTATTTTCATCTTCTTTCATATATTATATTTTTTAACAAACTAAATCCTTCCTTCATACTTCTAAAAGTCTTTGAGAAAACAGGAAAGTTCTTAATTATTATTTTCTACTTAAATTGAACAAACCAACAAAAGTATAAAATATTGTAAAAAATGATATTTATTTTTTATTTATATTTCTAATATGTTGAATATCAAGTGTTGAATTAAGAAAATACTTCTAAAAGCTCTTCTACTTTAATAAGTGAAATAATTTTAATGTTACGGGATGTGTTTGGCAATAACTTTGAATATTTTGAAATAAATGCAGTGTCTATCCCCATCCTCTCAGCTTCCATCAACTTTTGTTCGATTTTCTGTACCGGTCTTACTTCACCGCTCAATCCAACCTCACCTATAAATATCATTCCTCTTGGCACAACAACATTCTGCAATGAAGAAATAATAGCAGCGGCCAACGCCAAATCAATAGATGGATCATCCACTCTTATCCCACCCGCTACATTAAGAAAAACATCATTGAACCCAAGTGGCAACTGACATTTTTTTTCCAAAACTGCAAGGAGCATATTCATTCGGCGAAGATCATATCCTGTTGACGACCGTTGTGGCGTACCATAAACAGCCCGCGTAACAAGTGCTTGAACTTCTATGACAAATGTCCTTGACCCTTCTCCTACAATACCCAAAGCATTACCACTGTATTCATTGTTACCTAAACCTGAAAGTGCATCACTTGGATTAGAAACGGTTTTCAGGCCTCCTTCCATCATTTCATATATACCTATCTCATCGGTAGAACCAAATCGATTTTTCCTTGATCGCAACAACCGGTAGGCATAATGACGGTCCCCTTCAAAATAAAGCACAGTATCCACAATATGTTCTAACAACTTAGGCCCTGCGAGATCTCCATCTTTAGTGATATGCCCAATGATTATTATGGCAACATTATTCTCTTTAGCATACCTTTGTAACTCGGCTGCTACTTCCCTTATTTGACTAATGCTTCCAGCCGAACTCTCAAGATGATCTAAAAACATTGTCTGAATACTATCTAACACAATGAGTTTTGGCTCTAAGGATTCTGCTTGTCGCAAAATTGTAACTAAGTCAGTCTCACCGTATATATAGCACTGTCCGGACAATCCGTTAATTCTATCCGCTCGCATACGGATCTGCTCTTCGCTTTCTTCGCCCGAAACATACAGAACTTTAACATCCATATTGATGGCAGACTGTAAAGCAAGCGTTGATTTCCCAATGCCAGGATGTCCACCCAACAGGATAACACTGCCTGGAACAATGCCGCCGCCAAGTACTCGGTCAAATTCAACATCATTGGTTGGAATCCTTTTGTAAGATCCCGTCTTTATATCTTGCAGTAATTTAGGCTTCTCTGACACCTTAGTTTCAGTTTTTTGATGCCAATTACCTTTATTTCTGCTTGCTCCGGGCGTAGTAACAACTTCTTCCTGGTAAGTATTCCATTCGCCACAAGAATTACATTTTCCAATCCATTTAGGTGATTGCGCACCACAACCGGTACATATAAAGACTGTTTTTACTTTTGCCAAAATTTCTACTATTTATTATTCGGAATAGTTTTTCACAAGATAGAAATCTTATTATGATATATTTCAAAAAACATCATTATCATATTAAATTAAAAATTGATTTAGTATTGAAACTGTAATGCATTGAAACTTTATTTGACTTCCATATTTTGTCTTAATTCGTTGAATTTATATACTAATTTAAACAATTAAGTGGAATTTGAGTTTAGACCCATAAGTTTAAAAATACATATCATATTCACTTTATAAATTCAATTCCAATATATTTTAATGACAGTGAAAAAGGCTAAATGGGCAAGATTTATATGGATATCTGCGGGATTTCTATCCTTAACGTTGGGCATAATAGGTATCTTTTTACCCTTATTGCCTACAACACCCTTCCTTTTATTGACTGCTTATTCATTTGCCAAAGGGTCAGACAAATTTTATAATTGGTTTACAACGACTGGTTTATACAAAAAATATATTAAAGATTATGTCTTTGAAAGAGCCATGTATCTTAGCCAAAAAGCACAAATATTTATTACTGTTCTTATTGTCACTTCTGCCGGCTATTTTTTGATAGATTCACCCATTGTAAAAATTGTATTAGTAACTGTTTTACTTATTCAATTTATCTATCTCACATTTTTCGTTCGTACAAAAAGTAATCAGGGAGAATAAAAATGTCAAATTTGACAACAACATCATACATTGTAATTTAACATTTTATCTTAAGCCCGGATTGCACAATTTAACTATTTTGTGTATATATTTATAAGTATAAATAATTTGATAATATACTTGTTAAAAATATATAATGTTTTATTACCTTTGAACCTGATTAATACAGATTAAAGAATTATGGCAAATGATGTTTCAGAACGTTTTGTACTAGTAGTGAAAAAATTAGTTAAAGAAGGTATTGCAAAAAGTATTCGAAAGGTTAGCCAATCTCTGGATTATTTACCGCAGAGTATGAGTGAAGTAATAAAAGGGAAGCGTAATGTTCCGGTCGAAGTTCTTCAAAAGTTCATTTCACTGTATAACATTAACCCTCTTTTTCTTTTTGTAGGCGAAGGCGAAATTTTTTTGGATGAAAATCAAAAATATTCTTTCAAAACATTAACCGTAGTGACTGACATAGAAAATGCCGAACGTATTGTTCATGTCCCACGCCCCGCTCAAGCAGGATACGCCGAAGACTTAAATGATATCGAGCTTGTCCGTGAACTCCCTACTTATACTTTGCCAGATTTAATCTATCAAACCGGAACATATAGGAGTTTTGATGTTAAAGGAGACTCTATGGAACCGACAATAGACGAAAATGATATTTTGGTTTGCAATTTTATTGAACCAGCCTTATGGGAGACTGCTATTAGGGACCATCATGTTTATGTTATTGTGACAAGAGGTGATGTTGTCGTGAAAAGAGTTATTAATAACCTGAGAAAGCACAAGCATCTTGAACTTCATTCAGATAATGAAAGCTTCAATATGTATCGGGTTATGGGAAATGAAATTCAAGAAGTTTGGTATGTTAGGACTAAAATCTCGAGATTTAGACATAGTAAGTCCAATGCTCTGCAAGGTTTTACGAATGAGGATATCCTTGCTTTGCATCAAACCATTAAAATTCAGGCTGATATTATCAACAAAATGCATTTGCAACAAAGCTAAAATATATTAAATTGTTAAAATTTTACACCAACTTATTGAATTCATTCTTAAAAAGTTATCTTTAAGTTTTAAAAACAAAATGATAACCAATGCTACTTTTTGAAAGAATAAAATTAATTTTTGGACTACTCCTATTATCCTTTTTTGCATTCGGACAAAATAACGATTCACCTATATCGCATTGTGGCAAATCAGATTCTTATGTAAGTTACAATAAATTACTCCATTACTCCAATCCTTTGACTGAAAATTACGATTTAAAATATTACCGCTTTAATTGGTTTATTGATCCAGCGGAATATTACATAAAAGGTTCTGCAACGCCCTATTTTCAAGTATTAGAAGATAATTTTTCAGAAATTTACTTTGATTTTTCCAATCACTTTACCGTTGACAGTATCATTTTTCATGGAAAAAAAATCACCTATTCTCAACCAAGTGATTATGTATTAAAAATAGACTTACCTGATAAACTTGCAAAAGGGAATACAGACAGTTTGTCAATATTTTACCAAGGAGTTCCGCCCAATAGTGGCTTTGGCTCATTTATTCAGGGAACGCACGGAGGTGGAATGCCAGTTTTATGGACATTATCCGAGCCGTTTGGTGCTCAAGACTGGTGGCCATGTAAAAATGGACTCAGCGACAAAATAGATAGTTTGGATATATTTGTTACGACACCAAATAACTATAGAGCTGCAAGTAATGGTATTTTGATTAGCGAAATCGAACTCCTTAATAGTCAAAAAGAATATCATTGGCGTCACAGACATCCAATAGCTGCCTATCTGATAGCAATTGCAGTGACTGACTACACGGTATATACACATGATATATTATTACAAAATGGTACCGTGATGCCGATGATTAATTATGTTTATCCTGAGTCTTTAGAAGATGCCAAAGAAGGCACCTTAAACAATGTTAAAGTTTTACAATATTTTGACTCATTGTTTGTTACATATCCATTTCATGACGAAAAATATGGACATGCACAATTTGGCTGGGGAGGAGGCATGGAGCATCAAACTATGAGTTATGTAGTAAATTTCGGATGGGGACTCTTAGCTCATGAGCTTGCGCATCAATGGTTTGGTGATCATGTCACCTGTGGAAGCTGGAATGATATTTGGCTTAACGAAGGATTTGCTACTTATTTAGATGGGTTGACTAGAGAACATTTTTTTACGCCTTTAGATTGGTATAACTGGAAAGCCTCCATGATAAATTCCATAACATCGAGACCCGATGGTTCAGTCAAAGTCCCTGATTCTACCAATGTAAATAGGATTTTCAGTTCTCGTCTTTCATACAATAAGGCATCCTTTTTGTTGCACATGTTAAGGTGGAAGTTGGGTGATGAAGTATTTTTCAAGGGAGTAAGAAATTATTTAAAGGATAGAGGTGGCAAATATGCGCTCACTTTTCACTTAAAAAATGAATTAGAAGCTATTTCCGGGGAAAATTTAGATGAATTTTTTAAAGATTGGTATGAAGGGGAAGGCTATCCTTTTTATGATGTAAGATGGGATCAATTACCTGATAAAAAAGTAAGAATACAGTTATTTCAAACAACTTCCCATCCATCTGTTGATTTTTTTGATATTCCTGTTCACATCAGATTAAAAGGCGGCAATCAAGAATTTAATATCCGTTTGGACAGTTTTATTTCAGGAAAAATATATGAGTTTGAACCTGGGTTTGATGTAAAAACCGTTCAATTTGACCCTGAATTATGGATAATTTCGAAAAGTACTGTTTCCAATGAAATAATTTTAAACAGAAAAGTCAATCCAAATTTTTCAGTAAAATGTTATCCAAATCCGGTATCGACCATATTAACAATTGAAGTAGTTAAATCAAATGCTCTTGACTTAGATATGCAAATCATTGATAATGAAGGCAAAATTATACAAACTCAATTGCTTAAATTGCAAAAAAGTACTATTGATATTAGAGATCTAACGCCCGGAACATATCAATTGATTATCAAGGATAAAAACGAAATCGTCAACAACACAGGTTTTATTAAAATTTAGTCGGCATTCAATCCAATTGTTGCATACTATGATTAATCAGAATGAGCTTCACCAAAGGATTGTCTATGAAGATAATCACTTAATTTCTGTAAATAAGAAGCCCTCATGGTTGGTACAAGGAGATAAAACGGGGGACGAATCATTGGTGGATGCATTGAAAATATATTTAAAACAAAAGTATAGCAAGCCCGGAGACGTATTTTTAGGGAGTTTTCACCGTTTGGACCGACCGGTTTCGGGTTTGGTTACTTTTGCAAAAACGAGTAAAGCCCTCGAACGAATGAATAAAATATTTGCTAGAAGAGCTGTCAATAAAACATACCTTGCAATTACTGCGGGGCATCCTCCAAAGGAAACATCTGTAATTACACATTTTTTGCTAAAGGATGTCAAAACAAATATTGTCAAAGCATATTCACCGGAAATACGTTATCCACCGGCAGCAAAAGAAGCTGTTTTGGAATATAAACTATTAAAAACTAACGGTAAAATCTCATTATTAGAAATACATCCGATTACCGGACGATCGCATCAAATTAGAGCTCAACTTGCAGCTATTGGTTGCGTTATTGTAGGTGACTTAAAATATGGATATCCAAGTCCATTACCGGATAAATCTATTGCACTACATGGATATTCGATTGAATTTGATCACCCTGTCCAGCACAAACCTTTGAAAATTGTAGCAGAAATTCCAGAAACGGAATGGTGGAAAAGGCTATAATCATACGCCACTAGATTTTGGGTGAATAGGGTTATAACAAAAAATTGTTTTTCTCCTGAATAAATTGGGCAAATTCATATAGAGAATCAAAAATATAGTCGTATTGATCGGCGCTAATCAATTTTTGTTCCGGCAAATTATGTCTGATTAGCACATTTATTGAACCAATGTTTCTTCCAAATTCCATATCAGAAGCAGTATCGCCCACCATGAATGATTTTTTCAATTCAACTTCCGGAAAATCTCTCTGAGCTTGATAAGCCATAGCGGGATTTGGCTTACGACAATTATTTATTTCTTGAGGCAAAGCCGTGCACTGGTATATCTGATCTATCCGACAATTCGACTGAGCTAACTTATTTTGAAACTCTTGATGAATCGACAATAAATCACTCTCCTTCATCAATCCTTTTCCGACACCGGCTTGATTTGTAACGATGAATGTATAATGAAATACTTTATTCAAGATTTGTATTGCTTCAATCGTTTTATCTATCAGGATAAATTCAGAAACGGAAGTCACATAACCTCCCAAAATCCGTTGATTTATTACTCCATCCCTATCCAAAAAGATGGTCCATTCTTTACCGATTTTCAAACCGTTAATTTTTAAACAAAGCTTCTTCCGACAATTGGCATACTATATGCCCGATTAATATATGAACCTCTTGTATGCGTGCAGTAACTGATGAAGGAACATTCAATAAAAGATTACAATAAGGAGCTATTTCCGGCTTAGGATTACTTCCAGTCATTCCGACACACTTCATTCCCATTTTTTGTGCTTTTTCAAGTGCTGCGACAATATTCGGTGAATTACCCGAAGTCGTCAATCCAATTAACATATCACCTTTTTTCCCCTGAGCTTCTACTGCTCTTGAATAGACATGTTCAAATCCATAATCATTTGCGACAGCAGTTATGTAAGATGTATTGGCATGCAGTGCTTCTGCGTGTAGGGGCTTTCGATCTAATAAATACCGACCTTGCCATTCTGCTGCAATATGCTGAGCATCAGCCGCACTTCCCCCATTGCCACATAATAATATTTTCCCATTATTCTGATAACATTCAATTACTAATTTGCAAAAATCTTGAATGGAATGGAGAAACACATCATCCTGCAAAACCATCTCAATCACATCCTGATGCGCTTTAACTATATCCTTTATATCTGATGTGAATGTCAAACCCCAATTTTTTCTTCGATTAAGTAATTATTGCGCATAGGACTATTTCTACTCACGAGTTCAGCCAAAAATCCCGTTAGAAACAATTGAGAGCCTATAATTGTAGCCAACATACCTAAGAAAAATAGCGGTCTTTCGGCAATCCCACCGATTTTAAAAAAAATCTTTTCTATGCTCAACTCAATTAAAATAATAAATCCGATGAAAAAAGCTAATATCCCCAGTGTTCCGAAGAAATGCATTGGTTTCTTACCAAATTTTCCAACAAAAAATATGGATAAAAGATCCAAAAAACCATTGACAAAGCGATTTAAACCAAATTTAGTAACACCATATTTTCGTTCTCGATGCTGAACAACCTTTTCCCCAATCTTGGCAAATCCGGCTTCTTTAGCTATCACCGGAATATACCGGTGCATTTCTCCATATACTTCAATAGAATGAACTACCTTGCCCTTATACGCCTTTAAACCGCAATTAAAATCATTCAATTTGATTCCACTCATTTTCCGTGTAGCGGCATTAAATAACTTGGTTGGTATTGTTTTGCTCAACGGGTCATATCGCTTTTTTTTCCAACCGGACACCAAGTCAAAATTATCTTCAGTAATCAACCTATAAAGTTCAGGAATCTCGTCCGGACTATCTTGGAGGTCAGCGTCCATTGTAATAACGACATCACCAAGAGTTGCGCTAAATCCCTCTTGCAATGCAGCTGACTTCCCGTAATTTCGTTTAAATTTAATTCCTTTTACCTTATCATTTTTATCCGAAAGGCCTTGAATAATCTTCCATGAATCATCAGTACTGCCATCGTCTATTAAAATAACCTCGTAGCTATACTTGTGTTGAGTCATTACATTCTCAATCCAGTTAACTAATTCAGGCAATGACTCTTCTTCATTATAAAGAGGTATAACTACCGATATTTGAGGAGAACTATTCATTGCAGTATGATAATCAAAGTTGATTTATTCTATTAAAAATTAATTTTCAAGATTGTCGGAATACGGCTTCTCCCTTTGAAAGATTAACCCGAATATGACTCCTAAAACAGCTCCCATTATTAAAAACCCAAATAAAGCCGTTAATGCAGAAACGCCTGGAGATTTAAAACTTTCATATACAGACCTCATAATCTCAATCTCTTCTTCTGATTTTCCACTCTTTTCAAATTCGGATAATTGTTGATTTAACACCTCATTTAACATACCCGGATCAATATATTTTAATTGAATGTAAGTAAATATAGCTTGAACGATTCCGACAATGATATAGATGTAAAATATATATAGAAATCCTTTTCCAAATGACATTGATCCACTTAATTCTACATCTCTATATTGTTTAATAGCGTATGTCAATATAATGATATATGCGACATAAGATCCAAGATTAAATAAACCAACAAACATTTGATCGGTTTGAACACCCATAATCGTAGGGATTAAAGCAACCCCAATGGCTATGAGTGAAATTAACATAGCATTATTCAATACCGATTTATGGAAAATAGAAAGTTTGGGTTGAACATCAACTTTATAAGTCATGAATTAATTTTTTAATATCGCTTTACAGTAATAATTTAATTGCCTACCAATGAAGGGCGAATTACGACAATTGGAAGATATTTTTTCTAGATTAAATAATTGATTCTCTTTCTTTTCAAAAATAGAAATTTTTTCATTTCGGAAGGTTTCTTGAAGGCTAAATATCTCAATGATTCTGTCACTCATGGCTTTTTGTATGATAGGGACAGCCTCTTCTCCATATTTTGTCAATATGCCACCGATTGCTGTTTGCAAGCCAAGTGCTCCAAATGATGCAAATTGAAACTCCAAATCCTTTTTCTCGACTTCATACGGCATGTGCTGACATGTTATGATGTCAATAGTTCCATCAACTACCGCATCCCAAAGCATTTTAGTTGTGTCTTTGTTGCGTAGAGGTGGCATTAATTTTAAATTGGTATCAAAATCAAGGACTTCGTCCGATGTAAACAACAAATTATTTGCTGAAACAGAGGCAGTTACCGGGAATCCTTGCTTTTTCGCTTCTCTTATCAATTCCACGCTGCCCTGGGTGCTTATACAATATAAGTGCAAAGCTGAACCTGTATATTTAGCTAATTGAATATCTCTATTGACAATTATTTCTTCTGCAGGCATTGGAATTCCGGCTACTCCCATAAGGGTGGAAACAACACCTTCATCCACCATACCATTTGGAAACATTGCAGAATCAAAAGGAGAATCAATGATAACCTTTCCAATACCTTTAACATAATCTAATGCGCGCATCAACAACCCACCACTTAAAATGGGAAACTGTCCGTCGGAGAATGCTACAGCACCGGCATCGTTCATCTCTAAAATAAAAGCCAAATCCTCCCCCTTACATCCATGACTTACAGCTCCAATGGGCAAAATCTGAACATCATCATATATACCATTTCTCCGACTAAGAAATTCTATAGATGCTTGATTGTCAACAGCAGGATCTGTGGTCGCAAAAGGCATAATTGCAGTAAATCCACCAAAATAAGCAGCTTTGCAAGTTTGCTCTAAAGTTTCTCTATGTTCGAAACCCGGTTCAGAAACTTTCGTTCCAAAATCTATTAAATTACGAAAAGCAATATGCATTGCATCTGAGTTACGTGAAGATTCTTCACTTATAATCTGATTCGCATCAACCACTAAATCTACAAGCCCTTTATCCGTGTACTCAAAGGCTTTTAGAACCGATTCAATTGACTTCAATTGGTTTTAATTTATTGATTTTAGACGCAAATATGATCAATATTTTTGGCTTTATTGTAATCAATTTAGATAAAAAACCTTACTCATGTTTAATAGATGATAACTTTACCCACGACAAATTTGTTACCGGATTTAATCTGATAGAAATAAACGCCATTGAGAAGACTGCTTACAGGAACATTTATTTGATTATTTCCATTTTCTATTTTCATATCATTCCGTAAAACTAAATTGCCGGAGGCATTGTACAGAATCATATTTGCATCAACATTACCTTTGCTTTCCATAGTTAGTACAAGAGATTCAGTAGCAGCATCATAATTTAGTCTGTGAATAAGTCCTGGAATAGTTGGGATGGCAGCAATACATTCTCCTGAACCAGTAGGCAAAAGCTCAATCTCATACTTACCTGGTGCAATACTCGCATCAGGGAAACTTAAATCAAGAGGAGGCAACTCTACAGTTGAAAAAGTAAAATTCAATTTAATTGGATAAATCTTGGCTTGATTGGATGCATCCGGAGTTCCAAATATCTTCATACATCCTTTTGTATTTGCATCCATAGAACATCCTGCTGGTTCACAAGCATAACTAAGTCCGGACGGTAAACCATCAATTGACTTCAACTTTATATTTTTTATATGGACATTAAACCCTAAAAATTCAACTTCATAAGGCACCTTAACATGAAATACTTGTTCATAATAAGTATTTATGCAAGCTTTATTCGGTATTCCGGACCCAGGGACTGTATCTTTATAAGGTAAAGGATAAATGAATGTATTGGGCTTAATTTGAGATGTGTCGGGAACACATACTTGTCCAAAAGCAAAATTTAGGATTAGAATAAAAAATAATGTAGAAAACAGTCGCATAATATTCAAATTTTGTTTACAATTGCTAAATTACAACAAAATTAATTAAGATTTAATCTCAATTTATGAATATGAAAATATTTTTTACTTCAATTTTAATTTTATTGCATTTCGGATTGTATTCACAGGAGAGAAAAATAACGATAACTGTTATCGATCTTCAAGATAATTCGCCTATAGAATTTGTCGCTATATACGCTTCAGGTGAAGGAGTATTAACAGATGCACAAGGAAATGCTACTTTAAATTTGCCAAAGGGAAAAATAGAATTAAAAGCTAGTATTGTTGGCTATGACAATTGGATCGAAAGTATTTTAACAGACACAATACAAGGTACTTTTATTATAAAGATGAAAAAGTCTATCAGCCTGCTCAATGAAGTTTCTGTTGTAAGTGGTAGATATGAACGAAAATTAATAACAGAAGTGGCTTCTGTTGAAATCATTAAACCCAACTTACTCAAATCCAACAACCTGTCTTCTATGGAACAATTGTTGAATAGGATTCCGGGTATTCAAATGATTGATGGTCAAGCGAACATCAGAGGCGGTTCTGGCTTTGCCTACGGAGCAGGAAGTCGCGTCTTGGTTACAGTGGACGACGTCCCGGCTATGCAACCGGATGCCGGTTTTCCCAACTGGAGGGATATTCCCGTAGAAAACATGTCTCAGGTAGAAGTATTAAAAGGTGCAGGTTCGACGCTCTATGGCTCGACTGCTATGAATGGAGTTGTTAATTTCAGGACTGCTTGGGCGGGTTTGAAGCCTGAAACAAACATTACAACGCAGTTCACAGGTTATCTTAATCCGAAAGATTTGGAAAAAAAATGGTGGTCATCTTTGCCTTTTGAAAGTAATACAAATATCATACATAGAACCAACTTTGGTAAATTTGAAACAGTTTTCGGTGCCAATTATTTTCATTCTGATAGCTATAACTATGGGAATTATGAACATCAAGGCAGAATATATATCAATGGTCGTTATAAAATCAAACCTAATCTTATCATTCAAGTAAGTACATTATTCAATAAAGGCAATTCAGACAGTTTTGTTTATTGGAAAGATGGTGCAAAAAATGCATACAAAGGAGATACGACAACCTACAATTCCAGTAAAAAATTTAGATATTTTATCGATCCGGTTATCACGTATATAGGTAAAAAGAACAATGAACATAAAATTATCACTCGATATTTCAATATTCATAATAAAGTCGAAAACGATAAATCACAAGATGCTATCATGAAATACGCTGAATACCGATACCGCCAAAGCTTCAAACGCCTTGGTATTGATTTTACTGGTGGACTAGTATATACAGGGACAGATATCAGCGCTTCCCTCTACGGAGACACAACCTATACCTCATTAAACCTGGCCTCTTATGTTTCTTTTGATAAAGTATTTTTCAAACGATTAACATTTAATGCCGGTGTGAGATATGAATATAATTCACTAAAAAGTCCGGAAGAAGTTGACGGAACGATTATCCCTGGGGGAAAAACAACTGAAACCAATCCGGTATTTAAGTTGGGGCTAAACTATTTGATTAATCCTTATGCTTCCGTTAGAGCTTCATTAGGCCAAGGCTACCGATATCCAACAATTGCTGAAAAATTCATCAAAACCACAGCCGGTGCCATTAGGGTTGCTCCCAATCCAAACCTTCAATCAGAAACCGGATACACGGCAGAATTGGGTATCAAACACGGGCTTAAAATTGCCTCCTGGAATGGATTTGTTGATGTGGCTGTTTTTAGATCTGACTATGATAACATGATGGAATTTGTGCTGCGCAACGTATCCAAAGGGTTTCAATCATACAATATTGGAGATACGCGTATTCAAGGCATAGAAGCCAGTATTCAAGGTACCGGAAGCATAGGAGACTTCACTATTACAACAGTCGCCGGATATACACACCTTGATCCGACATACCGCAATTTCAGCGATATTGATACTTTAAGTTCAACTGTTGGCTATAATATATTAAAATACCGCATGAAAAATTCAGCAAGAGCCGATATCGGAATTGGCTATGGAAGATACGAAATAGGAGGATATTATGAATACAACAGCAAAATGATTGCAATAGATAAGATTTTTGATTTTGCTATACCGGGAGTTCATCAATTCAGAGCAAGTCACGATTTTGGTTCCAATGTATATGGATTCAGATTTATTGTCGATCTTATTAAAGATAAGTTGAAATTTGGGTTAAATTTAAACAACGCTTTCAACGAAGAATACAGCATTCGACCAGGATTATTAGAAGCTCCAAGAAATATAAGTGCACGATTAGATTGGAAGATCTGATTCATCTTGCCATTTGCTGTACAAATCAGGTCTAAGCCTTTTCGTTTTTTCAAACATTTGTTGTGTTTGCCATTCTTTTATATTTTTTTCATGGCCTGACAATAAAATATCAGGTACTTTGTGTCCTTTAAACTCGGCTGGACGAGTATATATTGGAGCTGACAACAAATCATCCTGAAATGTATCGGACAGTGCAGATGTTTCATCACTGATTACGCCGGGAATAAGTCTTCCTATAGCATCTACCAATACAATAGCTGCAGTTTCTCCACCACTAAGGACGTAATCCCCTATTGAAATCTCTCTGGTTACATACATATCACGAATTCTCTGGTCAATCCCTTTGTAATGACCACATATTATCAGGATATTTTCTTTCAGAGACAAGCTATTAGCAGCTTTTTGGTTGAATGTCTCACCGTCGGGAGTCAAATATATAACTTCTTCGTATGGAGTATTTGAAGATAATTCTTCAATGCATCTACTCAATGGCTCGGGCATAAGAACCATTCCGGATTGACCACCATAGGGATAATCATCTATTTGTTTGTAATTTCCTAAACCATAATCTCTAAGATCAAAAATATTAATATTCAACAAACCCTTAGTTCTGGCATTCTTCACTATTGAATTATTGAAAAATGAAACCATAAGATCCGGGATGACAGCAATAATATCTATTCTCATAAAATTTTCTTTTGATGAAGAATACCGTGAATCAACTGATAAACTAACTTATCGAAAAATAAAAATCCCGATAACCAATCAGTTAAAATACAAAACCATCGGCAATCGTGCTTGGATTTTGTTGTTAAGTAACAATCGTTTTGCTGATATATATTCAGGTGCCAAACTTTGAATCTCTTTTTCAACAGCGGCTTTGACTAAACTTTCTTCTTTGTCTTTACCGGACAACTTATCCAGGAATTTCTCCAATGGTGGCTTTGTCTCCGGATATTCAATGAGTCGGTAATCTTTAAGTTTCGTCAACTTAACGGTGTAGGCAAGAGCATCTTCTAATCCGCCTATCTCATCAACCAAACCCAATTTTATAGCATCTTTACCGGAATAAATTCTGCCTTGAGCAATGCTATCTACTGTTGCGATAGGAATTTTCCTACCATCAGCGACTCGTTTAGTAAATACATGATAAATATTTTCGACTGATTTTTGAACCATATTAGCTTCTGTTGGGCTCATATCAAAATAAGTATTTATACCAAGTGCATTGGGACCCGTCTTAACTGAATCGAGTGTTATATATAATTTATCTTTGAAAAATCCGGAAAGATTTGGAATCATGCCAAATACACCAATCGAGCCGGTTATCGTATTTTCATTGGCAAAAATCTGGTCGGCATTACATGAAATATAATATCCCCCACTTGCTGCATAATCACCCATAGAAACGACAACCTTTTTCCCTGATTTTTTAATCAAATCAATCTCTCGCCACATTTGTTCTGAAGCATAAGCACTTCCACCAGGACTATTCACCCGGAGAATTACTGCTTTGACATTCTTATCTAATCGTGCTTTACGAAGGTATTTCACATACGACTTACCTCCTATAACGGCATCATGACTATCACTATCATTAATTTCACCTTCAGCATAGACTACAACAATCTTATCAGAAGCGCTAAAGTCTTTTTTCAAGGTTGTTCCGTCGTAATAGGAATTCAGACTGACAAAATTGATTTTGTCTTCTTCTTTTAATTTCAATTTATTACGTAAATCAGTTAATACTTCGTCTTCATAGGCCAATTGATCTACAAACTTGTAAGATAGTGCGTCTTCCGGCCTTTGGATTAAAAGATCATCTGCAACTTTTTTAACTGCCTCTGGAGTCATCTTTCTATTCTTTGCAATATCAGCACATATCTGACCAAACATCCCATTAAGGAAGGTTTTCAATTGCAATCGATTTTCAGGACTCATTTTATCAGACCTAAATGGCTCTGTTGCTGATTTAAATTTTCCTACATAGAAAATATTGAATTTGACATTCAATTTTTCTAATAAGTTCTTAAAATACATCATACTGATGCTCATACCCTTGAAGTTCATGTCTCCTACTGGGTTTAAATATATTTTATCAGCAACAGAACTAATGTAATATCCCGATTGTGTCAGGTTTTCTCCGTAGGCTATGATAAATTTCTTACTGGATTTGAAATCTTCCAATGCGTCATGTAAATCTTTTATTGCAGCCGGACCGACAGCAACAGCTGAACCGGGATTGATATAAATACCTTTTATTTTATCATCCGTTTTGGCATATTTGATAAGTTTGACAGCATCTACAACACCAACAAAAGTCTGATTATCTAATGACAAGGGATTGCTTTCGACATTATTGGTCTTGTCCGGCATTGGAATGCTCAAATCAATGGAAAGAATACTATTGGATTTTATTTCAGTTGAACCGCCGCCGCTCAATGAGGCTGTAAATGATGATGCTATTGCCAAGGAAATAAGTGAAAAAACAATAAATGCCAGAAATACACCGACACAAGATCCAAGAACAATTTTAATAAAAGATTTCATTCTAAAATATTAGATTTAACTATAGTGCAATATTACACTAAATTAATAAAAATAGGCACTTGTTTTGGATGGATGGACTAAATAATAAGACAAAAAACTAAAAAAGGGCTGCAAAATAACTTTACAACCCTTTTTTACTTTAATAATATCATTAATATTTAATAATATTGGTCGGAGCAGGTTTTTGAAACGGTATTTCTATACTCTTTTCTGATTTTAATCCTGTATCGCTTTTACTTCCATGCCCCCCCATTATCGGAGCCATTGCTAAACCAATTAAGCAAGTCAACTTAATCAAAATATTCATGGAAGGTCCTGAAGTATCTTTAAACGGATCCCCGACAGTATCACCTGTCACTGCTGCTTTGTGTGCATCAGATCCTTTAAAAGTCATAACCCCGTCAATTTCAACACCTGCTTCAAATGACTTCTTGGCATTATCCCATGCCCCACCGGCATTATTTTGAAAAATAGCCCAAAGAACCCCGGAAACAGTAACACCAGCCATATATGAACCCAAAGCTTCTGCACCCATAAATATAGCAACCAAAATAGGAGCAACGATAGTAAGTGCGCCTGGAAGCATCATCTCACGCAAAGCAGCTTGAGTACTGATTTCTACACACTTCCCATATTCAGGCGTAGCTTTTCCTTCCATTATACCCGGAATCTCTCTAAACTGCCTTCTAACCTCTTTCACCATCTCCATTGCAGCCTTTCCTACTGAAGACATTGCAAGGGCAGAGAAAACAACCGGTATCATAGCTCCAATAAATAATGCTGCCAAAACATCAGCTTTAAAAATATTGATTCCATCTATTCCGGTAAACGTTACATAAGCAGCAAACAAGCCCAATGCAGTCAATGCTGCTGATGCTATTGCAAAGCCTTTACCTATGGCAGCAGTCGTATTTCCTACGGAATCCAATATATCTGTTTTTGTGCGCACTTCTTTAGGTAATTCGCTCATCTCAGCTATACCTCCAGCATTGTCCGCTATTGGACCAAAGGCATCAATAGCCAACTGCATTGCCGTAGTTGCCATCATAGCTGATGCCGCTAATGCAACACCATAAAATCCTGCAAAGCTGTAAGCAGCCCATATAGCACCTGAAAATAAAAGAATAGGACCAAAAGTCGAAATCATTCCAGTTGATAAACCCGATATAATATTTGTCGCAGCTCCTGTAGCAGATTTTTGTACGATATCTAAAACAGGCTTCTTACCAAGACCTGTATAATATTCAGTGAAAACAGAAATTAATCCACCTACGACTAAGCCAACCAATACAGCATAATACACGTGCATTGGCGTAACAGCTCTTGACCCTTCACCAAAAAATTCCATCTTCATATCGCCTGGCAGCATCCAATGTATTACAAAAAATGCTGCAATAGCAGTTAATACGATAGAAGTCCAGTTACCTTTATTTAATGCTGCCTGAACTTTCGCTTCTGAAACATCTTTATCAGATATTTTTACCATCCATGTACCTATGATAGAGAATATTATCCCCAATCCTGCAATTAAAATTGGAAGTAGTATTGGACCGAGCCCTAAAAAGCTGTCAGTTATCTGACCACCCATATCTTTTATCAAATAATTACCTAAAACCATTGAAGCCAATACCGTTGCCACATAAGATCCAAATAAATCAGCTCCCATTCCTGCAACATCACCCACATTATCTCCTACGTTATCTGCTATTGTAGCCGGATTCCTAGGATCATCTTCCGGAATACCTGCTTCAACTTTACCCACTAAGTCAGCTCCAACATCAGCTGCTTTAGTATATATTCCACCTCCTACACGTGCAAAAAGCGCTATTGACTCAGCGCCAAGAGAAAAACCTGTCAACGTCTCTAATAAAACTGACATAGAATCTACCCCACTCCACTGACCACTATTTAACCAATGGAATAAAAATACAAACAAGATACTTAGACCAAATACCGCTAATCCGGCAACACCAAGCCCCATCACAGTACCTCCTGCAAAAGAAACCTTCAATGCCTTACTAAGACTAGTCCTTGCAGCTTGCGTTGTTCGAACATTGGCAGCTGTTGCAACACGCATACCTATATATCCCGCTAATGCAGAACTAAATGCTCCTATTACAAATGCTACGACAATAAACCAATGACTCGTTTCTGCAACCGTTGAAAGTATTCCAAGTGCAATTCCGGCTACAACAACAAATATTGCAAGTACTCGATACTCTGCCTTTAAAAATGCCATTGCTCCATCACGGATGTGTCCGGCAATTATTTTCATATTACCTTCTCCCTGGTCTTGCTTATTAACCCAATTAAATTGATAGGCCATATATAATAAGCCGATAATACCAAATAAAGGCAACAGATAAAGTAATGATTCCATTTATTATTATTTTCGTTAAATAAAAAAGTAAAGTTGCTTTTGTTAAGCGGCTGCAAAGATAATATTTATCCTTACTTTCACAAACTGTTTATCGTTTTTGATATATTAATAATAAATTTATATAAAAGATTGAATATGAAAATTAATTTTCCAAAGTTTCTATTTATTTTCCTGGGGATAGTGTTACTTCTCTTCGCAGCAGTTTATTTAACCAACAAAAGTAACGACGGTATAAATGTTAATAAAGTCAAAAGTGAAAATACTTATACTACTGATACACATAGTATTATAACTAATAAAGAAAATTTTAATAAAAAAAATGATGAAATTCCTATTTATGTTTCTAAAACTTTGACTTATATTCGTCTCCATAATAAGGCTCCTGAAGGTTATGTAGGTGGAAGAAGATTTCAAAATAGAGAACGTAAGTTACCGACCCACACGGATAACAATAAAATTACTTATCGTGAATGGGATGTTTATCCATTAGTCAAGGGACGGAACAGAGGTGCAGAAAGATTGATAACTTCCGACAAAAGTGCCTATTATACTAAAGACCATTATAAAACATTTATAACGATTAAAGAAAATTAGTCCTATTTAAAATGAAATATATCCGTATAGCCTCTCCGGATACTGAGATCAAAAGAGGAAACAACAAAATTATTGTAGAAATCGAAGGTCATGAAGTCAATGACTTCCAATCTTTGAATGATTTACTTAGCGACAAACTTAATTTCCCAAATTATTTTGGCGAAAATTTAGATGCCTTATTCGACATGTTAGTTGACCTTCAATGGCTTAAACAAGACTCCATTGAATTCGTTATTTCTGATTTTGAAAATCTCCTTATTGATGAAGGAGAACTTGCTAAAGCAGAATTAATGCTTCTCTTTGAAGATGTTTGTTTGGAGTGGAAAGAAGGAGATTTCAATGATGATGAATGGGAAATGAAAAAATTTAGGGTTATTATCCTGGGAGACAAGTCTTTAGAACAAGAAATTGACAATTCAATCGAATTGCTATTAAAGAATTTTGAGGAGTTTGAAAGCGAGTAATTCCCATTTTTGCTAATCCAATCCTATTTATAAATTTTAATTATTAAAATAGAAGCCCGGCACTTTTTATGATGCCAGGCTTGTTTATTCTATTAGTTATCTATTCTTAAAAAGTTCCCTGATTTATCAAAAACAAGTTCAAGTCTATTATCTAATTTTACTTCTTGCGTATTTTTATCCAAATCCCACTCAATAATATAATTGGAAGCGTAGTTACTTTTTATGTAGTCCAGAATTTTGGTAGGAATAATTGAATCCGGTAGCTTTTCTGTTCCTTTTACATTGTCAATCCGCTTTTTACTATCAAACTCCAACGTATAATTGCCTTCAACTATCACATCATAATCCACGTCAAGCCCATCAACATCCTTAATACATTGTAAAATTTTCTTCCCCGGAAAATGTTTCTCTACATACGTTTTTATTTCAGCAGGACATTTACCTTCATCCAACACCGTACTCTTGTCACAAGAAGTTAGCGATGTCAACATAAGTGCTAATAACAATAAATAATTCATAATAAATAATTTTTATAAAGTTGTAAAATAATATGCTAATAATATTAAACCCAAATACATCAATTGAAGGTATTCAAAACCGAATAATGTTGAATTTAATTTAAATTTAAATATTAATAATCTATATCTTTCTATAATTTAATGTTTTATATTTTATTCTTTTTCAATTGCGGATATTAGTTCGCCTTGGTTATTGAAAGTAAGCAACTTTTCTCTATCTTTATGTTCAACTTCGACCTCATAGTTTACTATTCCATTTAAAACTATTTTTTTGATATCGTCAATCTTATACCGCCGATAATTCTGTTGGATGAAGGCATTTATTTTCTTTGGCATCTCCCCAATTGCAATTTTTTCCACTTGTTTAGCAATTCGCAAAGACTCATCAAACCAAATCTTTACATCATCTTTACCTTCAAAGTCAAACTCTACTTTATATAGTTTATCAACCTTTTCCCAAGATACATCAGAAGCCTTTCTATATAATTTTTTAAAATTATTAACCACGACTGATGGGACATTTTTGGCTGAAAGCTTTTGAGCATTAACTCCATAAGTCGTCGTGCTAAAAATTAAAATTGTCAAAAAGGTAAGCTTCATCTCTTTTTTTAATGCAAAGTAAAATGACGATTCTGGAACAAATTGGGAATAATTCTCAATTTTCAAATTTTCTTTGAAACTGTAAAAATATGCCCTTCCTTATATTGATAATTTAATTCCAATAGATAGGAATCACAAATTGCTTTAACTAAAGTCAACCCCAGACCAGAATGTGTTGAAGAATCTGAGCCTTTATAAAAACGATCAAAAATCTTATACTTATCCAGCGGAGTCTCTTTGGATTGATTACAAACAGAAAATCGGTTTGCCTCGATTACAATCTCAATAGTTTTTCCGCCATCACCATGTACTATTGCATTTTTCAATAAATTATTAACTAAGATCTGACTTAGTGACCGGTTCATTTCAATTTCAAATATATCCTCAATGGTAAATCGGAATTCAATATTTTTAAATGACGCAAAGTCAACTAAATCTTCTACTCCCAATCTAAAGATTTGCTCTATATCAACTTTTTCAACTTCTTTAAATTGAAAATTTTCAATCTTCGTCAACAACAACAAATCCTTATTTAATCTTGCCATACGTCCGGCAGATTCCAATGCATTATTTATACTATTTGCATCCTTTTCCGTAAGACTTCCTTCATCTAATAAAAGCTGAAGTCTGTGGATGATGCCGGTTATAGGAGTTTGTAACTCATGAGCAGCGTTTTCGGTAAACCTTTTTTGGTTTTCAAAGGACTTTTTAGAGTTGTTGATTAACGTAGAAATAGACCGATTAAGTTGTTGAAACTCTGTGATATTTGTTTCTATTTCAGGCGGCTTCATCTCATTTTCTATACGATAGACCCTTAGCTTTTCAAGCAGGTCGTAAAAAGGTCGCCATACAGCCTTTAACACGACACTATTAATCATCGTCAAGCTGATTAAAAGTATAAAAAATAGGATCAATACCGACCAAAACAAATTATTAATCAAATCATCTTTTTCAATCATTGAAGATATTACTTTCAATTCGTAATATTTATCTGATTGGTAAAAAGCAGTAGTTAACATTCGAACAGGCTCAAGATCTTCTTCATATTCCATGTACATCAATGTATCCTTGAATGTATCCGTAATCAACATGGCATGTTCTTTAGAAACCTCCCTTATAGCATAATTACTTTCATCAAAATTCAATTTATAAAGTGCAGAACTATCTCTTTCACATTCTTGTATAATTAATATTTTAAAGTTGGACAGCCCATCATCTATACTATCATAGATCTCATCCATCAAATTATAATAAAAAATTACGCTCCAAATAATTAGGATGGCAAATGAAGAAACCAAAGTGTATTTTAAAGTAGTTTGGTTTAATTTCATGCTAATTTCATTGTATAACCAATACCATAAGTGGACTTTATAAGGATGTTTGCATTAGCTTCTTTGAGTTTTTTCCGAATATTCTTTATTTGATATTATACAAAATCCATATCATCCGAATCTTCGTATTGGTCACCCCAAGTATATTCTGCAATGGATGACTTTGTCAATAGTCTATTGAGATTGTTGATAAAATAATATAGTATATCGAATTCTTTCCGATAAAACTCAATTTCCTTATCCTCGATTACAACTTTTCTATTGTTGATGTCTAAAATAACATTTCCAATATTTATCACTTCTTGCCCCGCATGATTATTCCTTCTTATCACTGCTTTTATGCGTGCGTTAAGTTCAGCTAGATGAAAAGGTTTGGCAATATAGTCATCAGCTCCTAAGTCAAGACCCAATAACTTATCATCCAAAGAGTCTTTTGCCGATAGGATGATAACATTACTCTTCAATTTTAATTCTTTAATATATTTCAAAATATCAAAACCAGTTCCACCGGGGAGGTTGATATCCAACAGAATACAATCGTAATTAAAAAATGAAACTTTCTCTAATCCTGCGTTAAATGTTCCCGAGCTTTCAACCAATATATTCTCCTTTTGTAAATACTTTTGGATAGTATCTGTTAATTCTACATCATCTTCTATTATTAAAACTTTCATCGGTCGAAATTAAAGACTAATTTTGGAATAATTTGGGAATAGGAATACTATTAAGCCTGTTATTTTTGATACATTAATATGCAATCAATCAAGAATGCATCCAATTTCTATTAGATTACATTTAATTTAATATAGCAGAAATGAATCCAACCTATACAAATCATAATTCTATTTTTAAACCTGAAATCACAAATAAAGGTTGCCTATAATAATACACAGTTGATTATGAATACATTATTGAAGTTCGAATCATTCCAATCTTTTGAAACAACCATTGATTATTTCGTTTGTCAATTCATTATATTTCTAAAGCGGAATTTGAGTTAAATTTTAATATATCATTTTCTCAAGAATAATTACTTTTACACATTCCAAAAATAAATTTTATGAAATTACGTCTATACACAGCTTTCTTCTTAATGGTTACGTCTTCTTTATCATTTGCTCAACCATTTGCCGAAGGGTGTGATGGAACAAGATATGCTTTTCAGGTATTTAATGATGTTACTAAAACAACTGTTAAGTATGCCACAACAAAGCCGGAAAACAAAGATTTATTCATTGATATATATCAACCAACCAACGATTTAGTAAAGAAAAGGCCTTTAATATTATTTGCTCACGGTGGAGGCTTTTTATTTGGTGACAAGGCTGACATGGCGGCATTTTGTACTTTTTGGGCACAGCGAGGCTTTGTAACTGCTTCAATACAATATAGATTATTTAGTGGAATTCCTTCACAATCGACAATGTACGATGCAGCAACAAAGGCTGTTTCTGACATGAAAGCCGCCTACCGTTTCTTTAAATCTGATGCCTCCAATCAAAATTCTTACTTGATCGATACCACTAAAATGTTTATCGGAGGATATTCTGCAGGCGCCATAACTGCTTTACTTACAGGGTATATGGATGCAGACGACCCCATTGACCCTACCACTCTCAATATTATTAATGCGAATGGTGGTTTTTCGGGAAATACCGGAGATACAGAAAATCTAAGTCATAATGACAAAGATATATTTGGCGTATTTAATATGTCTGGAGCAGTATTTACAAAAGGATTATTGGACCAAAACGAACCTTTTCTCATGAGCTATCATGGGGATATTGATGATACAGTTCCAATAGACAGTAATTCTGTATTTTTTGGTCTAGCTTACCTGTATGGCTCGCGAACCATTCACAAGGAAGCTGATGCTATTTCTTTGCCTAATACCTTGACTGTTGCTGCTGGTGGCAACCACACCGATATTTATTCCGACCCCAAATATGCCGGCACTTTAGGACTATACGTTTATAATAGTATTAACTTATTTTATCCAAGATTATGTGGAATTAGCCTTAGTACACATTATGCCAATAGACCTGCCCTAAATATCCATGCCTATCCTAACCCGGTAAGTGATTATATTAATATTGAATGTAAAGAAAAGGTGGATGAAATTTGGTTATGTAGCTCAAAAGGTGAAATTGTCTTGCGCAAAAATATTCTGTCAAACAATTCTACTTTCAATGTATCTAATTTTGAATCAGGAAGTTATATAATCATTCCAATAAAAGGCAATACTGCCTACAAACCCATTTCAATTCAGGTTATTCGGTAATATTTTAAATTACAACACCGTTAAATAAACCAAAGAGTAACTAAATCGAGCACTTTCAGGGATAAACAAGAGTATTTTTTCTCCGGCCTGAAGGTTTCTTTCATGCATCAATCCATCAAGCATGGCATAAGCCGATGCAGCACCTATATTCCCAATTTTGGTTAAGTTGGTGTACCATTTGGATTGGGGTATATTGATATAATTATTTTCTAATTCCTCTTCCAATTTTTTCCAGAAAAACATGGAAGAAAGATGCGGGAGAAAATAATCAACATCTCCAATATCTAGCTTCCTCTTTTCCATGACAGTTCGCAAAAACTGAACTCCTACCGGTACGACATTCTCACCTAATAGCCGTATATCTTGCTTATAAGAAAATACACTGTTTTTAATCCACTCATCAGGATTCATCTCTCCAAAAGACAGGATTTGCCCATCCTTATCCTTTTCAGCGCCCAAATACATACATGTTTCATACTGATCAGCAAAAGACCCAATTTCAATCCAATCAATTTTGAAGTTTATCTTTCCTTCATCCGGCTGATTTTTGAGTAAGAAAGCGCCCGCTCCATCAGACAACATCCAACGTAAAAAATCCTTTTCGAAGGCAAGAATTGGATTGCTCTCCAACATTTGCAGATTTTCAATTTCAGCTTTAAAATTTCTACCTTGTAAATATTGGGATACGCGTTCACTTCCGGTTGACACCGAGGCTTCTGATTGACCGCTCAATACCGTCATATAAGCGTACTTCAGCGCTTGCATCCCAGTGCAACATGCACCTGCGAAGCTAACAATTTCCATATTTGTGACCGGCAACTCACCATGCACCATTGATGCAAGTGAAGGAAGCAACATATCTGGACTAGATGTACCACAAGCTAAAACCTTCATCTGATCTATAGTGTCCTGCTCATCAAACAGTCCTTTCACTGCATTGGCAACCAATTGCGCATTTGTATATACGAATTTACCCTCTTTATTCAGCGAATAAAATCTGTTTTTTATTCCATTACTTCTTAAAATAATATTACGTGACCTGGATGGCTTGTCACCCGCAAAGCCCAAAATATCCTCCATGTGTTCATTATCTATGGACTCATTTGGATAAAATATACTCACCCCAGTAATAAAAACATCATTCTGTTGACTCATCTACATTCTTTCTTTATAAACAGTTAACCCTGAACAAAAGATTTCTATCTATCTAGTTCAATATTGTTTAGCCTTACATCTATAAAATTAGTACAACTATGAACTATAATTTAGTACAACTCTTCAATGTTATTGCGTTAACAACGTGCAAAAGTAGTATTTTTCATTCAGGATAAAGCAAATACTTCTTTCTTATCATTTTGAATTTATCTAAGTCATCTTTCCACGTTTCTCTTATTTCTTCCTCTGACTTTCCGGCTATAACCTGAAGCCTAAAGGAATCTGTCCCCATTAACTTATCGATAAAATTATTTTTAAGAAAAAACTCAGACTTCTTAGGATAATCCCGATATGCATGAATTAAATACGAAAGATTAACCCTTTTTTCTTGCCTGATTTTATCCACTTTCCTATCGCTTAAATCATAGCCTCTACACTTCTTACCCAGTAAAAATGGAGACATAGCTCCGGGCATTGGCTCAGGAACAAAGTAATAATCACCTTTAATTGCCAATGGACTCCCGTATATTTGAAATTGTTTATTTGTTCCACGCCCTATACTAAAATTTGTACCCTCAAATAGACACAATGAGGGATACAATGCGATAGAAAGCTGATTCGGAAGATTTGGCGACGGTTTTACCGGTAGAGAATAAGGCAACTTGTGATTATAATTTTTACAAGGAATCACCTTCAATCTGCACTTAATACCATCATTCAACATACCTTCACTATTCATCATCCATGCAAGCTCACCCAAGGTCATGCCATGCACTATTGGTATTGGTATCACGCCTACAAAAGAAGTAAATTGTGGCTTCAACACCGGACCATCAATATAATGACCATTCGGATTAGGCCTATCTAAAACTAAAAGCGATTTGCCGTGGACAGCACAAGCTTCCATCAAATACTTCAAAGTGGACAAATAAGTATAAAACCTGACCCCTACATCCTGTACGTCAAAAATAACAACATCTATACCAGCCAAATCTATAGAATCTGGCGCTTTCTTTTTCCCGTAAATGGAAACAATAGGAATTCCTGTAGCTTTATCTTTGTCATCTTGAATATTAGCACCGGCATCAGCTTCTCCTCGAAATCCATGCTCAGGTGCAAATATCTTAGATACCTGAATATTATTTTCCATTAAAACATCAACTAAGTGCTTTCCCCCTGTTATTGAAGTCTGATTAACCAACAACCCGACTCGAGCCCCCTTAATTAATGGCAAATACAAGTCGGTTTGATCTGCGCCTGTATAGATTGGCAAACCCATTGGGCTTATTTCTGTCTGCCTCGAAAAATTATGATCCGTATTTATTGAAGCTTCATGACAATTTAGGGAAATCAATCCTAATAGCAACATAATATATTGTACTACCATCTAATAAATTTTAAAAACTCTAAATTCCTTGCTTTAACCTAAATTCCATTTATAGAATCGGCACTATTATTATAAGTATTGAGGTTTTATCCTTTCTTTCGAATAAAATATGTCTCTGCCAACAAAAAAAGTAATGCAGCAACAAGTAAGTACTTCCATAATACCAAACCTAAGTCTGTTTCGTGTATAATAGAAGCCAAATTCTGTTGTGTACTTTTATCCCATACTTTAATATGTTCATTTTCAATTGATTTTACATTATCCAAAGATAAAAACCTCATTCGACTTTCTTGGCGATCATAATTAAAAGCATATAACCCAAAATTCTCAAGTGAATAAACACCTGGCAAAATAGATTCATTCCCTAACTGTATAATCGTCCTCCCATTTCTTTGCAACTGCTCGGGAATGAAGGTCTGTGGTCCATTGAACTTTAGAATTCCATCCTGTCCATCCTTAACCTGATTGATTTCAAAACTTTCATTTTTCCCTATGGTAAAAGCAACTTGTGGCCTTAGACTACTAAAACCAGCTTTGAACAAAAAAGGTACTAACACTTCACCATTTTTAACCAAATCGCTATAAAGTGGATCAATCGGTGCCGCACATAAATACACTTTCCCTATTCCTCTTCCATACTTGACAAGAAAAGGATATCCATCTCTATAAGAAAGAAGAGAAACTGCACCCGAGGACATTTTGGCATTTATTTTCAAATTCCTTTGTGTAACAGGAAGTTTAAGGCCAATCGTTTTACCTTCAAATACATTTTGAAATATTACATCGTCTTTATTGATTGATTGAACCTTACTTTCAATAGTTACCATTTGTCCATCTGTACCCAATCCAAATGCTTGAGAAAGCTGATTGATTGCTCCGGGCGAAGTTGCATTAGGAAATATGACAATGTTTGTGCCATTATCAATTGCTTTTTTTAATTCACTAATAAGGCCGGTTGAAACACTTTTTAATTCATTTAAAACAATTAACGGAAAACTGGAAAACCGACTAAAGTTGACTCTTGAGATTTCTTCATTTGTAACATTAAAAAGCCGAGATGATTCAAGTGCTGTTGTTAAATAGTGGTTGACATTATTCTCATTGATAATCAATACATTCGCTTTTTTAACATCCTTCCACGCTATAAAATAATTATCATCAAAATTAATTGGATTGTCATTTATTACCAACTCCGCTGATTGATAGTCGCTTCCGGTACTAAGTATTGGGACAGTATCAATAATAGATTTGCCTGCTCCTAACTGGATAATAGGAAGAGGTTTGTTACTACCATTAAATTTTAATATTGGCTTAATAGTACTCGACTTAGACCCATCGTTTACCACTTTATACACCAATTTATTAGCAACACCGGGTAATGAAACCAAGTCTTTAAAATATGCTGTATCTATATATGCATTAGACATAGTGGTAGTCTGTATAGGAACTAAATTAACCTGGATTGAGGTATCCTTTAATGAGTTTAAATCCGCCGTATTTTCTTGAAAATCACTGATAAAAAAAGCGTTATGTTTCCCTTGACCAGCTAGTTTAAAACTTTGTTGCATTGAATGAAAAATACTACCAAAAGTCTTAACCTGAGGAGAGGTAATCTTCTCTTTTAGTGAAAAAACAACTTCTTCTTTGTTGAGCCAAGAATTGCCAATTCCTTGATTATCATTCGTCAAAATCATAAACTTATCATCCGCACCATAACCATTTATTATCTGAAGAGCAATATCTTTTCCTTCTTCTAATAAATTATGATCGGTTGAAATACTTCCCATTGAAAAACTATTGTCTAAATAGAGAATATTGTAATTGACGCCTTGTGTAATCTTACCTTTTGTTTCAAAATAAGGCTGCGCAAAGGCAAATACAAGAGCTAAAACAGCTAAGCATCTTAATAAAAGAACAAGCCATTTATTTATTTTTTTTCTACTATTAGAAGACTGCTGAATAGCCTTCAAAAACGCTACATTTGTAAAATGAACTTTCTTGTAACGCCTAAAATTAAATAAATGAATGATAATCGGTATAGCAATAGCCAATGAAGCAATTAAGAAAGCAGGAAACAAAAATTTCATGGTCAAAAGTACAATAAAATACATTTATAATATATATGCTACATTATCCCGAATTCAAAACTTTAGCTTTTGAAAAAACATATAGCATTGATTATTAGGAAAATATTGAATTATATACCGATTCAAAGATTATGTTAAATGCCGATGTGCCGGTTGTTTAGTCAAATCTAATTGGACTTTTATATATATCCAATCGGCAATACAAAACTTTTATCGATTCAACAAATTGTATAGTTGAATTTTAGATTAACCCGATTTCAACAATAAAGGTTTTGAAAAACCTATATTATTCTGATTATCAAGGAAATTCCGATTTACAACTCATTATCAATAATTTCTTAAAACCATCAATTAAGAGCCATACAACGATTCCGCAATTGTACATTTTGGAATTTGGGATTAAGCATACCAATTAACGTATTAATTTCTAAAACCTATATTTGTTTTAAAAATTTTATAATATGGCAGATTGGTTTAACGGAATTGGCGTCACTTTAATATTGGTATCATTTATACTATTGACTCTTCGTCGAATATCTTCGGAAAGCTTGTTTTATAAAACATTAAACTTTTTGGGTGCCGGAATGGCATGTATAGGAGCATGGATGTTAGGTGTCTGGGCCTTTGTACTTTTAGAGGGCGTATGGAGTTTGGTTGCTTTATATTCGATCATTAAAAGATAATTCAAGCATTTTTTTATGTTGTGAAACAAATTTTCAAATTACAAAAAGTACAAAATATTTTTCTCAAATTCATGCAAAACAATATTATATTTTGTATTTGTTTAATTATTTTATATTTACAATATTTTATATTGTCAAAAACAACCCGGTTATTTTTTTTCAGTAAAAAGTGAATCATTCCAATATTTACAATGTTATCTTTACATGGAGGATAAACATAAAAACAATGGACACTAAAGTTGAAAAAATCAAAGGCGGAGCATTTTTAATTGAAAATTATGCTTTTGGCACGGATTATATTCCGGAAAGAATGAACGAGGATCAAAAAATGATTCGCGATGTTGTTAGAGAATTTGTGGAGAAAGAAATATGGACAAGAGGCTATATTTTGGATCAACAAGCTAAACTCATGGACGAAGCAGGAGAATTAGGCTTAGTTGGCGCCCATATTCCCGTTGAATATGGTGGTCAAGAATTTGACACAATTGTCAACACCATTATCGGAGAAGAATTGGGTCGTGGCGATGCTTCTTTTAGCACAACCTTTGCAGCACATACCGGAATTGGGATGCTTCCTATTCTTTATTATGGCAACGAAGATCAGAAAGCAAAATATCTTCCTAAATTATCAACCGGACACCTCAAAGCGTCCTATTGCCTGACTGAACCCGGATCCGGCAGTGACGCTTTAGGCGCCAAAACGAAAGCCATTCTCAACGAAGCCGGAACGCATTATATACTCAATGGGCAAAAAATGTGGATTTCAAATGCCGGATTCGCAGATATTTTTATTGTTTTCGCACAGATAGATGGTGACAAATTCACAGGCTTCATCGTTGAAAAGGGAGCAGAAGGAATGACATTAGGCGAAGAAGAGCATAAACTCGGAATAAAAGGCTCTTCAACCCGGCAAATCTTCTTTGAGAACACACCCGTCCCTAAAGAAAATATACTTGGAGAAATAGGAAAAGGTCATCACATAGCCTTTAACGTCCTAAATATGGGTCGTTTTAAATTGGGTGTCTTAGTAGGTGGAGGTTGCAAAGTCACAACTTCTAGAGCGGTACAATATGGACTTCAAAGAGAACAATTCAAAACTCCTATTGCAAACTTCGGCGCCATACAATTTAAATTGGCTCAGATGGCAATCAATGCTTACGTCTTGGAATCAACCAACTATCGCATTGCCAACTTGCTTGAAGACTGGAAAACTTCTGCAATGCAGGAAGGTCTGCCATACCAACAGGCACTACTTGATGCAGCTGAAGAATATGCTATCGAATGTGCTATTTCAAAAATTTATGGGAGTGAGTCGATAGATTACAATGTAGATGAGTTGCTTCAGATCCACGGTGGATACGGCTTCTCCGAAGAATTTATTCCGGCTAGACTCTTTAGAGATACACGCATCAACAGAATATATGAAGGCACCAATGAAATCAACCGTTTGTTGCTGGTTAATATGCTTCTCAGACGCGTCATGAAAGGCGAATTGGATATGGTCGGACCAGCTTGGGCTGTACAAAAGGAACTGGCTGGTATGCCTAAAATGGAAACATTCGAAGGCCTTTATCCCGATGAAACTAAAGCCTTGAGCCATTTTAAGAAAATCCTATTGATTGTAGCAGGTGCCGGAGCGAAATACCAAATGGATGGAAAGGTTGACCTCAAAGATGAACAAGAGATTCTAATGAATATTGCAGATCTCATGATTGATGTATTCAATGCAGAGTCTATCTTAGCGAGATTAAAAGAAGTTAACCTTTTGGAAGATTCTCTTCTTGCCGAAAAAGAAGCTATCCTTAAAGTGTTCTTCCACGATGCACAAGATAGAATTGCAAAAAATGCCGTCGATGCCTTAGCTTCTTTTGCTTCTGGTGATGAATTAAAAATTATGCTCATGGGCATAAAAAGGTTTACTAAATTAGAGCCCGTAAACGTTAAAGCGTTGCGTAAAAAAATTGCCACTAAAATCATAGAAAAAGAGGAATATCCTTTTTAATGGTTTGTTCACTAAAATTCCTAATAAAGCCAAAATATTGGGTAATATTAGAGATTTGGGTTTAAAGTTCATTTAAGTTTGGGACATTATACTAAAACTCCGTTCAACAGCGGAGTTTTTATTTTTTACAACATTATGCACCTTTCTACTTACTATTATCATTTTGATACCATTATACAATTAACTTTTTCGTTGTATATTTGACAATAGAATAATTGCTTTGATTAACATAATTGCTCCATATTCACGAAATGGTTATTGTTTTAACCTGAAAAAAAAATCTGTTTCACTAATATTGAACACTAATTTGCTATGCTATAAAATCATCTTTCTGATTCGTTACATACTAAACAACATTCACTCAAAATATCAATTTACGCTTTTCCTAATACTTTTGTTTACTTCAATAGGTTCATTCAACGCCTTTGCTACACACAATCGTGCTGGAGAAATCATTTTCAAGCAAGTGGGTGATTTACGCATTAGAGCCTCTATTGTCACTTATACAAAAGCCTCCAGTATCGATGCGGACAGAGATACTTTAATTTTATTTTGGGGAGATGGAACATTCGACAAAGTCGGTCGCAATAATGGCGGAGGGAAAGGTGTCATAATAGGTCCTGATATCAAATACAACATATATACTTTTGAACACACCTATCCATCTCGAGGCACATACACAATGAGCATGACAGACCCAAATAGAGATGCTGGAATCCTCAATGTTAATCCTCCTAATTCAGAAAATATTCCATTCTATATTGAAACAACATTCACATTTTTAAATTCAACTTTTCAAGGTTATAACAACGCCCCTACCCTTCTACAGCCGCCTATAGACATAGGTTGTGTTGGTCAACCATTTATACACAACCCCAATGCATTTGATGTCGATGGTGACAGTCTGGTTTATGAGTTAATAATACCAATGATGGCAGTTGGCACTCCTGTTCCCAATTATGCTTACCCCGACCAGATTGTCGCAGGTACTAACAATATTATGACACTAAATACCTTCACGGGTGACATATTATGGAATTCTCCGCGTAAAGCCGGTGAATACAATATTGCCATTCGTATTAAAGAATTCAGGCAGGGCATTATGATTTCTTCCACCATTCGGGATATGCAGATTATCATTGACATTTGTGACAATCGCCCGCCCAAAATTGAAACAATCACTGAAACCTGTGTCGTCGTTGGTCAGACATTAACTTTTGATGTGAACGCTTCTGACCCCGATGGACCTCCCCAAAAAATTAAGTTGACAGCCTTAGGAGGTCCATTCGCTATTGATGGTAACAAGGCTCAGTTTGATGCACCCCAACAATATACTAATCCACCTCTAAATGCAAAATTTACTTGGTCTCCTGACTGTAATGCTATCAGCAGTTCTTATTATTCCGTCATTTTTAAAGCGGAAGATAATTATCAAGACTCAATAGGCTTGGTGGATTTAAAATCAGTCAAAATAAAAGTAATTGGCCCGGGACCGGAAAACCTTGTTGGCGAATCTTCTTTAACCTCCATAATATTGAAATGGCAGCAACCTTATTTATGTGAAATAACTAAAAACCAATACTTTAAAGGATTTAATATTTGGAGACGAGTGAGTAGTAACAGTTTCCAGCCGGACACTTGTCATCCCGGCTTAGCAGGCAAAGGTTATGAAAAAATCGCCTTTAATCAAAATACTTTCGATGGTCAATCCTTTATTTTTGTCGACAATCAAGTTGAAAGAGGAAAGGCTTATTGTTATAGAGTAGAAGCTGAATTTGCATTGACTTCACCCGGAGGATTTCCATACAACAAAGTCCAAAGCCTTCCATCCAATGAAATATGTGTTCTGCTCAACTTAGACGTACCACTGATAACAAAATCATCAATTATTTCTACAGGAAGCGCTGACTCATCCCTTATCCAATGGATTAAACCAAGGATCACAGACTTTGATACTTTGGCAAATCCGGGACCATACAAATACATTTTAAAACGAGGATTAGGCAACAATCCTTCTTCTTTTACAGAAATAAATGGAGCCCTTTTTACTTCGCAATATTTTTTAGACCCAATCGACACCTCATTTATTGATACTGGATTAAATACACAAAATTCTTCATTCACCTATCTTGTTGACTTTTATGCTGGCAATGGAGACATTCCCTATGGCAGTTCTTCTCCAGCATCTACTGTATTCTTAAATGTCGCCGGTTCTGATAAAAAAACTATATTGACTTGGCATGAATCCGTACCATGGACTAATAATAGCTTTGTTATTTATAAACTAAATTCTTTAGGAACATTTGATTCAATAGCTACTACCCAAACAAGGAAATATGAAGATAAAAACCTTGAAAATGGACAAGAATACTGCTACAAAATCAAAACAGTAGGCAGTTATGGAATACTAGGGCTTCCTTCTCCTATAGTTAACTTTTCTCAAGAAGCATGTGGTATCCCAATCGACACCGTTCCTCCATGCATTCCGACTCTTTCTATTACAAATGATTGTTTAAACAACATTACGAATAATGCAATAGTAAATAAAATTTCATGGAACAATCCGGATGATATATGCGGAATCTCCGGTGATACCAAAGGATTCCGAATTTATGTCAAACACGAACAATCTTCAACACCCGAATTAATATATGAAACGAATGATCCTCAACAATTATATTTAGAGTATGCCAGTGAAGAATATGGCCTGGAAGGCTGTTTTTATATTGTTGCTTTTGATTCTGTTTTTAATGAAAGTCCGCCAAGTAACATAGTTTGCATGAAAAATTGCCCGGATTATCGATTACCTAATGCATTTTCACCCAATAATGATGGACACAATGATGTATTCAGACCTTATCCATATCGGTTTGTTCATAAAGTCGAATTTAAAATCTATAATCGATGGGGAAATATAATATTTGAAACTTCCGATCCGGATATTAATTGGAAAGGCGAAAATCAGCATGGAAAAAATGTTCCAGATGGCACTTATTATTATTCATGTAAAGTCTTTGAAACAAATAGCTCTGGTGTTGGTGTTGACAATCCATTAAACTTAACCGGGTTTATTGAGTTAATTCGATAAACAACATTTTTATTTATTTTATATAACAAATTAACATTCTATATTTTATGTTCACCGGAATAATTGAAACAATTGGCATTGTGCAGTCATATAGACATGAAGGAAATAAAATACATTTTTGGCTATCCTCTTCGTTTACCAATGAACTGAAATTAGGTGATAGTATTAGTCATGATGGTGTTTGTTTGACAGTAACGGAGTTGCAAGATAATCTTTATTCAGTGACCACCATAGATACGACGCTTGAAACAACCAATATTAATTGGCAACCTGGAACAAAAGTAAATCTCGAAAGAGCCTTATCCGTCAATAGTAGGTTGGACGGCCATATTGTTCAAGGCCATGTTGATTCAATTGGCATCATTAAAGATATTGAAAAAACTGATGGTTCAATCAAAATAAACATAGAAATAGGACCTCAATTCAAGAAAAACATTGTTGAAAAAGGAAGTATATGCGTGAATGGTATTAGTTTGACTATTGTAAGTATAAATGAAAACAGTTTCATAGTTGCCATCATTCCTCATACATGGCAAATTACAAATTTACATCAACTTAAAATTGATGATACCGTAAATTTAGAATTTGATATTTTAGGTAAATACGTAGAGAGATTATTACAATATAAAGCTTAACCCGAAGTCCTTTTAAAGACAATATCTTTGCCTTTAACATCAACTTATACTAAATACACCTATATATAATAATCACTATATCAATCATTTAAAACAAAGAGCTAGAGTCCTATCATACTTAAAAAGGCTGAAGGATATACACCTAACCAAATTATCATAACAAACAATGCCGAGATCAAAATTTTAAGTACAATAGAATTGTTACCTATACAATCATCGATAATGGCTTCATCCCTTGACAACATTGCAGCAACTACTCTTAAGTAATAGAACAATCCTATCGTACTGGAAATAGCTAATATGATTAATAGAAACAATTTGCCAGCTCCCATGCCTGCCGATAAAATATAAAACTTACCCAAGAATCCTGCTGTTAGCGGAATACCGGCTAAGGATAACATTACAACTGTAAGTGCTGCGGCAAGCCAGGGGTTTCTCCAAAACAAACCTTTATAGTTTTCCACCATTAACAATTCTCCTTTCTTACCAGTAAAATAAGTAATTATTCCAAAAACTGCCAAAATACTTGTAAAGTAAACCAAAAGATAAAACATGGAAGATCTAATACCATCTGGTGAAAAAGCTAGAAAGCCAACCATCAAATATCCAAGGTGAGAAATAGATGAATAAGCAATTAATCTTTTAATATTCTCTTGTCGTAGTCCAAGCCAATTCCCAATAAACATTGATGCCGCAGCTATGGCAGCAAAAGCCACCCAAATACTATCTTGACCTAATCCACCCATTCCATAAAACAGTCTCATCAAAAAAACAAAAGCTGCACCCTTACTAATTGTAGCTACAAATGCAGCTACCGGCGCAGGCGCACCCGAATATACATCCGGAGTCCAAAGATGGAATGGTGTCAATGCCATTTTAAATCCAAATCCAACCATGGAAAGAGCCAATCCGGCCAATATCAAATAATTCATCGAACCGCCCTTGACAGAATCGGCCAAACCCTGTAAATCCATCATCCCGGTGGCAGAATAAATCAAAGCAAATCCAAACAATATAAATGATGTTGCAACCGCAGCCATTATCAAATACTTCAACGCAGCTTCAATTGAAGCACTCTGACTTTTCAAATATCCAATTAATACAAAAAGTGAAACACTCAACAGCTCAAGAGATACAACAAATGATACAAAATGATTGCTCACTCCCATACATACAGCTCCCAATGTAGCTAATATCAATAAAATATAATATTCTTCTTTTACTTCCGAGTGAATCTTAAAATATGGAAATGAAAATAACGTTATTACAATGGCACTAATCAATATTAATCCTGTCAAAAATCGTCCTATTCCATCAACATAAAACAAGCTTGTAACAAAACTATCCTGACTTGATTGAACCATTAAAGCATAAAAAGCTAACCCAAAAGTCAATACTGTCAATACATTACTAACCATGGCATTGCGTTTGAATGCAATTACTAGCATTACTACGACTGCACCGATAGCCAGAATGATTTCCGGCATAAAAAATCCTAATTCATTTGTAGTTACCACGAGATACCTCCTTCTTTAGTTTCTTTTTCTACTTTGTTTCCTTTCAACAATCCATTGTATGGTTCAGCCATACCTATCTTTCCATTATTTAAAGACTCTATATTCTTTCCAAGACGATCAAATGCAGGTTGTGCAACCTTTACGACTGATTGTGGAAAAAAGCCCAACCATAATATGGCAACAGTCAAACTTCCCAAAACAAGCCATTCTCGAGGATTCAGATCCACCAATTCATCAACCTTTGTTTGTGAGGATTGATGGAATATTTTTTGTAATATTCGAAGTGAATACGTTACGGACACGATTAAACCCAAAGTCGCAAGTGTAGCTAAAACCGCATCATATTGCCAAGCTCCAGCCAGAATTAAAAATTCAGCAACAAAATTCGCTAATCCAGGTAACCCCAATGAAGCCATTACAAAGACTAAAGTAAATCCACCCATATTGGACATCTTTTTCCAGAATCCGCCCATTTCTTCTAAGTCAAATGTCCCTATTCGTTCGAAAATAAATTCAGAGATAATAAATAATGCAGCAATACTCAATCCATGAGCTACCATTTGTATCAAAACACCCTGATACCCAAATGCACTAAAAGAAAATACTCCAACTAGAATAAATCCCATGTGACTAAAACTAGAAAAAGCAATCAACCTTTTTAAATTCCTTTGTGCAAAAGATAGCTTTGCTCCATATAATATGGCTGCTGCACCTATTAACATCGCAGGAGTTGCAAAATCTCGTGCCGCATCAGGAAATAGTGGAACAACAAAGCGTAACAAACCGTATGCCGCTGTTTTTGACATCAGCCCAGCAATAATTATACTCCCTGCTGATGGTGATTCAGCATAAGCGTCAGGTAACCAACTGTGGAAAGGCAAAGTAGGTAACTTTACCAAAAATGCAATTAAAAAACCGCACATCAACCAAAATGACAATGCCCCTCCAGGCAAAGCTGTTAATAAATCAGCATAATTAAAACTATATGTTCCTGTCTGAGAGCCATGATAAAAATATAACCCCAAGATGGACAACAACATCATGAGTCCACTTATCTGAGTGAATAAAAAGAATTTCCATCCGGCATATCTGCTTTTCTCATGCCCCCAAATTACCATAACAAAGTACATTGGAACCAACATTATCTCCCAAAAGAAATAAAACAACATCATGTCCATTGCCAAAAATACTCCGGTAATTCCGGCAAGTAACCATAATATATTAAATAGAAAAAATCCAAGATTCTTTTCTATCGTATTCCATGAAACTATTATAGATATAACTCCTAAGAAGAATGTTAGGGCTGTCATTACCAGACTAATTCCATCCATTGCTAAATGAAATGTCATTCCAAAATCAGGAATCCAATCAAATTTAACGGATCTAATCCAATTTGATTCCGGACCCATCGTAATATCCCCACCACTATTAATCCAAATGCTACTAACTAATACAAGATCAACTAGTAAAGCCAATAATGCTATCCATTTAGCTCCTTGTTTACTAAAAGGAGCAACTGCCCAGGCAAGAACGCCGCTGCCCATTAATATTGCTAAAAGAGTTATTAATATCATAATGCCAAGATTAATGTGAGAATAATAAATGCTCCAAGACCGATTCCCATCAAATAGTATCTCATTTTACCATTTTGGCTTCGACTAAAAGTCTCATTCATTTCCAGGTTAAACCATCCGATTCTTCTATATATTCCATCGACAAAGTCTTTTTCGTCAATTTTAGCAAGCCATACCAATGGCCTAACAAAGACTATATTATATAATTTGTCGAAATCCCATCCGTTTGCCAAAAACTTAGTCATACCGGCTGAAAATGGCATATCACTCACACGACGAGTGGCATTCTCTTTACCATACATTTGCCATGCCATATATAGACCTAATAATGCAAGCAAGCCAGCAACGATTTGTAGAATACCTTCACTAATTCCCACAGGATCTTGTAATACTGCTGCTGGGAGCATCGTATTCATAAAGTCTCCAAATAAAGAAAAATGTCCAAAATTATGAGGCAATTCAATGAAACCGGCAATGAGAGATAATACACCCAATATAACCAATGGTATTTTTATGGCCATACCCGGATAATGACTGATTTCAGTCTTTTGCTCACCATAAAATGTTAAAAATACCATTCTAAACGTATATATTGAAGTAAGCAATGCAGATACTGAACCCAATACCCATAACCAAACTCCACCTTTTACACTTGCAAATGAATACCATAATATTGCATCTTTACTATAAAATCCAGCTGTAACCAATGGGATTGATGCCAATGCAGCAGAACCAAATAAAAATGTCCAAAATATAACCGGCAATTTCTTCCTGAGCCCACCCATTTTAAACATATCTTGCTCATGATGCAATGCAAGAATAATCGCTCCCGCTCCAAGGAATAACAATGCTTTAAAAAATGCATGTATCATAAAATGAAATACCGCAGCTGACCAAGCACCAACTCCTATAGCTAAAAACATATATCCAATCTGGCTTATTGTAGAATAGGCAAGTACCCTTTTTATATCTCTTTGAACAAGTGCACTACATGATGCTAAAAACAACGTCAAGCCACCAATTATTGCCACTATTAACTGGACTGATGGCGCCAACTCAAACAAAACGTATGTTCTTGTTAACAAATAAACTCCCGCAGTTACCATTGTCGCAGCATGTATCAGTGCACTGACCGGCGATGGTCCTGCCATAGCATCGGGCAACCATGTTTGCAATGGCAACTGTGCTGATTTTCCCAATGCTCCACCCAATAATAATGCCGCTGCCAATATTGCTGTTGTGCTGTCAGAAGTCCATACATCAGGTGCTGCTTTTAAGATTTCACTAATATTAAGCGTATTAAATGTTTTAACTAAAAGGAAAAATCCAAGAATCATCGAGGTATCTCCAATCCTTGTAACTAAAAAGGATTTTCTTGCAGCGTAGGCATTTGATTCAGCATTCTTTTTATCTCCATAATAAAAACCTATCAGTAAAAAACTACATAATCCTACACCTTCCCACCCTAAATACAACAATAATAAGTCATTAGAAAGTACTAAGATGAGCATACTAAATACAAATAGGTTCATGTATGCAAAAAACCTCGAATAACCTTCATCCTCCTTCATATATTCTGACGAAAACATGTGAATGAGTGTGCCGACAAAAGTTATTACAAAAATAAAAACTAAGGACAATGCGTCTAAATGCAATGTTATTTCCGGATGAAAATTACCAATACTGAACCAAGTCCAAAGGTGTTGTTCAATAACAGCCCCTGGTGTAGAATTACCCAAAAATGACAATCCAACAAAAATTGTAATTAATGCGGAAATCCCAATAACCCCGGTTCCTATAATCGGTATCAAATTACGAGGAATTCTCTTACCAAAAAAAGCAAGAATAAGAAATCCAAGCAAAGGCAAGGAAGGTATAAGCCACAATATATCAGAAATATTCATACTTATTTATTTCATTTAAATTAATCTCTCAATTGATTCATAGCATCGGTATCTACTGTCTTTTGAAGTCGATGCATCTGCAAGATTAATGCTAATCCAACAGCCACTTCTGCAGCGGCCATAGCCAATATAAAGATTAACATAACCTGTCCGTCTGCCTTACCATGCTGTGCACCGGCTAACACAAATGCTAGTCCTGCCGCATTAAACATGATCTCAACACTCATAAGTGTAAACAATATATTCCGTCGAGTAATAACACCCAACAACCCGGTTAAAAATAGAATCCCGGATAAAATCAATCCTGCATTTAATGGAAAATCACTCATTTTCTTTGTCAGTTGTTTGTAAATAACGATGATATTCTCTCTTCTTTTCTTTTCCGATATGATAGGCACCAACGATTCCGGCTATCAACAACATTCCTGTAAGTTCAACTGCCAAAACGTATCCTCCAAAGAGTGAACTAGACACTTCTGCTGCATCTATCATTTTTATAGATCCTTCTCCTTGCAATTGCACATTTTGAAATACAAAAATCAATTCTGCTAATAGTACTATACATAGGATAGCAGGAAATATCCACGATCTTGGAGTCATCAGCTGAGATTCTCTTTGCACTGAATCTTTACCCAAATTAAGCATCATTATTGCAAATAAAAATAAAATCATGATAGCACCGGCATACACAATCACTTCTAGAGCAGCAACAAACGGAGCGCCTGAAATAAAAAATATGACACTAATGGAAAATAACGATACGACCAAATATAAAAAAGCATGAACAGCTTCCTTCCTTGTCACAACCATAATCGTCGAAATAATGGCAACTATTGCAGATAAATAAAATATGATCTTCATTCAGTCTATCTTCTATTAATTAAGGTAATAATGTTCTAACATCAACTGGTTCTAACTCATTTTCGCCTCCACCTTTTGGTTTGACACCTACAGCGACACCTGCTTGTTCATAATAACTATAGCCATGGTATTTGCCCATCCCATCGATTAAAAGATCTTCTTTCTCATACACTAAATTTTGGCGTACATATTCACCCATTTCAAAGTCTGGCGTAAGCTGAATTGCATAGGTAGGACATGCATCTTCGCATAATCCACAAAAAATACATCTTGAAAAATTTATCCTAAAATATTCCGGATATCGCCGCCCGTTTTCATCTTCAGTCGCTTGTAATGAGATGCAATCAACCGGACATGCCGCAGCGCATAAGTTACAAGCAACACACCTCTCATTGTGATCCGGATCACGTGATAAGACAATACGACCCCTCCAACGAGGTGGCAAATATGGCTTTTCTTCAGGATACTTTATTGTAACCCTTTTGCTGAACATCTTCAGAAAAACCATCCATAATGAACGTATATTACTAAACATAACTACTTATTTATTGTGTCAACAAAACAACTGCACCGGTAACCAGTACATTTAATAATGCCAACGGTAACAATAATTTCCAACCATAACTCATCAATTGATCATATCGTGGACGTGGTAAACCCGCCCTTAATAGGACAAAAAATAAGATGAAACAAAACATTTTTATCAAAAACCAAACGATAGGAGGTAAAAACGCCGGTCCTAACCATCCACCAAAAAACAAAATAGTAATCAAACAAGAAACTAATGTAATTCCAAGGTATTCTCCCACAAAGAACATTCCGAATTTCATACCTGAATACTCTGAGTGAAATCCTGCAATCAATTCACTTTCTGCTTCCGGTAAGTCAAATGGCAGCCTATGTGTCTCAGCTATACCAGCTATTAAAAAAATGACAAAACCTATTATTTGAGGTATTACAAACCACACATCTTTCTGAGCATTGACAATATCCGTCATGTTAAAAGATCCTGCTTGAATAACCACACCCATCAATGACAAACCCATAAATACTTCATAGGAGATCATTTGTGCTGCTCCTCGAACCCCACCAAGTAACGAATACTTATTATTAGATGCCCATCCTGCAAGAACAATGGTATATGCGCCTAACGATGACATTGCCAAAAAGAAAAGAAGTCCAATATTCATATCAGCTACCACAATACCGGGTGCAAATGGAATTATGGCAAAACTCATTAATATACTGAGCATTATTATGGTAGGCGCAATAATAAATACTTTTTTATTGACAAACGGCGGTATCCAATCTTCTTTAAAAAATATCTTTATCATGTCAGCTAATACCTGGAAAATCCCGAATGGGCCCACTCTATTAGGGCCTAATCGCTGTTGCCACACAGCTAGCATTTTACGTTCCACATAAATCAATCCTGCAGCAATTGTTACAGTCCCTAAAAGGACACCTACAATTATCAATATTTGCATCAGGGTCTCGTTCATATCCCGCTTTTATTAATTAACTTTCTGATATAATTCAATTTGTTCATTCTATTTGCCTACGATTACGTCAGTATAAAATGGAAAACGCAGTCCGGAAATTCCTTTTAGACCATAAGGCAATAAAATCACATGATCCGGAAGGCTGTTATCTACATAAACAGGTAGGGTAACACTGTACTTTTCATTATTGATCGTTATCATTCCATTCGCATCAGAACCTATAGACTGTAAAGTATTGGATGAAACAGATACTTTTGATTCTTCAATACGCTTCACAATAGCTTGGCTCTTAGAAGTCAACTCTTCTGAACCAAAAATCTGCCATCTCGGCAAAACCTCATACTTTCCATCATTCTTGGATTGCTTTTCAAACTCAAAATAAGACTTGCCATTATCATTTGGTTCAATCAACCTGATTCCCGGATTTCCTCCATGTAAAGGTCCACCCACTTCAATCTGATATTTGTTGATAGATTGAACAGAATTCCATCCCGGTGACCAGAAAAACGGAATATCAGCAGATGGAGGTTGACCATGATATCCTTCCATGGTATAACTTAATGGTGAATCTTCATCCTTTGGTGGCATAGGTTCATGAACACTTACATTAGCATTCATGGATGTTCTACCACTATAGCGATGTGATTCTCTCGGTATTTTTTGCGTACCGATTCGGTAATCAGCATTAGGAGCTAAATTTATGATATTCGCAAAACGCTCTATTTGTGAAATCATATCACCCAATACTGTATCAAAGCTTCTTGCTTCTTCTCCTTGGTGAATAAGTAAATCCAACCAAGCCCATGAACTTTTTATATCGTTGTTTGGCTTAATTACTTGATAGTATCTTTGAGCACGACCTTCATTATTAATCATTGTACCGGTTGATTCTGCAAACGTTCCGGCTGGAAGAATATAATCAGCATATTGTGTTGATTCATTTTCCATGGAATCAATAATGATGGTGTTTTGGCTATTGTGTAAAAAGTTCTCAACATCTTTCGATGATGCACGGTAGAATAAATCTGTTTCTAAAATAAAAGCAGTAATATCTTTCTCCTCAGAAACACGTCGCATAGCATCGTCTATCGAACCAGCTGTTCCTAACATAGCCACACCCATAGAATTTACTTCGGGAACAGAATAAACTATACCCACATCTTTACCACTAGACTTCAATGCTCCGGCTATATTCATAGCACACCGAACTATTTCCTTGCTCATCATGCCACAACCTGAAACAATAAGTGGCTTTTTAGAAAGAGTCAAAGCATTTGCTACTTTAAAAGCAAAATCATCATCCGCCTGATGTTCTCCCCCTTTTACAATAAAATCATGTATTTTACTTCCGGTATTCAACAACTGAGATGTATCTCCATGTAAGTTTAAAGTAGATACTTCTTCCATCTTAGTAGCATAAGGAGTAGCTACATACAATGGACCTTTTTCGTCTTGAACAACTTCCCGTATAGCAGCATCATTCCAATGCTGTATTTTTAAAGCAAAAGCTTTTTCATTTGGTTGATTTTTAACTGCTTGCCGCAATGCTAATGCAATCATTGGTGATGTATTGGTCACATCTTCGCCCAATACAAAGATTGTGTCATAACTTTCAATCTCAGCAAGGGAAGGTGTCTTTACGCTACCATTTGTAAGTACTTCCAATACTTCATTCACAACGTCATTTTCAATCGTCGGAATTCCATTATAGAAATTATCAGCACCCACCAACTGTTTTAACATGAAATTAGATTCCAATGATGCCCGAGGAGAGCAAATACCGATCATTTTTGGATTAGAGGCAACAATATTTTTGACAGAAGCGATTACATCAGAGCCTTTTGAATTATCTTTTTGAGCCAACCTTGTTAATCTTTTCTCATCATTGACATATTCATATCCAAATCGACCTCTATCACATAAGAAATAACCGTTTACATCACCATTAAATCGAGTCATTACTCTACGCACCTTTCCATATCTTTCGGAGGAAAGAATGTTACAACCTAATGAACAGCCATGACAAATAGAAGGAGAGCTTGTTAAATCCCATTTTCTAGTATAATGTTTATGCAAGGTTTTGTCCGTGAAAACTCCAGTAGGGCACACTTCAACGAGGTTGCCACTAAATTCACTTTCTAAGGTACCTTCTTCACTTCGCCCAAAATAAACCCTTCCACTTGATGCAAAAACTCCAAAGTCTCCACCACCAGCATAATCGTTGTAAAACCGAACACAGCGATAACACTGGATACACCTATTCATCTCGTGATTGATAAATGGTCCAAGATCTTGATTTACATGTGTTCTTTTTTGGAAACGGTATCTTCTATAGTTATGGCCACTCATGACCGTCATATCTTGCAAATGACATTCACCACCTTCGTCACAAACTGCACAGTCGTGTGGGTGGTTTATCATCAAGGATTCAATATTACCGGCTCTGAAATCCTTTGCTTGTTGTGCATTGATAGAAATTCGAGTTCCATCATTAGCATCAAGCATACATGCCATAGTAATTCTACCACGCGTATCATTTTCGTCTCGATAACTCATGACAGCACATTGACGACATGCACCTACTGAATGAAGTTTGGGATGCCAACAAAAATAAGGCAAATCCATCCCGAGTGAAACACAAGCATCGAGCATGTTTTTACCGTCAGGAACTTCGTATTCAATATTATCGATATATATTTTAGCCATAACTATTGTTTAAAGTATAATCAATGATGATATTTACATCGGTGAGTATGAATGTGTTCTTCAAAGTCCTCTCTAAAATACTTGAGTGCACTTTGCAAAGGCTCCATTGCTCCCGGTGCTAATGCACAAAATGTATTTCCGGGCGCCATATAATGAGTATGATGTATTAAATGATCAATATCTTCAGGCGTACCGCGTCCTTCTTCCAAGGCAAGCAAAATTTTGGCAGTCCAAGGTAGTCCTTCACGACAAGGCGTACACCATCCGCATGATTCTTGAGCAAAAAACTGTTCCAAATTCAAGCACATACCTACCGGACACGTTTTGTCATCCATTACGATGATAGTACCTGTACCCATACGGCTTCCGGCTTTAGCCACTTCCTCAAAATCCATCTTTATATTATAGTGCTCAGGAGTCAAAAAGTCCGTAGATGCTCCACCCGGTAATAAGCCACGAAGCTTGTATCCATCTTGCATTCCTCCGGCGTGTTCTTCAATAATCTCTCCTAACGTTGTGCCTAAAGGAAGCTCCCATATTGCGGGGCGTTTTACTTTTCCACTTGCACCATAAAGCTTTGTTCCGCCGCCACCTTCGGATTTACTGATAGATACATACCATTCAGGACCTTTTGCAAGGATATGCGGTATGTTACAATAAGTCTCTATATTATTTACTATGGTTGGTTTTCCAAAAAGTCCACTTACTTGGGGAAATGGCGGCTTATTTCTTGGATTAGCTCTTTTACCTTCCAATGCATTGAGTAAAGCTGTTTCTTCTCCACATATATATCTTCCAACACTGGTATGTAAATCCATATCTAAAGAATAGCCACTACCTAGAATATTTTTACCCAAATACCCGGCTTTGTATGCTTCGTCTAACGCCTCTAAAACTCTCTTAGCAGCCAGATGGTATGCCCACCGTAAAAAGATATAACTCATCGAAGCGCCAATTGTATAAGCGCTTATAATCATCCCTTCAATAAGTTGGTGTGGATTACATTCAATCAACAATCTGTCTTTGAATGTACCCGGTTCCATCTCATCTCCATTGGCAACAAGATATTTTACTGGAGGTGCGTTATCACCCATAGGAACAAAACTCCACTTCATGGCAGTGGGAAAACCCGCTCCACCACGTCCTCTCAATTTGGACTCTTTTACCACATTCAAGACCTCAGCAGGTGTCAATTTCAACGCCTTTCTAAGACCTTCATATCCTCCGGTTGCTTCATACTCTTTAAGCGATAAAGGTGAACCATCGTTTTTTATATGTTCGGTTAACGGTCTATCCATTATAAATTATTCATATTTTGCAAGAATTTCACTCAATTGTTCCGGTTTTAAATCGCGATACAAATCTTCATCTACCAACAATGCCGGTGCATGGTCGCATGTGCCGAGGCAAGGGATAGGTAAAAAAGTAAATCTATCATCGGGAGTAGTCATTCCAAAATCAATATTTAAAAGTTCCTTTATAGCTTTGTGAATACTTTCATAGCCCATGACCCAGCAACTTACACTATTACAAAGGAATATGACATGTCTGCCAACCGGCCTCCTAAAAATTATATTATAAAAAGTAGCAACACTATCGATTTCGTGTGTTTTCATCTCCAATATAGGTGCCAATTCTTCTAATGCTTCGTCAGAAACCCAACGGTTATATTTTTGGACAACTTTTAAAGCATCAATACAAGCAGCTTGCTTATGTGGTAAATGATGAAACAGAGCTTCTATTTCTTTTCTCGCTTCATCTGATATCACTTGGTTTTCAATACTCATTCAATAAAAATTTATCTATCTATATCTGATAATACAAAATCAACACTTCCCAATATTGCCATTAAATCAGCAATGGTATATCCGGTACTATACTGTGGGACAAACTGAATATGAGGAAAACTAGGAGTTCTGATACGTGTCCGATATGACGTCGTACTTCCATCACTTACTAAATAATATCCGTTATTTCCCTTACTCGCTTCTACGCTACAAAATCCTTCTCCCGCCGGCAATACTGGACCCCATGTTACATTGACAAAGTGATTAATCAATGTTTCAATATCATACATGGTATGTTTTTTGTCAGGAGGTGTAGTTAGCGAATTAGTAGATTTATATGGGCCTGCAGGCATATTTTTTAGACATTGCTCTACGATACGAATACTTTGTCTCATTTCTTCTACGTGAAGTTTTGCTCTGTCATAACAATCGCCATTGGCAGCAACCGGAATTTCAAAATCAAATTGGTCGTAACCCGAATAAGGTTGTTTCTTTCTAAAATCCCATTCCAGACCGGTAGCCCGTAATCCTATTCCGGTAACTCCCCAATCTATCGCTTCTTCGGTATTAAAGACACCAATACCAATTGTTCTGGCTTTGAAAATCTGGTTTTTCATAACCATCTTATCGTATTCTTTCAGTCTTGGTGGAAAATACTTTACAAAATCAGCAACCAAAGTCTCCCACCCTTCCGGCAAATCTTGAGCAACGCCGCCAATTCTAAACCAGTTAGGGTGCATTCGGTCTCCACATATTGCTTCAATTATTGAAAACAAACGCTCCCTGTCATAAAATGTAAGGAATACAGGCGTCATCATACCCAAATCTTGTGCGAATGTTCCATACCATACCAAATGGCTTGAAATACGGAATAACTCACACAACATAATTCTGATTACCTTAGCCCTATCCGGCACCTCTATACCCCCCATTTTTTCAACCGTCATCACATAGGGCAAGTTATTCATGACACCACTTAGATATTCTACCCTATCCGTATAAGGGATATAAGTATGCCATGATTGTCTTTCTCCCATCTTCTCAGCGCCCCTATGGTGGAAACCTATATCCGGAACAATATTGACAATATCTTCTCCGTCCATTTGAAGGATTAATCTCAATATACCGTGTGTACCGGGGTGTTGAGGTCCCAAATTAAGGAACATAAAATCTTCATTATTTTTCGAATGTGATTTTAATCCCCATTCTTCCGGCTTAAATTGAAGAATATCTTGTTGTTCAAGCATTTGTTCTTCAGGCATCTTAAATTGCCCCATTTCTGTTGCACGGGCAGGATGTGCCTTTTGAAGTGGATGACCCTGCCAATATCCCGGCATCAATATTCTGCGCAAATTGGGATGTCCTTCAAAGTTAACACCAAACATGTCATAAACTTCTCTTTCATACCAGTTGGCAGAAGACCATACCGGAGTAACAGAAGGAATCGAAGCCTTAGATGCATTCAAGCCAACTTTAATTCGTATAAACTGATTACGGCTATAGGACAATAACAAATACACTATGGTAAATTTACTCTCCGGTTGACCTTGTCGATTATTTCGTGCTTGCTCATCGATAGCACTTAGGTCATACAATTGGCTAAATCGAAGAGCAGAATCCTTTTTCAAAAACCCCAATACGCCTACAATATTTTCTTTATTTACCCAAAGAGTAGGAAATTCGTCACAAGTATTTTGCTCAAATACTATTGCATCAGGAAATTGATGTTTAATTTTTTCAACAATATCAGCGTAGCCTGACATATTTTTACTTATTTACTTTATAAAAAGGATGAACGAATTAACATTATATATGGTCAGGAGGTCTGATTTCAGTCATCTTGGATCTTTCAGCTCGTTTTTCCTCTTTCATAGAAGGCATTTCCGGCTTGATTATACCTTGAGGACCAATGACCCAACTTAATGGTCGTTTTTCCTGACCTACTTTATCACGAAGCATTACAATACCTTCCAGAAAAGCATCCGGACGAGGCGGGCATCCCGGAACATAAACATCAACAGGCATAAACTTATCTACTCCCTGAACAACGCTATAAATATCATACATACCACCGGATGATGCGCAAGCTCCCATAGCAATGACCCAACGAGGAGCCATCATTTGCTCATATAATTTACGGATTATGGGTGCCATTTTAATAAAAACTGTACCGGCAACAATCATCATATCAGCTTCACGAGGAGTTCCTCTGATAACCTCTGCACCAAAACGAGATACATCATACTTACTGGTTATACTTGTCGCCATCTCAACATAACAACAACTTAGACCAAAGTTAAAAGGCCAAATTGAATTCTTTCGACCCCAATTGACCATGGAATCCATGGTAGTTAAAACAACCGATTGTTGCACTGCTTCCTGCATCGATCCAATGCCATTCATTGTATTTATTGGGTCATTTGCTCTGGTCGTCCACCACTTCATACCGTATATATTTATTCGTCTATATTAATTAATAATTTTATTCGGGTCACTCTTGAAATCCTTATGGTATTTCTTTAATATTTTGCTTCCGGATGGTCCAAATTCCAATGCTCCTATCCTCCATTCATATATAAATACAGCTACTAACAGACCAATAAAAGTCGAGATAGCAATATATCCGCCCCATCCTAATGCTTTGACATTTATTGCCCAAGCAAGAATAAATATAGCTTCTAAGTCAAAAATGACAAAAAACATGGCTAAAATATAAAAATGTATTGGGAATTTAAATCGAGCATCACCCGTTTCGGTAATCCCTCCCTCATAAACCGTATCAGTAGCTGTCTCTTTATGACGTTCACCTAAAAAATAAGATGCAACCAACATAATTGCTACTAAAAGCACTACACCGCCCGCATAAACCAATATAGGCCATAAAGAGACCAAAGATTCAGATTCATTCATTTGTTTCATTTTAACGTCAATGGATCTAATAATCCACAAATCACGCCATTTATATATATTATTTCATCCTATTCTTTGATATCTTTATCGCAGATTATCACCAAATTTCAGATGAATATTATATCCAAATTGCACAAATTTGCACCGCCAAGATACAATATGTTTTCATATTCATATAACTTTTATTAACATACTTAGCTGTTCTACAGCTTAATTAGAATCATTCAAAAGAAGGAATTTCAAAGTAATTTTTTAACACATTGATTTTTAATTGAATTCAACGTTAATCCAAAATTCTTCCTCTAATTCTTTTTTATAAAATTAATTATATCCTTAGAAACAAAAAACATACAAGTCTATGTCACTAAAAAGTATCATTGTAATTTCTTGACAATTTTTTTCTTACTGATTGTGTAAGGTGGATATCTAAAGTTGGGTTCGCCCCACGTTATTTTTTCAAGGACTGATTTTTGATGTGAAAAGGATAAAAATCCATATTCCCCATGATAATTTCCCATTCCGGAATTACCCACTCCTCCAAATGGCAAATCGGGATTACTGATATGCATTACGGTATCATTGATGCATCCTCCCCCAAATGAGATGTTATTCAAAAAGATATTCTTTTCCTTCTCGTTTTTTGTAAATAAATAGGCAGCGAGCGGTTTTTCTTGATTTTTAATGATTTCTAGTATCTTATCAAAGTCATCATATCCAATGACCGGTAAAATGGGTCCAAATATTTCTTCTTGCATAATTACCTCATTCCAATCAACATCACACAATATCGTTGGTTCTATAACAAGGTTCTTCTCATCTGTCCTTCCACCATAATACAGCGTACCGCATGAAAGCATATTCTTCAACCTAATGAAGTGATTCTGACTTATAATTCTTGTATAATTACCGGAATCGACACTATAAGCATATTGTTCGATGTGTTTTTTCAATTCAGACAGGAAAGCATCTTTTACTTTATTATCAACATAAACATAATCGGGTGCAATACACGTCTGACCGGCATTTAAATATTTCCCCCATACGATTCTTCTAGCAGACACCTTTAAGTCAGCAGATTTAGTAACAATCGTAGGTGACTTTCCACCCAACTCCAGTGTTATGGGTGTAAGATTCTGAGCAGCAGCCTGATTAACAATTCGTCCTACATGTGTACTTCCTGTGAAAAATATTTTATCGAACCTTTCTTTCAATAGAAAAGTAGTTTCGTTTGCGCCACCTTCAACGACATGGATTAGATTTGATTCAAAATTATCATTAATGATAGTACGAATCATATTGGACGAATTGGATGCTATTTCACTTGGCTTCAACACTACTGTATTTCCGGCAGCCAAAGAGCAAATTGCAGGCACTAATGTCAATTGGTAAGGATAATTCCATGCACCGATGATTAAAGAACAACCGTATGGTTCATAATATATTTTGCTGGTACCCAATTGATTGATGATATTAGTTTTTACCTTTTTGGGACGGGATAGGCGATTTAAGTTTTTCAAAAAATATTCAATCTCATTATAAATAAAGGCTAATTCAGTAGTATAAGTTTCATAATCCGATTTCCCAAAGTCTTCATTAATTGCCTGATATAGCTTACGTTCATTTTCTCGAATCACATCTCGAAGCTTGATCAGTATGCTTTTTCGATATTGAATATCTTTTGTTGCATTTGAATTAAAGAAGTCTCGTTGCCTTTGTAATAATTGATTATAGTTCATTTCTCAAAATTACAATAAAATAAAAACATTTGAGGGATTTTATCCTTTATTTCAATTTACTTTAGATCAATCTAATTTAGTCGAGTTATTGCGCTTTGATTCTATAAGCAGAATATGATGGAGATCAAAGACTTGCTTAATAAGAGACTTACTTCCATCATTCCATATTATATAATCAGACATAGATTTTTTAATTTCGTTTTCTATTTGGCTTTTTATTCTTCTATTGGCATTTTCAAACGAAACATTATCTCTATGAATCAATCGCTTACGCTGTATATCTTCCGATGCTGACACCATAATTACCTTATCCATAAGTGAATTAAAGCCTCCTTCAAAGATCAATGCTGATTCATGCAATGTATAAGGAGAACTTTGCTCTTTTACCCAGTTTAAATAATCAGTTTTTACCTTAGGATGAACAATTTCATTTAACGCTTGAAGCTTTTGTGGATTACTAAACACTATAGAAGCAACATACTTAGTATTATAATCCCCATTATCATCATACGCATCGATACCCAATAATTCCATGATTTCCAGTCTAATATCTTCTTTGCTTTGAATTAAATATTTAGCTCTTTTATCTGCATAATATACCGGAATATCAAATAATTCAAACATAGAAGCCACCAAAGATTTCCCGGAAGCTATTCCTCCTGTAATTCCTACATTAAACATCCCAATCTAATTTTTCTATTTTGAAATCAAGATTATCTAAAGAGGCTGCATAATCAAGTTCTATTCCCAGAACATAGCTTTTAAATAAGGCAATTAAATACTTATTATCCTTATTTTCTGTGCTTAATACCAAATAAGGTGATTCGAAAAGTGATTTTTCAACAATTTCTCCTGGAAACTTTTTAGCTGCCTCCATAATCATGGGCATTCGCTCAAACCCAAATGTCACTTTATACCTGTACTCCGGATTAATCTCTATGAGAGCTGCTTGTGACAAAACCTCTTTCGCTGCATCCCGATAAGCCCTAATCAAACCACCTGTCCCTAATAATGTTCCACCAAAATAACGAGTCACTATACATATAATATTTGTCACATCAAATGATTCTAATTGACCATATATGCTCTTTCCGGCAGTCCCGGATGGCTCTCTATCATCACTGTACCTATGACTACGTACCGGGCATCCGATTTTGTAGGCAAAGCAATGGTGATTAGCCTTAGGGTGCAACTCACGTATAACTTGAAGATGCTCCATAGCATCATTTGTAGTTCCGGCAATAAAAAGATCACTGATAAACTTACTATTCTTTATCTTAATTTCCGTATTATAGTGATGATCAATAGTATATGCCATAACTCGTTAATTAAAACGATTGATATTATAAGGTTCCACGTGCACTGAAACATATATAATTCCCATATTCGATTCCTTTAATAAATGTTCAACCTGGTGCGCTATTTCATGTCCCATAAATACGCTGATGCTACCATCTACTTCAATGTGAAGATCGACCATATAATTAACACCGGCTTTTCGGATATAACACTTTTCTGTATCTATAACTCCTTCAATAGTTGTTGCAATTGTTTTTATTTCTTCAACGAGGTTCTGATGGTTTTGTTGATCCATAATTTCTCCCCAAGCAGGTTTAAATATCCGATAGCTATTGACGATAATAACTCCTGAAGCAATTAATGCAGCCCAATCATCAGCCGCCTCATAGCCAGGACCTAATAAAAGAGCTATTGAAATACCGATAAAGGCGGCTATAGATGTAATTGCATCGCTACGATGGTGAGTAGCTTCAGCACGCAATGATGTAGATCCTGTGATTTTACTTCGATGAATAGCATATCGATACATTCCTTCTTTAAGTAGAATCACCATTACCAAAACAATTAAAGTAAAAGGTGCAGGTAAGGAATGCGGCGTCAAGATGTTAACAATACTTTGATAAAGGATATACATCGCAGTTGCCATCAAAATCCCCACTACCGCAAATGTAACCAATGTCTCTGCTCTGCCATGTCCATAAGGATGTTCAATATCCGGAGGCTTAGATGCATATCTGACTCCCACCCATACAACAAATGACCCTATTACATCTGAAAGTGATTCGAGGGCATCAGCTACCAAAGCATAAGAGTTTCCGAAAATTCCGGCACTTCCCTTCACGAAGACAAGAGCCATACTAACGCCTAATCCAACCAATACAGTCTTCTTACCTATTTTCCATTTATCTTGAAGATCATTTCCAGACTGTAATACATCATTCATACCATCGCAAAGTTACATTCATTTTAAATCAGAAAATAAAAAATATGTTCCCAAAATTTAATGTACTTTTGCGCTTTATTTCAAAAATCGTTATGGATTCTGTACGTATTACATCGGCTTTATTGTCAGTTTATGATAAAACAGGTTTAAATACGCTTGTAGAAGAACTTGATAACCATGGTGTTACAATATACTCTACAGGTGGAACTTATGATTTTATCACTCAAATGGGTATCAAAGCAATAAAGGTAGAGGATCTAACCGGATTCCCCTCTATGCTGGACGGGAGAGTGAAGACATTGCATCCGGCTGTATTCGGAGGTATTTTAGCCCGTAGAGATGAGGATCATTTAGGGCAATTAAAACAGCACAATTTACCGGTTATCGACTTAGTTGTCGTAGATTTATATCCATTTGAAGAAACACTAAGAAACACTTCTGACGATCAGGCTATAATCGATAAGATAGACATAGGGGGCGTGTCTCTTTTGAGAGCAGCTGCTAAGAATCATCATTCAGTTGTAGTAATAAGTAAACAAGCACAATACCCGATTGTTACTCAATGGATTCGTGAAGGTAGTGGAAATACGACTTTAGAACAAAGGATTTTTCTTGCTTATGAAAGTTTTCAAGTTACAGCTCATTATGATACAGCAATCGGTGAATACTTTGCGCAAAAATCTAAGAATAAAGTTGAATTGAGGTATGGCGAAAACCCGCAGCAAAAAGCTTATTTCATTGGCAATACACATCAACTATATACACAAATAGCGGGAAAGGCATTGTCCTACAACAATATCATCGATATGGATTCTGCCATCCATCTGATATCGGAATTTAAAAACGATTTACCGACTTTTGCAATCATTAAGCATACAAATCCTTGCGGGATTGCTACTAGAAACTCTGTTTTATCTGCTTGGGAAGCTGCATTAGCTTGTGATCCTACTTCCGCATTCGGAGGGATACTCGTGTGCAATAAGGCCATTGACGTAGAAACGGCAAATGCTATTGATCATATATTTTATGAAGTTGTAATTGCCCCTGAATACTTAGATGGCGCATTAGAAGTATTAAAAAAGAAGAAAAATAGAACAATCATAGAGTTGCACACATTCGCAACAAGTAATACTTTAAGAAGAACAGTTGTCGGTGGCACATTGGTTCAGGAAAACGATTTATTTCCCATAGAAAGTGAGGAATTAAAACTGGTAACTACAACGGCTATTCCTGAGGATAAAAAACCAGACTTGGCCTTTGCGATAAAATGTGTTAAACATTTGAAATCCAATGCGATATCCATAGTTAAAAATCAACAAATGATTGGTTCAGGTGTGGGGCAGACAAGTAGGGTCGATGCTTTGAAACAAGCGATAACAAAGGCAAAAAGTATGGGATTTAATTTAAAAGGCTCAATATTGGCATCTGATGCTTTTTTCCCATTTGCAGACAGTGTAGAAATCGCATACAATGCAGACATTTCTTATATTGTTCAGCCGGGTGGATCTATAAAAGACAACGAATCAATCCAATTTTGTGAAGATCACCAAATGGCCATGTATTTCACCAGTATGCGTCATTTCAAACATTAAATATAGCGAATGATTCTAACTATTGATGCAGGGAATAGCCGTGTAAAATATGGATTATATGAAGACGATACTCTGATGAAGGTTATCATCCGTGATTCTTTGGTATCACAAGATATAGAAAATATTTGCATAGAATATAATATACAAAGGAGCATCCTGTGTGCATCAAGAAATTTAACCCCTGAAAATTTAGCTTATCTTCATGCGCGTCGGACATTAATTGTAGATGAAAACACCCAGATTCCAATTAAAAACAAATACAGAACGCCAAAAACATTGGGAAAAGATCGTTTGGCCGGAGCTGTAGGCGCACACTTTTCATTTCCTTTTGCTCACAATCTCTACATAGATATCGGCACTGCAATGACGATAAACTTTATTAATAACAAAGGCGAATTTTTAGGAGGAAATATATCACCGGGACTTCAAATGAGGTTAAAAGCCTTAAATTTCTATACCGATCAACTACCAAAACCGGATCTGGATGACCAATTGAGTTTATACGGTTCTGATACCGAACAAGCTTTAAAAAATGGTGCCATTCACGGCGTGATAGCTGAAATCGAATATTACAAAAGAAAATTTTCTGAATTGTATTCGCCGCTTAAAATAATATTAACCGGTGGAAATTCTATCCCTATTACTCACTTTTTAAACGAATCATACGTTATTAAACCAGACCTTGTTCTGGAAGGGCTTAACGAAATATTAAAGATCAATGATTAAAAAGACACTATTTATATTTATTACGACCTCTTTATTGGGATTATCCATAAAGGCGCAAGACTTACACAATCCACTATCACTCTACGGTATAGGCGAATTTGTAAATAACGATCAAACTGCGGTTGTATCCAACGGTTGGGCAAATCAAACTTTTTATGACCGATTTCACGTTAATATTAACAATCCGGCTTCATACTCCTATTTATTGAGCTCCACCTTTGAAACCGGTATCAATGCAAGCTATTCAACCTTTCAAAACAATACTTCTGACTATAGCTTCTGGAGTGGTCAATTGGCTCACATGTCTTTAGCATTTCCCATTTTCAGTCCATACAATGAACTGTTAGAAAAAAAGAACCGAAAATTCCATTGGGGAATGGGTATTGCAATTAAACCGTACACAAGAGTTGCCTATAATTACGATTTTATCACAGATGACCCTCAGGTAGGACCGGTACAAAATAAACATTTTGGCAAAGGAGGAACTTATAAACTCCATTATAATAATGGTTTAAGTTATAAAAACTTCTCCGCAGGCATAGGTCTTCAATATATTTTTGGTAAAATATTACGGACTGATGAGGTTTCATTCAAAGATAATAGTGGAGCCTTTGGATATGTAACCTCTTTGGAAAAGGAAGTCTATGTAAAAGGCCTTCAATATCATTTTTCTGCCATGTACAATTATGTTCTAAATCCTATGACCAACGGTAAGAAGACAGATTTTGACAAAGAAAAAAGGATAACGATAGGTGCATCATTTCAACCTACTTCTCGATTAAAGACCAATGTAGAAGGAGTAAATTCGGTATATAGCTATCAACTCGGAACAAGTCTATCCGATACGTTGTCCTCATCTTTTGATAATCATTATGATAAAAACACTTTTAATTCTTCTTATGGAATTGGTCTTTCTTATCAGCATGGTGCCAACTGGCAAATAAACATCAATTACGACAACGAAATATTTGACAAATATGCGTTAAAAGGTCTGGAAGCCAATTATAGTAATTCAGGGATGTTCAAAATAGGTGGAGAATGGTGTCCTGAACCCAACTCATTTAATTCATTTTTAAAGAGATCAAAATACAGGCTTGGGTTTCGGACTGGCAAGCTACCACTAACCTTAGATAGTTATCAAACAACCATTAAATCAGCCGTTTTAGGTTATGGTTTTCCTATTTATGTCAATCGACAAATCTCTTATGTCAATTTTGCTATAGAAGGTGGCTTAAAAACCTATAATGCGAATTTAAGTGAAAAATATATTAAACTTCAAATAGGCTTTAATCTGAATGATGATTATTGGTTCTTAAAGAGAAAATTTGATTAATCCGAATTCAGCAGTTTAGGTTTTGAAAAATCTTATAGTGCTGATTATGAGGACAATCCCGATGTACAAATCGTTTCAATGGTTTCTGTAAACCATTGATTACGAGCCGTAAATCGATTCCGTATTTGTCTAATGCGGAATTTGGGCTTAAGGAAACATTTATAGATAGATACTTCCTTAAATAAAAAAAGCTCTCAGTTCAAACAGGGAGCTTTTGTATTTTGAAATACCATTGAACTCAAATTCAGTATTTATCGTATGCGGTATGTGGGTTTAGCTAAAATCGTGAATAACAAGACCATTGCGAATTCGTGGTTCGAACCAAGTGCTTTTAGGTGGCAATGTTAAATGAAGATCCGATACTTTTTGAAAGTCTTCAAATGCAACCGGGTATAAATAAAATCCGATATTATGTTTCCCTTTGTGTAAAGCCTTTTCAAAGCCTTCCCAACCCTTATATCCTTCAACATACTTTATCCGCTCATCTGTTCGAGCGTCTTTAACATCAAAAATTTGACGAAACAGCACAGCATTGAGCAAGGATGAATCTAAAATTAAGGGCTCAAACTTGTATTTCTCTAATAAGCTCGGCTTCCACACACATGCATATAAAGACTTTCCTGTATGCATGATAAAGTTGTACTTAAATTTGGGTGGAAAGAACTCATCTAGTCTTTCCCAAAAACATAATTCAGAAATTGAATCCAATATCTGGCTTTCCTTCATTTTCTCCGATAAAGAAATTATTCGATGAAAAGGATGGATATTCAAACCCTTAAATGGAATAAATACAGAAAGAATATATCTGAAATTATTGTCCGGTTGTTCTTCATTCAATCGAAAAAACGTTGCAAGCCGATGGTGCCCGTCAGCGATATAAACCCGCTTTAGGTCATCTTTAAAAAAAGAATCAACCTTCTTCTTATCTTCAATATTAGAGATTCGCCAGAAAAAATGGTTTTCATCCTTGTCATCAAAATAGAAATGTTGAATTAGATTCTCTTCTACTTTGAGGGTATCCAAATATTCCTCAAATGGTTCATGTGCAGGATAAGTCAATAAAACCGGCTTTACCATAGATTGTCGAGAAGTCATAAGATTTGCCTGATCCAGCTCCTTTTCCTCAAGTGTCTTTTCGTGCTTTAATATTAAACCATCTTTGTAATCTTCAATATCTGTCAAACATATAATTCCGGTTGCATTGATCAAAGGACTTTTTATTAAATACAATATAAAATCTTCAGAATCCGTATATTTCAATAGATTATCTCGAATCATTTCAGAGAAATTATCTCTAACAGTTTCTGTAAATGAAAATATATCTTCTATTTTATCTGTTTGTGGATAAACAGCTTTGAATGGTTTTACATGCATGCTTCACCTTTTATTGTCCCAATATATGACTCCACAATATTATTAATTATATTTAAAAAACAAAAATAATCCCCTTCCTAAAATTTTCTAATTAATGGCAATGATATATTTCACACGCAAATACATAAAGTCAAAACATTCAACTGTTTCATGAATGCCAAAGAATATTATTATTTGATAAATAAGTTGGTAAAAACAATTAGAAATCCTTATTTTTGTCAGATAATTTTCAAAAAATGGCAAAACCTTTTGAATCAATTTTATTTGCTAACTGCAGAAAAAGCCACCAATGAGGCATTTATTATTTCTACTATTTTTTACGCCAAATATACTTTTTAGTCAACATAATCCGGTATTTCCTTCACTATCTAAGGATGAATTATTACAGGCTATTAAAGAAGGCTATACCCCAGCAAATACCCTTGGCTATAATACAGCCAGAGATACTTTGTTCAGAAATATTTTAGCCGTCGATAACAAGTTGAAATGTCTCTATACTGATTGGGAGATCACATTAAATCCTTCTCTCGATCCAAGTGATAATGCGTTTTCACAAAATGTCAACACAGAACACATCTATCCTCAATCAAAAGGCGCTAAAGTTGAACCTGCAAGGTCTAATATGTACAACCTTTATCCGGTTAGAGAAAACGTCAATACAGATAGATCCAACGATCCTTTCGGTGACATAGATGATAACCAAACGCAGTGGTGGTATTATCAGGATATCAAACAATCTAACAAACCATCAGCCAACATCGATTTATACAGTGAAAAAATAGGGGGCAAATTTGAACCCAAAGAAAGTAGAAAAGGAGATATTGCCAGAAGCATCATGTATTTTTATACCATATATACTTCTGAATGCAATGCGCTGGACCCCAATTATTTCGTTTCCATGTCCAATGACCTTTGCAAATGGCACTTTCTCGACCCTGTAGATCAAGATGAATGGAATAGAAATATATTAATTGCTTCGTATCAAGACCAAAAATCCAACCCTTTTATACTCGATTGTACTATTCCAGAACGATCTTATTGCAGCGACTTGGGTTATAAATGCGTCCCATCTAATAGTTTAAACTCCCATATTGATTATAAACCATTAACCATCATGCCAAATATTGGCACGAATGGAACTGTAATTCATATCAACGCAAAAGAAGAAGAATCTACCATAATCGTGATGGATTCTCAGGGAAGTCAAGTGGCATGCTTTAAAACAACTATGAATAATTCCTTTTCTTTAGATAGCATCCCCACCGGGGTATATTTCATTTTTTCCAAAAACAAAGAAGGTTATATTACCGGAAGTGGCAGATATATTAAGCTTTAGAAGAGAAGATTCCTGAACTCAATACTCCCCATTTATTAAGGCGATAGGAAAGACTCGTGAAGATGACGCCTATGCCATATTTAACACTCCGACTAAAATTGATAGAGCTCGCTTCCTTGAAGTACTTTGTCGGGCAAGAAACCTCCCCTATTTCATATCCTTTGTAAAAAATTTGTGCAATCATCTGATTATCAAAAACAAAATCATCGGAATTTGATTCAAATTGGATCTTTTTCAAGACATCGACGGAAAAAGCACGGTATCCCGTATGATATTCACTCAACTTTTGATTAAGGCATATATTTTGAAAAAAAGTTAAAAAACGATTGGCTATGTACTTGTATAAAGGCATACCTCCTTTGAGTGCGCCCATACCCAATATCCGACTGGCTAACACAACGGGGTAAAGGTTAGAAGCAATAAGGTGCGCCATAGATGGAATGAGCAAGGGAGTATATTGATAATCAGGGTGAACCATAATAATAATATCGGCTCCTAAGTCAATGGCTTTTAAATATAAAGACTTCTGATTACCTCCATAACCGACATTCCGTTCATGATATAATATATGATTAATCCCAATAGATTTGGCTACTTCCACTGTATTGTCAGTAGAAAAATCATCACACAAAACAACTTCATCTACAATGTCGCGCGGTATTTCATCGTAGGTAGCCTTAAGTGTTTGCGCAGCGTTATATGCCGGAAGAACTACTACAACCTTCTGATTGCCAATCATTCTTCTTCACTCGAGTCTATTTGGTCTGTTCCTAAAACAATTACATTCCTTTTATCTAAAAAATCAAACCATTTCAACACCTTTTTCATATCACTTGGATATACTCTATCCTCATCGTAATCCGGCAAAACATTCCTGAAAAAGTTGGCAATCGTCCTATTATCTGATTTGAGAATATCTGAAATGTTATTGTCCGTTTTTAAAGAATCTAATTTTTCAAAAATAACATCTATTGGCGTAGAATCATCATAAGTATATATAGCAATAGATCTAAGTGGAGTAAATTGATGCTTGCGTACAGAATAAAACTGTTTCTTTCCACTGTCCATATCTTTTAATATAAGGCCATTACTCCGATTCGTTTCCATAAACATCAATCCAGGCACACCGCTCACTGCAACAATATTGTCCAAATAGTTCTCCATAAATTTATTTTCTTTTAATAATAACAATTAAATATAATGCATTATTAGCTGTATTTCAAATCAATAATGCTTAATAATGGTATAATTTAGAAACGAAGGTAATACTTTTGTCAAAAATGGCTTCAATTGTTTCATAGATTCAAGTTAAAATCAAGGTTGAAATTTTTTTATATAATCATTGGTCGAAATAGTATAAAATTTAATCATTTGAAAATGTTCTTTTTATAATGTATATAAAATCATTATATATAAAATTTAATTTGCCTATTCCGAATTGTTATCTACCGTAAAACAAAATGTTTTCTTATTTTTAGCTTTTCACAAAATATTCATACAAAAAATGAAATTAATATATGCTGTATTTATATCCGCAATTTCATTGACTGCTTGTCAACATTCTGTTTCAAAAAAAATTGTAGATATCGATATGAAGGAATTAAAAACGGACAATTATGATCCTGACTTTAAGGTGGCTGCACAAGAGTTTGCAGACTTAAAGGTATTACGATACCAAGTACCCGGGTTTAATCAATTACCGCTTCAACAGAAGCTTTTGGCCTATTATCTTTCCGAAGCAGCATTAGCTGGAAGAGATATAATATATGACCAAAGGAGTAAAAATGGTCTTACAATCAGAAAAACTATCGAAGCAATATATGGAACCTATTCAGGAGATAGAAACGAAGAAGACTGGAAAAAATTTGAAGTATATTGTGGTAGATTTTGGTTCAGCAATGGTAACCATCACCATTATGGAAATCAAAAATTTTTTCCTGAAGTGTCAGAGGAGTATTTTGCTAAACTGATAAAACAAAGTGACGCCTCACTACTACCTAAGGCAGCGACCGAAAGCGTCGAAAGCTTTTTAAATCGAATTAAGCCGATAGTATTTGACCCTACAATTGAACCTAAGCTTGTGGATCTCAGCCCTAACATTGACAATGTATTAGCCTCGTCTGTAAATTTTTATGAAAATGTCAATCAAAAAGAAGTAGAGGATTTTTATTCCAATTTTGACAGTAAAGGGAATGCGCCAATGTGGGGACTGAATAGTAAAGTTTCAAAAGAAAATGGTAAAGTAGTTGAAAAAGTATGGAAACTTGGCGGCATGTATAGTAAAGCCATTGAAAAAATCATTTATTGGTTAGAAAAGGCAGTTATTGTAGCTGAAAATCCACAACAAAAACAAGCATTACAACTTCTGATAGACTATTATAAATCCGGGGATTTGAAGATTTTTGATGATTATAGTATTGCGTGGGTTAATGACACTTCAAGTAGGATAGATATTGTCAACGGATTTATCGAAGTATATGAAGACCCACTGGGTCGTAAAGCCACTTTTGAAAGTGTTGTAAGCATAAAGGACATGGTAGCTACTAAGCGATTAGAGGCTATAGCTAAAGAAGCTCAATGGTTTGAAGACCATTCACCTTTAATGCCTGAACATAAGAAAAAAAACGTAAAAGGAATTATTGCCAAAGCCATTACAGTAGTCATGGAATCGGGAGCTACAGCTCCGTCGGGACCAATAGGAATTAATCTTCCAAATAATGAATGGATTAGAAAAGAGCATGGCTCAAAATCGGTTTCACTAAGTAACATCATTCATGCCTACAATGTGGACGGAGCTACAAGTGGTATGTTGGATGAATTTGGCGTTAATGATGAAGTAAAACAAAGGATTAAAAAATATGGAGATTTGACCAGTGATCTCCATACCGATATGCATGAAGCCATTGGTCACGCTTCGGGTCAAATAAATCCGGGTGTAGAGACTACCGACAAAACACTAAAAAACTATGCTTCTACCCTTGAAGAGGCTCGTGCTGACTTAGTGGCACTTTATTACATGATAGACCAAAAACTCGTCGATATCGGCGTCTTGCCCAATATTGATGCCGGCAAAGCAGAATACGATTCTTACATGATGAATGGCCTAATGACCCAATTATCGCGTATCGAACCGGGTCATGACTTAGAGGAAGCACATATGAGAAATAGACAACTGGTCGCCAAATGGGCTTATGAAAAAGGGAAAAACGAAAAAGTGACTGAATTCATTAAAAAAAATGGTAAAACATATATACAAATCAATGATTACAACAAATTGCGTAATCTATTTGGTCAATTACTAAGAGAAATACAAAGGGTAAAATCAGAAGGAGATTTTGAGGCAGGAAAACAGTTGGTAGAAAACTATGGTGTTAAAGTAGATCCTCTGATCCATGAAGAAGTTTTGGCGCGATATAAAAAATTGAATATTAAACCTTACAAAGGATTTATTCAACCACGCTATACGCCTATCTTGAAAGACAACCAAATTATCGATATACAAGTAAATTATCCAGACAATTTCTTCGAACAAATGATGGAATATGGCAAAAATCATTCTTTCTTGCCGGTGCGTAATTAATAATTTTTTGGTTTAGTTATTATAAAAGCCCGTTCCAAAATATTCCTTGGAATCGGGCTTTTCTTTTAAATGAACATCATAACTTTCTTACTGAAATATCGGGTTTAGAAAGTATATTTCACTCCCAAATAAAATCTTCTTCCAGCTTGTGGAAAATATCCAATAGAAGTGTAATAATTGTGTCCTTCAACTTGAATTGAAGGATCATCTGTCACTACATCATAACCAATAGCCTTAAAACGATATGCCCAACCATTGTTGACATAATGCTTATTGAATAAGTTATCCAACTTGAAAGTAATATCCATTCGATGTTTTTTCAACTGTATAGGTAAGTACATACCTATGCCGACTACATTGTATGCCGGCAATTCGCTATGAATATTGGATGTATTGTCGATATATTGTTTCCCCACATATTTAATATTGGTAAACATTTTCCAATTTTTAACAAAACTGCCATTTCTGAAAGGTTTCCAACCAAGTTCGCCAAATCCGACTATTTCAGGGCTAAATGAAATATCTGAATTTCCATGAGAAATTACTTCCTGATTTAAATATTCTATTTCATCACCCACTTTTTCACTGACATCGACAAATTCATTGAAATTCAATATTTTATTTTTGCTACAGCTGATATTACCTTGGAAAGTCAAAACATTTTTCCAATTATAATTCATATCAACTTCTATTCCGGCACGATAACTCTTATCCACATTAAATCGAGTGTATGCTCCAACGTCATTCAATTGCCCGGTTAAGACCAGCTGATCCTGATAACCCATATAATACACATTGGTCTGAATACTAAATAAAGGTCGATATAACCGATGCCCTAATTCAACATTCAGCAATTTTTCAGGTTTAGGTACTTTATTAAAAGCAGCGTCTTTAAAATCATCTCGATTGGGTTCCTTACTTCCGTGACCAACATAAACATAAATATTATCGGATCTGTCATCTCGGAAGAAAAATGAGGCACCTACTTTAGGATTAAAAAACAAATAATTTTCAGATAAATCGGTTAAATTACTATTATCATCAAGTCCTTCATAATGATAATTAAGTTGCCTAAGTTGCAAATCAACAAAATAATGTAATTTGTTAAATTTATTCTCCGACCTCAAGAATGCACTCGACTCTTGTTTTGTTGCTGGATTATCATAGTATTCCCTTGGTATCCAGTTTACCAAGCCGCTATAATTCTGAATAATTCCAAAATGACGGCCCCGGTAATATTGAAAATTACCACCCAATTGATGCTTCCAGTTAAATAATGAATAGTCAAAAATGACATTAATCCCATTGAGTGAATTATCCAACCATCTTTCACGAACCAAAGCAACATCTAGGGATGGAAGGTCTTTAAAGTATTTTTGGATATTTTCCTCTCGGTATTGATTATAATATCCCTTACCTAATGTATTATACAATGTAAATTGTAAATCAAGATCCTGGACAATATTCCATCTACCGATAATACGGCTGTACATTTGACGATAATTATCTGTTTCATCATCAAAAAAGCTTCCATCACCTTTCAACCCTGAAGGGTTATAGGTTGTTGCCGGATCATCAATATAAAACTGATAAGGTATTCCATTCCAAGCCTGATATGTTTTTTCCTTTCCCATATAAAAGTGACCTGCCAGATTAAAACCAGATCTAATATACTGAACCTGAACTGATGACGACCACAAGTCACTCTTAGCCCTGTCAATGTAACCATCTGATGAAATTAGACTTCCTCTTACTTTAAATCTGAAGTATTTGGCAACTGTTCCCGACTGTAATGTAGAACTAAGTTTATACGAATTGAAAGAACCGAAACCGGATTGAAGAGAGAAAGAAGGTTTATCACTAAGAAATCCGGAACGAAGGTTTATATTGGCACCAAAGGCTCCCGGGCCGGCTGTCGAAACACCAACACCCCGCTGCACCTGAATACTTTGAACATCTTCAATTAAGTCAGGTAAGTCAACCCAAAAAACATTCTGCGATTCTGCATCGTTTATTGGGACGCCATCAATCATTACATTGATTCTTGTCTGATCACTCCCTCTAATCCTAAGGCTAGAATAGCCAATATTATTTCCTGCATCTGAAGTCGAAACACTGCCCGGCAATGATTCCAATAAAGCCGGCATATCTATAGCTTCGCTACCTGAATATAATTCATTTCGCGAAATTGTCTTTTGGGTTATTGCTGCATATTCATTGACCCAAGATGCAGTAATCATAGCTTCTTTTAGCCAAAGATTATTATCAGTCAAAATCAAGTCAATGGTATCGGAAAAATGATGCCAAGTCGTATCTGTAGATACAATCCCTACATGACTCACTACAATGCTAGCCGGGAAAGTAAATATTGCTTCGACCTTACCGGAAGCATCCGTAATAAATGGCATATTATTCACCACTACAGTGGATCCTTCAACTGCAATATTATCTTTATTTTTGATAAAAATAGATGTAGTTTGCGAATAAACAAAACAAGGAATCAAAAGAAAACTTAAAAGTAAGCCCTTTTTAAAAAAAGTAAAATACATGTAAATAATTAATTTATGACGGTCGATACGAGGGGTTTATATCAACTTCTTTTCACAAATTACCATTCCTTCCATTATTACAATGGCAGGTTCAATGGGTATCATCTCAGCCGGCATTCCAGCACCCCAAATAAGAAAGATGCACAAAGATATTGAATAATATCAATAAATCAATCATTTTATGATGTATCTAATGTTGTGGAAATACTTTCGAAAATTCAACAATTTCGGCATTTCGTTGTATTCATAAAAGTATAATAATTCAATAAAATGGACATTTACAAAGAAAAAAATCCATTGGTATCCGTAATCATGGTGACATACAACCGCGCAGATTACCTTAAAAGAAGCATACAATCTTACGTAGAACAAAACTTTAAGTTGACTGAATTAATCGTAGTTGATGATGGTAGTCAAGATAATACGTATTCTATAGTCATGGATTTTATGAAAAAACATGACAATATTCGTTATATGAGACATACAAATCGAAATATTTCTCTCTCGAAAAATGCTGGTATCATAGCTTCCTCCGGACAATATATTACTTTTTTAGATAGTGACGATATGTATAAACCAGACCATATCTCTATCAGATATGAATTTATGCAACAACATCCGGAAATTGATATGCTAGAAGGTGGCGTAACAATCATAGGCAATCCTTATGTCAGAGATATAGAAAACTTTAATCAAAATATACATTTGTCTAAATGTCACATAGGTGCAACTTTTTTTGGAAAAAGAGAAGTGTTTATAAAACTAAATGGATATAATAAAAAAGTCGAATATAGCGAAGATAGTGTATTTTGGAAAAAAGCCATTCAATTATTCAGGTTAAAAAAAATTGATCATCCAAGTTATGTTTATTACAGAGACACACCCGGAAGTGTCTGCAATACAATTCATTAAACCGAATACAAAATTTAAATCGTTACGCCTGTTTCCAATTTACCCTTACCATTTTTGTAAATATTCTATACTAACCTATATAAATTAAATATTTACTAACTTTTATGTTTTTTGTTTCACAATTATTTACTTTTCCTTATCACAATAGGGTATATTTATAATCATTATTATTTGGCACTATAACTATTTTACGAATATTTATATGTCATATATATTTTCCACCTAATTATTATTGCTATTATTAGCATTATTAATCATTTTAAACCAAATAAATTTACAAGACAATTTTATCCTTTATTATAAAACTATTCATTATATTTGCATTATCCAATGAAGGAAAGCGGATTTAATAAACCCATAAAACAAGCTATTTATATCTACTTACTTTGAAAATAACAACAAATAAGAATGAAAGAATAATGTCTTTTTACATACTTAATAACAATCAATAACTTATGATTTATATAAATATTTTACTTACGATACAAAGCTATGCCGGAATAGTTTCGTTTATTGCAGGAGCTATGATAGTTGCAGTCGTTGCTTTTTTAATACTGACGTCAAAAAATGGTGAAGAAAAAGCAACAGCTAAAAAAAAGGTTTACAAAACTAGAGATAGATATTTTGCGGTACTGATAACTTGTATAATCGTCGGATTATTTTACTCTTTGCGAGCCCTACCCTATTCTCCCATAAATAGTTCTCCAGATCAAGAAGTAACAATTGTTGCTATGCAATGGGCATGGAAGATGGCTCCCGGAAGAACAGATAAGGCACCTTCCGACTTTCAAGGGAATAATGAGATAACCTTAGAATCCAACAAGCACATCAGGTTTTTAGTAACCTCAGCTGATGTTAACCATAACTTTGCAATATATAACAATGCCGGTGTCATAGTAGCTCAAACACAAGCTATGCCCGGCTATCAAAACGAATTGGATTATATTTTTAAAGATAAAGGCGAGTATCATGTACTCTGCTTAGAATATTGTGGTCTGGCACATGGTTTTATGGTTGGAACAATTCATGTAAAATAATTAAAATAAGATATAATGCGAGATATAGATTCATTAGAATTAAAAAAGCAGAAAACACTCATTACATTATGGTCATTCACTTTTCTTATAATTTTTCCTATTCTGATTATTCTGGGACTGTTGATGAGGCTCAACCAAGGAGAAGTCATTGACTTGGGTATTGATAACTTCTATGTTTTAATGACCTTACACGGACTAGGAATGGCAGGACTGTTGTATAGCATGGCATTTGGGGCATTATGGTATCTACTAAGCACCAGATACGTTCGTTTAAATACACAAGTTGGCTATTTTATTTATGTAGCTGTTTTAATTGGAGTCATTGGAATTATAATAGCTACACTTATTGGAAAATTTGGCGCCGGATGGTATTTACTTTACCCATTGCCATTTAAGGGAACTTTTTGGTCAAGTTGGGCAACCGGATTGACCATCATATCACTTATCATCCTGGGTGTGGCATGGCTAATAGGCAACATACACGTTGTATATGCATTGGTCAAGGAATATGGAGGCATGTCAAACATTCTCGGCTGGCAATACCTTAAAAAACAAGCAGTAGAACGCGAATTGCCACCTATCGTATTAATAGCTGCAATTAGCTTAATTCCGGGCATCATAGCCTTTTTAGCAGGAGCTGTTTTTCTAATCATGTTTTTATTACAACATTTTGAGCCCGGATTGACATTTGATAATTTACTAGTAAAGAATTTAATCTTTTTCTTTGGTCACACCCTCGTCAACATAACCTTGTATTGTTGTCTTGGCTGGGTGTACGCATTGTTACCCGAATATACACATCGGGATTGGAAGGCAAATAAGCTATTGGTATATTCTTGGAATGCCACATTCTTCTTTATATTATTTGCATATTTCCACCACCTTTACATGGACTTTGTCCAACCAAAGCCATTGCAAATAGCCGGACAGTTAGCTTCCTATTTTAGTGCCATTCCGGCTACAGCAGTAACAATGTTTGGGGTGATCAGCCAAGTGTATCGATCTAAGATAAGATGGGATATTGTACCGTTAGCCTTTCTATTAGGAGTGGCAGGTTGGGCTATTGGAGGATTTGCCGCAATAGTTGATTCTACCATATATATCAATAAAATTATGCATAACACACTATGGGTACCCGGGCACTTTCATACATATATGCTGACCGGCGTTATATTGTTTTTATTAGGATACCTATTTTATATAGGACAAAACAAAGAAGAACTAAGCAAGGATAAGCTTTCAAAAATCGGTTTTTGGACTTTTTTAATTGCCGCTCATGGATTTATCGCCTCTTTTTATGCAGGCGGAATGAACAGCGTACCACGCAGGTATTCTGACTACAAAGGGATTCCCATAGAATCGACACATACAATAGGCGCAACGCTTGCCCAATTGTCCACAATCTTTATATCAATATTATTAATCGGACTGTTTATTATGTATATATCAATGTTATCCAAATTATTCAAATGGTCAAGAGATCCCAGTAGGACTTAATATAAAAACAAATATAAAAGTTCATTAATTTAGAAGGAGGCAAAAGATGATACAAAAAATATTTATACCTATTTTTATATTATTCTTTTGCCTATTTATTTTGAGCAAGTGGACATACAACTTCACTGCGTTTACTGTATTCTCACATACTTTGGAATCCGCAGGTAAGTTACCCAGAACAATGCCTGATATATCATTAATCAACCAAGATGGCACGCCATTTCACATTAAAGAAAGCAATAAGTACAAGATGATAAATTTTGTTTATCTAAATTGTCCTTTTGTTTGTCACAAAGTAAATAATCAATTGGAACAGATATATTACAACTTGACTTCAAATAGTTTATCAACAAAAATTGATTTTATAACGATAAGTTTTGACATAAAAAATGATGATATAAAAAAAATAAAAAATTACAGAAAGCTTTTCAGCGATGATATAAGTGGATGGACATTTGCACTACCCTATCAAACGAGTCAAAAAGAATTTGATTTCTTTTTAGAAAAATTAGGAATTTGGAAATATACAATCCCACACACAGGACTAATTAATCATTCAATTTATATTTTTTTGGTTAGTCCTGAAAACAACATAGTAAAAGTATTTGATCCAGCCCGCGATACAGAACAATACATAATTCAACAAATTAATTCGTGTCTAAAATCATAAAACATAATATCATTTTGTTAGGGTTAATCATTGCGTTCTGGATCCTATCATACACATACAATGATTGGTTGTGTGAAACCATGCCCAGGCATCAACTCATACAACTACCATCCATGATTCTTATTGGTCTTATCCTAGGAAAAATCTTTGGAAACAAAATAAAACTAGAGCTTCAATGGTCAATTTCAATATTAATTATTGCGGCCTTCTCGGTTGTGTTTTGGATGATCCCAAGATCAATCGACCTCGCTGTTATACATGCCGATTTCAACAGATTGATGCATGTTGACATGATTATAACAGGCTTCTTTATACAATCCATACTAAAAAATACAATACCAGAAGTAAAGATTACTTTTTTAGGAATGATATCCTCCATGACGATAGCCACAGGTATAGCACTCACCGCATTTAATCTATTGCTATGTAGCTCCTTTACCATAGAACAACAAAAGGAAACAGGTAAATTGCTGATAATCATTGGTATTTTGCTATATTTTTTTACTTTAATCACATTTTTCAGAGAATCGAATCCTTCAACCAAAAACCAGCAATTAATGCTTTCCCAAACAGATGAATGATGAATAGTTGCCGTAAATCAATTCCGTAAAAGAAATTAGAAATGTTAGTTCAAACTGAAAATTTATAAAAGCACGTAGCAACTTTATTTATATTTAGTCTAAAATAAAATAATTTAAAAATATATTAAGATATTTTTGTCTTAAATGCAAAAACTGTATATCTTTGCGCTCATTAAAAATGAAATTTATGCATGCGTTATTATGCAGATCCTTTTCAAATGAAGATTCAGACAATGTCTGTAAACATATACAATTTATTTCTTCCACAAGTCGTCCAAATAAAAATACTATTTTACCAATTAACTTTATTGCAAAAAACGATATAAAAAGGTGGCTTTCTGTATCGTTTGATTGTTTTCGCAATTTCTGGACAAATACTCGTAGGATTAAAATATCTTATGACGATTTGGCGATGAAGAATCCTTGGAACAATCAATATTTAAATGTAAAAACTAAAAAAGAATTCTAATGGTTAATATTTTAAAGCAAATTAATCAAAGTAGTTATTTACAACTTTTTATCAAAAAATTTATTAACCATTCATAAATAAACATAAATTATCAAAAGATGGAACAAAAAGATATTTGGTTAGAATCATTGATAACAGCGACACCTCAAGAAGGAAGAGAGCTTGCCATTAAAATGTCAAGAAAATCAATAGCTGCCATTCAAACAGATCCCGAAATAAGAAAAACCCTCCGTGCTGATTATGCAACAGATACCCATCAATTAATTGCTTCAGCGAATGTTATTGCGATTGAATTCCAAACAATTGCCATGGCTAATAATTACTGGCGTGATTAAAATTAATTTATCTTAATGCAAGATAAATGTTAAAACAACAACCGAATGGGTAAATTAAATTACCATTGAATATTTTCAATTTTTTACAATTGATTGAGCTTTTTAAGACAACAAAGTGAAATCGATTTTAACTAAAACAAGGATATTCCTAGTAAAAAATATCAATGGTAATTATTGTTTATTCCTAAAATCTAATTTTAATGAAAGTCAATGATTTTTCCAAAGCACAAGGTCACTGGATTTTAGCAAAGATGGGCAAAAAAGTTTTGCGACCGGGTGGAAAAGAAATGACACGTCAATTGGTTTCGGCATTGCAAATAGCACAAACTGACGATATTGTAGAATTTGCACCAGGCTTGGGTTACACAGCCTCATTAGCATTACAAGACCATCCTCATTCGTATGTTGGGGTTGATTCTGATTCTGACGCAATTGATCAATTGGAGAAGAAAATTGCAGGTAACAATATAAGGTTTATCAATGGCAATGCAGCGAATACAACTTTAGAGGAAGGCACTAAAGATAAAGTTTTTGGAGAGGCAATGTTAACAATGCATGCCGATCATCGAAAATTAGAAATTATTCGCGAAGCTAAAAGAATACTGAAGAAAGGCGGATTATATGCCATACATGAATTAGGGCTCAACGATGTAAATGAGGATTTAAAGGCACAAATTCAAAAAGAATTGGCCTTAGCAATAAAGGTTAATGCAAAACCATTGACCAAAGGAGAATGGCAATCATTGCTTGAAAACGAAGGATTTAAAGTAAAAAATGTATTTGTCAATGAAATGTTTTTACTCGAAGTGAAGCGTTTGATTGATGATGAAGGTTTTTTTAGATTTCTTAAGATTAGTTTCAACATTATAATGAATCCAAAAGCAAGAACAAGAATCCTCGAAATGAGAAAAATCTTTAGAAAATATCAACATCATCTCAATGCAATTGTTATAATTGCTGAAAAAGAATAAATTAAATAATAAAAATACTATGAATATAACAAAAAGTAGCATCATCGGTGAATTGGTTGCTGAAGATTACAGAACAGCATCGATTTTTAAAAAGCATAAAATAGATTTCTGTTGCAATGGGAATCGAAGTATTGATGAAGTTTGCGAAAAGAAGGATTTACAAAGTGATGCATTAATAGCACAATTGGAACAAGCAGTAACTCAAGGTTCCGGGACTAATACCGATTTTACATCATGGCCATTAGATTTATTGGCTGATTATGTTGAAAAGAAACATCATAGATATGTAGAGGCAAAAATCCCTGAAATTATTCCATTTTTAGATAAAATTGTAAGAGTTCATGGTGACAGACATCCTGAATTAATCGAAATCGCTCAATTATTTAAGGAATCAGCGAGTGAATTGAGTGCTCACATGAAAAAAGAAGAGCTTATTTTATTTCCGCTCATCAGGAAATTGGTTCAGGCTCAACATACAGGGACATCCTTTGAGGCACCTATGGGGTCAATACAGCATCCAATAGAAACGATGATGCACGAACATGATGGGGAGGGAGAAAGATTCCGTAAAATCGCAGAATTAAGCAACAACTACACACCTCCTGCGGATGGGTGCACTACATATAGAGTAACATTTTCTATGCTAAAAGAATTTGAAGAAGACTTACATTTGCATATCCATTTAGAAAACAATATTTTATTTCCAAAATCAATTTCATTGGAAAAATCATTATTAACTATAAAATTATAATTATTTAACAAAATCGAATTTAAAATGAAAAAATCAATTTTTTTATTTGCTTTAGGTACATTGTTATTTGCATCATGCGGTAACAACACATCGACTTCTGATAGCGCAACAACAGACGCTGATTCTGATACTGAAATGGTAGAAGATGCACCTGCTGCCTCTGAAGACGGAGCAACAATTACCATCAAAGGTGATGATGCCATGAAATTTGACTTGACTGAAATCAAAGTTAAAGAAGGTCAAACTGTAAGCTTAACTCTTATCCACTCAGGAAAAGCGCCTGTAGCTGCAATGGGTCACAACTGGGTCTTGTTGAAGCAAGGTACTGATATGGAAAAATTTGCTACTGCTGCTATTAATGCTAAAGACAATGACTACATCCCTAAAGATATGGAAGGTGATGTTATTGCACACACAAAAACCATCGGTGGTGGAGAAACTACTGATATCGAATTCACTGCTCCTGCTAAAGGAACATACGATTTCTTGTGCTCTTTCCCCGGTCACCACGCTACTATGAAAGGTAAATTTATCGTAGAATAATATATTTTTTAAAGAGATATATCGAAGTCCATACAATGTCAAGTTGTATGGACTTTTTTTATTAACCCAAATATTCATAGGCTTAATGAAACTATTGAAATGATTCATACATTGTAATATCACACATAATCATCACAAAACCATTTAAATAATAGAAATACGCTAAAATTTTAAACATTTATTGATCTCATCAATTAAACTAATAAATATGTGTATTTCAGCCTTTTGATCTATCATCAAATCCCTCCAATACAATAAAATAAGTATAACATAAATGAATCATTATGATAAAAGTTAAAAGGATATATGACCAACCTCAATCTGAAGACGGCTACCGTGTATTGGTAGATAGATTGTGGCCACGTGGTATAAGTAAAGAAGAAGCCGCCTTAGATGAATGGCTAAAAGACATCGGCCCATCCAATGAGTTAAGAAAATGGTTTGGACATATACCGGAACGTTTCCCGGAATTTGAACAAAAATATTTGGATGAATTAAAGGAAAAATCAACGATGACTAATCATTTAAAAGCTATAGCTCAACAAAAGACCATAACATTATTGTATTCAGCTAAAGATCAACAACATAATCAAGCTGTTGTATTGATGAAGGCGCTTAGGATGTAAATAGGAATGTTTTTTTGTCAGCTTGACTTTTGTTAGTAAGGCCATAAATTTGGGACTAATATGTCAGTGTATTTTATATAAATTTCATTATAAAATACTTTTATTCAAAAATTTTGTAACCCATTTGTTATTCATATACTCTAACGAGATATAAACAAATAATAAAAAATGGAAAATACAAAAAACAACAACCAATTAAACCAAGTTTATTTGCTTTTAAAATATGTCTTTGTCATTGTACCAATAGTTGCGGGCATTGATAAATTCACCAACATCCTGACAAATTGGGAGCAATACATCAATCCTTCTTTTGACAATATACTCCCGTTTTCTGGTGCTGCCTTCATAATGTCATGTGGTATTGTGGAAATCATCGCAGGTATCTTAGTTTTGGTTCGTCCGCATATTGGTGGATATGTGGTGGCAGCATGGTTAACTGCAATTGCACTCAATTTACTTGCCGGATGGATTTATGTTGATGTGGCTGTAAGAGATTTAGTTATGGCAATTGCGGCTTATTCAATGGCAAAATTATCAAAAATAGTATGAAAGTATTTAGAGAAGAGATGGCAACTAAAGTCCATATTGATGAGAAAGATATAATTCAAAGAATCATACAAGGAGAAAAGGATCTTTTTAAGGTAATCGTCAGGAAATATAACCCTATTTTATATAAAATTGGAAGGTCATATAATTATAATCATGAGGATACACAGGATTTGATGCAAGACAGTTTCATTGATGCTTATAAAAACCTAAACCAATTTAAAGGGAATGCTCAATTGGTGACTTGGATAATTCGTATCATGATGAATAATTGTTACAGAAAAAAGGAAAAATCAAGCTTTAAATATGAAGTCGTGAAAGATATCAATGATCAATCTGTCCCTTTATTTTCAAATCCGGATGTAAATACCGAGAAAATGGCACAAAATCATGAATTGAGCCATATTATTGAAAAATCATTGGAAAAATTACCCGAGAAGTATAGAATAGTGTTTTCTTTAAGAGAAATAAATTTCTTAAATATCTCAGAAACGGCTGAAATTCTTCAAACTACGGAGTCAAATGTCAAAGTCATGCTCAATAGAGCAAAAGCGATGCTTCGTTTAGAAATAGAAAACAACTATTCCAAGTGTGAGTTGTATGAGTTTAATTTAATTTATTGCGACGCAATGGTAGAAGCTGTAATGAAAAGAATAAATGAATTGGAAAAATAAATTCCTACTTATCAGAGATTAAAATATTCAATTTACCCTGTAATTGATGAATTAATACAACTCTTATAAATATGTCCCCCGACGAATCTTTCAATTCATTTCAATATTCTTTGCATATCTTTCTTTTAACCCCAATTCAGTATTAGAAAATACTGTACAAATAAACGTTTAATAATCAAAGTTTTAAGCAAATAATTGAAACAATTCATACATTGTAGCTTCCCACATTATCAGCATTATATGGATTTTTTCAAAACTTTTATTGCTGACTTCCGGTTTACATAGATATTACCTAATTCAAATAATTATTTCACTCAGATATGAGCAACATAGTAAAAATAAAATCCATTGAACCAATCACACACGATGTATATAGAATTAGAACTGAAAAACCGGATGGAATAGAATACAGACCGGGTCAAGCCGTAGATATATCAATCAATAAGGAAGGATGGAATGAGGAAATCAGGACTTTTACTTTTACGTCTATACCAAGCGACAATTTTTTAGAATTTACGATTAAAACCTACCCTTCCCATAATGGTGTAACAAACCAAATAAGATCACTCAAAGCGGGAGATGAAATATTCCTTTATGATATATATGGCGACATTGAATATAAAGGTGAAGGAATGTTTATCGCCGGCGGTGCTGGAATTACTCCTTTTATTGCGATACTGAAAAATTTGGAACGTGAAAATAAACTAGGTCATAACAAATTATTATTTGCCAACAAATCAAAAGAAGATATTATAGATGAAAATCGTTTTAACCAATTACTGGGTGAACGTTTTGTCAATATCTTATCCAATGATCAACGGCCCGGATACGTTCACGGATTTATAACGCCTGACCTTATCAAACAACATTCTGACAATCAAAACCAATTTTATTATTTATGTGGCCCGCCACCCATGATGGATGCTGTATTGGCGCACCTTACTTCATTGGGTATTAAAGAAGAAAATATAGTAAAAGAAGGATTCTAATTTTTCAAAAATCCAAATTACTATTTTGCGTCTGTAAAGCGAGGTATTTTCAATTGTTCTTATAAAGGATATTACTTTAAAATCGATAAAATAAACGTCCGGAAACAAGAATTTTGCAAAATTGGACTTCAAACGTTTATCCTATATAAGACGTGTATAATATTGGTTTTATGACAATTAAGAATTACATATTTCTTATATTTAGCTTTGAAAGCAAAATAACCAAATGATATAATATAAGGTTTTATCATAATAGGATAAATATTCTTACATTTGTTACCATAAAAGCATGACATGTCCAGAAAACAAGTTGACGTAATTATTGGGTTACAGTGGGGTGACGAAGGTAAAGGGAAGATAGTTGATTATTTAGCGGAGCAGTATGACATAGTATGTCGGTTTCAAGGTGGCCCTAATGCAGGACATACCCTTAAAATTGATGGTAATAAATTTGTCCTTCATACTGTTCCAAGTGGTATATTCAGATCAAATATCATAAACATCATAGGCAATGGTGTCGTTATAGACCCTATTACGTTAAGTAAAGAATTGGATAATTTAAAGAACCTGAATATCAATTATCTTAAAAGCTTGAAAGTCAGCCGTAAAGCGCACTTAATCCTTCCAACACATCGATTGCTTGATTTGGCATCTGAATCTTTCAAAGGACATGAAAAGATTGGCTCCACTTTAAAAGGAATCGGGCCAACCTATATGGACAAAACAGGGCGAAACGGATTGCGTGTAGGAGACTTAAATAATCCTAACTTCTTTCAGATGTATAACAAATTGAAAGAAAAGCATTTAGCGCTTGCTAAACAATTTGGAACAGTAGAATATGATTTAGAAGGTGAAGAACAAAAATGGTTTTCGTGCTTAGAACAATTAAAACAGTTAGAACAAATAGACTGCGAATACTATATCAACAACGCAATTACAAAGGGTAAAAAAATATTGGCAGAAGGAGCTCAAGGTTCACTTTTAGATATAGATTATGGAACATATCCTTATGTCACATCCTCAAATACTATAACGGCAGGCGTCTGTAGTGGCTTGGGCATCGCTCCCAATAAAATTGGTGAAGTTATAGGCATAACAAAAGCTTATTGCACTCGTGTTGGTTCTGGTCCCTTCCCTACCGAGTTAAATGATGAAGTTGGAGAAAAACTTCGAGCTGAGGGACATGAATTTGGCGCGACAACAGGGCGTCCAAGACGATGTGGCTGGATTGATATACCTACTCTTCAACTGAGCGTTATGTTAAATGGAGTGACTCAATTAGTTGTTACTAAAATGGATGTTTTGAACAATTTTGAGAAAATTTACGCCGCAACATCTTATGAAATCAATGGAGTTGAAACCAACCAAGTTCCATTTGACATGGAGACCATTACCCGACCGATTTACAAAGAATATAAAGGATGGATGTCTTCCCTTGAAAATATCAATGAGACAGAAAATCTACCGGTTGATGCATGGATATATATCACTGATTTAGAGAAAAAGCTTGGTGTTCCATTTTCTATTATTTCTACCGGACCTGAACGAGAAAAAATAATTCTGAGATAATTATGAAGTTGGAAATATGACTCAATTGAAAGATATCAAGTGCTTATATTGCCATCAAACTGAATTATTTCCAAAAAACTTAAACTCATCGAATTGGTTTAATATCGTTGAACGCTGTAATCTTTGTTATCATACATATAATAAGAATGGGTTTTTCTGGCTATGCCTTTACATCTTTTATTTGATAAACACCTTAATTTTTTTCATTTTTTTATTTGTATCTGCTTGGTTTTTTAAAACTTCGCTTTTAATCATAGCAATAGGTTGCATGGCGGCTCTTCTTCCCATTCTTCAATTAACCCGTAAATTGGCAACAATACTTGGATTGTATGCTTATACCTTATTTTTTCGTAAAAATGATGTATAAACCAATTCTGTTTTAAGTCAATTGTCGCCATTGAGAAGGGCGTTCGATATGGGTGGGATTTGACATTTGTCCATTGTCATATAGTTTAAAGGCAACAATAGCAGCAATCTTTCCTTCTTTTTCATTTATAACAGTAATAATATCCCTATTAAAAAATTGATCGACAAATGAAGTGTCAAAGTGCCCCGAAACAAATGCATCATGATTCATTACATATCGTCCAAAAGGCAGAGTTGTTTCTAATCCCCTGATATCATAATTATCTATCGCTTCCCGCATCAATTGAATAGCCTTTATTCTATTATCACCCCATACGATTAGCTTTGAAATCAAAGGGTCAAAAAATACGGAAACTTCATCTCCTTGCACATAACCACCATCTACTCTAACATGATCACTCTTGGGTTCCGAATAATGTTCTAGAACTCCGATAGAAGGCATAAAATTATCAAATGAATCTTCGGCATATACTCGTAGTTCAATGGCATGTCCATGGATGTGCAGGTCATCTTGCTTAAAACCTAATACCTGACCCCTTGCAATATTAATTTGTTCCTCAACAAGATCCAACCCCGTAATAAACTCTGTAACTGGATGTTCTACTTGAAGGCGGGTATTCATTTCCAAAAAATAAAAATTCAACTGTTCATCGACAATAAATTCAACAGTCCCAACTCCTCTATATCCACACGCTTTGGCTGCATTAACAGCTGCCTGACCCATTGCCGCTCTCATCTCAGGAGTAACAACAGAACTGGGCGCTTCTTCGACAACCTTTTGATGACGACGCTGTATTGAGCATTCTCTTTCAAACAAATGATACACATTCCCATGTTGATCGGCAATAATCTGAATTTCTATATGTCGAGGTTTCACGACATACTTTTCTATCATCACTGCACCATCTTTAAAAGCAGAAATAGCTTCGCTAACGGCTCTATCATAAGATTCATCGAATTCTGAATCGTGAGTAACAACTCGCATACCCTTTCCACCCCCACCGGCAGCTGCTTTTATTAGAACAGGGTATCCTACTTGTTGAGCCGCATTTCGGGCGACAGTGCGGTCATTTATCAATCCAACTGTTCCCGGCACCATAGGAATATTAAATTTTTTAACCGCTTCTTTGGCTGCGAGTTTATTGCCCATTATCTTTATTGCCTCCGGTGTAGGACCAATAAATATGAGACCAGCTTTCTCCACCTGTATAGCAAAATCCTCATTTTCACTTAAAAATCCGTATCCTGGATGAACACCTTGAGAGCCCGACTTTAAAGCAATTTCGACTAATTTTTCCGCATTTAAATAAGATTCACTAAATACATTACTCCCAAGATACCAAGCTTCATCAGCTTCTCGTGTATGTAAAGCGTGCCTGTCCGCATCAGAAAATACCGCAACTGATTTTATTCCCAACTTCTTACAGGTCCTTATGATTCTAACAGCTATTTCACCCCTATTGGCAATGAGTATTTTATTCATTCCTTATGATTATTTGTTCCAAATATAGTAAATACAACATTTACCAATTATCTAACTTTTATTTTGATATCTAAAATTATAAACAAATAAATATATTGTATTTTTTAATACTATGTAGATTAAATTATATTAATTACTTTATATATATTAAAATAATTTAATATATAAACATTAAAATCTAAAGAATAAAATTAAATGAAAAATGTTTTTATCCATTTTATTGAGGAGGTTTAACTTTTCAATATTTGCTTATTCATTAAATCGGAAAACATAAAAGCGGGTTTCATATCAAAATAAACATCTTCAATCTTAGCGATAGGTACTATACCTTGTACTGCATTGGTACAATAAGCTGATATAAACTGTTTACAACGTGTAGGCAAAATCGTTACCTCTTCACCCAATATGTTATTTTCCTCACAATATTCAATAACTACTTGTCTCATAACACCTTCTAAACATCCAGAATCAAGTGATGGCGTATAATGTCTTCCTTCATAATCTATGAAAAAAATATTGGATGAAATACATTCTACGATCTCACCTTTTTCATTTAAAACAATTAGATCGTCCAAATCTCTTTCTTGTCTTTCTATTGACAACAATACTTGTTCTGACTTAGCCAACAATTTGAAGTTCCCCAATCCTTTTGAATAAATGTTTAGAGATTTGGCTAAAGCAACATTATTTTTATGTATCTTCAAAATATTCAGAGAATTATCAAAATCACTTAAAGAAATCTGTATTATTGCCTGATTACTTTCCGGAAAATAAAGCCCACCACCATCTCTAATAACATTCAATCTTAATCTTCCACCAAAATGTTCCGGATAATAACTACTTAGAAATTCAGAAAAGTGAGTTCTTGAAAGCAAGTAATCAGGCATAACTAATTTAAGCTTATTTGCTGTTCTTAATATTCTCTCGTAATGTAGGTGAATCAATGGAATAGCCCCATCCACAACCAACATTGATTCAAAAAATCCATCTCCGTACAATTGTCCTCTATTCATCTATTGCGTAATTAAAGTTTATGTGCCCTGGTCATTTCTCGCTTACCTGGCGGACCGGGCAAAGATTCAACAACAAATCCTGCAGCTTTCAAATTCCTTTTTACATACCCTTTTGCACAATATGTCACTAAAATTCCTCCTTGAGAAAGCATATTATAAAGATGTTTAAAAAAATCCTGTGTCCACAATTCCGGCTGGACTTCGGGTGCGAAAGCATCAAAATAAATTAAATCAAATGAAGTATTGGACTTAAATTCAAGGAAATCAATTTCAACCTTGTGGAGAAAAAAATTCTCTTGAATGCATGATGATTCATTCCATGGAGCTGCATGAATATCATTAAATTCACGTTCATCAACACTTTTACCAAATAACATATCCTTGAATTCCCTCAGATTTTCTATATCAATGGGGAATTTTTCCAAAGCAGTGTAATGAATAGTAGTATCTTTTGGTATAGATTTTAGTGTTGCCCAAGTATTAAGTCCGGTGCCAAACCCAATCTCAAGAAGGTGAATCGTTTTTTTTGTTTCCAGTGCCTTACATAACCCAGCCTCAATAAAAACATGATTGGTTTCAGTCAAAGCACCATGGCGTGAATGATATAAAGCATTAAATTGCCTTGAATAATAAGTAGGCGACTTATCTTCAGTAAGAACAACATCTTTGGTCATAAAAAAAATGCCGGAAAAACCGGCTTATTTCATTAATACAGGTGCTTTATAATCAATTGATAATCAACTATTATTATAAATAATTACTTATTAATTGACAACAAATTGGATAAACCAGTTGTAATCGAAGTGTTATAAGGGCATCCGTAACCTCGGTTACATGAAGTTGTACCAAAAACTACCACTGCCATTATAAAAATAGCGATAATCTTTCCAAAATTTTTCTTGTTACTCATGGTCTTTTATTTAATTGATGGTGCAAAGTTAATATAAAAAATAAGTTTTGTATTTTTCTAAAACGAAAAATTATAAATATTATTCACAAAATGGTAAATTTTATTTCCTTTTTTATTGAAATAAATACGTTTTTTATTCCAATACAATTCAATAAATATATCAATCATTGATTATCAGCCTATTAAAATTTTTTAAAAATTCTACTGAAAAATGTTGTAAATTAGAACCTCTTCTTTATCTTTGCAGCCGCTAATAGCAAATTGACCGATGGTGTAACGGTAGCACAACAGATTTTGGTTCTGTTTGTCAAGGTTCGAATCCTTGTCGGTCAACAAGAAGACCTTCCGCTGTGGAGGTCTTTTTTATTAACACCCCATGTAACCCAGCAACCAATAGGCAATAATAAATACGATAATGGTACCAACACAGCCACCACCCCATTTCCATGCGGCAATTCCTGCTAAAACTGTTCTTAAAAAAGACATAAATTTACTTTTAGATTAAAATGTTATACCAAATTGATTTATTAATAAGTCCAACTTTCCCTAAATTCGAAATGGTCCTGATAGCTATCAGAATGATTGTCGTTTAAAATAATATTGTTGGGCTATTACGAATATCCAATCGGTATTATTTGAACCCAAATTCCGCCTTAGACAACTGCGGAATCGATTTACGACTCGTAATCAATGGTTTCTGTAAACCATTGAAACGATTCGCACATCGGGATTAACCCTCATAATCAGCATTATGCGGTTTTCAAAACCTTTATTGCTGAACTCGGGTTTAATTTATTCCCTTCGAATTATAATCATCTCACTGGTATTAAAGTCAGACTTTAACACAACTTCATTTTGTTTTTCCTTTTCATTAATCCACCTGATCGCACATGTATTAGGCGGAATGCTGCCAAGATTATCCGCATACAAAATCAAATAATTATCCATTCCCTTGACAAGAGGTAAATATAAACGTATCGGCTCCTTTGTTATCAATTGCTTCTGCAAAATCCATTCCCCATTGAACTTCAAAGAGATTGTATCATGATCAAACTCTTGATTATCATATACCTCTATCAACAGTTTTTCAACCTTGGTGCTAATACCTTTTGATTTATCGACAATCACTTTCCGGTGCTCATCTTCTTGAGGCGCCTGCGTGACCTCTTTTACTTTCTCTTCTTCCTGAATAACCTGTGGCCTTATTACCTTATAGAAATGAGGCCTTTCAAAACCATAGATATAATTGCCTCCGTATGATTTAATCCACTCATTGCCCCTTTCTACCACACCGGTACCATATTTATTGGTCGTCCCTGCCAGTTGAATATTATACATATAATAACAAGAACCATATAATTCATACTCTTTTGGGGCGGATTGGTTTAATGCAAATTTTTCCAAATAGCCGATTTGCTTGCTTAGTACAGACTTTAATTCTTCATAAGCCATCGATTGAGATCTTGACATCTGAGCGATATTGAAATTATTTAAGGCAGTTTGAAGACTACGGGCAGACTTCAATAACACAGCATCAGCTTTTACGGCTTCAGTTATATTTTCATTTCGTAAAACATTAAACATTTGGTGAAGATCATTATTGTAATTGACAAACTGTACTATGAAACCCTTGTAAAAGGCATCGTTCTTGTCAACCTTAGGTGACATTTTGACTACCAGCTCAGCCAATTCTTTTCTTTTAGCCTCATAATGATCATACTTAACCACACATGCATCCAAGACAGCATAAATATTCTTTAGATTGGTCATCTTAGTCAAATCTGCATGGTCGATCAATGTCCCGATACTATATCTTTCTTTTTCAAGATCATCCAATATAGCCTTCATCTCTCCAATAATCTGATTCGCCTGTTTAGAATATTTGCCGGGTAAGGCATTGGATTCTTTTAAAGCTAAAGCATATAATTCATAAGGACTTACGCGATAAAAAGAACCACTTTGGTCTTCAAAGATATTCTCCGGAAAATCTTCGTTTGAAAAAAGATTCAATTTATATTGAGGGAGATTTACATATTTGTTTATTTCCTGATTATACAACTCAAGCAATCGATGAATAATCAACATACCGTGATCACTTTCATTTGCAAATAAAATATAATTATTAATTGCTTTGGTTTGTGAAATCTCATCTTTTTGTGCTTGTACATTAAATACTGAGATAATCAGAAAAATAGATAAAACCAAATACTTCATATTTTCAATTGTTTTTGATTGACAGATGATACCTTTGGCAATTATATGATTCATTATTGGAATAAAATAGCGTCATTAATTTTTCAAATTCACAAAATTAACGGAACTAATCAACTATAGTATCAGTTTTAAACTATTTTATACTTAAAACAAACATGCATTTAGTTGATCAATATAATTAAAAAATAAAATACATTTTGTCTTCGCTCAAAAATACAGCATTTAAACTGAATCCAAAGCTTAATATTTTGTTATTCTGCCTTACATACAGTATGACGATATATTCTCAAGGGCGAATCATTGACCTATCGAATAACGAAGGGCTTCCTTTTTGTACCGTAACCAGCCTGCAACATCCTGACCTTATGGCGATATCAGATATATCCGGATATTTTACCTTATCTGATAAAGCAATTGGAGATTCAATTTTATTGACATATATTGGCTATGACACGCTGATGACAGTGTATCACTTGAATACCAAAGTTTATGCACTAAAACCATCTAACCAATATTTAAATGAGGCTTTAATTGTTGCAAATGATGGTCCTGCCATAGCTTTGATCAAAAAAGTCCTGCGTAATAGAGATCAATTGAATATTCAAAACTTAAACTTCTACCAATGTCAGATTTACACAAAAAACAGCATAGGTTTTGACACAGATGAAGACTCTATCTCTATCACCAACTTTAATAAAACAACAAAATTCCCATCTAAACTTTTTATTTCTGAATCTGTCCTAAATCGTCAGTACAATAAGCCCGACAAAGTTTTCGAAAATATTATCGCATCGTCTTCCTCTGTAATGAATGATTTGCAGTTTGCAATTCCTCCTGAAGAAATTCAAAGTTTGCATTTCTATAAAGATTATGTGCGCATTTTTAACAAAGACTATGTTAATCCTATTTCTAACTTATCTTGGTTCAAATACCATTTTAATTTAGATAAAATATATGAAGAACATGGTGACACCTTGTACAAAATAGACTTTTGGCCCAAACAAAAGTCATACAATTGCTTCAAAGGAATGTGTATCGTCTCTGCAAATGGATGGGCTGTCCAAAAAATCACCATGCAAAATGCAAACGATGAAATTTACCCGTTCAAATTACACCAAGAATATCAAAACCATGATGGCATCTGGTTTCCGTCAAAGCTCTCTTCTCAAATTAAATTCCCATCGGCTGTTGGCAAAGACTATCCCTTCGTTCTCAATCAGGACAATATTTTCAGCCAAGTAACTTTCCAACCAATTTATATTCAACCGAATAAAATCAATATAACGGAAATAAATGCGGATTCAATTTCACAAATTCAAGCACTGAGACCATACCCGTTGGAAGCAAAAGATTCAATCGCTTATGCTTTTGGCAAATACCTTTTTAAGACTACACCAATGGGATATTTACTCAAAAACATGCAATCATTTGTCAACTATCAGATTCCATTTGGACCTATTGCCATTGACGCATTATCTCTTTTTCAAACCAATTTATATGAAAACAAACGACTTGGAGTGAGTCTTTTAAGCAATATGGCCCATTACCCTCATTTTCATTTAGGTGGGTATGTTGCTTATGGATTAGATGATAAGGCATTTAAATACGGAGCATCCATTGGCTGGTATTTTGATAAGATAAGGACAAGTAGCTTATTATATCAATATCGCCATGACATTGAAGGGAACCGACTTTTTAGAATGCGCAATAGTTGGTATGATCGCTATTACAGCAATTTATATGCATCTAATGAAAGCCATCGGGTGGAATATCGCAAAGTCCATTCAACACACAATATTTCGGTAGGAATGGAGTGGAATTCTTATAATCCTCATTTTGACTATATTTTCATTTCAGATAAGGATAAAATCGATCATAGATTAATCAATTCCGGGTTTGATATTACATATCGCTATTTTAAAGGCCGGCAAATCAACTTTTTTAACACGTATTTTATTACTCAAAATTTGGATTATCCGATTTTTGAAGTTCATTACAATCAAGGAATAAAGGGTATTTTGGGTAGCCAATTTAATTATCAATCTTTGGAAATCAATGCCACTAAGACTTTTAGATGGGTACTTATCGGTAATACAAATATTACAATTCAAGCAGGAAAGGTATTTGGTCATCCACCCATCTTTAATATATTCAATGCTCCTGCCTCCTTGACAGGCTCACTGACCCTTCAAGTGCCCAATTCTTTTCAAACCATGCATGCAAATACCTATTTTAGCAATCAATATGTACACCTATTCTTAGAGCAAGTCATCAGAAGGCTATACACGACACGTTTTTCTACACCTGAACTATTTGTAGGCTATAATGCCGGTTGGGGCAAGCTAACGACGACAGGCGACCACGATGGTATTGTCCTAAAAGATTATTCATCCGGATATCATGAGGTAGGATTAGGATTTAACTCATTAATTCGTCTGCCTATCTATGACTGGTTTGCTTTCGGTATCAACTTTGGTGGATATTACAACTTAAAGAATTTATCTCCCATCAAGTTGGGCGAAAATTTCGTTTTAAAAGTAGGTATGGGATTTTTGTTTTAGAAAGGATAATTCAAGGCTAAATTGTATTCAAGATGCCCTAATCTATTTTTCAAAGAATTATATGGATTATAAGAACCATCCAATCTGTAAGGGTTCTTCAAGATGGTGCCAACATCCAATCTCAATACAAAAAAACTCAAATCCGCCCTCAAGCCCAATCCTGTTCCCACAGCCAATTGATTCCATGGCTTATCCTTCCATCTAAACCTGGCTCCTTCCCTATCGGTATCACTTTTGCTCAAAGACCATATATTCCCGGCATCTAACAATATAGCTCCTTTAAATATATAGAAAAGTGGAAACCTAATCTCCGACAAAAATTCAAACTTCATATCGCCTGTTTGATAAAAAGGACCGTTGGGAAACAATTGTTCCTGCACCGGATCAACATAGCTGCCCGGACCTATCTTCCTTATCGGAAAAGCTCTAAGGCTAAATGGACCACCTATTTCAAACTGCTTCAGATAAGGAACTGTCGAGCTGGAACCAAAAGGCTGGCTAACACCCACCCCAACCTTGGCAGCTCCCAATACTCGACCAAATAGTCTCTTTGTCTGTGAAACTTCTGCATATACTTTATAGTATTTTGAAAACTCACCCGTATTAAACAACTTCCATTCCTTATCAGGGCTAATGAGCTTATTCAACAGATTAACTTCAAAGCCCGACAATTCGACACTTACATTAAATTTTTTATTTTGTCCAAAATTGTCATCTGCCGTTTTATACAAAAAAACAAAGTCTTTAAATAAAATACCGGTAAACAATCGCGGGTTTTCAAAACTTTGTTTTAGAAAATAATTTTTATTTAGAACTTCTTGATATAAACTATACACATTTGGCTTAAAATAATTGATACCCAAATGGTTCCAACGGTATTGATGTTCATTATCTTGAATTACATCAAATCCGTATGTTCCATTAATATTGACATACTTATACCAATCTTGAAAATTGACAAAATCAATATCTGCTGAAATGTTCGTCGTAACTCGATCATCTAAGGTTTCAACAAATTGTCTTGTCAACAAATAACCATCTTTTGTTCTAATCTTTTTTAAACCGGATATTATGCCCAAAAAATCCATAAATCGCGGAAATGAAAGGTTGTTTTGAAATTTTATATCCACTCTATTTACTGCACGATTAAAACTCGTCTCATATCCAACACTAGCATTGGATCGAATAGATTCTCCACCATTAAACAGATTGCGTTTATTTACTGAAACCCCCACTTGATTGAGTATGGTTGAGGGAATTGCAGCAGCCGATGTACGTAGGTTGGCATAACTTGCATCAAAGCTATAAGCAAAATCCAAAGTCTTAGCGGGAGGTAGATATAAGTCAACATTCAACAAAGTAGTATCTACATCATCAATTGACTGATTGACATTAATAAATCTAAAAAGTCCAAGGCGGCTTAATTGTCGGTATGTTCTGTTAAAATTTGACTTGGAATAATAATCACCGCTTTCCAAGTAAACGTACCGCAAAATAGTTGATGGCTTTACCCTAAACTTTGGGTTTATCTGTAGAAATCGATAGTTATTTATCATAGTATCGAGATTATACAACTTACTGTAGTTCTGGTCAAAATCACTATGAATGTTGATCCTGCCGATTCGATATCTTTGTACAACTTTCCGGTCTTCCGTCTCATTGATTCTAAATGCCACATTCACTTTATGTCCAACACTATCTGCAATCAATGGACCCACTAAGTTAGGATCAAAAAAATAAAATCCATTATCAAATAATATATTAGAAACCCGATTTTTTTCAAGTTGGTAATTGGCATCAGAAACGACTTCGCCTCTTTTTAAATATGACTTATCCCAGTAAGGACTCAAAAATACAGCTATTTCAGGCTCACGTACTTCATAAGCTACGTCCCTAAAGGTATATCTTCCCTTAGGAGTGGCAATATATTTTACAGAACCAAATTTGCCTTTGATGCTCGTTTCATAAGTAACTTCAGCATCAAAATAACCTTCTTTCTTTAGATAATTAATCATATTGACCCTTGTTTTATTGATTGACAAAGAGTCAAAAAATACAGGCTCCTGAGATATCATTTTATAAAATGTCCGCCTTACCCCTCCGGCTGAATCAATTCTACCTTGATTTTTAAAATATGTATATACAGCTTCTTTTTTAAATGGGATATTATTCGTTAGGTATATTAAATTATCTCTAAGTCGAGTTCTTTCAACGGGAAGTTGGTCGCCTTCGATTGATACAGATTCTTTTTTAAGTAGGATTTGATTGGAACTTAAAAATTTGGATACATTGCAACTGCTCATCATAAACCCAGAACATGTTGCCACTAAAAAAACAATATATTTGTATCTGAATCTGTTCAAGAGCATTTGTTTATGGTCCACGAAAAACTTTCCAAAAATTATGAAAAGCTTTTAACCTCCCTTAACTTGAAAAAGTTTAGGCAAAAATATCAATTATTTACAGTTGAAGGTGATAAAAGTGTATCAGATTTATTGTCATTTGCTCCTGAAATGATAAAAAACATTATACTTTGCGATGATAGACCTGAATGGCTCCATCTTATACAAAACCAAAATATCTTAATAGCAGATAAGGGACAGATGAGCAAGATATCATCTATGTCAACGCCACCCGGCATTATGGCAGTATGCTTAATAGAAAAATATCTTCAAAAAGAATTTTCGTCATCTTCATATTCCATTTATCTAGACGATGTTAGGGATGCCGGCAATATTGGCACAATTATCAGAACTGCCGAATGGTTTGGCATACGCCAAGTTTATTTATCCAGCGGTAGTGTTGATGTTTTTCATCCCAAGTTGATCCAAGCAACGATGGGCAGCTTTTTTAGAATAAAAATTGAAGAATTAGAACCTAATAATCTCATACAATTAACTAAACCTTGGATTGGTGCGGATATGAAGGGGCAACCTTTGCAACAATATGTTCCACCCGGAAAGGGAACTATCATCCTGGGGAATGAATCCCTTGGAATAAACGAGGATATACGAAATCAATTGGAACACAGAATTTTAATCACGGCAGATTCTACCAGCCATGCAGAATCATTAAATGTAAGTATAGCAGCATCCATTTTCATGTATCATTGTACTATTCAATCTGATTAAAGCCCATCTATTTTCACAACACCTTGAATTAATCCTGAAAACCTAATCGTCAAAATAAATACTAAAAAAAATCTTTCAACGTTCTGAATTACAAACAAGCAACAAAATTTTTTGCTATTTTTCATGATATCCGTTGAATTATCAATAAAATAAAAATTAATTTAAAAAAACATATAATATATTTTTTAAATATATTACCTTTGCTATTGCAAGTTAAAAACTCATAAACTAAACCGTATTTATGCAATTTTTCCAATTGTTCTTTTTACAAATAGTTGATACAACAGCTGTACAAAGTATTTCATTACCATCACAGAAATTGACTTTTTTTGATCTACTGTTAAAAGGTGGAGTAATCATGATTCCATTGATTATTCTTTCTATTATCGCAGTCGGACTAATGGTCGAAAGATGGTTGACAATCAACAATTTAACTAAAATAGAGGCTAATTTTTTCAACAACATCAAATCCATGTTGTCCAACGGTAATGTCAAAGGAGCTCAGGATTTTGCTGAATCAAACAACACTTCCATTGGTAAAGTTATCTCTGAAGGGATACGATATATCGGATATCCCTATTCTGAGATAGAAACCTATATGAGCGACACCGCCAATATTGAATTGGGCAAAATGGAAAACAGGCTCAATTATCTTGGAATAATAGCCGGTATAGCGCCAATGTTGGGATTCGTAGGGACTATTGCCGGTATAATTAAAATATTCTATAATATATCTATTACGGATAATATCTCCATTGGAGTCATATCTGGTGGATTATACGAAAAAATGATAGCGTCAGGTACCGGCTTGATTGTAGGTATTCTGGCATTTATTGGCAATCAAATGTTACAATCGAAAATTGATCGATTCGCATTGCGTATGCAAGACATGGTGAAATCTTTCCGTTCTGTTTTATTGCAAAAAAATTAAAATATTTCCATAAAGTATTGTAATAGAAATATTTAAATGTTAAATCCGGAAAGTTTTATCGAATGAAAATAAATAGAAAAAGGCATAAACCTCATGTTTTCGTTGATTCCCTCAGCGACATTATGTTTTTCCTACTGCTATTCTTCTTGATTGTATCTACTGTTGCCAATCCCAATGTGGTCAAAATCCTATTACCTAAATCAGGTAACACGGAAGTTTTGAGTAAAAAACAGATTACATTGACAATCACGGAAGATAAACATTATTTTGTTGATAAGCAAGAATATAATTTCAATGACCTTGAAAATGCACTTCAGGAGGTAACTGCCAATGTTACAGAACCGACTATCATGTTACGGTTGGATAAAGCATTGACAATTCAAGATTTAATTGATGTGATGTCAATAGGAGCCAAACTTAAAATTAAAATGGTCCTCGCTACAGACAAAAAGGGTTGATTTGAGTAAAGTTATCAAAGTAGGTTTGTGCGCTTTTGGAATGAGTGGGAAGCTCTTTCAAGCGCCATTCTTTGATGTTAATCCCGGATTTTCATTAGATTACATCGTAAAAAGGTCCAATAATAGTCCCATCCCTGATTATCCAAATGCGACAATTCTTCCTTCTATAGAAGCTTTGATACATCATACGGATGTCGATTTAATTGTGGTCAACACTCCCATTCAGACTCACTTTCAATTTGCGAAGGAAGCTCTATTAAAAAACAAACATGTTCTTGTTGAAAAACCCTTCACAGTTACATCAAATGAAGCTCAAGAATTAATACTTATCGCTTCTGAAAAAAAAAGAATACTTTCTGTTTTTCAAAATAGAAGATGGGATCGGGACTTTCAGCAAGTATCTAAAATTATTCAAAGCAAAGTTCTTGGAGATATTCACGAAGTTCAAATTCGATTTGATCGATATCGCACCCATGCAAGTGGCAAATTCCACAAAGAAGGCAATATTCCCGGATCAGGTGCACTATTTGATATTGGAAGCCATATAATAGACCAAGCCATTCAACTATTCGGCTTACCAAAACACATATATGGTGACTTAATGCAGCTACGTAACGATGTTCACTCTGACGACTATTTTGAAATTATCCTTTTTTATGAAAAATTGCGTGTAAGACTCATCAGCAATATCATGACTCCATTGATAGGTCCTGGGTATATTGTACATGGTAGCAATGGAAGTTTGATTCAAGAACGATCAGATTGTCAAGAGCAATTACTTTCTAAAGGGATTAAACCATCTAAAGAAAGTTGGCAATCCAATTTATTAGGTCCCGACGCCAACATACTTACTATACAAGAAGGCAAAAAAGATAATCTACAAATGTTTAGTCAAGAAGGCAACTATTACCATTACTTTGAAGCGTTATATCAACATTTAATCGGCAATTCCATCAATCCTGTATCGCCTCAAGACGCATACAACACCATTAAAATCATAGAACTAGCCCACAAATCCAGTATTTTAGGCTACAAAGTAATTTTCGAATAGTGCTTGGTGGTTTCCTGCTTTAATATCAGGTTAACGGATTAATTTTAAAAACTCATTACGAGTCTCCACATTCCTAAATTCCCCTGTAAATGCTGATGTAGTGGTGGTGCTATTTTGCTTCTGAACGCCTCTCATCATCATACACATGTGGGATGCTTCAATGACTACAGCCACTCCGAGCGGCTTTAATGTTTCATCGATGACATCCAATATCTCTTTAGTCAACCTTTCTTGAACCTGAAGCCTTCTTGCAAACACATCAACCACCCTTGGTAGCTTACTCAATCCTACAATATAATCTTTAGGGATATAAGCTATATGAGCTTTACCAAAAAACGGAAGTATATGATGTTCGCAAAGGGAATAAACTTCAATATCTTTGACAATAATCATTTCATTATAGGATTCATTAAACATTGCCGATTGCAATATTTCCTTAGCATCCATCTGATATCCACTTGTTAAAAAATCGATGGCTTTAGCTGCCCGCTTAGGTGTTTTGAGAAGTCCTTCCCTATTTACATCTTCACCCGTTAATCCAATAATCTCATTATAATGTTGAGTTAACTCAGTAATGTTTTTTGGGAGTCCTTCATATAATCGTTCCATTGCACTCTACTTGATTGTTTGTTAAAATTACAATCGTTCAACGGATTTATCCCAATTAAGTTGCAATTTTTCAATATTAATTGACTTTAAATATGGATCAATTACTTTACTTATGTGAATAATAAACATTCAAAGGACAATTCAGAATCAATAATAATGAAGTATCTTTGTACATGATCATATCGGTGAACTCATCATCATTACGTATAAATTGTTAAAACTAAATCAGTTTAGTATTAAATGCTCCAAAAGCACATTTTATTTTTAGCATCATGGTATCCTTCAAGGATATTGCCCTTTTCAGGTGATTTCATACAAAGACATGCCCGCGCTGCTGTATTAATGAATAAAGTCACTGTCCTTCACGCTATCAAAGATGAAAAATTAGATGAAAAATTCAAAGTATCGGTCGTCAATGGCTCTCCAAGAGAAATTATTATTTATTACCAAAGCTGTAGAATAAAATATTTTAATTTTTTTCGCAGACTTAAAGCCTACCATAAAGGATATCTTTTGGTCGGGGACTTTGATTTAATCCACTTGAACACGTGCTTTCCAGCCGGTATTTTTGCTCTAGTTTTACATTATTTCAAAAGAAAAAAATACATTTTAAGTGAGCATTGGACCGGCCTTCATCCGGATAAATACAGGCACTTGAGTTTCTTTTCTCGCATTTTTATTCCTTGGATTTTAAATAAAAGTAAGCTTTGGCTACCTGTTTCTCATAACCTTGGAAGTAGCATGGCTAAAATCACAAAACCCAAACCTATCGAAGTCATTCCCAATGTCGTGGATACAAAGTTGTTTTCACCTACAACTTTATCGAAGAAAAACACTAAAATGAAATTTCTACACCTCTCGATGTTGAATGAAGCCCATAAAAATATCAGTGGTATGTTGCGCGTTGGCAAAAAATTGGCAAATGAAGGATACTCCTTTGAGTTTCATATTGGCGGAAATGGTTCACTCAACTTAATAAATCAATTTATAACTGAAAATCAACTAAATGATTATATTTTTCCGTTTGGTGAATTAACACATGAACAAGTACCACAAAAAATGAATGAATGCGATTGTTTTATCCTGTTCAGTAATTTTGAAAATCAACCTTGCGTTCAAGGTGAGGCATTTGCTATCGGGATACCATTAATATCCACCAATGTCGGCGGAATCGCAGAGTTTCTCCCCGACAATTTTGGTATTTTAATAGAAAAAGGAGATGAAAATGCTCTCTTTAACGCTATGGTCGAGGTAATAAATGGTAAACAATTTGCTTCTAAAGAAGAAATGCACCTTTACTCAAAGCAACATTTTTCACCTGAACATATTGCATATCAACTTAATAACATATATAATTCTATTGTATATGAAAATTGACTTTTTGTTAGAATATGACGATAAAGCCGGTTACACGTTTAGCCATACAGTGGACGAATCACAACAGTTTAATTACATCGCATTTGAAAATCATCAATATTCTTTTTTTTTAAAAGGTGTACTTCTTAATTTCGATGAACTTATTCAGGATTTTGGCATCAAAAAAGATATTACTTCTTTAGTCACTGAACTTTACAATAGGTATAACTTTAATTTTTCAACTTTCTTTAGAGGTGAATTCTCGGGTTATTTCTATGAAAAGGAAACATTAAAACTGTCAGTTTTTTCAAATATTATTGGTTCACAGACGATTTTTTATTACTATATTAATTCCACCTTATGTGTAAATACTGATTTCAAACAGTTGAAAAAACAATTGGATCAAAAGAACTTACCTTATTCTTTCGATGTTGAATCAGCCTATTCCATGTTGACATATCACAACTTGATTGACAACAACACACATATTCGGGAAGTAAAAAAAATTATTGGAGGCGAAACACTTTTATTTAATCCACGGAAAAGTACCATAGAAATAATATCTACAGATAACCTTCAAAGCATCAAAACATATACTGGCAACAAATCAGATGCTCTTAATCAATTGGATTATTTGTTTTCAAAGGCTGTTAACCAAGAGTACAGCTATGATCAAAAGATAGGTAAAGCACATTTTGCATTATTAAGTGGAGGTCTAGATTCAAGGATGGGTATATTTTATGCATATCAGCAAAAATTTCGTCCTAGTTCTTCATTGTGCTTTTCTCATTCCGGTTATTGGGATGAAACGATAGCTAAAGAAATTGCGGATGACCTTGATATTAATCTTCATATAAAACACCTTGATGGCGGGCATTTCCTGATGGATATAGACGGCATGACGCCTATAACACAGGGATTGACAAGATACACTGGCGGAGCTCATTCCAATTATGGGCTCAAGTCAATCGATTTTAAGGACTTTGGTTTGATACATACAGGACATTTAGGAGATGCTGTTTTGGGTTCGTATCTATCTTCCAAAAATAAAGCGCCCTCACAAAATGGATTCAGAAAAATATACGCCAGTCAATATTTCAGAGAAAAAACAGATCATCTTTTAATCGAAACTGCAAAGAAATATCCGACGGAAGAGATGTTTTTATTGTACAATAGAGGATTCAATGCCATTGCTATAGGAAATCATGTAGCTGAACAATATAGCATTCCGGTTTCACCCTTTATGCATACCGACTTTCTTAAATTTGGTTTGAGTCTTCCTGAAAAATGGAGATTTAATGAGGCAATTTATATAGAATGGATAAGAAAATATTGTCCGGATTCAACAAGATATATTTGGGAAAGAACCTTGTTAAAACCAAATAAAGTATGGAAAACAACTTTTGCTGACCATATTTGGGTAAGATTGTTTGGACTGTATTATAAAAAAATAATCAGAAAACCAGAGAAATTCAGCATGACACCGTATGAATATTATAATAAAACAAATCAAGAAATAAAACCTTTTTTTGAAAAATATTTTTCAGAGAATGTAGAATTAGCGGGAGACATAGGCTTAGAACGAGACCTTTACACCATGTTTCGACAAGGATCCTTTACTGATAAAACACTGGTACTTGGCTTACTTGGTGTATATAAATGGCTAAAATCATGAAGGAACTTCTAAAATTTTTTAAAGAATTTATTCAAAATAATGGCTTATTTGTATTTAGCGCAATGCTCATTGCAAAATTATCAATGCTCATTATCAATATTGCTGCTGCCAGATTGATTCCTAAAGAAGAATTTGGCCTAATTGCATTGGTCTTTTCAGTATTTGCAATCTTTGCGCCTTTAACAGGATTGGGATCATATCAAGGGTTGTTACGCTATGGAGTGTTGGAAAAAGATCAGCATTCTAGAGATCATTTAAGCCAATATGTTTTCCACAAAGGTCTCTTCAATCATATAGCAGTATTTTTCATGTTTTTAGGTATCAGCTACATCTATACACTGAAATATGGCGACCTCAAGATAATAATTTTACTGTTCGGAATAAGAATATTGGGATATTATTTTCAAAACTTCATAGAATCTTACTATCGAATTAACCATAACAATAAAACATTTGCCTGGGTAAACATTTCTATCAATTTGGGAGGTTTGGTTATGGCTATTATCGGTATGTTTCTCTGGGGGCTTATCGGTTATCTAATAGCAATGGCCATCATGCCTTGGATATCTCTGATATTTTTGAAAAGAAATATATTTGTTCACACCAACTTCGCCTTAAACATTAACAAGAAAGAATTCTGGAAATATTCATTACACGGCAGTATGACTTATTTTTTGTCAGATATATTATTTTCCATGGATTTTCTTTTGATAGGATTATTGTTATCTGAAAATGATTTAGCGATGTACAAAACTGCTATAATCATCCCGATGAACCTATCTATATTACCCTTGGTCTTTATGCAAACAGACTATCCAAAATTGGCAAAAAACTATCAAAACAAAAATTATCTAAACTATTATATCAAAAATTATTACAAAATATTCATCCCGTTGGGTGTTGTTATTCTTTTCATTGGGTGGATGATACAAGATGACATTGTTTCTTGGATTTTTGGCGAAAAATATGCGGGCAACGGATCTGTCTTCATCATCATTTTATTTGCCTTAGTAGGAAATATGTGGTTGCGCAATCTATATGGTAATCTTGCATCGGCGGTTGGTAAAGCCAATTGGAATACCTATACGTCACTGATAGGATTGTCCGTAATTTTATTGTTGGGCCTCTGGTTGATACCATTATATGGAATAGTCGGTGCTGCTTTCAGTATGGCAGGAGCATTTACTTGTACGGGTATTGTCACAGCCGTCTTGTTCAAAAAATATTTAAAAAATCTCGATTATTAAGAAATAATATTTTCATTAATAGTTGAAATTCATTCATATTTGCAAACATAAAAAGTTTTTATAACTCAAAATTCTCTTTGAAACTTAATTTAGCATTTTTAAAAAATAAATTCCATAGAACCAATTCTAACATACATAATTAAAAATTGGATCGAATTAATTGCGGCATTTTTTGGAATAGCAAGTGTCTGGTATAGTCGTAAAAATAATATCCTTGTATATCCAACCGGAATAATCAGTGTATTGATCTATGTATATATTTGTATGATACACAAACTTTATGCCGACGCCGGAATTAATTTTTATTATTTTATCATGAGTGTCATTGGGTGGATTAATTGGACAAGTAAAAAGGAGGAAAAATATGTCTATCCTATTTCCTTTTGTTCAAAGAAAGAATGGGCAATTGGATTGGGATTTTTCTTCGGTTCTTTGGTAATTTTATTGTTGATATTATCAAAAACAGACAGTAATACGGTTGTTGGGGACTCACTCGTATCCTCATCTGCAATAACCGCTATGTGGTGGATGGCTAATCGAAAGATAGAGAGTTGGTATGCCTGGATATTCAGTAACATCATAGCACTGCCTTTATTTTATTCCAAAGGATTGCACCCAACTGTTGTCCAATACTTTATTTTCACCATACTCGCAATTTGGGGTTTAAAAACCTGGATACAAATACATTCAAAGGAAAATCATGCAATAAAAGGATAGACCGGCTTAGTTCAAAAAAATCGTTTGCGTTATATTATATGTCAAATGACTATTAGCGCTAATATTCTTTTGAATGATAAAGTAAATCGCATATTGAGAAAATCATCTTTCAATCAATTTGGCAACCTATAAACAATTAACATTTTGTTTGCATATTAATTTTCAACTTATTAATGTCTTTAAACCTTTAAAGGAAAAGTATTCCTTGAATCCGATACAGACTGAAGCGAAAAAAATATTTACTTTTGTAGGAGTAGAATCAACCGGTAAATCTAAAGCCGCCGAATACCTCGCACAACAAATTGAAGCTATTCACATCCCTGAATATGCAAGACTTTATCTTGATAAACACAACAATCAATATAATCACGCAGGGTTTTTGGACATTGCACAAGGCCAAATGGATTTAGAGAACCAAGCTTTTGTCCATGCAAAAAAAAATGATTTAATTGTATTTGATACCAATTTTATTGTTATATATGTATGGTCATTATATGTTTATAAAACAGTTCCTCAATGGATTATAGATAGAATTCAATCCTATCCGGATATCATTTATTTTCTAATGACACCGGAAATTCCCTGGGTCAACGATGGCATGAGAGAATACCCTGACTTAAGTACAAGGGAGGAAATTCACAAGATATACATTAATGTTCTTCAGCAATTTAATTTAAAATACCATATTATTAATGGAGACGGGTATTCACAGAGGCATGAAAAAATTTTACAAATATCCAAGTCCTACCTTCCGGTAAAAAGGTTGCAAAAATTTTCTAACTAGGCTTTACTTTTAATTTACCAAATAGCTTGCTAATCCATCGTCTAATAAACCGTTGAGCAAGGAATACAAACAATAATATACCAATCCCAAACATTACAGGTACTAAAAAGGCAAGCAACGTAAATAAAGTGCTCAAGATATTCTCTATAGTGCTGTATGTAGAATTGGCCATCCCAAAGAAGGAAGCTGTCGTCTTTATGCGCATCATCCCGGAAAAGCTATTGATACTAAGTGCTGTACCGCCGCCTACAATCAAGCTTATTATCGAATCTACATAAGCAGGCATTTCAGGCATCATTGAACTCATACTGACTACACCGGCGCAAAATGCCAGTGGTGCACCGATAATATCCAAAGTATGATCAACAATGGGAATATAATAGCCACCGATTTCAACAATAACGGCAATTCCTAAAGCGATAACAACATAAGGATTGTCAAGCCAAATAAAATTTTGTTCAAAAGACAAAATATTATAATGTAATGCCAGCGAAATCAGGAAAAAGGGTAAAAAAACACGCAGTCCGGTGGCTGCACTAAGCCCAACACCCAATAGTAATGGCACTACCCATTCTATCATTTTTCTTCAAATTGTAAAATGGTTTCTCTAATTATGTTACAGCAATCCAAAAGTTGCTCTTCCGTCATCACTAATGGTGGAGCAAAACGAATGATATTGCCATGTGTAGGTTTTGCCAACAATCCATTTTCCGCTAATCTCAGGCAAATATCCCAAGCAGTTGATGATGTTTCTGAGTCATTAATCACAATCGCATTAAGAAGGCCTTTTCCTCTGACAAGCGTTACCAAATCACAAGAATCAACCAATTTCTGCATTTCTGTCCTAAATATCTTTCCTAAGCGAGCAGCATTTTCAGCTAATTTTTCGTCCAACACAACTTGCATTGCTTCCATGGCAACAGCACAGGATAATGGATTCCCTCCAAAAGTTGAACCATGTTGTCCCGGTTGAATGGTCAACATTATTTCATCATCAGCCATTACACATGAAACAGGCAAGACTCCTCCGGATACCGCCTTACCAAGAATCAATATATCCGGTCTAATATCAATCAAATCGCATGCAAGCATTGCTCCGGTACGTGCGATACCTGTCTGTACTTCGTCAGCTATAAAAAGAACATTGTTTTCTTTACAGAGTGAATAAACTTCTTTTAAATAAGTATCTTCAGGAACAAATACACCGGCTTCTCCTTGTATCGGTTCCATCAAGACACCGGCAATATTGGGCAATCTAATTGCTTTCTTAAAAGCTTCAATATCATTATAAGGAACTTCAATAAAGCCCGGCAAATATGGCCCATATCCACCTTTACTATCTACATCAGAAGATATACTGATGGCAGCCATTGTCCGTCCATGGAAATTACCTTGTGCAACAATAATTTGAGCCTGACCTTCATTTACGCCTTTTATTTCATAAGCCCATCGGCGACACAATTTAATTGCTGTCTCAACACCTTCTACCCCGGTATTCATAGGAAGTAATTTATCATAACCGAAGATATCCGTCATAAATGCCTCGTACTTACCCAATAGATCATTGAAAAAAGCTCGTGAAGTCAATGTCAACTTTGAGGCTTGTTGAGTCAGTGCTTGTATTATTCTAGGATGGCAATGCCCTTGATTTACAGCCGAATATGCTGACAAAAAGTCATAATATTTTTTTCCGTCCACATCCCATAAAAATACACCTTCACCTCTGTTTAATACTACAGGCAATGGGTGATAATTATGAGCTCCGTATTTTTCTTCTAATTCTATATAGCTTTGGGCTAAACTATCATTTATAGTCAACATTTCTAAATTATTTATCCACAAAGGTAAACATTATTATCAAGATAATATTTGTTTATTTTAATAATAATAAAATTTCATTTTGTGCCTAATTACATTGGAATAATAGCACACAATTTAAACCGAATACAGCATTAAAGGTTTTAAAAAACCGTATTGAACTTAATATGAGTATAACTCCGATTTACCAATCGTTTCAATGATTTAGCAACATTTTTGAATATGAATCGCTTAACACTTTAGTATTCTTTAATGCTGAAATGGCCTTAAAAATACTTACAAACCTGACTTTCAAGTCAAAGAATCATAAAATTCTTAGATTCAAGACTTATTCTACTCCGTCATATATTCCTCAATAGGCGGACATGTACATATCAAATTTCGATCTCCAAATGCATTATTTACTCTTCCGATTGGAGTCCAAAACTTAAAGCCCGATCTAAGATAATCCAGAGGATATGCTGCCTTTTCTCTGCTGTATGGCAATGTCCATTCATCAGCCGTAATCAATGGCAATGAATGGGGTGCATTGGAAAGTACATTGTTGTCAACTACTGCTTTTCCGTCTGCTATTTCCTCTATCTCATCCAAAATACTTAGCATAGCATCGCAAAACCTATCCAATTCATCCTTGCTTTCGCTTTCAGTTGGTTCTATCATCACCGTGCCGGCGACAGGAAATGACAAGGTAGGAGCATGGAATCCGTAATCAATCAACCTTTTTGCAACATCCTCTGCGCTTACCAAGTGTTTGTAAGGTCTTAAATCAACAATCATTTCATGAGCAGCGCGACCTTGTGCTCCTGAATATAATATCTCGTATCTTTTTTCCAATCTTGCTTTAATATAGTTGGCATTAAGAATAGCGATTTCTGTGGCTCTTTTAACACCTTCCACACCCAACATACGAATGTATCCATAAGAAATCAACAAAATACTTGCAGACCCGTAAGGTGCAGAGCTTACAGCAAAATCATCACCCATCGCAATATGTCCGGGTAAAAAAGGCTTTAATTTATCATTACAGCATATTGGACCCATCCCGGGACCGCCTCCACCATGTGGAATTGCAAATGTTTTATGTAAATTCAAGTGGCACACATCAGCACCTATTGAACCCGGATTAGTCAAGCCTACCTGAGCATTCATGTTGGCACCATCCATATATACCATACCTCCATTGACATGAATAACTTCGCAAATTTCTTTTACGGATGTTTCGAATACACCAAATGTAGATGGGTATGTTATCATTAAACAAGATAAATGATCCTTATGTTCGATTGCCAATCTTTTCAAATCGTCCAAATCTACATTTCCTTCATCATCCGTCTTAACAACGACCACTTTCATTCCGGCCATTACTGCAGATGCAGGATTGGTTCCATGAGCCGAAGAGGGTATCAACGCTACATCACGATGCTGGTCGCCTCGAGACTGATGATACCTGCTAATTGCTAATAGTCCGGCGTATTCACCCTGTGCTCCACTATTAGGTTGAAAAGAACACGCAGTAAATCCGGTGATTTCACAAAGATAGCCAGCAAACTCACTAATCATCTTATAATAGCCCTTCCATTGATCACGAGGAGCAAAAGGATGGATATTGGCAAATTCAGGCCAAGAAACCGGTATCATCTCTGAAGCAGCATTCAGCTTCATCGTACAAGAACCAAGTGATATCATGCTATGTACCAATGACAAATCTTTATTTTCCAATGCCTTCATATACCTCATCAACTTTGATTCTGTCTGGTAACTATTAAATACCGGATGTGTCAAAAATTCAGAAGTTCGCTCCAATTCCTGACTAATAGGCGATTTCATCTTGGCGGCTAGCGCAATCAAGTCTTCAGTAGAAAAATCGATATTAAAAGCCTTTAGTATCTGAGTCACATCATTCCAGGAAGTTGTTTCATCCACTGCAATCGTAATTGTTGAATCAGAATAGCCGAAATTAATCTCTAAGGCTTCTGCCCTATTTTTAACCGCAGCAATCTCGTCAGCATCACATAGCACCGTAACTGTATCAAAAATAGATTTATGTTGAAGTGCACGCCCATTGGTTGAAAGGGCTTCACCAAGGGTTACCGCACATGTATGGATGTTATATGCGATTCTTTTAATCCCCTCAGGTCCATGGTACACCGCATACATTGCAGCCATATTCGCTAACAATGCCTGAGCCGTGCAGATATTAGAAGTGGCTTTCTCCCGCTTGATATGTTGCTCTCTGGTCTGCAAAGCCATTCTTAAAGCTCTTTTACCGTGAACATCAATGGAAACACCAATAATTCTGCCCGGAATTGCTCTTTTAAAGTCATCACTAGTCGCAAAGAATGCAGCATGTGGGCCGCCAAATCCCATAGGAACACCAAAACGTTGGGAGTTTCCAAGTACGACATCAGCTCCCCATTCTCCCGGTGGAGTCAACAACACAAGGGACATCAAGTCTGCAGCCACAGCAACATAAACATCTTTAGATTTCATGTCTTGCACAAATGCCCTATAATCTTCTACTCCACCCAATCTTTCCGGATATTGCAACAAAACTCCAAAAGCATTCTCGCCGATTTTATCCTTTTTCCAGTCAAATTCTACAACATCTATACCCAAAATTCGGCATCTGGTTTTTACCACATCCAGCGTCTGAGGGAATACACCCTTTTCTACATAAAACTCTTTAAAGTCATCACCCCGTTTATTTTTTGTTCCATAAAACATGCTCATGGCTTCAGCTGCGGCTGTTCCTTCATCCAATAAGGAAGCATTGGCTATTGGAAGTCCGGTCAAATCGGATACCATCGTCTGAAAATTAAGTAAGGACTCTAATCTTCCTTGGGCGATCTCTGCTTGATAAGGCGTATATTGAGTGTACCATCCCGGATTCTCAAAAAGGTTTCGTAAAATCGGCGACGGCACCAATGTATTGTAGTAACCTTGTCCGATATAACTTTTGAAAATCTTATTTTCTGAACCCAAGGTCTTAATATAATCAAGATATTCGTGTTCCGTCATTGCTTTGGGTATATTAAGCTTATGTCTAATTCGAATAGCTTCCGGAACAGTTTGATCCACTAATTGATCAACACTTTCAACGCCGATAGTTTCACACATCTCAGCAATCTGAGCAGCATCAACACCTAAATGCCTTTCTTCAAACATTTCTTCCTTAAATTCCATAGGTACTTACTTATTACTTTTATATTTTTTGCCAAATATATAAAAAAAGGCTGCAATATTCACTATTGCAGCCTTTGAATTTATTATCAAATAAGCCTTAGGCCTACTTTTTATCAGAATGCCCTGCGACGCTCTTTGGTCTAATATCTTTTGCAAAATCATGCACTATAGCGCCGGCTATAAAGATGGATGAGAAGGTACCGAAGAAGATACCTACCATGATTGCAAATGCGAATCCTTTGATGCTCGCTCCACCAAATACAAACATGATTGTCATAACTGTAAACGTTATGAAGGAAGTAATGATGGTTCTACCCAAAGTACTATTAATAGCTGCATTAATAACATCCGTCTTACTCATACTAAGGTTTTTACCGGCAAATTCTCGAATACGGTCAAAGATAATCACCGTATCGTTCATCGAATAACCGATAACCGTAAGTATTGCTGCAATAAACGCCTGATCTATCTCCATTGAGAACCACACCAATCCATGCAACAAAGAGAATATCCCCAACATAACCAAACTATCGTGCGCTAATGCAATGATCGCACCCAAACTAAACTGCCATCTACTAAATCTGAATAAGATGTATATAAAGATAGCCAATAATGCTAAGAATGCTGCTGTTACGGAACTCATCTTAATATCATCCGCAACGGTTGGACCAACTTTAGAAAAGCTTGAAATATGAGTACCTTTAGAATCTGACTTCTTAAATTGGTCTAAAGGAACGGTAACTTTAGTAACATCTTGTACGGCTTTATGCACTTTTGCAAGTACTTCGTCGCCTACCTCAGGGTTGGGGTCATCTATTTTATAGGAAGTCGTAACATTATACGTATTTTCAACGTCAACAGCTTTAACAATAGGTTCGCCGCCTAATTCTTTCTTCAAATTGGCTTTAAATACTTCAGGATCAATTTTCACATCATCCGCAAAAGATACGTTAGTTGAATAACCACCTTTCATATCAACACCAAGTTCAAATCCCCTTGTGAAAATGGAAATCAAGCCAATAAGAACTATTGTTGATGAGAACAAGTAAGCTTTTTTACGAAGTCCCATCCAATTGATATTTGCTCCATGGATTATTTTATCTGAAAACGGAGTGGAGAATTTAATATCATGTCCTTTGCCAGCCCACCAATCCGTAATCAAGCGACCTACCAATACCGCAGTAAACAAGGACGACAATACACCCACAATCATCACCACAGCAAAGCCCTTCACCGGACCAAGTCCGAAGTAAGCCAAACAGATATTGGTAATTAATGTAATGATGTTGGCATCAATTATTGCTGAATATGAATGTTTAAATCCACGTGCTATGGCTTCTTTCAAACCATAACCATGCTTCAGTTCTTCCTTTACCCATTCAAATATGATAACGCTGACGTCAACGGCAATACCCATTGTGAGCAAAATACCGGCAATACCCGGCAAAGTAATAACAGTTCCTTTAGATGCCAGGACTCCAAAGATGAAAAACATGTTACACAGCAAGCTTATCACCGCAATCACTCCTGAAGTAGAGTAATAAGCGATCATGAATATCATGATGAAGAAAAATCCGATTAGTATTGCTACCAGTGATTTATTGATATTCTCTTGTCCCAAAGAAGGACCTACTAATGTTTCTTGAACAATCTTGGTCCCCGCAGGCAATTTACCAATCTGAAGAATATTGGCCAAGTCTTTTCCTTCCTGGACACTAAAATCTCCGGTTATCTGTGAATCACCGGATGTAATAGCATTATTAACTCTTGGTGCAGAAACGACTTCACCGTCTAATACGATTGCTATTTCTCGGTTATTATCTGCTGCTGCCTTAGTAGTCATTTCTCCCCACTTCTTAGCACCTTCATTATCCATGCGAAGTGATACGGCTACCTGATTAGACATTTGGTCTTGCGTCTCTCTGGCATCCACCACTCTATCACCTTCTAATGGAGCTTTACCGGAACGTGGCACCTTAATACCATACAGTTCGTACTTATTGGTATATTTGAAAGTTACCGGGTCTTTAGTGGGCTTAGAAGACCATTTGAATGAAATATCGGCTGGAAATAATGCTTTTATCTGAGGTAATGCCAAATATTCATCAACCAGATTCCTTTTATTCTTATCTGCTACACCCATTACAGCTAAAGGATACGCTATCCCTTGTTGTGTTGCCGAATTGGGCGTAAATATCTTAAATAGAGGACCAGCATCAGCCATTGTATTAGAAACAGGAACATCAACAATACGCATTGTTGAATCAATTACAGTACCGAGGCTATCTGTCTTTTTATCCCATATAGTATCTTTTTTAGTTGTAGCAGCAGTAACAGTAGTTGAGTCTCCACCTTTCAATGCTTTTAGAGTTTTATCTGCATTGGCAAATCCTTCTAAAACACCTGCATCTGAAGCACGATAAACGTCGAAAAATTCAAGTTTAGCACTTGCTTGAAGGAATTTTCTAGCTCTTTCAGGGTTATCGACACCCGGCAATTCAACCACAATCATGTCTCTCGCTGCATCCAATGAAACGTTAGGCTGAGTAACACCAAACTTATCAATACGATCTTTTAATCTTTTGAAAGTGAGATCAACCGTTTGATCTGCCTTCAATTGAATGGCATTTAAAACCTGATTATCTGAAGATGTCGCACGGATATCATCTTTTAAAGAAGGGCTTTTTGCAAAGATTGATGCAAGCGTCTTTCCATTAGCGACTTTGGCCCATTCCTGACCAAACGCTTTAACAAAACCAACTTGCTCGGTAACCAGTCTTTTTTCAGTCTTGTTTAAAGCCTCTACAAAGGCAGGATCTTTACTATGATTTGACAAGGATGATAAAAAGTCTTTCAAGTCCACCTGAAGGACTGTACTCATACCACCTTTAAGGTCAAGTCCTAATGCTAATTCCTGACGTTTCAATTCATCGTAGGTGTAGCTCTTTATACCGGGAATTCTGAAAACAGTTTCAGAAGACATAGAGTCCAAAAACGAGATCCTAGCTTCTTTCTCAACAACATCTTTATCATCTGCAGGAGCCGTAGCGGCAACTTTAGCAGCATAGGCATTCGCAGCCTTTTCTATTCTGGTTGTTGGTAAATAAAATAAATATTGAAGTAAACAAACCAATGCGATTGCAACTAGAAAAAATTTAATTATTCCTTTTCCTTGCATTTTAAATTTTTTTAAAATAAATTTCGTTAAGATTTTATGCCTATATACTTATATAAAGTCTTGTCAAAGCCATATCACATCAACGATACAGGGCATGCCAAGCCTTATTTTCTGTTTAAGGCGGTGCAAATATATAAATAATCTTTATAAATTACTGAACTATTGTTACTATTTCAATCAACTTGCGTCATATTATAAAAAAAATACACTTTGATGGAACAAAGTAATCCTCAAAAATGTATTTAGTATGAATTTTATTCTATAATTTTATTTATTAAATCTAAAATTTTTAAAGTATGGGTTTATTTTCATTTTTAAAAGGCAGTGGCAGTGACGATCTCAAAAAGAAAGAAACAGAAGCTGCAAAAAATGCAGTGGATCAAGCCAACCAAGCTGCTATTCAAGCAATTATGCATTCGCAAAAAGTTCTTTCTCTGGAAAATATCGTTCAAAACCTTAATATCCCAATAAATGGCCTCGCAATTCAATTGGATGGAGATACTGTTACCGTCAATGGTAGTGTTGCGACTCAAGCAGAAAAAGAAAAGATTGTCCTCGCATTGGGCAATGTTAACGGCATTGCCGCAGTTGATGACCAACTTACAGCGGAAAATGCTGAACCTGAATCCAGTTTTTATGAAGTAAAATCAGGTGATTCACTTTCTAAAATTGCAAAAGCTTATTACGGCGACCCAATGAAATACACCGTTATTTTTGAAGCCAATAAGCCTATGTTAAAAGATCCGGATAAAATTTATCCAGGGCAACAGTTAAGAATACCTAAAATATAATAGCACTCTGAAAGGTCGGTCAAAAACCGACCTTTTTCTTTTGTAAATCATGGTGTATAGTAGAAATAATCAAACACACAACACCAAATACTATTAAAAGACATAGTTTCAAGAAAAATCTATCCCATGTGATACCCCTTACGAAAACATCTTGAAACAAGCTCAATCCCCATTGTAACGGCGACAACTCAGCTACAAGTTGCAAGCTATAAGGCAACACCTCTATTGGCACCCAAATACCCCCCAATGCAGATAATATCACTATTGTTACCGATCCAAACATCATGGCTTGATGGTACGTATTAAACAAACTTCCAACTAATACACCAAAACTCACTGCTGCAAAGGATATACCGGCCGCAGCAACAATGGCAGGGAAAATAGACTGATTCATCTCAAGTACAGGCAAATCAACCAATGGCAATAATACTCTACTAGCAATCAAAATAGATAAAAACTGAAATAATCCAAACAGACTATAAAATATAACTTTCCCAAGAATAATATCGATAAAGCTACCGGGCGTCATATCCAACAACAATCGGCTACCTTCTTTTTTCTCTTTTATAAAATTCCCGGAAAGAGGTATAATCAAGAAAAATATAGCAAATACAATCCAAGCCGGAACATTATGCTGGACAGAACTCATTATAAAAGTAGGCATACTTTGTTTTCCAAGATTTTCGACAATAATATTATCAGCCAATAACGACTCATTTTCCTTTCCTCCCAAGTCCTCAGACTCAGTGCTATTTCCAGGTATATGCATTTTATCAAATAACATGTCGAGCTGAATCTTAAATAACATCTTCTCTATACCGTTTTGAATGGCCATCCTGATTGTTGCCTTGGCTATCGGATCGAAGAAAAGCGTAATTTGTAAAGAATCCACTCCGGGTCTTACAGGGATAATCGATGGCTGACCACTGGCTTTTCCAATTGTATTGATAAGCTTATTGCTCCTATTCAGCATCTCTGAATAGCTTCCTTTGGGTATCAATACTCCTAAAGGATATTCCCCTTCTTCTACTAATTTTTTAGCCAATTCCTCTGTAACAGGAATTCCTTTGTATGAATCAATCAACGTAAATCGCCCTGACTTTTCAAACATTGCTCTCAATGAATCACCCAAAGGCTTTTGGTCATTGTCCACCCACACTACTTTAAACCCTACGTCCTGATAATCTTTGAAAGGCCCATCTTGAACCAACGCCATAGCTATTATCAACATTATCGGCATTGCAATCAACATCACCAAACCACCCGGATCTCTGAAGAGTAGTATTCGCTCTTTTATTATCGTTGCTGTGATACGCCTTCTATTCAATCTCTAACAGCTTTTCCCGTTAATGCAATAAATAATCCTTCCAGATTTGACATTTCATATTTTTTTAATAGGGCTTCAGGTTTTCCTGTAAGTATCATTCTACCATAGTCCATGATAGAAATTATCTGACACAATTCCTGAGCTTCAGCTAAAAGATGACTCGTGTATAAAATTGTTTTACCTTGACTATTCAGGTCACGAATCACCTCATGGATTAGTGCACGACTATGAATATCAACTCCTGCCGTAGGCTCATCCAATATCAAAATTTCCGGACTATGAAGCAATGCTACTAAAATGTTAGCCCTTCTATTCATGCCTCCTGACAAATGTTTTACCCGCTTAGAAAGATGAGCCGTCAACTGAAAAATATTAACTAAATCTTGGATTCGCTGTTGGATATAAACCTTTTCCAATCCATAGAGTCTTCCATAATACCATAAATTTTCCTGCAATGTCAATTCTCCGAAAAGACCATCTTGTTGGGGAACAAAACCAATTAATCGTTTATCAATATTACTTCGCTTACCATCTTTTTCAATACAAATTTGACCACTATCGGGCTTCAATAGTCCACATATCATCAAAACCAGCGTAGTCTTCCCTGCTCCATTGGGTCCAAGCAATCCGGTAATTGTCCCAGCCGGAATAGTCAAATCAATACGATTGACAGCAAAGTCAAATTGTCCATTATATTTCTTTGAAACTTGACTTATTTGGATACCATCCATAATTATAGTTTTACTTTGCCCAATTTTTTAAAAAAAGCAATCTCACTTTGACCTATTTCTTCTAAATATCGGGCTATACTCTGGTAGTTATCTTGGGCACTTCCCCTATTCTTGATTATTTTGGCAACCCTATACGCAAAATCACGCCATTTATCCCCTATTCCGGTCAATTCCTGTGATAATTTATCAAGCTCTTCATTATTCAATAGATGGGAAGCTTCTTTTAAAAATGCAGCATACATAAATCGAAAGCCGCCACCGCCTGTACCAATTTCTTCTTGCATTCGAATTAAGTTGCCCAATGCAAGCAAAGCCTTTCGTTCAGAATATTTTTCCGGATATTTTTCAATTTTCTTAGCTAAATAACAGATTCCTTTCACGCCGATAAATGGTAGAGGTGCACTTTTGATTAAAAAGAGTGTTCGCTTTATTCCCCGGCGAATTGCATCCTTAAGCTCGGGAGTATCCTCCGGCATTTTTTCAACATAATATAGTTTGCCGGCTGGTTCTGGAAAGCCCTTAGCCCATCTTGCCTTTGCCAAGTCATCCTTGTGAATACGCTTCATTTCCGAAAGCGTCGGGTCTCCTACAATATACTCATCTCCCTCTTTAGCCCAAATAACAATATTATGTGCATTAAAATGAAATCGATATGCATCCGGCAAATAGGGCAAATAATAAACACTGCACATAACGCCTACCGGAATCTTCTTACTAAGTAACTCGTCTAATACATCCATCGACTTTTGCACAGAACGAAACTTTTGTGTCTTTACCTTAGCTCCAATCAACTTCATTGACCGGCTGAATATACCACCAGGCCAAATTCGAAAATTGGAAACCGGTACACCATTCACCTCAATAAAAGGTAAATGGATAAAAAATATTCCACTCCCAATTCCAAATATCATAGGCTCAGAAAGTTTTAAGCCATTGTATGCCAACATGTTGACTATAACGCCCGACTCACAATGAGCTGACTGAATATGATTGATATCCATCTTTTAATGCCTGATTTTGTTTTATTGTTGTTTGAAGTTAGTTAAGTCATCAACCTCAATGTTAAATATAATTGCGTATTTGCTTAAAATCTCATCACTTAACTTATTAAATACATAGGGCTTAAAGTGCCGTTTGACTTGCCACTTCCACATATTCATATAACCAGCTAAAATCCCAACATCAAGTAATTTTTTTTCCATATAATAAAAAATAGGGCTTTTTCGCCCTTCTCTGACTTCTTTTAATGCGAAAGTGACTTTAAAATCAACTTCTTCCAAGGCTTGTTTTAATGCAATCGCTTCCGGCTCCCATCCCATAGATTGAACCGTAGTATATTCACCTTTATCATCGATAGCATATTTGATCAATCCGGGACCAAACTTGTTTTCATATATCTTTTCATCGTCTTGCGGAACATCTTCTTTTTTCATTTAATCTTCATTTAAACTTGTTTTCGATATAATTAACCGATTTAAAATATATCAAATCAGTGGCAAGGCTTTTTCGATTAGCAAAGACCATAATTTTTGAAATTATAGCCTTTATAGGCGACATAACAAATATCCCAAAAATTAAAAAATTCTTAAATATTCTTACCATCGGGATTCTTTCCAAAGCTCCCGGATTACCTCTCTTTTTTATTCGCACAGCCCATTGCCTAAATTGCTTGATGCCGGTTTGCTCCAAAAGAATCAAACCAAGATTAAGCCGAACAGCTCCGGCATCTACCAATTGCGATTGCAAATGCTGCCAATCATCTTCCATCAAAGCTTTACCTATTAGCTTACCGTATTCCGGCGCCTTTATAAATTCTGGGTCTTGAATTCCAGCTTTAGGCAAAAACCTTGATGCTTCTTTTCTCCCTTTAAACAACCATCTAATGATCGTCAAAGTAGAAACCAAGTTAGGTGAAGAATCGACAAATGCAATATTTCCTACGTGATTCACCTGCCATTGATATAAATAGCTCTTAATTTTCTCTAAAGCATTCAGCCACATATTTCTAGCACCGATGATGGTCAACACTTTACTTCCTTGAAAAATATTGGGAGCTTGCTTACTTTGCATAAAGCCGGAAATGGGCAATGATGGATGCAAAAACCATGGTTGAAATGCAAGAACTATTAAATCATATTTTTTTATATGTGTATATTGCTCAATAACAACTTCTACACCTTCCTCCATTACACATTCTGGCATTGCATCAAAGAATTGAATACTTGCCCAAGGAAAAGGGAAATCTTTCTTAGATACAATCCTAAAATAATCAATTTCTACTTCGGGAGGCAATGAATCAAGACACTTATCAACCAACTCTTTGAGCTGTCCGGTCTGAGAGTAATAAAAAACACCAATATTCTTTGTAGGATTCATTGTTCAAAATTTACTAATCAATTTGAATGCCTTCAAACTTAAGTTTACGTACCGTGTCTTCTAATAAAATAACTTTATTGACTTGATCAATCATCAAATTTAATGACTTATTATTATAGTCATTTATTTTCGAGTTTGCAATGTCGGTATCTATTTGGGTATAAATGGGTTCAAAAGCATTAGAATATGAAATAATTTTGACCATTTTTTCTCTTATTTGAAATTCACCTTTTCTGTGTTGGTATTTAAATTCTGATATTTTCAAAGTATCCATGACATCGACCTTTCCATTTTGCTTTAAGTTTCCATAAAAAGTACCATAGCTTTTTGGTTTTTCGTCATCATCCTTTTTCGACGCTTCATAAGCAACTTTTTGATTTTTTAAATCATCCTTATTTTTATAACTAAATTTACCGCTAAATGAAGTTGAAACGCCATTTACATCACCATTTATAAACAATCTTTTTCTACTAACAATTATTTTAATCTTCAATTTAGCATCATCAGATAGTATATTTATCGTATCCCTATTATTTCCTGTTAAGGTGAATGTAAAATTGCCATAAGCTGAAGAATCTACTTCAATTTTATTGCCTTCTATCGGTTTTAATTCAATTTTTTTTGAAGTTCGTGAAAAATTGTTTTGTGACAAATAATACCCGTGATAAACACCACATAAAGAATTGACTAACGTCTTGTTATCGGAGGATTGACATATAACAGCGGGTATATGAAATGCTAAAAATAATAATAAAAAACAATGTCTCATCAATCAACTCATTATTTTGTCGCCATGATAAATGGTCATATTAATCAATATTGAACTTATAATATTTAAACCCAAATTCTGCATTACACAAATGCGGAATCGATTTACGACTCGTAATCAATGGTTTACAGAAACCATTGAAACGATTCGTACATCGGGATTAACCCTCATAATCAGCACTATACGGTTTTTCAAAACCTTTACTGCTGAATTCGGGTTTAATAATAGGAACAACAAAAGTAAAACAAATATTGTTATACGGTAATCTGTCTCAAATTAGATTTTTGATGGATTGCAATATAAATAATAATAGATAAAATTTAAATTCTCAGTTAAAGTATTGATTTAGACACCAAAGATGATAGGGCAAAATAATGCTTTTTAAAGTTCAGAGGATTAAACCCCTCGTCATAAATAAATCACATGACGAAGACAGAAGAACAAAAGCAGAATTCGAAATAATATCCTATTTTCTTGCTTTATATTTCTTTAATCTGAGTCAAAAAACACATTTTATATGTTAGGTTGGCAATATAGAAAGTATAGTCCAGACCCTCAAAAGTCCAAGTTTGAAGAGTTGTTATCTATATTTCAAGAGTTATTGATATATTCAGCAGGTGAAGTTGCCAATGCCATTCAGTGGCTTATGGAAATGGATAGAGATTATGAAATAACATCCGACAATTACGGAATACGTGACTTTTTAGATGAATTGGCGCTGAAAGGTTATCTAAGCTCCGATATAGATCAAAATTCTTTAATCCCAACAGCTAAGATGAACGTGTCACTTCGTAAAAAAGCATTAAAAGAGGTATTTGGAACCATTCAAAAATCGGGTCATGGCAACCACAATTCAAGGATTGAAGGCAAAGGAGATGAATATACATCTGATTTAAGACCTTATAACTTTGGAGATAATGTAGAACAAATAGCTTTTCTAGAATCACTAAAAAATGCTCAAATAAATCATGGAATTGATAATTTTGACTTAGGTTATGATGATTTAGAAATACGAGAAACCTACCATCAAAGTAATATGAGTAGTGTTTTGCTTATAGACATTTCGCATTCTATGATATTATATGGGGAAGACCGTATCACGCCCGCTAAGAAGGTGGCGATGGCTTTATCTGAATACATTTCATCACATTTTCCCAAAGATTCGTTAGACATTGTAGTTTTTGGAGATGAAGCGTGGAAAATAGAGAAAGATGAATTGCCTTATTTGGAGGTTGGCCCTTACCACACCAATACTTTGGCAGCTTTGGAACTTGCATTGGATATTTTACAAAAGAAAAAGAATACCAACAAGCAGGTTTTTATGATCACTGATGGCAAACCCACTTGTATCAAACGAGGAGGCAAGCTATACAAAAACAGTTTTGGTTTAGATCGTATCATTATCAATCGCACACTAAACCAAGCTAGCAAGTATCGAAGGTTAGGAATTCCAATCACCACCTTTATGATAGCCAAAGACCCGTATCTGGTGCAATTTGTTGAAACGTTTACTGAAATCAACGGAGGCAGAGCTTTCTACAGCGACCTTTATGGTCTTGGAGACTTCATTTTTAAAGATTATAAAAGAGCCAAGAAAAAGTCGCAACGCAAGTAAGTAATATGAAAAATACCTTAAAACCGATTATACCTGAATGGGCTTTTCCTACGTTTATAATGGAAAGTTTAAAGGATTTATAAAAAAATAAAAGTACATTAAGTGAACAAAATTATTGCCCTATTTCTAGTATTTCTGGTACACGAAAAAGGTCTCACACAAAGGTTAAGTTGGGCTCAATGGGACAAAATAATAAGTCAAAAAGGAGAAACTATATTATCAGATACAATTGCCCAACACCGTCAAGAGGCGGTAGATTTTGTCATGGATTTTTTCAACGAACATCTCAATGACCCGACATCATTTCAGGAAAAATTCATCGATTCTAAGTTCCTATCCATACTCTATCCAGAAGATTCATCCTTTAGAATTATCACCGGACAATTATTTATAGACAATAACTCGTATCGATATTATGGAGGCATCCAAAAATCCAATGGTGTTTTTATTCCTTTTACCGATCGCTCTTATGAAAACGAAGAAGAAGGGTTGACCAACGAGGAACTAAGAGCAGAAGAATGGCAAGGCGCCTTATATTATAGACTTTTTGATTGTAAATTAAAAGGGAAGCCTTATTATCTACTACTTGGATTTAATGGGTATTCATTCTTTAATAAAAGAAAAACGATTGAAATATTATCATTTGATGCCAACGATCAGCCACTTTTCGGAAAAGATGTATTTATAAAAGACTCGACTGATGGTGCTGATATACCACTCAGGTATATTTTTACATATTCGGCTGACGTCTCTATGCAACTTAATTACGAAAAGGAAGAAGACCTCCTTATTTTGGATCATTTAATACCGATGTCTGAAATATATAAAGGTCAGGGTGAGACAGCTGTACCGGATGGTACGTATGAAGCTTTTCAATACAAAAAAGGACGTTGGAAACATATTTCATTTCTACCCCAACGATTTATGAACAAATCAGAAATGAATTCCATTCCTAAAAATAAAACTAAACAATTCGGTCGAACTGAAGAGTGACTATTCTTGGCATCTTTGATTAAGCTATAAACAACTTAACGAAAGAATCATTCAAAATATGTTTCCGTTATTTTTTCGACAAAATTTAACCCAGCCAATTGGTGTAGTATTTTCACAGCATGAGGTTGGTGTGTATTTCCCATGCAAAGAATCTGATTTTTGCCACACATAGACCGTCCCATTGACTTTGTAAAATTAATCGTAGTATCGATTTTACTCACTTTTTCTCTATTCATTTTAGTATCCGGGATACAAAATTCATACGAAATACTGTGCTTCCCGTCTTCCGTGCCAGCCAAACCATCTTTATCCAGCTGATTCAAATCAAACTTTATCTTAGAACTCATCATTGAATCAATTGAGTATTTCTTTTGCGTGTTACAAGCATAAAACATTCCAATAAAACAAATGCTTAAAATGTATAAAATATACAGTCTCATAATTATACAAATACAATTTATTGATTATTCCGTTTAAAAGTATAGACAAAACCGACCTCCCATGAGCTCCCTTCGTCTTTACTTGACTCATAATTAAACATTACAGTATCTTTATTAATGTATTCAAAAATAAATCTATCCAACGCTGGTACACCATCCATCATGGTGCTGCCCGTAAAAACAAACCGATTGGGATTGATACTTGAGCTATAAAATCGAACACCATTTGAAGACAATTTATCTCCATCGGAACCCACCCAAACAAATTTCCAACGACTATCCATAGCATCAGAATAAACCAATCCAACTGCTACTTTACCATCCGGCTTATCTAGATGAATTTCAAGGGCATTTCCATTTGAGATTGGTCTAATTTGGCAATATGCCGCAAAAATAGCAGCTCTATTGTATGAGACCCAAGATCCGATTAAATCATTAAACGGGGTGTTGGGAGTTATAATGACAGGCTTAATTTCTTTTTTACTGACAGGTCTTTTCTGCCCAATGAGTGGAAGACAAATGACCTGTATGCCAAAAATCAATAAAAAACAAGTAAAATTATAATTCAAAACTTTGAAAGACATAAGTTTACACATAGATTTTCTACTAAGTAATATCGCAAATGTAATCAATAAATATTGTGAAATAAATAATATTTAAATAAACTTAATTCTATTTTATTAGTTAATCAGTATTAATAATAGGATTGGTCAGAATAAATAATATTTTTTTGACCGCCATTAAGCTTTATTTCATTTCCTTTGCACAATATTTCAAGACATGTTTGAGACTATTAAAAAAGTTATTGATTTTATACTTCATATTGACGTTCATTTATTAGAGATAGTCAATAATTATGGAACAGCCACCTATATTATATTATTTTTGGTGGTATTCTGTGAAACCGGCTTAGTTGTAACGCCTTTTTTGCCGGGTGATTCATTATTTTTTGCTGCCGGTGCGTTATGTGCTTCTTCTGGTCTCAATCTTTTCGTAACAATAGCTGTTTGTCTTGCAGGTGCAATCATCGGGAATACAGTAAATTACGAAATTGGTAAACGACTTGGCCCGGCTATATTTAAAAATGGCAATCGATTTATTAAAAAAGAGCATATTGAAAAAACACAAGAATTTTATTTAAAACATGGCACGAAAGCTATTGTTTTGAGTCGTTTTTTACCTATTTTCAGAACATTTGTACCATTTATTGCCGGTATTGCTAATATGAATCCTGCTAAACACTTCCTGTATAATGTGATTGGTGCTATTCTTTGGGTATTAACCTTTGTATTGGCAGGTTATTTCTTTGGTCTCACACCGATCGTAAAAGAAAACTTTAGTTTAGTTATTATAGGTATCCTTGTTGTTACTATACTTCCTGGAATTTTTGCTTTTCTTAAAAGTAAATTTTCTTCCAAAAAAGAAGAAGAATCAACCATTTAACCAAAATTCCTAATTTGACAATTACGGAATCGATTTACTACTCGTAATCAATGGTATATAGAAACCATTGAAACGATTCGTACATCGGGATTAACCCTCATAATCAGCACTATACGGTTTTCCAAAACCTTTACTGCTGAATTCAGGTTTAACGTACTTATCGCAATAGAAAAATGTGGAATGTAGATTAAAAAAATGGCATCACCGTTTTATTAAGATTTTTTTCAGATCGTGATCCGCTGACCCAAGTTTTACGGACAGCTTATCAAAGTCGTTGTCTATCAAAGCTATTTGTTTTTCTTCTTGAACGAGCATTTCATCAAATCGGATAAAGTTATCTTCAATTCTCTTACGTAGGTGGGCTATATACAGTTTAATTTGAGAATCGACCTCTGTGGCGAGCTTCTCTTTACCTTTTCGAATTTCAATATTAAAATTGAACATGATTTTGTTTTTCTTGACCATAGTTGTTATACTTGCAAACAAAAGGCCTACCGCGGTCAACACTCCCCCAGTTATATCAAATACAGCTCCGTGCGTCACAGCAGCTAAAATAATACCTACGACAGCGAGTCCGCTTCCGGTGGCAATATTGGCGGAGACTCCACTTTGATCCGGAAACAATGACTGATCTTTGAAGTTATCCGATTTTTCCAAAAATTGATTAAAAGTATTTTGTAAGTCTGACATAATGTAATTGCGTCTTTCAGCAATATCGGAAAAAATATCCTGATCATTTTTCAAAATTGTCTGACTATTCTGGACTTTAAGTTGAATAATCTTCGCCATTTGTTGAATACTTTCTGCGACATCGCTAACTCCGTCTGCCAGCTTGTTGCGTAATCCATTATTTAGGTCATCAGACAGCTGATTGGCGACGCTTTCAAGCCAAGCTTTTAAAGTAGATTTTTTACTAAAAATAGAGGTAAAAGAGCGTTTTAGCATCACTGGAAATGAAAGGCCGTGGTTTAATTCGGAAACAGCACGTCCAGTGGCTTGATCGTATGCATTCAAAATGTTTTCAACCAATAAATCCACGTGTTTTTTCGACCTTGTTTCATGCTGATCCAACGATTCAGTCACATCATGCCGAAATGCTGTATCCAATTCGTATTGTTTTTTCCTTACCTCTAAGCTTACTCCAATCCTATGCTGGATATTATTTAATGTAACCAGAATATTTTCAAGTTTAAGGTAAGGCGCCTTACCCCCAGTTATATTGTGTGAAATAAAATTTCTTATTTCTCCAAAACCGCTTTCAGCCTTATTGCCTTCTTGTTCCATTTTAGCTGAGACAGCAAAGACAATAGGACGGCTCATACCCTTTTTCTCAGCTTGATTTACGACTCCATCAATATTAATACGCAAATCAGCAGCATCCATCAAATCTTTTTGCTGCAGGACAAAAATGACCTTCTTTTTCCAGTCATCTTTAATATATTCCAGAAAATCCCATGCACTTTGGCGATATGGATTTTTACTTTCAAATACAAACACAATAAGGTCACTACTCGGGATGAACTCCTCGGTTATCTGCTGGTGCTTTTCAATAATTGTATTGGTGCCTGGTGTATCGACAATGGCCACTTCTTTCAATATATCTATAGGTTGGGTGATTTTCTTTAGAAATGGGTTAATTACAATTACTTCTTCCTGTTCTCCGTACACTATCTGTTGAATAGTGTCTGTCATGGGCTGAGGAGCGACTTTGGTTATTTCTTTACCTGTATCCAACAAAGCATTGATAAAGCTGCTTTTCCCGGCCTTTACTTCGCCGACTATAACAAACATATACGGTTCATTGATTCTATTACGCAGGGAACTTACAGTTTCTGCTAACTCATCATGATTGACAATGATTGTCAAATGGTGTATTTCTTTGGCCAATTCTTCCAATCTGGAACGAAATGCATATACCTCTTGATTGATTATTTGATTCATTTTAAGGTTTTATTCAAAAATTAGACGTAGAAAAAGGTAAAAAGGCAAAGTCAATAATTTAAATCGTTATAACTTTGAACTAACAAATATCGAATAGTTTTTCTGACTTTAAATCATTTCAGAGGTAATTATTTCCATATTTTCCCATACATAGCAATAAATCCAAGCTACTTAGGTTGGGGACAAAGCCTTTCCTATCTTCAAATACCTGAGCGTATTGATTTATCTTGTAGTCCAAATAATTAGTTATTCTGCATGAATCACGCCTATCTACAGCCACACCATTATCGATATAGTCATTGGAATACAGCACCTCCACATCGGGCAGTAAATATGAAGTTAAAATAGAGAGCGCTTGTTGGTTAAGGTCTATTAGAAATTTAGGTCTTGAATTTAAAACATTTTCAATTAGGTCGATAAAAAAAATAAAATAGGGTGAATTGCCATAACATGTCCTTATGGCTGCAGTGTGCTGTTTTGGCCAGTTTTCATCGTAACTAATTATTACATCCCGCATCGGCTGCAAATTATTTTTACCCTTAACAAGTGGAACTATCAACAACTGTGGGCCATTGGCTGAATTTAAAAAACATTTATTGCGGAAACTTCCTTTTCGATAATACTCACCTTGATCAATTGTGATCCGATGATTGGCTTTAAACTCCATTAATACACTGACAGGAGGGAAATACATGGATTCTATGATCATATCTTACAACTTAAAATACATCATATTATAGAGAAACATTAATGTAAAGTGGGGTTGAAATCAATCAATGTTCTTCCCAAATTTATGAGTTTTTGATTATTTCACGAGAAATAACGAGTTTCTGAATCTCCGATGTACCTTCACCAATAGTGCACAATTTACTATCTCGATAAAATTTCTCTACAGGAAAGTCCTTGGTGTATCCGTATCCACCATGAATTTGAACTGCTTCGGTAGCTGCCCAAACGCATACTTCAGACGCATAATATTTGGCCATAGCGCCTTCTTGAGTCATCTTCATACCTCTATTTTTCAAATCTGCAGCCTTACGAGTAAGCAATTCAGCAGCTTCAATTTTGGTTGCGATATCCGCCAATTTAAAGGAAATAGCCTGAAAATTGGCAATCGGCTGACCAAACTGGTGTCTTTCTTTTGCGTATTTTACAGAGGCTTCATAACTACCTTTCGCAATACCGAGTGACAGAGCAGCAATAGATATTCTACCGCCATCTAATATTTTCATAGCTTGTACAAAGCCATCACCCACATTACCCAATACCTGAGATTTATGAATACGACAATTGTCAAATATCATCTCAGCCGTCTCTGAAGCCCGCATACCAAGCTTATTCTCTTTCTTTCCACCTGAAAAACCTTCTGTCCCTCTTTCCACAATAAAGGCAGTCATCCCACGGGAGTCAAGCAATTCGCCTGTTCGAGCGATTACAACAGCAACTTCACCGGATTTACCATGAGTTATCCAATTTTTTGAACCATTTAAAACATAATAATCACCATCCAGAGAGGCAACACATTGCATTCTTCCTGCATCACTTCCGGTATTGGCTTCTGTAAGCCCCCATGCACCAATCCATTCTCCGGAAGCAAGCTTAGGTAGGTATTTAGACTTTTGTTCTTCATTGCCAAAAGCTAGAATATGTCCGGTACATAAGGAATTATGCGCAGCAAGTGACAATCCAATACTCGAGCAAACTTTAGTAATTTCTTCAATTATTGTGATATATTCTTGATAACCAAGACCTGAACCACCATATTCCTCAGGAACTAATACACCCAAAAAACCATGCTGACCCATTAACCGCATCGTGTCAACCGGAAAATATTGATCTTCATCCCATTCCATCATTTTAGGTCGAATATGAGTCTCAGCAAAGTCTTTGGCGCTTTGTCTAATCATTTCCATGTTGTCTTGTGACGTCATTATATCTATTTTATTTTGGTGGACAAAACTATACATTATAAATTAAACATTCAACTATTAAGGTACTTTATTCGTATTTACCCGGCCATCTTGCTTTTAAAAATTCTTTCATTTTCGACTCATTCGCATTGTTCCCCGGGTGATAAAGGAAGGTATTTGCTATCTCTTTCGGCAAATACTCTTGATCAATAAAATTCCCCTCATAACTATGCGCATATTTATATCCATCTCCATACCCCAACTCCTTCATAAGTTTTGTAGGAGCATTGCGAAGATGAAGCGGCACAGCCAGATTTCCTGACTTGTTGACCAAATCAAAAGCCTGATTAATTGCCATGTAAGCAGTATTGCTCTTAGGAGAAGATGCAAGATAAATAACACATTCACCCATCACAATGCGACTTTCCGGCATCCCTATCTTATGGACGGCATCCATACATGCCTGGGCTATAAGAAGAGCATTAGGATTGGCTAATCCAATATCCTCAGAAGCTAAAATAACCATCCTTCGACATATAAACATTGGATCTTCACCACCTAAGAGCATCCGAGCCATATAATATAAAGCCGCATCAGGTTGAGAACCTCTTACAGATTTGATAAAAGCTGAAATAATATCATAATGAAATTCGCCCCCTTTGTCATAAGCAATGTGTTTTACCTTGACATTTTCTTCTACCAATGCATTGGTTATTATCAATTCATCATGCGAATGTGCAGAAGCAATTAATTCTAAAATATTGTATAGCTTACGAGCATCTCCACCGGAAAAGAAAACCAATGCATCGTATTCTTTTACTTCAATTTTTTGCTGTGACAAAACAGCATCTTTCTGTATTGCCGAATCAACCATTGAAATAAGTTCACTTGCACTAAATTCTTCCAAAATATACACCTGACATCGTGACAGTAATGCCTGATTGACTTCAAAAGAAGGATTTTCTGTCGTTGCCCCAATCAATATCACGATACCCTTTTCTACTGCTTCCAAAAGGGCATCTTGCTGTGACTTATTAAATCGGTGAATTTCATCAATAAACAATATGGGAGAATCACCTTTACTAAATAAGTTAGGTTTCGATGCTTTCTCTATCGTATCCCTAACATCCTTTACACCGGCATTAACCGCACTCAGTACAAATATCTGCTTTTCCGTCACTTCGGCTATCATCAAGGCAAGTGACGTCTTGCCAACACCCGGAGGGCCCCAAAAAATACAAGAATGAACCTTTTTGTGCTCCAACAATCTTCTGAAAGATGCATTTTCATCCATAAGATGTCTTTGACCTACATACTCCGAAGGAGCCTTAGGCCGCATTCTCTCAGCTAAAGGCGGTAGATTACCCACTATTTATTTAAATATTTATAAACATAAGAATAACAATTATCTATATTTCTAACAAAAACTCAATTTGTTCATAAAATAATTTTTTTCAAGACAAGCAGTTAGACCGTTTTTGATATATCAACCCATCTTACTTTGACTTGGAATAGCCCAATAATTCATCCAATGTGCTCTGTGAAACTGAATGATAGGACGACCTGCAATTTCTGTAAATTTTTAACGCTTCGTCTTTTTGCCCAGATTGCAACAATGCCTTATACAAAGGGGTCAAAAATTTGCGGCGTCCAACCTTGCAAAGAAAACCCTCTAATCGGCTATTTACAACCTTATTGCCCACTATAATATTATTAGTCAACCAGCCGGCCAAAATCTCCGAATTATTGCTTTCTAAAAAATGATATCGTTTATTTAAAGAATTCAACTGTTCCAATGTCGCTTTATTCCGAATACTATTGATAAAGTAAAGCCATTGGTTAAAATCCCAATCTTTATATTGAATTGTTGACTTTCCATTGAGTAAATTTTCTTTTTCTTTTTCCACACTATCAAATAATTTACTCTCAAAGCCGGGTGCATTGTCCGGCAAACCGGCGTTGTATAGCCATTCATGTAAGTGAATAGCGTCAAGTTGAATAGTATCCAACTGGGATTTTATGTAATCTTCAAACTCTTCGGTAGTAATAGTCTTGAACTTATATACTTCAAAATATTTTTTCAGAAATGCATCTATTTTGTCCCGTCCAAATGTCCTTTCCAACAAAACCACAAACAAATAACCCTTCTCATACGGAACATCTGTCATGCCGTCATCCGGATTGAGCCCTTTTAAATCCAATTTTAAACATGTTTCTTTTCCATCTTCGCCAAAATCCGAAAAAGCATTATTCAAGTCTCCCCTGCCGATGATAGAACCCATATCCGAAAAATCCTTTCCTTTAACTTTCTCTATAATTCTTCGCTCAAAATATACCGTAAATCCTTCATTTAACCAAAAATCATCCCAAGTAGCATTGGTCACTAAGTTGCCGGACCAAGAGTGTGCCAATTCATGAGCAATCAAGCTCGACAACGAACGGTCACCTGCAATTACGGTAGGTGTGGCAAAGGTAAGGCGTGGATTTTCCATACCACCAAATGGAAAAGCCGGCGGCAAAATCAATATATCATAACGACCCCAAACATAAGGACCATACAATTCCTCAGCAGTCTTAATCATATCTGGCGTCTCTGCAAATTCATACGCAGCGGCTTTCAATTGTTCAGGCTCTGCATAAACTCCACTTATGCCATCAAATGCATGAAATGCCAGATCACCAATAGCCAAAGCCACTAAATAAGCGGGAATAGGTTGCTTCATATCAAATTTATATTTCCCATCATCCGATTTTTTCTGTGGGTTTTCAGCCGACATCAACGCCATAAGGCCTTTTGGAACTGATATCTGCGCATCATAAGTAAATCGGATACCCGGAGAGTCCTGTATTGGAATCCAAGACCTTGTCAACACAGCCTGACCTTGTGTATATAGGAATGGTTGTTTTTTCCCATAGGTTTGCTCTGGTGACAACCATTGTAATGCCAATGCCTCCGGCTTTGTAGAATATCGGATAGTAATTGTATCATTAAATGATGCTGTAGGAATTGCAATCTTACTTCCGATAAAATCCTTTGGTGCATAAATCACATAAGGTATTGGCTTACCGGCATTCTCAACGGATTCAATATTTAAGTTATTACTATCCAGAAATAAAGAATCTGCGCCATTTTTGGCAACTACCAACTTTGCCCATCCGGATAATGTTTTTTTGTCAAAATCAGCCTTCAGATTCAGACTCAAATGTTTGACTCGTGCATCTGAATAATCCCCAAACGAATGAGCATCATCTACTATACGTTTACGGACACTTCTGTCCGACTGTGAAGATTCAGGCTTACAAGAAACTAACAGAGTGAAAAAAGCGAAAACAATCAAACAATTTTTATAATTCATCCTACAAAATTAATCAAAACAATGTTTAAAATCCGAATTCAACAACAAAGGTTTTGAAAAACCATAATGTACTGATTATAAGCCCGATTTTTGAATCGCTTATCGAATCAGTATCATTTAGTGCTGAATTTCATCTAAATGCACCACAAATTATTGAATCTAAATACCGTGAGGATTAACCATTTAATATGTATTTTGTATTCAACCAATCAAAAGTTAACAATAATTTCCATAAAGAAAACTTTTTTGCCTTTTAATGAATTTGGGATTAAAATAACGAAAATTATATTTGTTCAAATATAGGCTCATTCCCAACATATTCACAATTTAATTATCTTTACTTTCTTTCAATTGCCAATAAAAAATGGACAAAAGCAACCTATATATTCTTAGAACCATTGATTTAGCTTTACAAAGCGATATTAAAATTAAGTTTAATCCACCGGTTGGCTGTATCATAGTAAAGAATGATACAATTATAGGTGAAGGATATCATAAGGAATATGGAAAAGCGCATGCGGAAGTAAATGCAACACAGTATGCCATTCAACATGGTTTTTCCGTTGATGATTCAGATTATTACGTTTCACTTGAACCATGTGGACACTTTGGCAATACGCCACCTTGCGCTAAATTGATCGCAGAAAACAAAGCAAAAAATGTCTTTTACTTTGAAGATGACCCCAATCCCATCACAGCCGGCAAAGGTGAAGAAATTTTAAAGGAAGCAGGAATTAATATGTGTAATATCCAACCGGCACAACAAAGCAGTCTGATAGATAGATTTTACATCAATCAAATAAATCATAGACCCAAAGTAATTCTAAAATTCGCCCAAACCATTGATGGGAAAATGGCATCTTCATCAAAAAGAATTATCATCAGCAACCCTATATCAGCACGCCTCGTGCATCGATGGCGATCAGAAAGTGATGGAATTTTAATTGGCTCAGGAACATTGGAAATGGACAATCCGCTTCTGGATAATAGATTATGGTTTGGAGAATCTCCACATCGCTTTGTTATTGGCAAAAAATGGCATAAACCTCTTGCATCCTACAAACTATTTCATGATGACAAAAAGTCAACTTGGCTTAATACAGGTACTCTACAAGAAAAAAATATAGATACTCAACACGTGGAGGATCCGGTCGTATGGGACAATATTTGGAAGATGCTTTACCAAAACTACGGTATCACCAATCTCTTAGTCGAAGGTGGTGCACATGTACTCAACAGCATTATAAATCAAGGAGCATTTGATGAAATACGCACTATCACTGCATCTACGACAATTAAAGAAGCAGACATCAAAGCTCCAATATTAAATGGTATTCGTTTGATAAAGGAAATAAATTTGTCAGGAGACCAAATATCTTGGTATGTAAAATCATAGATAAAATGGAGAATTGAAAATGGAGAATGGAGAATGGAGAATGGAAAATTGAAAATGGAAAATGGAAAATTTTCAATTATCAATTCTCAATTATCAATTATCTTCATAAAACACAAAAGCCCCGGAGTACTCCGAGGCTAATTGCGGTCCGGACGGGACTCGAACCCGCGACCTCCGCCGTGACAGGGCGGCATTCTAACCAACTGAACTACCGAACCAGTAGTGCTTTTCAAAATCAACTTATTGACTTATCATTCAAAGCGGTGCAAAGATAAGAACACTTTGTAATCCTCAAAATTTTTTTGTTAAAAAAATAATTTTTTTTTCAATAACAATTTCACTATTACTCATATTAGGCTAACAATCAAGAAATTCAATAAAAATATAAAATCAAATTTCTAAATTTGTGTGAGATTTATTTAAAATATTTAACTTGCATCATAATGTCGGTTCATTATGTAATAACCTTTTAGACCCAAATCAGTAGTATGAATATTGACAAAAGAAATAATGCTGATAATGAAGGTCATCCCAATTTACGAATCGTTTCATTGATTTAATGAAATCATTGATTACGAGTCGTTTATCGATGTCGCATTTTTTTGTTGCGGATTGTGGGTTTAAACCAATGTTGATGCATAAATCAATCGGCTTGAAATTATTTAAATAAAGTTTCCGACATCTATAAAATCTCGGATTAATTTTGGGATTTATTTAAAATTGAATCTAAAATATCATTTCTTTTTATAAAGCTTTTTATGCAGATTTTAGGAATAATACCGACACGATATGCCTCATCACGATTTCCCGGAAAAGCTTTGGCTGACATAGGCGGAAAACCTATGTTACAAAGAGTATATGAGCAATCCAAATTATCATCTTTCCTTTCCCATCTCCTTGTAGCCACTGACGACGAAAGGATTGCCGATACTTGTATCGAGCTAGGAATCCCCGTTGAAATGACATCAGATTATCATCGCAGTGGAACTGACCGATGTGCCGAAGTCTCCCGCAAATATCCGGAATATGAGGCTATTGTCAGCATTCATTGTGATGAACCATTCATAATGTCTAACCAAATAGACATATTGGCGAAGACTTTAATTCAAAATTCCAATGCTGATATTGCGACTTTAGCCAAATTTATCGAGAGTCAGGATGAGCTTGATGACCCAGAAATCGTTAAAATTGTTTTTGGTAACAATCAGGAGGCTATATATATGAGTCGCCACCCTATCCCCTATTTTGTCCACGCCAATAAAGAAGAATGGTTATTGCGACATCAGTATTATAAACACATTGGCTTGTATGGATTTAAGCGTGACACCTTGTTGGAAGTAGCCGCACTTAATGTAAGTTATCTGGAGACATCAGAAAATGTTGAAGCTTTACGCTGGATAGAAAACGATTATAATGTTAAGGTAGCCCTAACTGACTATGACAGTATAGAAATCAATACCCCACAAGACTTAGAAGATCTCATGTCCAATCGAACCAACTTATCATAAATCAGAATTGGTAAATTGTATTGGCAAAATATCTTTTATTGACTTAATGATGTAAATCGGACCTGACTCACCCATCAAAATCAACCTGATATGTTTTTTTTGCTTGATTTCCATTTCACTCAACATTTGCCTACATGCACCACAAGGCGCTACCGGATGATTTACAATATGCGATGCTGATGATGCTGTGATTGCTACAGATTCAATGTTTGCGGCAGCTCCATCTGTATTATATGCTGTCAGCAGGGCGCCCTCAGCACAAATACATATAGGGAAAGAGGCATTTTCCATATTGGCACCTATAAAGACTTTTCCATTCGAGTCAACCAATGCAGCGCCTACTTTAAAGTTGGAATAAGGCGCATAGGCGTGTTCTTTTGCTTTATTTGCCCATTCCATCAATACTTTATCTTCATTTACCAAATCATCAAGATTGGATATTATTTCATATTCAAATTGTACAACTTGCTTTCCCATAGTCTTTAATTTAGTTAAATGTAAACAAAAAAATTTAAACGATTGAGAAATAGTTCTTTTTTATCCTAATTATTATAAACCCAAATTCCGTAATCGAAGTTTTCCAAAACCAAAAAGCATGGAGTATGAGAAATGTCCCACTGTACAAATCGTTTTAATGGTAAGGCAAAATAATTGATTAAAATTCGTACATCGATTCATTATTAGCCCAATTTGAAATTTGAGTTAACCCACATTCAACATTAATAATTATAAAAAATTATAAGTTAAGTTATTATAACTTTTTCATTATATTACAGGTAAAACTATATTTTGGTAAACCTTTGGGCTATATCCAAGTATATCTTTTGCAGATTACACATTGATAAGAGAGAAATATTTACCTATTTAGAATATAAAATGCCGTATTTATTGATAAATTCGCACCTTCTTTATACAAACTAAACAATCTCATGCCAGATTTAGAACCAATTAAGAAAATCATCTTATTTGGGGCGGGTCGATCAGCTACCTACCTTATTGATTATTTGTTGAAGCATTCTGTTGAAGAGAATTGGAAAATCATTTTAGCGGACACCAATGTCAATGCAGCAAAGATCAAATTAAACAACCATCCGAATGGAGAAGCAGTTCCTTGTGACATACACGACACAGAAATCAGAGGCCAGCTAATTAAATCGGCAAACTTTGTCATTTCTATGTTACCGGCCTATCTACACATGCTTGTCGCCAAAGATTGTATTTTATATGGGGTAGATATGGCTACAGCATCCTATCTCAGTGACGAATTGATGGCTCTTGAAGATGAAATAAAAGAAAAAGGATTGGTCTTTGCGAGTGAATTGGGTTTAGACCCCGGTTTAGATCACATGTCAGCGATGAAAATCTTTGATGAAATAAAACGAAATAATGGTACCATAACTTCCTTCGAATCCTATACGGGCGGACTGGTAGCTCCCGAAAGCGACGACAACCCATGGCATTATAAAATAAGTTGGAATCCTAGAAATGTCGTTTTAGCGGGACAATGTACGTCTCAATTTCTTCAACATGGTGAAGTAAAATATATTCCATACAACCGGTTATTTAAGGAGGCAAAAAATATAGATGTCAACGGACATGGGCAATATTCCATGTATGTCAATAGAGATTCTATCAAATACATTGAATTATATGGTCTAGAAGGTATTGAAACCATGATTAGGGGGACATTTCGAGGAAATAACTATTGTGAAGCATGGTCTGTATTGGTGGATCTTGGACTTACAGACAATACGACAAAACTGAGTCTATCAGGCAACTTCCAATATTTAACACTTATTCATGGATTTTTAAAGGGAAGTGGCAAAGATTTTAAATCCCGAATTGAATTAACCATAGGAAGACTCATTTCACAAGCCACCTTTGACCAAATTGAATGGCTCGGTCTTTTTGGAGGAAACCTTTGTACACTTGAGAATCCCACTCCGGCCGAATTCCTGGAATATGTCATCGTCAACAAATGGGTATTATCTCCTACTGACCGTGACTTGATTGTCATGGAACACAAGATTAAATATACCATTGAAGAAAAGGAATATTGCCTTTCTTCTACTTTATATCGAGAAGGAACGGATGAAACCCATACGGCAATGAGCGAATTAGTAGGTTTGCCATTGGCCATCTACACCAGACATAGAATGAAAGGTAAATTCCAAAAGCCGGGATGTATTTTGCCATTGACAGAAGATATATATCAGCCCATATTGGATGAATTAGAGGAAATGGGCATCAAGTTCATTGAAACAATAAATGAATGAGTGGAAGTCCTGCTGAAAAGAAACTGAGTATTTTTGAAGATCCTTACAAGGCTTTTCAAGTATTTAGCTTTATTCAACAGGTCGCTATTATTATTGGAAGCATTTTTCTAGCCAAAAGTGCTATGCCCATTGAAAATATCGGCAAATTTGAGACACTGTTATATCTAGGCCAGTTTGTGAGTCTATTTTGGATAAGTGGATTAACTCAGGCCTTTCACGCTATTTATCCCAAGGTAGCTCTGGTTGAAAGAAAATCTTTTATCAGCACTACATTTACTATTTTTTTATTTCTTTCAATAGCTAGTTCTTTAATTTTAATCCTAGGTCGCCCTTTATTATTGCCCTTTCTTATTGAATCTCCTCAGATCGAGGGTTTATATTGGTTTTGTCTATACACAGCAATCAATACGCCTTCAATGCTCATCCCTTCCTTATTGATGCTGAGGGGCAACAGCAAGGAATTGATGCGGTTTAGTTTATTTTACGGAATAGGTTATATATTAGTTTTTTTCCTAAACTTCCTTTTTGGGGGCAATCTAATCAATCTCTTAATCCTACTTAACATCTATACGCTCACATTATTACTGATGTCCGGAGGAATGGCATTAACGCTCAATTTGAATGCCTATAGATTAAAATGGGCTAAACGTCTATTTTTAATAGGCAGTCCTCTTATAGGATATTCAATTATATCAGGCATGGCCTTAATTTATGATGCATGGTTAGTACAAAGGCTTTATACGCCCAAGGCTATATTCGCTATATTCCGATATGGCGGAAGAGAATTTCCTTTGACTGTAACTTTAGCCATTGGATTGGGGACGGCTTTAATACCCATAATCAGTCGAAACTTGAAAGAAGGTTTAGAAAAAATAAAATCGCGCTCCCAGAGGCTGTATCCACTAGTTTTCGGCACATCTATTGTACTTGTTCTCATTTCTAAATTTATTTTCCCAATAATTTTTAGCACAGATTTCATTTCATCTGCTGCTATCTTCAACATATATATATTGATTATCATTAGCAGAATGATATACCCACATATCATTTTACTAGGCTTAAGAAAAACGAAAGCATTATTATATATTTCAATAATAGAGCTTTTTATCAACATAATAGGCAGCACAATTCTAGGATTCAAATTTGGACTCTTGGGTATCGCAGGTGGTGTTTTTATTGCTCACATCATCGGCAAAATCGCACAAATTATTTATCTTAGAAAAAAATTGGGTATCCGACTGGATCAATATTTATCCGTCAAAAGGTATTTATTTTATTCTCTTGCACTAATATTGGCTTGGGGTATTTCAACGTATTTATGAACCCAGTAATAATAAAATCAAATTCTCCCTCAAAAAGTTGAATAGACCTTTATGAACATTGCCTCAGCACCAATAAATTACGCTGATTTTGAGTTAACAAAAGATGGCAATGCTCACATTAGTCAAAGGTAGTGTTTTTGTATTAAGGATCAATTTCAATAAAGTAAGAATAGTATGAAATAGATTTTACCAAATTAATCCCAAATTCAGCAGTAAAGGTTTTGAAAAACCGCATAATGCTGATTATGAGGGTTAATCCCGATGTACGAATCGTTTCAATGGTTTACTGAAACCATTGATTACGAGTCGTAAATCGATTCCGCATTTGTCTAAAGCGGAATTTGGGTTAATTTCAAATTTCTTTTTTATAATTTGCTCTCAGTACGATATACTCAATCAGAAATGTAGGACATTCATCGCTAGTCTTTTCAAATCAATTAAAATAAGGGCGGTATGGGTTCCGCCCTTATTGGATATAAGTGCGTGTGTTAATAATCCTTTATCATTTATTTACAATTTGAAAATTTTTGACGCTAATTTTTCCTGATGAAGATAATAATTGAATCAAGTATAATCCAGTACCCACATTTTCATTAAGTTTTATGACATTATCAGGACCTACTATCCCTTTATTTATTACCTTACCGGATATATCATATATTACATAATCATATTTTTCGGATGCTCCATCCAATTTTATGTTAAAAGAATTACCGATGACCGGATTTGGGAAGATTGTTATATTTGAACTTACTTGATTTTCAATTGAGTTGGTAGTGCCTAATCTTAATTGGTGGACACTGATAAATGTGGGCTTTTTAAATGAATTATCTTTATATTCGATTGTAGCTAATCCATAATGTTCACCGATTCTTATAAAACTATAATTATATTTATGTGTGGCTTGATTTTGAGCTAACCCAAATGCAGTCAGTAGTTGTGGCGGAGCAAGAGTTCCACCCAAATAAAAACTATCTACAGCTGTTTCCGTCGTTTTAACCAGCAAAACATCAATAGGTTTGGTAGCATTGCCATTCCTATCATTCACTTTCATCTGACCCCAGCCAATTACTTCCTTATCAGTGGTATAATGTGTGCGCCTTTGACCCGGTACATTATTTAGTCCAAAAAGTGCAACTGTCAATCCGAAGTTGGTAGAAAAGGAATAGGAATCCGTCCATTTAGTACCCATTGTCATCGGATATTTAATTTCATGTTCTGGAGAACTGTACTTGACATCTTGATTGAAAAAAATCAAACTATCTAAACTTCCACCTGTCATACCCTTTAATGGGATAGCCTGCCTTTTTAAGGATACACCATAGCGCAATATGCCATCTTGGGTCACATTAAGCATTAATGCTGCATCATATCTTAATTGTGAAAAAGCATAAAACACTTCAGTTTGAAATGTTGCTTCCGGGAATCCTGGATTTCCTGACACAGGATACGCTGCTAAAAAAGTAACATTTGAATCAGTTGAAGAAGTAAAATCCCATACCTTATTGTCTCCAATTTCAATAGAAGGAAGTGATTTAAGCTTTAAGGTAGTAAAAGTATCATTTGTCCGACATTGTTCAATTGAAGGCGCATTGATATAATCTATCGTAATTTGAGAATATCCTTGCTGACCCATAAGAATGAAAATAAATAGTATAATCTTTCTCATATTGAAAATTTTCACAAGAATAATAAAAAAGATAATCCATTACATAAATTAGGGATAAACAACCAAATTATGTATATGAATACTTTTATTTAACAAAATCCTTGTCTTACATTTGTCAAAATATCTCTTTTACAAAATTGCACATCAAAAATCTATATTCAATATTTAAATTTATTCTGGCAACAGTGTACTGCTATATAAGTGCAGTGTCCGGCATTGCTCAACCGACACCATTGCAACAATATTTAAAGCAATTGAATACCACAAAAAACGCCACTGAAAAGATCGAATTGTATTACAATATTGCCAATGAATATAATTTAGAAGGTAATGACTCAATGGAATATATATATAATAATATTGCAATCGGATTAAGTAAAAAAAATAATAAACCTCTATTAGAGGCCAAAGGTTATTACTTTATCGCTGAGAAATTTTATTTATTGAGTCAAAATGATTCGGCATATCATTATGCCCAGCTGTGCATCAAACACTATGACAACCAAAACCAAAAAAACAGATTTTATGTCGCTGCATTAAATATCATGGCCTCCACCTCATTAGACAATGCAGAAGGTGAAGAGGCTTTAGTACTTATAGAAAAACAACTTGAAATTGCCAAAGAAATAAAAGATTCTTCCGGCATCTCTATGGCATATACGCTATTGGCAGCACTTTATGAGACGAATAACAGTAAGGAGGATGCATTAAAATATGCAATCAAAGCATTGGATTTAGATAGAGCTATCCATAACAAAACAAATCTGGCACAGTCAATATTCAATGTAGCTTTAATGTATTTGGATTTACATAATACTCAATTAGCCTTACCTTTGTTAAAAGAAGGGCTTGCTTCAGCAACACGGGACTATCCATCCAAAAAGGATCAAAGCTTAGCTCATTTGTACCTTGGTAAGTGCTATCAACTATTAGGCAAGAAAGATTCTTCTACATTTTTTTTGAACTTAGCACGGAAATCAATTCCTTCATTGGATGACCCTGATTTGACCTATAGGCTTTATGAATCTCTTGCCCAAAACAGCTTAGAATCACATCAACCTGATTCTGCTTTGTTATTCATAAACAAAGCTATTTCTACATCCAGAACATTTGGGTTATTAGAGCACCTTTCACAGGGATTAAAGCTCAAGTCCACTATATTGGCTGAATTAGGCAATTATAAAGAGGCATATATCCAACATATCGACTTTATTTCGCTGAACGACAGCTTAAGTAATTTAAAATTACAAAAGTCGTTGGCAGCATTGCGGGTAAAACACAACATAGTCCAAAAAGATGAAAAGATAGCTCGTCAAAAGCTTATATCCACCTATTTAATAGTAGGATCGTTCATTTTATTGGTATTGCTCATAATTATTTTTATCCAGTTTGTCAGGCAAAAAAGAACGAGTAATATAATTCGTCATCAAGCCTTGGACATGAATATACTTATGAAAGAATTACACCATAGGGTAAAAAATAATTTACAAATAATATCAAGCCTGATGAGTCTTCAATCTTTCCGAATTAAAGACCCTAAAGCCTCTCAAGCTATCCGTGATAGTCAACAAAGAATAGAGGCGATGAGCCTTATCCACCAAAAACTATACACTAATCAAAATATCACTGAGATAAATATTAAAGAATTTATCACCGATTTGGTTGACAACTTAAAAAATACTTATTGTGACGATTATGTACACATCCAACTTAACTTAAAAGTGGAAAATGAAACATTGAATGTAGATAAAGCAATTCCGCTTAGTTTAATTATCAATGAATTGGTGAGCAATGCATCAAAACACGCATTCAAAAAGAATACCAACCCTTTGCTCACAATCGATCTTACCTTGGCTAACAACATCATTGAATTAGTTGTTGCTGATAATGGCGAAGGTATCAATATTGAAGATTGGAATTCGAAGGAAGACTCTTTTGGGAAAGAGTTAATTAAAACTTTTGTCAAACAGCTCAAAGGTTTTCTGCATGTTGAAGTCCTTAATGGCACCCAGTTTACCTTATATTTTCCAAAAGATATAACACATAAATGAAACAGGCAAAACGTATCCTTATCATAGAAGACGAACTATTAGTCGCGCTTGATTTAAAAGAGAGGCTTGTACAATCTGACTATCATGTAGTTGCAATCACAGACAATTACGACGATGCTATTCTTGCATTCAAGGAATATTTACCAGATTTAACTTTGATTGATATCAGTATCAACGGTGACAAAAATGGTGTAGATATTGCCAATGAAATTAACAATATCATGCCTAAACCCTTTATTTTTATTACGGCACATACTGATGTCTTGAATATCAATAAAGCAAAGAATACTTCACCTGCAGCTTATATTATCAAACCTTTCACTACCAAATCCTTATTAGTAGCTATTGAAATAGCATTACACAAGGTAGATCTTGGTGATCACGAAGTATCCAATGACGTGTCACAAACCGATGATAATATTTTTGTAAAAGACAGTCATGTCTTTATCAAAGACGGCTATCGTTATCACAATGTCTTTATCAATGACATCCTTTACTTTACTGCAGAAGCAAATTATGTCAAAATAGTCACTGAAAAAAAATCATACTTAATTAGAAATTCACTCTCCAATACAATAGAACGACTCCATAAGAAGTATTTTGTGAGAATACATCGTTCAAGTTGCGTCAATACGAATCAAATTGACTCTTTCACTGAAAGCGAAGTACTTGTAAAAGGAAAAATATTAGCTATAGGGCGCAACTACAAAGATGAATTAAAAAATTCATTCCAATCGTAGTTATTATAATTTTAAAATAGAAGGGATGGACAACTAAATATGTACCCGGAGCGGGACTTGAACCCGCACGACTTCGCAGTCACAGGATTTTAAGTCCTGCGTGTCTACCATTTCACCACCCGGGTAAGGTAAAAGTGTAAAATAAGTGGAGCGGGAAACGAGACTCGAACTCGCGACCCCGACCTTGGCAAGGTCGTGCTCTACCAACTGAGCTATTCCCGCATTTACACCCCTTTCTTTTAAGAAGCGACGCAAAGGTATATTTTAATTTCTAATTGAAAAATATTTTAGCACTTTTTTTTATTAAATTATTCATTGTTCCCGGAATCCTTACTTCCATCCCACAATAAAAATTCTTTTAAAAAGCCCATTATATCACCATTCAGCACAGCATCCGTATTATTGTTTGTAAATCCTGTCCGATGATCCTTTACCCTTCTATCATCCAAAACATAAGATCTAATCTGACTGCCCCATTCGTTTTTCATCTTCCCGGCTTCAATTGCATCTCGTTCTGCTTGTTGTTTCTGAAGCTCAAGTTCATACAATCTCGACTTCAACAGTATCAATGCTTTTTCCCGATTTTGAATCTGACTCCTTTCCTGTTGACATTCAGCAGTCAACCCGGTAGGAAGGTGCCTGACGCGTACTGCAGATTCAGTTCGGTTGACGTGCTGACCTCCTGCCCCACTTGCTCGGAACGTATCCCATTCGATATCAGCGGGATTAATACTGATCTCAATTCGGTCATCAACCATAGGATGAACAAATACTGAGGCAAATGAAGTCATCCGCTTTCCTTGTGAGTTAAAAGGACTTACTCTTACAAGCCGGTGTACTCCATTTTCACCCTTTAATAGACCAAATGCCAATTCTCCCGTTATCTCTAAGGTTATTGACTTAATTCCGGCAACATCGCCATCTGTTCGATTTAATTCTGATATCGAAAAGCCATTTTTTTCACAAAACATGATGTACATGCGCATCAACATAGACGCCCAATCACAGGCTTCTGTTCCCCCTGCACCCGCATTGATTTCCAATATTGCGTTTAACTCGTCTTCTTGCTTGGTAATGGTAGATTTAAACTCCATTTCATCAATGACTTCTAAAGCCTTCTGATATACTTCATCAACCTCTTCTTCTGTCAAAGCATCTTCACGAGCCAATTCTAATGCAATAGATGCTTCATCCACAGCAAGTTCGCCATTTTTAAATTTAGCAACCCAAGATTGGTTTGATTTTAGTTCTTTTAATGTCGCCTCAGCACGAACTGGATCATTCCAAAAGTCGTTAGCCAGAGACTCATTAGTCTTATCTTCTATTGTGTGTATCCGCTGATCGACGTCAAAGATACCTCCTTAGAGAAGCCAACCTGTCCTGCAGGTCTTTAAGCTGTTCGATAGTCATATCGTTTTATTTTTAAGTATTAATTTAATATTTCAATATAAAAAAGCAAGTCAGTATCCGGTTCAAGCTTTTCAAATACACCTGTAGATCCATACGCCAATTTGGAAGGGATACAAGCAGACACTTTTGCTCCTCGACGTAAAAGAGAAACAGCCTCACCTAACCCTTCAATAATCCTTTGTGAGCCAACCACTAATTTAAATGGAACGCCCGTATCAAAAGTTCCATCAAAATACTTACCTTCCTTCGTTTCAATAGCATAAAATAATATGCGAGCGACATCACCCTCTACAAATTTTTCCCCTTCTCCATCCTGATGTATTAATATGGTTAGTCCACTTTGAGTTTGAATGATTCTCTCAAACTGCTGATTCTTATACTTCTGCAAATCCTGCTGAATCAATGTAGCAACCTGACTTTCTCGTCTTTTGACATTTTCTAAATCGCTTTGCTTTATAACTTCAACTACTTTTAAGCGATAATTCACTTCTTTCCAGCTCTTCATAACCTCAGGCAGGTCATCCACTTGCTCTACAGGTTCATATAGGATCAAACTATCGCCTGCATGCATCATGGTCAAGCCTTCAACTACAGCTGTACCTGACATATCCTCTGCTTTACCTGGGATGACTATTTCAGGTCTTATAAAATGAAGTCTAGAATCTTCTATCAAAGAATCCTGATGCATTACCTGCATTTCAAAATAAACTAAATCTCCTTGATCAATAGTTGTGGTATCTCCAAGTGGGAATAATTTATAACGATAACCGCTTTTAGTGTAAGTAATTTCGGGCTTATAATCCTTTCTCTCCTTCTTGCTTTTTTTATGTTGAGCTAAAACAATGAAAGGCATACCTATAAGGCATAACAACCAAAATAATGTTTTCATACGATAGCCCTTTAAAAAATCAGCCGTCACAATAATGCAACGGCTGATAAAATATATTTTAAATAAATTTATTTCTGAATGTCAATATAAAACGCAAGTTCAGAATTAGGAGCAATCATGCCCGGAATGCCTTGCTCTCCATAAGCCAATGCACTTGGAATAAACACAATTGCTTTAGTTCCTTTCTTGAAGAGCAATAACGCTTCTTCCCATCCCGGAATTACTTGACCCGCACCTACCGGAACCTTAAATGTTGTTCCACGACCGAATGAACTATCAAATTTCTTTCCATCAGCGACAGTTGCACCATAATAATGAACCGGTACAGATTCACCTTTTTGAACCATAGGACCACTTCCATCGCTAATAATTACATATTTAAGTCCGGTTGCAGTCGATTTCAAATCCTTGATAGTATTGGCTTTGTAATCAGCTATGTATTTAACCATCTCCTTTTCAACGGAAGGTTCAAGATCTTTTACAACTTGCTTATCCTTATCAGTCAACACGCTATGTACTTTGATACAATAAGTAATCTCTTTCCAATCCTTCATATTATCCGGCAGACCCTTAACTGTATCTATTCTTTCTTTAATAACAATGCTATCTCCACTTCTCATCAATCTCAATGCATCCACTACCGGATTTGGTGTAGTCACCAATGAATCAGCGGGCAAAACAAACTCCGGCTTAACCGGGCTCTTTCGAGAATCCTGCAAAACAGAATCTTTGTATTTAATCTCCATATCGAAATTAACCAAATCGTTGACCTGAATTAAGTCACCGCTACCCGTCTTAAATAATGTGTACGAATAACCGTTCTTGGTTACACTTTCTTTTGCATCTTGCTTACATGATATCATACCGACAACAAAAGCAAACAGTATAAAAACTGAAAATTTTTTCATAAAATGAATTTCAAATGATTTAATATGATTTTAATATTTCTTCCTTATTTTTTTCAATAGCCTCTTCAAATAGAGCAATTGCATGTTTCAGACTACTATATATAGCACCGCCTGAAGCATTTCGATGTCCTCCTCCCTTATAATATTCTGAAGCCATCTGTTGTACCGAGAAATCTCCTTTTGAACGAAGTGATATCTTGACAATGTTAGGTTGTTCTGTTATAAATCCTGCAACATTAACCGTATCCAGTCTAAGTAAATAATTTACAATACCCTCTGTATCACCACGTTGGATATTAAAATCCAGATAGTCTTTTTTACTTAGGTAAATTAATCCTGACTTCAGATCCGGATAAATAATCATTCTATTGGAGAGACAATGACCCAATAGTTTCAGCCATTTTTCTTGCTCGTGGTTATTTAATCTATCTTGAACATACTTTATATCCCCACCTTGTGCAACTATTTCTGAGGTATGCAATAAAGTCATTGCGTTCAAGCTAAATTTGAAAGAACCTGTATCCGTGATAATACCAACCAACAAAGCATCTAAAGTATCAACATTCAGTGCACTCAACCAATCAGCCTCTTTAAAGACTTTATACATCAGTTCACACGTACTGCTTACTTCTTCCGGCTCGGAAATAGTTATGTGTGCAAAACTATCGGGATACAAATGATGATCTATTAATACGATTTTCGCTTTGGATGCAGCAATAGCTTCACCCATTTTATCTACCCGATCTAACGAATTGTAATCCAAGCAAAACACCACATCCGCATTTTCAATAGCATTCAATACACCTTCTTTATCAATATCATAAATAAGAATATCTTCTGTGCCCTTTAAAAAGGAAAGAACTTCAGGAAATTCTGAAGGTAATGCTACTGTTACAGAATGAAATTTCTTTTCCAGAACATGCCGTAATGCAAGAGAAGATCCTACTGCATCGCCATCCGGATTCCTGTGTGATGTAATCACTACATTCTTCGGCTGGTTAAGAATTTGCAATAAATCTTTTACTTCCTGCATTTTGCTTTTGGTTAAAATTGTTATTCAACAAACTGTGTGACAAATAGTTGAAAACAACTTCTCTGCATTTCTTGAAAACAGCCGCAAAAGTCGCATTTTTTTCACTTATAAAAAAATAAATTTATATATAATCCCTTTTATCAGGTAATTTACAACCCAAATTGAAGAGCAATTGTAATTAAACCTCTCAATATTTTATTTTTTCAGTTAATTTTGCGCCACAATACAAAAAAAGTAAAAAATGGTAACTAACAGAACTTTTACAATGATTAAGCCGGATGCGGTTAAGAATGGTCATATTGGAGCTATTCTTGCACAAATTAACGCTGCTGGCTTTCGTATCGTTGCAATGAAATTGACACATCTTTCAAAAGAAAAAGCCGGAAAGTTTTATGAAATACATAAAGAAAGGCCTTTTTATGGTGAATTAGTAGATTTTATGTCCTCCGGACCCATCGTAGCTGCTATCCTTGAAAAAGATAATGCAGTGGCAGATTTCCGTACCCTAATTGGTGCGACTGACCCTTCAAAAGCGGATGCCGGAACAATCAGGGCACTCTACGCTCAAAGTGTGGGTGAAAATGCTGTCCATGGCTCTGATTCGGACGAGAATGCACTCATCGAAGGCTCTTTCCACTTTGCAGGAGTTGAAGAATTTTAGAATATGTTGATTAAAAGGCTTGAACGTTTACTTCAATTAAAGATTGTTGAAAACACAGTGCTTTTTTTTCTACTTTTAGGGGTAACTATAACCATATTTACCCCTAATATTTCAATTTTTAAAACAGGTGCAGAATTAGCTAATCAATCCATGTTGGCATACCTTGGATTAAGCTTATTTTTTCTCGTTTTCAACCAAAAAAGGTTGATGGTTGTTGCGATGATCTGTACATGTATATTTGCTTTTTACCTAAAAGAAACAACAGATTCCCGAATCCGTTATTCTTCACCCAACCAAGAGGAAAAATTAAGAATATCATTGATAAATCTGACTTCTTTTGATTCTCCCCCAAACAAAGTTTTGAAAGAAATATCAGACAAAGATTTTGATTTTATTATTTTTCAAGAATATACACCTAACTGGAAAGGCATCATCTCTAAGCTCATTGGCATTAAGTATCGTTATCAAGTCGCTATTCCAAGAATTGATTTTTATGGAATTAAAGTATTCTCTAAATACCCAATTAATAAAGTCGATACCTTTTTTGTCCAAAATGCCTTGCTTTTGAAAACGCAAATTCAAAAAAATCATCGCAATTTTGACATTGTTACTACATATCTTGCACCATCTATAGACTCAGCCTCTTCAGCATCCGCTCAAGAACAATTAAATCTGTTAAGCAAGTTTTCCTCAACCGATTCCATCCCTTTAATAGTTGCAGGAATATTCAATTTAGTACCTTGGTGCAGTGAAATTCAAAATTTTAAAAAAGAAGCTAATCTGATTGAAGCAAGGAGAGGTTATCTGCCGACAATGCACAAAAACACGGACGGTATTTTCGCAAAACCTGTCACACATTTCTTTTATAATGACCGATTGGAATGTAATAATTTCAAAATATCTTCCTTTCAGAATGATGAAATAGGCATAGAAGCAAAATTTCAGATTAAATCCGATAAAGTTCCCGAAGTAATACCTTTTCAATAAAAGAATCTAATTTTATTTTTATTTAAGCATTAAAATTGTACATATTTGCAGAAAAATCAAAATCTACAAATGATAATTTTATATTTTTTTCTTGCACATTGGTTTTTATCGCTTTTTGCTCAGACCTTCTTCCTGCACCGCTATTCGAGCCATAAAATGTTTAAATTATCCCCTTTCACAGAAAAATTCTTCTATTTTTTAACCTTTCTGACTCAAGGCTCATCCTTTTTAAATCCGAGAGCCTATGCTATTATGCATCGCATGCATCATGCTTATAGCGATACCGAAAAGGATCCACATTCACCCCATTTCTTTAAAGATGTTTTTTCAATGATGTGGAAAACAAAAGAAATATATAACGACTTTGTCAAAAGGTTAAAAGAACCGGAGCCTGAATTTAAAGGCAATTATCCTGTTTGGCCATGGTTGGATAAAATCGGCGATAGCTGGATTACAAGAATTGCTTTTGGTATTGGATATACTGCTTTTTATATTGCCTTTGCTCCCAATTATTGGTTCTTCCTCTTGCTCCCAATCCATTATTTAATGGGTCCTATACAAGGAGCATTAGTCAATTGGTGTGGACACAAATACGGTTACAGTAACTTTGACAATGGCGACCATTCCAAAAACACAACACCATGGGGCTTTCTTATGCTGGGTGAATTATTCCAAAACAATCATCATAAATATCCCAATAGCCCTAAATTCGCCAAAAAATGGTTTGAAATCGATCCTACTTTTTATATCATGAGATTAATGGATAGCTTAAAAATTATTCAACTTAGAAAGAAATAGTAGTCTTTTTGAATGATTTGATTCCCTATAAAATGGAATTTCAAACAATTGAATAAAATTTTATCATATTTCAAGTGACTTCTGAATCATTTCTCGTCTGAATAATACAAAGCGAAGGATTTTGACCTCAATCAAAATCAATAGCTTTGGGTAGTAAAGTGTTAGTTTAGCCGGTTCTTTTGAGCCGGCTTTTTTAATTCTTATACCTTACTAAATCTTGCGATTATCCAATCCCCATTTTGGATATGTTTGTCATATTTTAACAAATGATCTTGTGCTGCCAACCTGATTTCCTTCAAGTTTTTTTCAAAAAACCCTGAAAACAATAAAATTCCATTCGTTTTCAATGCTTTAGACAATTTATCAATGTTGTCCAAGATGACATTTGCCGTAATATTCGCTAATACAACATCATAATCAGCTTCCATCTTTATTAATTCACCTCCACCATGATAAGGAGTTACATTATGTATGTCATTTAGCTCAAAGTTTTCCAACATATTATCGAAAGCCGGCGCTTCAATATCAATTGCATCAATTGTTGCAGCACCTTGAATCGAAGCGTATATAGCAAGCAAACCTGTTCCGCTTCCAAAATCCAACACTTTTGACCCCTGCAAATTAATTTGGCTCATCATCGTGATCATACCGCTTGTCGTATGGTGATGTCCCGTACCAAATGCCATCTTAGGAGCAATATATATAACTTTTCCGGTCACTTCGACATCCTGATGAAAGGGAGCTATTATTGTACAAATATCTTGTATAAATACCGGATTGAAATTGGATTCCCACTCTGAATTCCAATCTCTTGATTCCATCTCAACCAGCGAAAAACTTAGACCAAAATCCAAACATATACGTTGAACTTCTCCAACAACTTGCTCCGTCAATTGTGAATTTTCAATGTAGGCAAGAAGTTTTCCTCCATCTTCCATGAAACTGTTAAATGGCAAATCTTCCAATAAGGCTATTAATACCTCACCATCAAAATCTTTTAAATCAATGTTACATTCTGTCCAATTTCCATATTTTGATTCCATTCTATTTTCTTTTTCTCATTAAAAAATGAATCCACATACATTCAAGATCCTTAACACTTTACTCCGGCTCAATTTATGCCTGATATATTATGTCCGTATTACACCTGGATTTTATTTATCGTATCGAAATAGATAATTCTGCCTAATTTACAAATCTAACAGACTATCTATATTTTATTTATACATTAATTAATTTATAATGTAATAAAAGTATAATGCTGATTGTCTTGTTTTTAATGTCGATTTACATTGATTCGACCTACCGATTATGGTAAGCCTGAATTGTATTTTTTATCAAGCTTACTATCGTCATGAGCCCGATTCCACCCGGCACCGGCGTTATCCACTCGGCTTTATCTTTGATAGCTTCAAAATCTACATCGCCAACCAAACGGCTCCCTGTTCGTGAACTTTGATCTTCAATACGATTTATCCCCACATCGAAGATAATAACACCGTCTTTAACCATATCTGCCTTTACATAATGAGGTATTCCAATGGCTGCAACGATTACATCTGCGCTCTGTAGCTCCTTCTCTATATCTTTACTCCGTGAATGCAACAAAGTCACAGTAGCATTGCCATATTTAGCTTTACGCGACAAGAGAATTGATATAGGTGTACCCACAATATCACTTCTTCCTAAGACCGCCACTTTTTTTCCAGAAAGATTTAATTTCAAATATTCAATCAATAAAATTATTCCGTAAGGCGTGGCGGGTAAAAAGGCTGGCAGTCCCAGTGCCATTTTTCCAAAATTCGTTGGATGAAAACCATCAACATCCTTTGCTGGATCGATTTCCATCAGCAAAGCTTGTGCATCAAGATGGGCAGGCAAAGGAAGCTGTAAAATAAACCCATCAACGTTATCATCTTCATTCAACCGGTGGATTGTATCTATTAGTTTCGATTGGGTTATTTCAGCATCAAAATGGAGCAATGTACTGGTTATGCCCAATTCATCACATACCTTAACCTTATTGCCGACATAAGCTTTACTCGCTGGATTGTCTCCAACCATTATTGCAGCCAGATGAGGCGATCTATTTCCCTTGGATACAATTTGACTAACCTCATCTTTGAGTATTGCCTTCATCTCCTTACTTATTTTGCGCACATTTAATTCCGCCATAATATTCTGTTATAATGAAACTCTATTTTAACCGGCAAACTACAAATAAATTCGAAAATTTGATAATTTCAATCCCGTTATTATGAACTTTGACGTTATATCTCTTGTTTCATTGTCTAAATTTTCAATATGTCTAAATTATTTTCTTCAGAAGCTTTAATAAGATTCTCTGACTGCGACCCTATGGGACATCTCAATAACATGAGATATTTAGATTACTTTCTCAATGCCCGAGAAGACCATCTTTTGAAATATGCCGATTTTGATATTTATCAACACGTCAAGAATACCGGCCACATTTGGGTTATGTTTCAGAATAAAATAACATACCTCAAACCGGTATTTTACAACAACTTTGTCACCATAACCAGTCAGGTAATTCAAGTTACCCCCAAGTCAATTCAGGTTGAAATGCAGATGAAAGATGCTAAATCCGGAGAATTGCAATGTATCTTATGGATGATAGCCGTTTATTTTGATGTCAAAAACAATAAAAGTGCCATACATCAACCGGAAATTACGTCCATGTTACACAGCTTTCTTGAACCGGTAGAACAAACAACCTTTGATGAAAGAGTGAAATCCTTGCAAAATAGGTAACGTATTGATTTTATCCTAACTTATAATCTTATGTCAAAGAAACTAATTGTTATTACTTTCTTCTTATTGTCATTTTTCCAATTCCTTTTTGCTCAGGATGTAAAAAATATAGACTATTCTAACCCCGACAATTGGGCAGCTCTGCCTCAAAAAAGAGATAATGCAGACCTGATACCCGGTAATATTGGTACAGACCTTCAAGGAGACAGCAAAGTCGATGTTTTCTTTGTTTATCCCACCTCCTACACCAATGCATTAAAAGATGGTAAATGGAATGCAGATATCGACGACATACAAATAAACAACGAAACTGATGAAAATTCCATCAAATATCAAGCAAGCCTTTTCAATCAAGTTGGTAAAATTTATGCTCCTCGGTATCGACAAGCACACATTTCAGTATATTTTACCGCAAATAGAGATACTGCATTAAAAGCATTGGATTTCGCCTATCAGGATGTTAAATCAGCTTTTGACTACTATATTCACAACTATAATCAAGGCAGACCTTTTATCATTGCATCCCATTCGCAAGGTACAACACATGCTATTCGACTTATTAAAGAATGTATTGAAGGGAAATCCATTGAAAAACAAATGGTAGTTGCCTATCTTGCCGGCATGCCTTTGGATTCGGGATATTTGGCAACTCCTGCCTGTGATTTTCCCGATCAATTTCATTGCACTTGCAGCTGGCGGACATTTATCCATGACTATACACCGGAATATGTGACCATTGAAAACACAACGATAGTAACAAATCCAATTAGCTGGCTATCCAATACTGACTACACTGCTTGGAAAGAACACAAAGGGGCTGTACTAAAGGATTTTAAAAAGGTCAGACCGGGCATTATCTCAGCAAAGAGAGCAGGTAATATCCTCTGGATAAAAGAACCTAAAATAAAAGGTTTTCGTCTATTGAAAATTAAAAATTTCCATATCGGAGATTACAACTTGTTTTATAAGGATATTCAAGAAAATGCAATTCTAAGGAGTAATGCCTTTCTAAAAAGCCTTTAGACCCTTGGAACAGAAGTCATGAACTCCGGAAAAAGCCGCTTTGTGCCTAACGCAAAACCCCATCCAATTATTCCGCCTACGACAAATCCACATATAACATCCAGTGGATAATGTACGCCAACATATACTTGGGCAAACCCTATTATAACAGCCCACAAAATCCACCATTGGTGAAACTTACCCATTCTATTCTTAAACAAAAAATATAAAAATACTGCCATAGCCATGTGATTGACAGCATGGCTGGATACAAAGCCGTATTTTCCGCCGCAATTGACCAATAAATCAAAATCTGGATTATCCATCAAAGTATGACAAGGCCTAAGCCTTTGAAAAATATTCTTGAACAAGTGAACACTTATTAAATCAGAAACACCTACACAACTTCCTAAAATGGCAACCAATATCAATCCTCTTGTTTTCCACCATTTTATAAATATGTATATAATTAATATATAAAGTGGTATCCAAAAAGTCGGTTTACGTAGCCACGGAATTATTGTATCCCCAACAGTGCTATGCATATTGCTATGTATCCATAAAATCACTTCTTTATCCCAACTCAAAATCTGTTCTATCATTTTTCAGAGCACTATTATTCGAATATTTAATAGTTTAAGCAAGACTATACTTCACGTTTACATGAAATGATTCAAATATAATTCAAACTTCAAGAATAAATCATCCTATTTGGAAAAAATAATTGCAAGCAAATATTCAATTAGGCAATTCCGATAAGACACATACTCTTGGGTAATTACATTTCTCCGACCCGAATCTTTCTTAAACCCGAATTGAATAAGAAGGCAAAGGAATGTACCTTTAATACCAATTCGGGTTAATTTTATTAATTGGAAACGTATTATAATATTGTTTTAAGTTAATTTTGCCTGATTAACTTGGATATATGAAAATCGTTTTTTTTGGGACAACCGACTTTGCAGTGGCATCATTAGAAGCTTTGTTACATTCTTCACATGATGTAGTTGCTGTCGTAACAAATATTGATACGTACGGAGGACGAGGCAGAAAGGAAATTATCAAATCGGCTGTGAGTCTGTTTTCAGAAGAGCATCATATTCCAACCTTTAAGCCTAAATCATTGAAAAGCAGCAAATTTATAACGACATTGGCAGAATTAAAAGCGGATATTTTTGTCGTTGTAGCATTCAGAATGTTGCCTGAAATGGTGTGGTCCTTGCCACCTAAAGGAACTATCAATGTTCATGGTTCTTTACTGCCGGCATATCGTGGTGCGGCACCAATCAATTGGGCGATTATAAAAGGTGAAGCTGTCACTGGCGTCAGCATATTCCAGTTGGATCATGCCATTGATACCGGCAACATTTTATTACAAAAAAACATTCCTATTGACGAAAATGATGATTTTGGTAGTCTATATAATAAATTAAAAATACTGGGAAGTGAAACTTTGATTGAAGCGTTATATAAGATAGAAACCCATCAGGTAAAAAATTCACCACAGGTCGATGCATTGGCAAGTCATGCACCAAAACTAAATCGAGACAATACAAAAATTTCTTTTTCCGATAATGCTATAAATATTATGAATCTTTGTCGGGGACTCAACCCTTATCCTGGTGCATGGTTGGAATGGGATGGGAAAATAATTAAAATATGGAAAGCTTTACCTTCAGAAACTAAGTTACAACCAAATGAATGGCACACCGATTATAAATCTTTTTTAGAAATTGGTTGTATCGATGGATCTGTGGCGATTATAGAATTACAGCCGGAAGGAAAAAAGAAAATGTCAATAAAAGAATATTTAAATGGTGTGTCTCAAAAATTAAAACAAATTGCCTTCGATAAAAGGTTTATTGAGTAAAATTAATTTGCAACTTTATTGATCATTGTTACCGCCTGATATACGCGATCAATTATTTGTACGACGATTTCGATAGCATTACTTTCATCTTGATTACTTTCTACTGCCACCACATCTTTTTCTTGTCTTTCTGCTATATATGATTGATAATCATGATTATGCAGACCAATATACATGGTATAAGAATACATGGTAACAATTAGAATCATGAGAGGAAGTAAATATTTCTTTTTCATCTGTACTTCAATTTTTAAATTAAGGACATGTATTCGTATCTAAAATGAGATAATATTATTCAATTACATTCGTCAAATAAAAATATTCATCTTTCATACAAAAAATCAACTCTTCTATAACGTAAAAATAATATCATTAGTTACAATCACGAACACATTTTCCAGATTTATTTATATAAAACCATTTCCCGTCATCAAAAACTCGCGCCGTACCATTCTTAAATGGCTTAGCTGCTTCATATTGACACTTGACCAACTCCTTTCCTTCTTTGTTGATAAAACCGAATTTCCCATTCTTTTCAACACAAGCCAATCCTTCCGCAAAATTATTCACTTGACCATACTCTAAAGGTATAACGACTTGCCCCTTCGTATTAATAAATCCCCATTTATCATTTTTCTCCACGCCCGCCAAACCATTATTGAAAGACCATGCATTATCAAACTGACAAGGGATAACTTCATTGCCGTCTTTGGTCACAAAGCCCCATTTACTATTTTTTCTCACACCTGAATAACCTTCAGCAAAGTCTGTAACAACATCATATTTAAACGGCACCGCAACCTGTCCGGTGGCATTGATAAATCCCCATTTATTATCCTTTTTTGCACCAGCCAACCCCTTTGAAAATCCAAATATCTCATTATACTTAGGTTTGATGACTTCCTTTCCTTCAAAGTTCACAAAGCCCCATTTTCCGTTTAAATTCACCGGCGCCAAACCATTGCTATAGCTCAATATCTCTTCATACAATGGCTTTTTTACTATCTTTCCATCTTTGGAGACAAATCCAATTTGGTTGTTGAAACGAAATGGTGCAACATTGTTGTTATAACTACCCAAAATCTCAAACTGAGCCATCTGATCCTTCAACGCTTTTAACTCATTAGCCTCTTTCTCTTTCTTTGCTTTGATATCCTTTATTTCAGCCAACTTTGCTAACTTCGCCTTCTCCAAATCCAACAAACTAACCCCTGAATCAGCCTGTATCAATGAATCTACTTTAGCCTGTTGTTCCTCTGAAATTTCGGTGGTCGCTGCTACTATGCCAGCCTGATTACTCTCAGACGAATCAGTTGAAGATTCTTGTGATATAATAGTAGGTGGAACTTGTCGATTGAAAGTATAATATGCATAAATGCTACCAACAATTAAAGTAAAAGTCACTATTATACCCAAAAACATGCGAGCACTGAATACTTTTCGCTTCCCTCCACTTTCCTTATCATTTACCTCCTTCTTCTCAAAAGATTTTCTTGTAGTAGTTGGATTCACTACAGGCGCTTCAACTTTTGCTTCGACCTTCATAGGCTGCGTTTCAGCCTTCGGAGGTTCTGCTTGTTCGACATGTACAACCGGATCTTGCTTTTTATTTTCACCAACTGTCGGAGAAGCCGTAAAATCAGGTGAAACGGTCCTGACAGCCAATTTTTTCTTTGGTGGTACAGTCACGGTTTCTTCATCTGTATTGGATTTTGCTTTAGATGTAGGCTTCTTTGATTCCGTACTAGTAACAACAGCGACCTTATCTACCTTTGGATCGACACTGGTAGATGTTGCTCCAATTCTATCCCACACAGCTTTAATACGATCGTCTAACGATTGATTTGTTTCAGTTTCAGCTATTTCATCATTTTCAGCTACCTCATCTTCTTTATCCGGATGAATTGCAGATGTTTTCGGTAAATCTTGCACACCGGACTGGTTGAAATCCAATTCTTCATCTACCGCATCATCTTTCGAGCTATAAGAGGGCAGCTCCACAGGTAACACATCGGATTGATGGATATGATCATCAAGGGATTCACTGAGCTGGTCAAACTGAGGGACAGATAAATTATCCTTTGATAACTCACTTTCAATATTCCTTTTTGTCGTAGAAAACAAGGTGGATTGTTTTACATTCAGCTCCCCACCTATTTCTAACAACATACTTTCAAAATTAGCAAACCTTTCATTTGAGTTTTTTGCTGTTGCTGCTTGAATTATCCCATTCATCTTCACTGTGGCAAAATCAACAAAGGGTAAAGGATCATTCAATATACGGAGACGCATCTCATCAATGTCAGGAGAATCTTCGCTGTACGGCAACTTACCTGTCAGCAACGTATAGAGCGTCACGCCCAATGAATAAATATCGGACGATGCTGATATCGGACCAATGTGTTGAATCTGCTCGGGGCTCAAATATAAAACATCTTCCGCTTCTACATTTTCCGGAAACAACTCACTTTCAAAATAAGGTCCTTTTAAGTCGCAAACTTTCAGCTTACCCATTGGATTTAGAATGAAATTGCCAGGCTTCAACAATCCGTGTACTAAACCATTCCGATGAATTTCAATCAATCCGGGAAGAAAAAACTTTAACCATTCAAAAATCTGATTCTCATTAATTGACCCAAAGTTTTGGATATAATCTTTCATGTTATATCCGTCGAGAAACTCCATCATAACCTGATAGGTATTCTCTATATCATCATGGATCAAATCTTTAACACGTCGAATAGAAGGATGGTGCACTTGCATACCCATTTTCGCTTCTCTTATCAGCTGATCCTGAAAATATTTATTTTTCTCGTAAGCAGGTTTAAGAACCTTTACCGCCACCTGCCGATCATTATCCAACTCCATACAATATACCTGTGTATATTTACCTTGACCAAGTTGAACGATGTTGTAGTTTTGATTTTTAATCACTTTAAGTCAATTAAGGGTTAAGCTTCAACTTTTAAAGTCCCGCCTGCGCACTTGATAATGCGTCCGGGAAATTGTTCTAATATTCTGTAATCGTGTGTTGCAAATAAGACTGCCGTACCATTATTGCACAAGTCCTGCATTAATCTAACTATGTCATCAGAGGTATCCGGATCTAAATTTCCCGTCGGCTCATCCGCTATAATCAATGATGGTGAATTAAGTAATGCTCTGGCTATAACGACACGTTGTTGTTCTCCACCGGACAATTCATGTATCTTTTTAAAACCTGCAAAAGGAAGACCTACAGAAGTAAGGACTTCATCGATGCGAGCCTTCATTGCCTTTTTATCTTTCCACGATGTGGCTTTCAGGACAAACAACAGATTATCTTCTACATTGCGGTCATGTAATAAGTTGAAATCTTGAAAAACCATTCCTATTTTTCGTCTCAAATATGGAATCTGCTTGGTCTTCAGCATAGCCAAATCGTAACCTACAACTACGCCCTTACCGCGCTGCAAGGGAAGCTCTCCATACGTAGTCTTTAAGAAAGAAGATTTGCCTGCTCCTGTCTTACCTATTAAATAACAAAATTCACCCGGGAAAATCTCAACAGAGACATCATTGAGAATCATAAACCTGCCTTGGTATATATCCGCACCCTCAAATACCACCAATGGTTCAGCCATAACTATTCCTATTACTTAGTTCTTCATTAATAAAGCTCAAAAGTAAGGAATACTTTTAGAAAGTAATAGCTTTTAATTAATTATTTTTATATATGTTAAACCATTGTTCATAATGATTTAAATATTACTAAAATTTACGACTTAAAGTGTCGCTTATTATACTTATCTGATCGGCATCCAAGATCTTAATGCCTTCATCAGTAATTTTCATGTCTTGCGTCATATCACTTTCAGATATAATATCTATACCTGAAATGGTAATTCCGGCAGACCTCGAATTGTCCAAATAACCGAAACGTAAAATTGTCAATCCAATACATCCAATGACAATCAACAAAATGGAAGGTAAATGCTCTTTCATGGTTCTATTTTTAAATTTATATATATTACGTTTTTATATAAATTGTAATATATCGGGTTGCAAATATATACATATTATTATTTATTTTAATATATAGAATAAGAAAAATTATTTTTTTAATTATAATTCCGAATGATACCGAGATGGAATCGATGTACAACTTGTAAACAATGTTTTTGAAATTGACGATATCATAGATGTGTGTATAACAAATATCCCTAACACTTCACTATCTTCCCCCTCTAATACCAATATAATAAATGGAAACGATTCCCTAAGAAATCGTCGAATCTGTGAATTATGTAGCGCCTTGAACAATGATGAACATTCGGGACAGCATAATCCCGAAGGGATGACATTTTTATTAACCAAGAAAAAATCTATCTGCTCAAAAAACGGGTACAAATAAATGGAATAATCATTTCACCCATTCTGGGCTCCTCTTTATGCTATTGAACCCAAATTCCGCATTAGACAATTGCGGAATCGATTTACGACTCGTAATCAATGGTTTACAGAAACCATTGAAACGATTCGTACATCGGGATTTACCCTCATAATCAGCACTATACGGTTTTTCAAAACCTTTACTGCTGAATTACATCTAACTATAATACAATAAGTTGATTATCTGTATTATGGAAATTGATTATTTCCTAACTATTTTGAATGCATCAGGCTAAAAGTTAGCTTAATATTTCTTAAAGACAATATTTTTGCCTCTAATATGAATTCGGGATGAATCGAATGTATTACCACGATAATATCTACCTTGATTCAAATAGGCTATCAAAACTGACATGGCTCATTCTACCTGAAAGTCGAGTTCAGTAACGATTCATCTCAATCAAAAAAGATATGGATATTTTTTAATAAATCTGCGAAAGGGAATTCATGTGTGATGGGGATATCTATTACATTTCTGATGATGATACCAACTTGTATATCGTAGCCGGATAGCAAGATGGTGTTTTCATATTTTCGTTATTTTTATGGACCACAATTACGAAATTAAAAGTATCAAAGTAGCATAAAAGATAATGGTTTGCAATGTTCAAAGAAACAGAAGTATGAAAAATAGGAAAAGAAAAAGGGGCGTTAGCCCTCTGACTCGTCCTAAAAAAAGTTTACAGGTTAATACTTAAATCCTGATACAAATTTACATTTTAAAATTAATCATGGCAAATACTTTTACGCATTTGTACATTCAATTTGTTTTTAGATTACAGGGCTAACGCCCCTAACTGACCCTACTATACATTTTGTTACGAAGATTGCAGAGCTCTGCTCCTTGCACGCACTTATCTATCAAACTACAATTCACAAAAATTTATACCAAAAAATGTTGGTCTGATTTATAAACCAATTTGGTATAACATTGGATTATTTCGAATATCCTAACGATATTAGCTTTATATCTCATTATTGCACATGATTGAATCAGGCTAAACTCACATCTTACCGACTGTACAAAGGAAATAAATGTAATGATGAAGAAGATAGCAAATAGATACCTTTACTTCTACAAAGCAAAATAATTCACGAAATAAATTTTATCTATTATGGGTTAAATTTGAAAAACGCCTACTTTACAATAGCAGTTTAAGTAAGTGCGGGTGGAGGGACTCGAACCCCCATGCCTCGCGGCGCCAGATCCTAAGTCTGGTACGTCTACCAATTTCGCCACACCCGCTAAATGAGATGCAAATGTAAAACCATTCTTGAAATAAACAAGCAAATTTGAAAATTATTGTAATTATTTTTTTCTAATAATCCTTTGCGTCCATTCTAATATTGCACAAAACAAATATCCAAATCCCTTATATGCTAAGCAATGCAGTATAAAAATCTGTGTATATCCAAAATTTCACCACGAATTATTATTAAACCAGCTGCAATAATCTGAATTCTTTCATCTAATCAAATAAATCGTTCGTTTTGAATTCATTGATTGATTCCATACAAGCCTACTGCTTAACGTGTCCCTTCATCGTAAAACGCATCGTGGAATCCTGTCCAATAAAATCTATATAAACGTCTTTCTCGAATAATCCCGGGATACGGGCATTGTATGTGACTTGCATCTGGGCTGTATCTCCTGATGGGATGACTTTTTTCTGCAATCCAATGGTCATACAATCACACGTTGTAGGTGTTCCAGTTATTTGAATTGAATCAGGTTTATTATTATGAATAACAACAGTTACCGTCTTTGGAATATCACGTGGAATAGCTCCCACATCTTGAATATTATAATCTAAATATACACCATTCGGGTTTTCATTTGGAGCAGCTTTACCCATAGATGTTGCAGTATTTGCAACTTTAGGATCTGTTTTACACGCTACAATGAAACCCATCAAGGCAATAATTATTATCAAATTCAGCGAAAATCTCATCTCAATATTTTTTTGCAAAGATAATAATACCGATTGGATATTCGTAATAGTCCAATTACATTGGCCTAAACAACTATCATCCCGAAGCGTCGGGAGCATTTTGATTTTAGGAAATCCCGTTTTTCGGGAATACCAAAAATGTTGGACTAATTTATACATCAATTTGGTATAATATACCAGTATTTGATTTTTAAATTCCTATTTGGTAAAATTTTAGTTTGATTTTCCATTATTGGTATTTCAATTCATTACATTCAGAAAACTCGGTTATTTAGGATATTATAAAAACAAACTCCTTTATATTTAATCCTAACATAATCATCTGAATATCTATTTTTTAACATTATTTACTTAAACTAAAATTATAAATAAAAACTTGTCAAAAGTAGATTATTTTAAGAATCTTTCAATTGTTTAGCCAAAGCATAAAAATATTCAAGGCTTTCCGGATTTCGAATTGTATCAGGATTGAAACATTTTTCAGGAGGAATACCTGAAAGGAGTCGTTTTATTGGATTCTCCATCTTTTTTCCGCTTAAAGTATAGGGAATACCGGTCACTTGAATAATTTCATCAGGAACATGGCGAGGACTATAATCAGTGCGCAATTGCTTATTGATTCTTTTTTTGATGTCGTCATTTAGTAAAACACCTTCTTGTAAAATAACAAATAGTGGCATCCAATGATCGCCATTTCCTTTTTCTATATGCACAATTAGGCTGTCGAGAACTTCTGGAATATGATCTACGCCTCGATAGATTTCACTCGTTCCGATCCGTATTCCTTGCCTATTCAATGTTGCATCAGATCGTCCATAAATAATGATACCATTTCTTGGGGTAATTTTTATCCAATCACCATGACGCCAAAGGTGCGGATACATTCCAAAGTAACTATCCTGATAGCGTTCTTTTCCTTCATCATTCCAAAAATAAATAGGCATACAAGGCATTGCCTGCGTTATTACCATTTCGCCTTCTTGATCATATACTTTATTTCCGGCTTCATCCAAGCAATATAATGAGCATCCCAATGCACGACTTTGAATTTCGCCCTCATACACAGGCAAGGTCGGATTCCCACCGACAAAGGCAGTACATACATCTGTTCCTCCACTCATTGAGCACAACCAGACATCTTGCTTTATTGATTCATATACATAGTCAAATCCCTCAGATGGCAAGGGCGATCCGGTTGAACCAATAGACTTAAGTAGTGACAAATCATGCTTTTTTCCAAGTTCAAGTCCGGCCTTCTTATTGGCCATGATATATGGGGCACTCGTTCCGAAATGATTTATCTTAAATTTCTCTGCCAACTTCCACAAAAAATCAACTTCAGGATAACCGGGACTTCCATCATATAATAATACTTTGGCATCCATCAACCATGCACCATGAAGGTAATTCCACATCATCCAGCCTGTTGTTGAATACCAGAAAAACATCTCACCCGGCTTTACATTATTGTGAAAGGCATGATACTTTTGCAATTCTAATAAAACTCCACCATGGCAATGAGTAATAGCCTTTGGAATTCCCGTAGTTCCGGAACTATATAAAATCCACAATGGAGTTGAAAAGGAAACCCTGTTATATTTCAACTTCTTATGAACAGAAGTGTCAAAGTCAGAAATCCAAGTTTGAAGTATTTCAGATTCGCCCCTTTCCATGCTCAAATTCAGCACAAACTCAACTGAATCAAGACCTTCGACCAACTTAACAGTTTTATCCTTTAAAGTAAAGCTTTTTCCGCCATACGAATATTGGTCAACACAAAGCAAAACCTTAGGTTTGACCTGACCAAAACGATCCAAAATGCTTTCTACACCAAATTCTGGTGAACAACATGACCAAATAAAGCCACTTGCGCTAACAGCCAAAAAGGCCGCTGTGGTATAACAATTATTGGGTAAAACACCACATACCCGATCACCTTCCACCAATCCCCATTCATATAATTGCTGTTGTATAGTGGCGGCTATTGACAACAACTCACCCCACGAATAACTACGGCTTCCACCGCTTTCATCCGTTTCTACTAAGGCAATCTTATCCTCTTTACTATATCGGGTTAAGTTTTCTGCCAAATTTAGTCGAATGTTATCAAACCATGTTATATCCGGCATGACATCACCGGTATATGCAGGCTCTAAGTCTCCTTCATATACCAACTCGAAGTATTTGAACAAACTGGGCCAAAACAAATCAGAATGTTCATTTGACCATATCCACAGATCATCATAGCTATTTAGTTCTATGTTGTATTCCTTACAGATATAATGCTGATAACGATACAAATTACTTTCTTTGACATCTTCCGGTCTCGGTTGCCAAAGAAGCCTTGGAGAATCCATCATTCTTTTATTTTAACAATATAAAATACAAGATAAGAAATCTGTTCGAAATTTTATAATTGCAACGACTGATTCGAAAATAATAAAAATCTCATACAGTTAATAATGGTAATGGAAGAAGCACTTTTTCGAATATATTCAGCATTAAATATTCCCTTTTAATTGAATGTGTATTACTTTAATATCATATTTATAAATACCTAACATTCAGTATATAATAATATTATTCTAATTATATTAATTCATTACATTACCTTGGGTAGGTTAATTGATTGCGAATCAAGCGATTATTATATTGTTGGATAAAGGCCTTTACATTTGTTTCCATTTTCTTGACTTGCTCCGGAAATGTTGCCACCAAATTATTTTGAAACAATCTATCTTTTTTATAATTAAACAAACCTTTAGCATTTTTACCATCAAAGAAGAGCAAATAATCATCCTCAATCCATCGGTATCCGCCACCATAACTCACTGCGAAATTAAGTGAATTGTTGTCCAATACATTTTTTCCATAAGCTACAAAGGGCTTGGGATAGTGCATCATGCGCAATAAAGTAGGCATAACATCAATTTGTTGAATAATTTTGTTAGATATACCTTTCAACGATTCATTTCCGGGTTGATATATGATTAATGGTATTGCGACCTCCCCCCATGCATTTTTATATTCCTGATGAAATGTTTCTGTAGCATGATCCGCACTTATTACAAAAATGGTATTTTTAAACCAATCCTGTTTGGAAGCTGTTTCAAAAAACTTCCGCAATGCCATATCTGTATAACCAATGCACTCTAAAACAGGGATTGGACCTTTGGGAAAGGTGTTTTTATACTTATCCGGCACTATAAATGGATGGTGTGATGATACTGAAAAAATAGCACTGCAAAAGGGTTGTTTAAAGGTACTCAATGTTTTCGCATAATATTGAAAGAAAGGTTCATCCCAAATCCCCCATATTCCATCATAGTCTCTATCATTGTTATACTCATTTTTCCCATAATAGTTGTTTATACCCAAAAGCTTTGTTAACGCCATAAACCCCATCGATCCATTGGGGGCACCATGAAAGAAGCTTACACCGTAGCCTTCCTTTTGCAACAAATAGGGTAAACTATGGATGCTATCGACAACATAAGGAGTAAGAACGAAGGGCTCCTGACCATTTGGAATACTTGCAAGCAAGGAGGGAATTGCGTCAATAGACTTTCTTCCACTGGCAAATGAATTTTCAAATACTAAGCTATGCTGCATCAATGAGTCAAAAAATGGCGTATAATCACGATAAGTCCCTCCATCCAAATCTTTATTATAGCTTCCTACAGCCTCTTTTCCCCAACTTTCAAGGATAATGATTACAACATTTTTTTTATCAAACTTTTGCCCATCTATCACCTCTTTATGATGCAAAGGAGAATATATTCTTTCCACCTCTTCATCCGAATAAAATTGTATCAACTCCAACTCTACATTATTCCATGTTCTCACAATAGAAAATGGAGTATTTAACACAAGACTGATGTGCTCCGGCTTCTGCACATATTCACCTGCATTGGACAAGGTAATGGGACGAGTACTATGCTTAAATCCTCCTCTAATCCCACCTACAGCCAGCGTTGCACTTAGTACCAAAGCAGCTAAAGTTGTCGGATAAAACCACCACTTTTTCTTAACTATCGACTTAACACTTACCTGGCGGTACAACCACCACATAAAAAATATCAAAATAAAATAAATTACTATAACATGCCAATAATCTAACACAAAATCCTTGCCCAGTCCGGCTTTATTCGTTTCATGGCTAAATTCTTCAAAGACTGTTCTGGTCGTACGTTTCAAAGTAAAACGATAATAGATAAAGTCGATACAATTGGTGAGAATTGCAATAGAATTGGTTACAAAAAAAACAGTTTTTAATATCTTTTGATACCAACTCTTATCGATAAAAGGAAGGGGCAAAAGAGAAAGCAAAATAAAAAGAATGTTGAAGTAAAACATGGCAGCCAAGTCAAACACCAAACCACCTTTGGCAATGGATACAGCATCCGCAATATGTATTCCCGAGAATAAGTCTCTATTGTACAGGTAAAATAGAAGACGACACAACATAAATAAAACCATTACAATGCCAATCCTGTATAGTAAGACAATGTATATTGATTGATTGAAACGAGACTTTCCTTTCATCGAATTAATATCTGAAGACTTGATACAACTTCCATTATCTACTTTCCAATATTTTCTTCACTACTGAAATCCCCTGATATATAAAGGATGTGTAAATTTGTACTAAATCAGCACCGGCATCCAGCATCTTTCTATAATCATCATGATTGGATATACCTCCCACCCCTATTATCGTCATAGAGGAAGGTAATCCGGTATGTAGGTATTTCACCATATCAAGTGACTTTTCACGCAGCGGCACTCCACTTAATCCGCCTCCACCTATTTCTTCCAATTCCATTTGTGTTGATCTCAAGCCATTTCTTTCAATGGTCGTATTGGTGGCGATAACACCTGTTAGACCGCATTCCTGTGTCACTAATATTATATCGTCTAAAACTTGTTTTGAGTTATCTGGAGACACTTTCAGAAGCAATGGTTTAGGCGTTTTCAATCCTTGATTAAAGTTCTGAACTTCAGATAATATTTTTATCAGAGGTTCTTTTTCCTGTAAGGCTCGAAGCCCCGGAGTATTCGGTGAACTAAGATTAATGGTAAAGTAATCAACCAAAGAATGCAGGTATTTGAGGCAATACACATAATCCATCCACGCACTACTATTGGGGGTATCCTTATTCTTACCAATATTGCCGCCAATAACAGGTCGCCGATCCGGATGAATCTGACGGATGTTTTCAGCAAGGTTATGGACTCCTTTATTGTTGAATCCCATTCTATTGATCAAAGCTTGGTCTTCTTTTAGCCGAAAGAGTCTAGGCTTTGGATTTCCCGGTTGTGGCCTCGGAGTAATGGTACCAACTTCAATATATCCAAATCCAAGTAATTTTAGAACCTCAATATATTCACCGTCTTTATCAAATCCGGCGGCCAATCCTACTTTGTTGTCAAAAGTAATATCCATTACTTTGGTAGGTTTTTCGACCGTATGCCCAGCTAAAGTTTTTAGAAGAAAGCTGCCAAAAGGCATATTGAGGCAACATTTTGCGGACTTCATAGCAAAAGAATGAGCCCTTTCAGGTTGCATTGTAAAGAGAAAAGGCTTTAGAATTGAATTATACATCCGGCAAAAATAAGGAATCTCCCTTTTCAAATGCCAATAACCATATTTTTCTTTTTATCCCTCCTGAATATCCGTGCAACTTACCGTCAGAGCCAACAACTCTATGACAAGGAACAATAATTGAAACCGGATTGGCTCCTGTTGCAGTCCCAACAGCTCTAGCAGATGATCCGGGAATAGATAATGCTATTTCATTATACGTAATAGTCTCTCCGTAACTTACTTTACTAATCTCTTGCCAAACCTTTATTTGAAAATCGGTTCCGGTCAAATCTAATTCTATTGGAGGTAAAGTCTGGTTAGAAAAGAAAGCATCTAACCATTCCATAGCTTGAATTGTAAATACATTTGGGATAGCTACTTTGTCCTCTATATCGCCTTCCCAAAAGTCACAAAATGAAACTCCCTTATCGGTTGCTTTGATGCGTATCTTACCGATAGGGGAATCAAATATATCGCTGAATTCAGCCATTCAACAACTAAACGGTTGCTGGCATTGATGACCCTTCATCATTGATCGGAGCAGCATCTTTGCGCAACTCAGGGTGCAACAATTCAGCTTCATCCTTATATGGTCGTGGCCCCAAGAGTCTCTCTACATCAGCCTTCTGAAGGACTTCTTTTGTCAACAACTTTTGGGCAAGCAATTCTAATTCTTTTCTTTTGCCGGATAACAATTCCACACATCGTTGATATTGTTGATCCAACAACCTTCGGACTTCTTCATCAATCATAGAGGAAGTCTGCTCTGAGAATGGCTTTTGGAAAGAGTCGCTACTCATCTGATAGAAAGAAACATTTCCCACATTTTTATTCATACCATAGACTGTAACCATGCTATATGCCAATTTTGTCACTTGATCCAGATCATTTTGTGCTCCGGTAGAAATTTTACCAAAGACAATTTCTTCCGCTGCTCTTCCACCAAAAGTCATACAGATTCTATCTAACAATTGTTCAGTCCTGGTAATATATTCCTCCTTCGGTAGATATTGAGCATACCCCAAAGTACCTATACCACGCGGTACGATGGTAACTTTAACCAATGGTGATGCATGTTCAAGATACCATCCGCATACAGCATGTCCGGCCTCATGGTATGAAATAATTTCTTTTTCCCGAGGTGAAATCAGGCTATTTTTCTTCTCTAATCCACCTATAACGCGATCTAAAGCATAGTTGAAGTCTGACATGTCCACCGAAGTCTTATTGCGTCTTGCGGCAATTAAGGCGGCTTCATTACACACATTGGCTATATCTGCTCCTGCAAAGCCGGGCGTCATCTCAGCTAAAGCAACACTGGACACGTCTTCATTCAATTTGATACTACGAAGGTGAACATTGAATATTTGTACCCGACCATTCATATCAGGTCGATCTATGCCGATCTGTCGGTCAAATCGTCCGGGACGAAGTAAAGCATTATCCAATACATCTGCCCTATTCGTTGCTGCCATCAGGATCACGCCTTTATCTGTGCTAAATCCATCCATCTCAACCAAAAGCTGATTGAGTGTATTCTCCCTTTCATCATTGCCTCCTTGAAAATTATTCTTTCCACGAGACCTTCCGATAGCGTCTATTTCATCAATAAAGATGATACAAGGTGCTTTCTCTCTTGCTTGTTTAAATAAGTCTCTAACACGACTTGCTCCTACCCCGACAAACATTTCGACGAAATCACTTCCCGACATTGAAAAAAATGGCACATTGGCTTCACCGGCAACGGCTTTGGCCAATAATGTCTTTCCCGTTCCCGGTGGACCAACAAGCAACACACCTTTAGGAATCTTTCCTCCCAGAGAAGTATATTTCTTTGGATTCTTGAGAAAGTCCACAATCTCCATTATTTCTTCTTTAGCCTCATCTAATCCGGCTACATCAGCAAAGGTCAAATTTACCTTAGAGTCTTTTTCAAATAATTGCGCTTTTGATTTACCTATGTTGAATATCTGTGAACCAGGCCCACCAGCGCCTCCACTTACCCGACGCATCAGAAAGAAATACAAGGCAATGAAAATGATGGGCATCAACAAGTATCCTAAAATAGTTCCAATAACATTAGTCTTTCGTTCAAACGTCAATTCTACACGCTTATCCGCTGCCAAGCCATCGTTGATTTTATCAAATTTATTCTGAAAATTGTCCAAAGAACCAATTTCCATCGTAAAATTGGGCTGGGCATCAGAGAAAGTCGTCTTTGTGGCTTCCGGATATTTCGATAGACTTTCCTTTTTAATAAACACTTCTGCCACAGTCTCATTTACCACATTGATTTTTTGTACATCACCAGCTTCAGTATATGTTTTCAACTGATCAAAGCTAATTTTAGAATTAGAACCGGCAGGGAAAAGTAGTAGCTGACCCAATATCAATAACATGATGACTGCGCCATATATCCAATAAGAATTAATTTTTACATTTTTCTTATTCTTATTGTTATTCTCCGGATTAATATTCGGATTGTTGTCTTCCATTAAATTTTATATTGTCTTTTTATTAAATAGTTAAAGGCTATCAAATGTTGTGAAATCTCCATCTGACCACAAACCTTCTAAATCGTAAAATGCCCTTGTCTCAGGATAAAAGATATGTACAATGATAGACATATAATCAATTAAATTCCATTTTGCTGCCGGCCCACCTTCCATATGCCCCGGTTTTAATCCCAATTCAGCATAAACACGTTTATGTATATTATTCGTTATAGCATTTATTTTAACGGAAGATTCCGCATCACAAATTACAAAATATTGTGATGGAGCATCTTTCACCTTTCTTAAATCAATTTTGATAATATTTTCTCCTTTAATATCCCTAATTGCGTCAATGATTAAATCGGCCAATACACCATCTTCGATGTCAACATTCAATCCTTTGGTTGCTTCCAAATTTTATTTTTTTAATTTATAAATGCTAATATTGCACAAAATAACAAATTGTATCTTTGTGAGTATCTATCCAAACACACTTTTTGTAGGAAAAGTTCTTAGAATCTTACCCCAAGTCGATTCCACACAAACTTTTCTCATGAATCTCTATGCAAATTCCAGTCCGATTGAAGGAAGCGTTATTTTGTCATACAATCAAGAAAATGGATATGGTCAGCGTAACTCCTCATGGGAAAGCATGGAAGGTCAAAACATAGCACTTAGTTGCCTTTTTTTACCTGCCTTTTTGGCAGCCCAAAAACATTTCTACCTATCTATGGCAGTCGCTTTGGCGGTAAAAACGACTGTCAGAAACCTTACCGGCAAATCAACTTCCATCAAATGGCCCAACGACATCATGGTCAATCACTCCAAAATCGCCGGCATACTCATTGAAACACAATTAAGGCAAAACAATATCCAAAGAGCTTACTCGGGCATTGGCCTTAATGTCAATCAAAAATCATTTGGTTCGCTCCAATGGAAAGCTACTTCGCTTGAACTATGCACCAACCATCACTTTGATTTAGACAATGTCTCCCAAATTCTAATGGAGTGGCTTGAAAAATACTATCTTCTCCTGAAAGCCGGAAAATACGATTTAATTTTAAATGAATATAATAATGCCCTATACAAACGAAACCAACGAATAAGCCTACAACACATCAATGGAGATATATCTGAAAGCATTTTGAAGGGTGTCAGCCCTGATGGCAAAGTCCAAATTTTACATAATAAGGTGGAAGAAGAATATATTCACGGAATGGTACGAATTTTATACGATAGATAAACCTAAGGCAAATCCCGATTCAGCATTTTCTGATGTTGAATCTATCACTCATTCTAATACCGATTGGATATTCGTAATAGTCCAATTACATTGGCCTAAACGACTATCTCATCGGCATTTTGATTTTAGAAAATCCCGTTTTTCGGGAATACCAAAATATGTTGGACTAATTTATAAATCACTTTGGTATAATTTATTACAATATCCAAATCATTGTAGCGATTCGTACATTGGGATCGCCCTATAATAAGCACGCTTCGGCTATGGAAAGTCTCGATTGCTGAATGCAGAACTATCCAACCTATTTCAATATTCTCATATTATTTGGGAAATAGTTATTAATTCTCTGATCCAAGACTTTGATAAATCCAAGTGCATTCCCATTACAAGTCACAATATACCAACCTTTAGTGGATACATTTAATTCAAAATTAGCCTCTTTTTTTAAATATTTTAATGCCTGCTCCTCCGTAAGCTCCACTTGAGGATATTCAGCTTTGAATGTATGGAGCATAGCCAGTGCATGATCCGGAATAAATTCCTTTCCTTTGACGCTTCCCAAAGTAAATAAAGGCTTCAACGCTATAACCGAAGAATATAAACCTTCCGGATCAGGATTCAAATATATCGTAGAATCTGTATCCATTAAAAGCCTGTGATGATAATGTTGCAACCAAGTCGGCAACTTGGAGACCATATCCTTGGTTAATCTTTTAAATTGTTCATTCAGCTTAAATTTTGAAACTTTATTTTCCCGAAATTCCTTATCTGTTCGCTGTAAAAGTGCAAAAAACAGCCCTTCTCCCCTAACCTTGTGCGGATAGCATTGATATCCTATAGCTTTACCCTTCTCGATTTTCTCTACTCCCCAGTCAGAATCAAGAGTTACACCTAAAGAGGTATAATAACCTTGTTCTATCAAAGTATTAACTTGTTGAATGTTCTCATTTGGATTATACGTGCATGTGCTGTATATCAAGTACCCGCCTACTTTATTCAAAGAGGGAACATGTGAAAGTATTTCATTTTGCCGCATCTCACATGTAATTAAATTTTTCACCGACCAATGTCCTATGCTATCTACATCTTTTCGAAACATGCCCTCACCACTACAAGGGGCATCCACAAGCAACAAGTCCGACTTAACGCCCGAACTTGCTAAATTTTCAACTGAATACATTGTTGCAACAGCATTGCCATATCCCCATTTTATAAGATTTTGCTTCAAACTACCAAGACGTGTAGCTACCACTTCATTGGCAATTAGCAGAACATCCTCCTTTAGCTTTGATAACATGTGAGTTGACTTTCCACCCGGTGCAGCACACAAGTCAATAACCAGTTTCCAATTACTTTTATCCAATTGCTCCAACACATTACCTATCAACATACTTGACGCCTCTTGAACATAATATGAACCGGAATGAAAATCAGGATCATGCGTAAAATACGGGCGTGATGGAAGATAATACCCGTCTTTTTCCCATGGGATACTTGTGCCCCCCTTCGGAATTTGAATATTTCTCATCTTATTCAACCTAATAGAAATCGGAGGCGGAAGCGCTAATGCTTGTTGAAAAGCATCATACTGAACGCCCAAAGCATCCTGCATCCGCATAGAAAAAGCTTCAGGCAAATCCAAACTCATACTTACTTTTATTTATAAAGACTACTTCTTCTCGTGTATGGAGCAACAATAATACGTTGAGCTTACCGAATAATATCATATTTTATTTAAACCAATTAACTTTCTATTCCATCAAGAGAATCCAATCTATACTTCTTCGAATTGTGCGTCCTGTCATCATCTTTGCTATATAAATACTCAAGCAACCTTGTACTTTCTTTGAGTGATAAATCCGGATTGACATCGTATTTGCCGGCCTTGAATCTCTGCCGAAATGCTTCATACAGGATAATCGCCGTAGCAGTGGAAACATTTAAGCTTTCAGCCATTCCTACTTGAGGAATTTTAATGAGAGCATCACAATGATTTAAAGCCTCATGAGACAACCCCTCCTTCTCATTACCCATCATTAGAGCAACAGAACCGGTATAATCCGTTTCCAAATAACTTTTTGACGATGTCCCTATAGCTGCTCCCAGAATCAGTGCAAAATCTTTTCTAACTTCCTGAATACAAATATCAAGGTCATGAAAATACAATACATCGACCCATTTACGCGTCCCCATAGAACTTCGTTTCCCGAGGGTAAGCCTTTTATATTTTTTATCGCAGGTATCATTGATGACAAAGATCTTCCGTATTCCTACTGAATCGCATGTTCTGAGTATAGCACCAATATTCAAAGGATCGTGGACATTCTCCAAGACCACCGTCAAGGAGAGCTGTGATTTTTGAGCTACTTCTTCAAACTTCTGCTTTCTACGTTCATTCATTGTCGGCGATGATGGTTTTGATATTGAGAAATTCAAGAAAGCCTTCACTGCTCATCTCCCTACCAAATCCCGATTTTTTAACACCACCGAATGGCAACCGGGGATCACTGCTCATCATCTGATTGACAGCTACCGACCCGACCTCAATTTTTTCGGCCAACTTTATCCCATAAGAATTATCCTGTGTCCATATACTCGCCCCAAGACCGTATCTACTGGCATTGACACGTTTAAGCATATCTTCTTCATCCACAAATGGAAATAGTGCTGCCACCGGACCAAAAGTCTCTTCTTGAGCCAACGGACTATTTTCGTGTATTGAAACTAACACCTCAGGGTGGTAAATTGAAGGATTATCTCTATCTATTCCTCCTTCTACCAATTTAGTTGCGCCCATTTCAACTGTTTTTTCAACTTGTATAGCTAGTGTTTGCGCCAAATCAGCACGTGCAAGTCCACTAAGACTGTTAGTCAAATCCATCGGGTCGCCTATTCTTGATTGTACAATCAAATCAGAATATGCTTCGCACCAATCATTGAAAATATCAGAATGGATAAAAAATCTTTTGGCCGCTATACAGGTTTGACCATTATTATTCAATCTTGCCTTGACAGCCGTCTGTACTGACAAGTTGAAATCGGCATCTTTTAATACGATGTAAACATCGCTGCCACCGAGCTCCATTACAGTTTTTTTGATATTCACCCCCGCCATTTGTCCTATCGCAACACCTGCTCTTTCACTACCTGTCAAGGAGGTGCCTATAATATGGTCATTTGAAAGATAGAGTGACGCATCTTCATGGGATACATAGGTATTGATCAAAACACCTTCCATACCTGTAGCATACTGTATGGCATCTTCAATCAAACTTGCTGTGATTCCAACATTCTGTGCATGCTTCAACAATACAACATTTCCGCCACTGATAACCGGTACTGCAAAGCGTATGGCTTGCCACACGGGAAAGTTCCAAGGCATCACCCCAAGTACTGCACCTTGCGGTTGTACTTTTACAATGCCAGACCGATTGCCATCCATAGGAATAATACGGTCAGCAGACAACCGTTCTAATTGTTGGTAATAATAGTCGCATAGTCTGGCTGACTTTAAAATCTCAGCTTTGCTTTGGCCGAGTGGCTTTCCCATTTCACTGGTGATGATAACAGCCCAATCATCGACTTTCATACGAAGGTAGGCCGCTAAGGTAGAAAGGAATTTCTTCCGTTGCTCAATATCCGTATCACGCCAATTTAGGTATGCTTTTCGAGACAGTTGTATGGATTCATGGATCCTTTGGTGACTCCAGTTGGAAAACTCTTGAATAAGTTGACCGGTAAATGGGTTTTTTGAAACATATTTATTGAACTGGGACAAAACGACCTCCTTCAAATTTTTGAATGGTTAAATATACATTTTGAAAATAGGATAGCTTGGAATTACCTTCTATATCCGACTTCATAGAAGGCATGATTTTATAGTAAGACAAATACTGGCCTGACAAATCCAATGCGGGATTCAGACTTTCTCCTTCAAAGTTTACCAAACCTGCTTTCTTTATCATTTGAAAAACATCAAAACCATAATAAGATTCAGCTGTCGGCCAAGTTCCATTTTTGTCAAAATAATGCTTATTAAATATTTCTGTTGTTATCAATCCGGTAGAAACATTATTAAAATAGGGAATTATCAAGTTAACCTTTTCATACACCGAAAAATCAACCTGATCCCAGGACATCCATTGCGGCATTCCGGTTACAAAAACATTTTTATCCTTTTTAGCTTCAATGATTTGCTTCAAAGCACTGAAAACAAAGCTTTTATTATCCCAATTGGGGATATTGACAACAACCGAAGAGTTAGCATCAAATATTACTTTCCAATCTATTATATCGCTGCCATACATGACTTTATAAGGAGTATGTTGAAGTGTGTACATTGATTCAAATGCAGATGATGTTACTACATCTTTAGAATCTCTACTTTCGAGTAAAATGATAGCCAAAGCTGGTCTGATATTGTGACTAATATAATCACTAATTGCATTACAATATGCTGTAAGCGACGGTTTTAGTTGGATATAGAGCGGATTATCCTGAACAATATCTTCTGATGTGTTCCACAATGAAATAAATGGGATTTTCTTTGACAGCGCAATCGTTGAAAGTGCTTTAATTTGGCTGGTCTGATAGCCACCTATAAGTAAATTTGCTTTCTTAATGGGCTCAAATTGTTCCAGTTCCAACTCAGTATTCTGATTCCCTATATTTACAACATCTATTTTTATCTTATTGAGTCCGTCTGAATTTGATATTTGATTGGCTATCAGTAATCCATTGACGAATTCTGCAAAACGATTGACCCCATAACTTCCATCCAATGGTAATGCAACTACGACTTTGAAGGGCTGATGGCGTATTGGTTTAATTTTATCGGAATTTGGAATCTTAGTCTGTGGGGATATAACAACCGGTAATGTGTCTCTTTTTTGTTCGGCATGTTTGGATTCACCAACTTTTGTCTCAGAAGGCGAATCAGGAAGCCTTTCAACCAATATTTCTTCCTTTTTCTCCGGTATTGGTACCTTATTTTCCATTGGTTCATTTTTCACCACTTTTTGTTGAAAAAAGCATGAACTAAAAAAGAAAAAACTAATAACAATACATATATAATATCTTAACATGTGTCGGTAATGTGGAAATTTTATTTAATTACAACACTTATTCCCACTCAATTGTTGCGGGAGGCTTGGTACTAATATCATATACTACGCGATTGATACCCTTCACTTTGTTGATAATTTCAGAGGATACTTCGGCAAGAAAATCATACGGCAATTTGCTCCATTCTGCTGTCATTCCGTCCGTGCTGCTTACGGCTCTCAAAGCAACCACATTTTCATAGGTTCGTTCATCTCCCATTACGCCAACAGATCTTACCGGAAGTAAAATCACGCCTGCCTGCCATACCTCATCATACAAGCCAGAATTTCTCAACTTGGAGATAAAGATATCATCTGCTTCTTGTAAAATACGTACTTTTTCAGAAGTTATTTCACCCAAAATGCGGATTCCTAGTCCCGGGCCAGGAAAGGGATGTCGATGAATAAACTGTTCAGGAAGTCCCAAAGCAAGACCGATACGGCGTACTTCATCCTTAAACAGCATCCTCAAAGGCTCTACTATTTTCAATTTCAAATGCTCCGGCAACCCACCCACATTGTGGTGTGACTTAATGGTTACGCTGGGACCATGTACTGAAACAGATTCTATAACATCAGGGTAAATCGTACCCTGACCAAGCCAGCTTATATCGCCAAGTTTGCCGGCTTCCTCTTCAAAGACATCAATGAATGCTTTTCCGATGGCCTTCCTTTTCGCTTCCGGCTCTTCTTTACCTGCCAATTCAGCGTAAAAATAGGACTTCGAATCGATACCTCGAATATTTAACCCAAGTACCTTGTATGCATTGAGCACATTATCAAACTCATTTTTACGCAACAACCCATTGTCAATAAAAAAGCAATGCAAATTTTCACCAATAGCTTTGTGCAATAATGTTGCAGCAACTGTACTATCCACTCCTCCTGACAATGCCATCAGTACTTTTTCATTACCAATACTTTTCTTCAACTCCTCGATAGAATCTTCAATAAAGGTGTTGGGTGTCCAATCTGCATTTATTCCAGCTATATGATTTAAGAAATTTGTCAGAAATTGCAGTCCATGAGTGCTGTGTGTCACCTCTGGATGAAATTGAAACGCATAAACAGGCGCCTCATTCGCTGCATTTTCTTTCTTAATCAATGCATAAGGGTTGTGTTCTGTCGTTGCAAGGTTGATATATCCGGATGGTAATTCAAGAATAGAATCACCATGTGACATCCACACTTGTGTTGAGTTGGGTATATCTTGAAATATAGGGTCGCCTGATTCTTTGATATCAAGCATTGCTTTGCCATATTCCCGTTGTTCACTACGCTCTACCCTGCCGCCTTCATGTTGAGCCAGATACTGTGCCCCATAGCATACACCTAATACTGGGACAATGCCCATAAATGCTTTGTAATCAATATCAGGAGCATTCTCATCACGCACACTAAATGGGCTCCCCGATATGATGACAGCTTTGATGTGTGGTGAAAGGTCAGGCATTTTATGGAAGGGGAATATCTCACAAAAAATGTTCAACTCCCGGATTCTCCTGGCTATAAGCTGGGTGTACTGGGACCCACAATCTAATATGATGACCTTATCATGCGTCATAGAAACAATAAAATTTAGGTGTGCTTAATAAATTATTTATTTCAAATCAAACAATACCCTTCTGGTAGAAATAACCGGAAGTTTACCTGCCTTTGTTGTTATTCGTTTGGCCTCAATACCTTTACTAATGAGATATGTTTTAACCTCTTCTGCTCTGGATTGACTTAGCTCTGTTACCTCACCTGCCGGTGTATTCTCATCAGAATATCCTGTAACCGTAAGCATATACTTTTTATTTTTCTTTAAGACTGATGCAACCTTGTCCAACTCACTTTGAGAAGCAAAACTAAGAGCAAAAGCATTGTTATTCCATGTTACATTTCTCGCAGCATTGGTCATGATGTTGATATCTGCTTGATTGGCGGCAGGGCAACCCTTCAATTCAGGCACACCGGCTACTGTTGGACATTTATCTTCATGATCAGGAATGCCATCGCCATCCGTGTCAGGACAACCAAATGCCTCTATTGTACCTGCTTTGTCTTTGCATTTATCAATATTGTCAGGCACACCGTCACCATCAGTATCAGGGCAACCCTTAAACCTTACCAATCCTTTAACATCAGGACAAAGATCTTCATTATCCGGAACGCCATCTCCATCTGAATCCACAAAAGGACATCCAAAATATTTCGCATCGCCTGCGATATCAGGACACTTGTCTTCATTATCAGGCACGCCATCTCCGTCTTTGTCAGGACAACCCATGGTAGTCTTTGGTCCAGGTTGATCTGGACATTTATCCATATAATCAGGAATTCCATCATTATCAGAATCAGGACAGCCATTAAATGCTGCAACACCGGCAGTATGCGGACATTCATCATTGATATCCGGAATACCATCACCATCACTATCTAATTTGTTCAATTTCCTCATACTAAGTGGCTTATCCTTTCCGGATGCACCAAATAAATAATAGACTCCTATTCCGGCATCCAGAAAACCTTTTTGATTTTCTTTAAAGCTGTTGTTATAACCTGCACTAATCCCTACTAAGAATTGGTTTGCAATCTTAATATTCACGCCAACGCCAGCTCGCGCAGCTATTTCAAATACGTTCAACTCATCTTTTACAAAGTCTTTACTCAAAGAAAAAGATGGACCCAAATAAAGATATGGAGCCGCAACTCTACTTCTATCAAACATCCCTATCTGAGCAAGTATATCTCCATGAAGACCGATAAATTTATCATCTAAAGTATTATTCATTGATAAAGAAGCCCCCACCGGAACAGTCACATTCAACCAATTGGTAAAATTTCGCCCATACATTCCATCAATATTCAAATGACTATGAGCCATATCGAAATCGATGTCATTGAGTGCATCTCCATTGCCTATTCTACCGGATAACCCAACGGCACTTTTGTAGTCAGCGTTCTGACTCATTAAAAAATTGAAAGAAAAGCTTAATAACACGAATAAAAATGATAACTTTTTCATGTTTAATAATTTTAGTTTTTTATTGCTGCATCGAAAATTATATGAAGTAAAAATCAATCCCTACTTGCCATTCATCTTTGATGCAACAAACATTTAATTTAAAAATATACTATTCAACCAAACCACGCCCTGATTTGCTGATTAAGTTTTTTTCTAAAAGGGTATGCAAAACTTTATCTAATATTCCATTAACGAAATCTTTGCTCTTATCCGTACTATATGTTTTGGTTAATTCCACATATTCATTGATAGAAACCTTAGTAGGAATGGTAGGAAAAATGAGCATTTCACCTACTGACATCTTTATCAACGTCATATCCACAGTGGCAACCCTATCCAAATCCCAATTTTCAATCAATGGTTTTAGGATTTCCTCCAAAGATTCATTATTAACCAATACATATTTAAGGAGTTCTCTACCGAAGTCATGGGTTGATTCGTCTGACGGCCCATAGTCATCAGAAATATCGGACTGATCTTTAAAATCTTTGATAATCTTTTTTATGGTACCTATCACAATGGACTGGTCATCTTGCCAGTTGAAAAAATAGTCTTCAATCGTATCGTTAAAGAACTCCTGTTTACATAAATCCTTGTATAATAACAAGATGATATTCTGATGATCCTCAGGAGTAGAGCCATTTAAGACATATTCGTTATACTCCGGCATAAGACTGAAGGTTTTATACAGTTTCTTCGTAAAATCTTCCGATAATATATCTTTAAAACCATATTTTTCTGCTACTTCATTAATCTTTTTGTTCTTGATAATTCTCTGTGTTACAGGATTATTGAACAACTTGGCAGTAAATTGCTTATCAAAGTCTGTTGGTAGTAATTTTTTCTGTCGTTTGAGAAGGTCATCTTGAGAATGTTCAGCTATTTTCCCAAGTAAAAAAAGTTGATAATACATTAAGGTATAGGCGTAACGTACTGTCTCATCATAAGCAGCCAAAACCTCTTCTTTTTTTAATCCTTCCGTTGTATAATTAGCGTACAAAGATTGCATCACCTTTATACGTATATTTCTTCTACTTATCATTGTTATCTTGAGTCCTTTCGTGTTAGTTACGTATATATTTTATTTCATGTATTCTTGAATCTCCTTCCATTCCGGAGCCTTATTAATGTGCCATTTCTTAATGATAGCGCCATCCTTCCAAAGCAATATTCCCGGATTAGAGCGAATTATTGTCTTTAGTATGGTCTCATCAGCTTGATAAGCTGGAACTGTAATATCCAACGTTTTGGTAGCTAAATTAATTTGTTCTGTTGACAAGCCACCAAAAATGATACAAGCTGACATTTTCTCTTCTTCAGCCTTTTTTAATAATGGTGTAATTTTATCGTTGTACAACTGTACCCATTCCGGCATAAACTTAGGAATCTGCATATTTTCGATGGTTTTCTTGATACTAACAATAGCGGGTGTAGCCAAAGAATCTGTTGCCATTGAATCGACAGGAGCAAATGTGGTATCGGCAACCTCAACCTGTTTATCTTCAAAATCTAACTTCACCTTATAATTAATAATCATTAAACTATACCCCGTATCTGATAGAATCTGTTCTGTCACATCTTCATCCCATTTGTCTGTTACACGAAAATCACTGATTTTAGAATGCTCCATTTCTGATTCACCGGTCTGCTGGACAATATCAAACTCTTCCTTTGGAAACTCTTTCCATCGCTTGGCATACTCTTCGGAACTTAAGGTAATAGATTCGCCTCCAGCTTTAGGTGTAATAACCTGAAACACAGGTCGATTTGCTTCTGCTTCCATTTCACGCTGTTTCTGCTCTCTAACATTTACTCCTTCCTTAAATGGCCTAAAATCAATGGAAGGCTCATTCCAGTAAGTATAGTTAAGGCAATAAAACATGAATGCAACAAAACTGGCTATTGTGATACCAAGCCGTGCACCTGACGTCAACAACGTATGAAATTTTTTATGATACATTAAAAATAAAATCGCCGGTATCAATAAAAATATATCCTTCAAAAAAGATGTTTTTGGGACAATTTTGATAAAATCACCGAAACAACCACAGTCGGAAACACGCATATTGGAATCTACATAAGGTCCCCATTTGCTAAATTCAAAGAAATTAGCATCCGGCGGAACATATCCCGTTAGGAAAGTAAATCCTGTAAGTGAAGTGAAGAACAACATCAACAATAAAAAAATCCATGAAGTCAACTTCGGCAATACTCCTAAAATCAACATTACACCGAGCATCATCTCCAATACAATAGTTCCTATGGAAAAGGCATTGACATACTGATTGAGAAATGGGAAAATAGACGCCAAAAAGCTAAGCTTAGTCCCTTCCAATGTATAATAAAAAGCATCAAAATATTGTTCCGTCTTAAATGCAGTCCCCAATGGATCTACTGCCTTGACAAAGCCGGAAACTAAAAACAAAATACCGGCAAAGTGTTGTAAATAGGTTATTCCATAATTTTTTGACTTTTTTAAATATATAGTAAGTGCTGTAACTACCAAAGCAACTATACCTATATAAGTCATCAATTTAATAATGGTCATTAATTTCTATTTTTTGTTGAATGGAAAATGCAAAATGAAGGCGGGTAAAGAATTTGTTTAGTATCATAAAGAGTAGAAAGAAACTTGCACTCATTCTCATTAAGTGCAATGAATAGAACATTCATGCCTTTTGAAGAAAAATTGAACATTTCGGCAAGGGTCTTTTCCACTTGTAGTCTTTAATTATGCAAAGATTAATTATTAATTTGATTTTTGCATCACAAAGATACAAAAAATTATAATTTGTTTCTTCCACCGCCAATATTTCTCTGTATTTTCCGTATTCTTTAAAAGTCTTTAGTCGAATCTACCTTATTTTTCAATTGAGAAATCGTATTCTCGTCAAAAATACTCTCTATCATTACCACATATTCTATTACATTTACTTTTTAAAACCTCCAAATATGTCATCAGAAAAGCGGATTTTCTTTATCGATGGTCACGCCATGGTATATCGTGCACATTATGCATTTATCAATAGGCCTTTGATGAATTCGAAAGGTCAAAATGTTTCAGCTATCAGTGGCTTTGTACGAAGCGTCTGGGATCTAATAATCCATCAAAAACCAAGCCACATAGGAGTTATCTTTGACCCCAAAGGCGGTACATTCAGGAGTGAACTGTATGAAGAATACAAGGCACAACGCGATGCACAACCCGAAGACATCACTTTGGCATTGCCATATATCATCCGTATTATGGAAGGCATGCGTATTCCGGTAGAAATTATTCCAAATTTTGAGGCGGATGATGTCATAGGTACATTAGCCAAAAAAGCTGAAAAAGAAGGCTTTCAAGTATTTATGGTTACACCGGATAAAGACTATGCACAACTTGTTTCAGAAAACATCTTCCAATACAAGCCGGCTCGCTTTGGCAATGACATTGAAATTTTGGGCGTTGAAGACATTTTGAAAAAATGGGAAATTAAGAGAATTGATCAGGTCATCGACATCTTAGGTCTCATGGGCGATAGCGTCGATAACATCCCAGGCTTACCCGGTGTAGGCCCTAAAACAGCCGTAAAACTTATCGATGAATTTGATAATATCGAGAATGTACTTAATAATGCCGACAAAATGAAGGGCAAACTCCAGGAAACCATACGAACAAAAGGTGACTTGGCTATTCTATCCAAAACCCTTGCAACGATTCATCTTGACGCACCCGTCGAATTTAATCACGAACATTATTTAATTGAACAATTCGACAAAGAAGCCTTACTCGAAGTCTTCAAAGAACTAGAATTTAAAACGTTGGCAAATAATATTTTATCGTACAACTTTGATAAGGGTAAGCTTCCATCCACTACGCCACAACCAAAAGTGAATAATAAAAATCCAGAAGAATCGTATCAAACTTCACTCTTTGATGAACAACCAACTCAAGCTACTGAATCTTTTATTCAAGAACTTTCAAATGCCACCGCTGACATTACCAATACGCATCACGACTATCGCCTTGTCAGTACAGACCAAGACTGGATAGAATTTATTGACGAAATGACACATCATGCCTATTTTTGTTTTGATACAGAAACTACAGGCTTAGACCCAATAACCGCCGAATTGGTAGGCATCTCAGTAAGCCATAAAGCACACTATGCTTGGTATATTCCTGTGCCCGACAATCAAGCTCAAGCACAAACTATCGTGGATAAGCTAAAACCATTCTGGCTCGATGAAACAAAGGACAAAATAGGTCAAAACTTAAAATACGACATTAGCGTACTTAAAAAATATGATGTCGAAGTAAAAGGCAGGCTTTATGATACTATGCTCATCCATTATCTCGTCGAACCGGACTTGCGTCACGGCATGGATTATATGTCCGAAACATATTTAAAATACAAGCCTGTAGCTATCGAAAACCTTATTGGTACCAAGAAAGCAGACCAATTATCCATGAAAGATGTACCATTGGAAGACATTAAGGAATATGCTGCCGAAGATGCCGATATTACTTATCAATTGTACCAATACCTAATGCCCGAACTTGAATCCATCAATGCAACAAAATTATATGAAACGTTAGAAAGCAAGCTCATCTATGTTTTGGCTGATATGGAAATGGCAGGAGTCAATATTGATGCGCAATACTTGAATAAATACAGTGTAGAGCTAGGACAAAGGATTGATATATTAGAAGAAAAAATCTATCAACAGGCAGGTCATACATTTAATATTAGCAGTCCAAAGCAAGTTGGCGACTTACTTTTTGGGACTATGAATATTCCATACAGGTGGACAAAAACAAAACAAGGGGCTTTTTCTACTGACGAGGCTAAGCTATCCGAATTAGCATTAGAACACACATTTGTACAAGACATCTTAGATCATCGTAGCCTTAGTAAATTGAAATCTACATACGTGGACGCTTTGCCTAAGATGATCAATCCGACAACGCAGCGTATTCACAGCAGTTTCAATCAGGCATTGGCTTCGACAGGACGCCTTAGTTCCAACAATCCCAACTTGCAAAATATTCCCGTCAGAACTCGTGAAGGCAGGGAAATACGCAAGGCATTTATTCCCAGAAATAGTGATTACATCCTTCTTTCATGCGATTATTCACAAATTGAATTGCGACTTATCGCTGAATTAAGCAAAGATGCCAATATGGTTGATGCTTTTCAAAAAGGCTTGGATATCCATACCGCTACTGCAGCCAAAGTTTATAATGTACCTATTGATGAAGTAACACCAGATCAACGTCGCAATGCCAAGACGGTCAACTTCAGTATTATCTATGGTGCAGGTTCTCTCAACCTCAGTCGTCAATTGGGTATAAAAAGAGTAGAAGCCAAAGAGATTATCGACCAATATTTCTTGCAATTTAGCGGACTAAAGGCATATATGGATGGAATCGTACATGAAGCACAGGAAAAAGGCTATGTCACCACCCTGATGGGTAGAAGGCGATATCTTAGAGACATCAATTCACGCAACTCACTGGCGCGTAGTGGAGCAGAAAGAATTGCCGTCAACAGCCCCATCCAAGGCACAGCTGCCGACATGATTAAGTTGGCAATGATTGAGATTCACAGAGAGTTTAAAAAACACAACCTCTCAACTAAAATGATTATGCAGGTACATGATGAATTGGTATTTGACGTTAAAAAAGATGAATTAGATCAAGTGATGGCTATCGTCGAAGACAAAATGAAAAATGCAATCCCTGGATTAGTTGTACCGATAGAAGTATCCAGTGGAGTCGGTGAAAATTGGCTTGAAGCGCATTGATTTTGTTATTCAAAGGATAGTAGAATAGAACCCTTTTCTACAGCTTGACCTTCAACTACAGAAATCTCCTTTATGACACCATCATTCGGAGACTTGATAGAATTTTCCATTTTCATGGCCTCTAAGATCAAAAGGGTTTCCCCTTCAATGACAGTATCTCCGGCTTGTTTCATTATTTTAAAAACCAATCCGGGCATAGGAGATTTTATTTCAGACATAATATGATTACGCTTCCCTTTTAGCCCCATTGATTTAATGAGTAAATCCAACTCGTCTTCCAACTTCACCCGATAAATACGATTATTGATTTCTACTTCATAGGATTTATCCGAACCATGCACCAATCTAAATCTATAATTAATCCCATCAATTCTGACCATCATGAATGCTCCATCAGGAATGATATCAATAAACTTTCCGGACATCTGTTCAGTGAAATCATATTCAAATTGCTCATTTACCTTAGCTTTCATGCTCCATTAATTTATTGCAAGGTATAAAAAACAATGTTATTCACTTTAATTATATGCTGAAAAATTCTACACTGAATGGTATAGGCTAATTTGTTACAAGCTTTTCAATAATACCAGAAAACCATTGTGGTTTAATCCATAAAATTGAAATCTTCCAAATAAACCACAATCGGGATTGTAGAGTTTATCCAAAATTTTGTGTCTAGATAAACCCAATATCTGGAAATTGGATTTAATTCTTGTTTAATATGTTCTTAATTTCATCTTCCGAAAAACCGGTTATACCTGAGATGGTAATTATATCAAACCCTTTAGAGTGGCACTTTAGGACTATTTCAATCTTTCCTTCAATCTTTCCTTCAATCTTTCCTTCAATCTTTCCTTCAATCTTTCCTTCAATCTTTCCTTGTGTTTTTCCTTTGGCTTCCCCTTCCAATAATCCGGTTTCCCATGCGCCTTCTAACATGTCTTTGGATACCAATAAGTTCTTTTGATATTTCTTGTATTTTATTTTTGTTGCTGCATCCATATTGTCATAACGTAATTGATTATCCACTAATTGTAATCCTTTGGCCTTATAGTTTTTCGGCAATTTTGTATTCTTTAAAAAATATATCCATTCGTCTAATGTATTTTTTGCCAGATTGTCAAACTTATTAATTTTCAACAAATAATATTCCGGAAAAATTCCACTCGGCTCTTTTTTATCAAACATTTTAACTTGCTTCTCTGATAGCATCAAAGTATCGCTGTGGTGCATCCCTACAAAGTTTGTTCTGCCGATATACACATAATCTATACCCATTCCAAGGTCGAAGTATAGAATATTAATCGAATACACCTTTTTAACTAGAGCGTAAGGATCTCCTTTGGACAAGTATTCCGTGATGATCTTTGACACTCCAAATAAAAATCTATGAAAATAATCAGGTTCTACATAGTACTGTATCTCAATGGCTATCAGCTCGTCTTTTTGATTGACACACAATAGGTCGAGTCTATTGGACTTGTTCTGCTCATTCTCCCGATTGCTTTCTGACTCAAGGATGTGTTGTACGGAGATTTCATCCTTGATTAATTCCGTCAAAAATCCGTTGAGGATACCGAAATTGGCTTTGTTTCTTAGTAGGCGCTTCATCGCCCAATCGAAACTTATTAATTCACGTGATGACATAGGTGATTTGTTGGGTTAAGATGTAAAGGTAAAAAATAATTATTGAAACGGATGCTGTTTTATTATTTTTTTGAACTCATATACATAATTAGGTAAATGTATAATATCTAATCCGTTTGATATCTGATATTTAAATAAAATACTGGAACAATTCGTAAAACGGAACTTTCCTATTAATCAGCATTATTCGGCTATATCAATGTCAATACTGCCAAATTAATCCTTAACAATTTACTATAAGCTATTCAAAAACAAAAGCAGTTTCTGTCTATCACTTTTTGATAACTTTTTATAATTTTCTCTTGATTTCAATGCTTCACCGCCATGCCACAATATCGCTTCCTCGACATTACGCGCCCTGCCGTCATGTAGATAATTGGTATGTCCTCCCACAACTTCACGCAAACCGATACCCCAAAGTGGTGGTGTACGCCATTCCAAGCCATTGGCCTTTCCATCGGGGCGATGATCCGCCAATTCTTCACCCATATCGTGCAACAATAAGTCGGTGTATGGATGAATCGTCTGATTGGAAAGAAAAGAATATTCCGGATGAATACCCGTCTTCACCTCCGATTTATGACACGATTGACATCCAATAAAATGAAAAAGTTTTTTTCCATAGATTACCTCTCCATCATTTTTCCTACGCTGGTCCGGCACACCCAAGGACTGTGTATAAAATGTCGTCGCTAAAACGGTTAATTCCGGAATTTCCGGATCATCATCCTTATTATCATGTTGCAACTGCCCATAGGATGGATCTTTGGTAAGAAAAGGGCTTGTCACACCCATATCCTCCAAATACGCTTGAGCAGTTTGGTTATACAAGTCTGATTGATTGGCCTTCCAACCAAACCTTCCCAACCGTTCGGACTTTGTCCTGATGTCATACACATAATTAGGCCTGCCGGAAATTCCATCCACGTCCTTATCCTCCGGATCTGACCAAGCTACAATATCTTCTTCACGTATCGCCTCTAACAAACCAAGACCTAAAATCGGTGGTGCTATACGTATCGACATCTGAGCATTGGAAGGAAAAGGCACATAAAAGTTTTCTAAGAAAAAATTAGGTTGTCTCAAATTATATTTTGTGCCATCCATCATACTTCCTTCTACCGTAGTAGTATGATAGGACAACTTAGCTTCCGGCAATACGCCAAATGTGGCCTTTGTCTGAATTTGTGTTCCATATCCTGGCACAGGCAGGATAGAATAGGGATTGTCATGCCCGGGAAGGCTTACCCTCGCAAGGACACCACCCATATCACCGCTTGACAGTGGAAAGGCGGCACTCCCATTTTTCTTGTGGCAACTGGCACAACTATTTTGGACAAATAATGGCCCAAGACCGCCCATTGCGGGAGCCGGCGGCGTAATGAATATCCCTTCAAAGAGTGCATCCCCCTGACGGTGAAAATCGAATTCTTCCATTGACATATTGGGTGCAGGTATCTGAAATGCGTTAGAAAACTCTGCTTCTACCGTTGTCTCACCCCCTGCCAATGATACACTCTCTATCTTATCATCATCAAACGAACAAGATGTCACCACCAAAAACATCCACAGACAGATACAGATTATAACCCTATTAGTCATTGTTAATACTTTTCTCCTACCCTACATTAATCTATATTATTTTCATAATTGATTGAGAAATGGATGCAACTTGGACTCCAACAACTGAAGTAAATCTCGCACCTTTTTCTGTGCATTTGCGACGTCGGCCTTATTGTTAAATACGGCTTCCGAAAATGTTCCGTGTATCCCTTCTATCGCATTGATAGCGTCGGCGATGGATGCTCTGATTTCATTGTCCAATGCCAGATCTTTTGACTTGACTATGGTAGATAATCCAGAACCTTCTTTACCAATACCTCCCAAATACATATTTTGGATGCTTCTGATGTTGTCGGCAAAGTCATTCTTCGAGTTGGCACTAAAACGGCTTTCTTCAAATAAAAGATTCTGATTACTGAAAGGTTCGTCAATCTTACCATTGGCTACTTCATCTGCAATAGTGATGATTCCATTGCTAAACTCCAATAAAACCGACTTCTGCGAAGGATATACCTGATTGTTTCCAGTCCCGGCACTTTTGACTATTGTTCCAAAATTACCACCTGAAGGACTCCATTCCAACAGCAATTGAGACGTAGAGCCTTTTAAGCTTTTGGCGCATGCAATAAGATATTCAAATTCCCTACGGCTTATGTCCTCAATCTTCTTGTCGCCCGACTCACCGAATAGAATCCATTCAATAGTGTGAAAACCTTTTAGTGTGCCTTCTAATAAATCAACATACTCCTTCGTCAGCGAATCTTTACTGTTCAACACTGCATTCAAATCCTCTACATTCACGGGCCAGGAGTCAATACTCGGATCTATACCTTTTGAATCTACAGGTCCAAAAAGAAAACCTTCCGACTGCTCCCATGGAATTCTCGCATCTCTCCATGCCTGACGTGCATTTTCCAATTGTTCCGCCGTCGTGACATAACTCAAAGCATTGAGATTAGACTCCAAACTCCCTGCCTTGGAATCCAATTCTTCATACGTTTTAAAAATCACCCCATCTACTGTATTCGCTATCTCGTCCGTATATTTATTGTCCAAGTTATCAATTACATCATCTTTACAGGATGAAAGAGCTAACATCAATACCATAAAGAAAATAGTTACCTTGATTGTATTCATTTTTATTTAATTATTAAATTTTATCGTATATAATAGCCAAAACCCATCGAAAATGTATCCTGAATCCGATTATTCGTAATGCCCAGATACTGCCGAGCATATTGAGCCTTGAAAACAAGCCAAATGGTAGGCATAAAACTGATACCCCCCGAATAAGTGATGCGATCCCATCTTGGATTATTGAATATTGCCCCTTGAGTGGTAAACTGCGTATCATAAGAATCTATTCTTCCATAAAAATACAGCTCACTATTGGGATGCTTTTTGAATAAGTCAAATGGCTCAAATGCCACTTCTGCACTCCATCCCAAGACAGAACGACCTACCGGCGTCCTCTTGACATTGAGATTATTGGACAAATTGCGATTAGCTATGGAAACTGCTTCTGAATTTTGCAATTGCCCATAAAGTACGATTCCACTAAATTCAAAAGGCGCCAACTCATATACGCCATGCGCCTCTACCAAAGCGAGGTAAGCATCGTATAGAATATCAGGCTTGGGACGATTGTTGACCGTATTGCCGAAATATCCACTTACTCCGAATCCCTTTTCATAACCCAACTCATAATCAATACGACCCACTACAGCAATATCATTTACATTGGTGGTTTCAAAACGCTTCTGATTCCCCCTCTTAATAAAATTTGCGGAATTGAATGCACTTCCATCTAAACCATTGACTATGCCACCATAATACTTCCAATTTCCTTTAATCCGTCCCGATGCCATTACACCAAATTCTGTCCAGTTGGTAGGCAAAATCGTATTCTCCATCTCTGACAACGTCGCTGTATGGTATTCAGTAGGTTCATCCATAAAACTCATGAGTCCAAAAGGAACTTTTATCCGCCCAAATGTTATCTGATGATTATCCGTAATGTTGTATTGAAAATTAAACTGTTCCAACCATACTTCACCACCCTTTCCGATTTCATATTCATATTCTCCAAATTCTTCAAGTGGGTCAAACTCCAAAGCAACACCCGTCCCACCTGCTTCTATCTCCAACTCCATATTGAATAACCACCTTTTAGATGGCTGATACCCAAGCTGAACTACAGCCCGCTCAAAGTCAATATCATTGCGTTTTGAAGGTAATATTTGCCAGTCGTAGCGATGATAATTCATGACACCATAAGAAGCCATTGTAAATTTATCATACCACTTAACATCTGATGATGTCGCTTCGTCAAGACTGTCAATCATTGATTGTCCCCTCAAACTTCCTACAACATATAAACTGGACAACACGATTACCAGTAAAATTCGCCTCATTATTTCAAAAATTTTAGGCAAATATATGTTTAAATAGATTAAATCTAAATTAAAATTATTTAAAAATTATCCCTCTTTGATGTCGTCTTTGAACAATAAAATTAGCTACATCACAGTTACAATAGTGTTTCAAAGGGAATAATTTCTTTCACTTTTTACACAAAAGGGAAAATTTACTAGTAAATTTATAAGATGAACATAGTCTCGGATATCAACCGGGAAACTAATACATACTATCAAAACTGTCATAGTTAAAGCCGATTTTAAATGTTTACCTCTAAATATATATGAAAAAAGGGTCAGTTTTATTGCTTTACATTTGCCTTGCTTTCAGCAGTTGTGGTCAATCCGTTGATCCGGTTTATCCTACTGCTCCATCGACCATTGTTACGGATGAAAATATTGTCAACAACATCGATAAAGGTGGCATGACTGTTCAGACAAGATTTATTCCGCCGGATGGATTTTCTCGCAAACCGGTAGCTGTAGGCACTTTTGCTCACTTTTTGCGTAATCTTCCGCTGAAACCAGCCGGTTCGAAGGTCTTATATCACAACGGCAACATAAAAAACAAGGCTGTGTATGATGCCGTCGTTGATATGGACATATCAGATCAGAATTTACAACAATGTGCAGATGCTATTATTCGATTGAGGAGTGAATATTTTTATTCCATAAAGGATTACGAAAAAATCTCCTTCAATCTCACCAATGGCTTTAAAATGGACTATTCCACCTGGATGAAAGGAAATAGAATCATCGTCAACGGCAACCAAGTCAGATGGAGCAAGGTAGCAGAAGCGTCTAACTCTTATTCCGATTTTAGAGACTATCTGGAAAACGTTTTTACCTATGCCGGCACGATCTCCCTATCTAAGTCATTGCGCTCCAGGAGTATTAAAAACATATCGATTGGCGATGTCTTTATTATCGGAGGGTCACCGGGTCACGCCGTTATCGTAGTCGATGTAGCCACCAATAAAAATGGGAAAAAAGTCTTTCTCTTAGCTCAAAGCTATATGCCCGCACAAGAAACTCAGATTCTAAAAAACTTTAATGACGCTTCCTTAAGTCCCTGGTACAGCGCTGATATTATCGATAAATTGCGCTCTCCGGAATGGACTTTTGATGTCAAACAACTTAAAACGTGGTAAAGCCCATCACTCGTCATCCAAAACCAATTTTTCAAAAATAAATTTTGACAAATAAAAAAAGTTGCTGTACTTTGTTACCACATTAGGCTTTTGAAGTCTTAATACCGAATTGATTTATAAATAGATTAGTCTATTTTATGGTTACAAGGTTCTCTTTATTGATTAAATCTAAAAAAGTATATACATGAAATGGCAAGGTCGTCGTCAGAGTGATAATCTCGAAGACAGAAGAGGAATGAGCACCACCGGCAAAGTCGCTATCGGAGGTGGCGCCATCGGAATTCTATTTATGTTGGTACAGCTATTTATGGGTGGAGACAGTGCAGATATCCTCAATACCCTGTCTCAACAAATGCAACAGCCCCAACAGACCCAAGAGGCAAGAGAGTTAACGCCTCAAGAAAAGTTGGTCGGCGAATTTGTTTCTACTGTTTTAGCCTCTACGGAAGACACCTGGGGTCAGATATTCCGACAAAATGGCAGAACATATACAGAACCCAAGATGGTGCTCTTTACCGATGCGACAACATCCGGATGCGGTGGAGCCAATGCCAGCACAGGTCCCTTTTATTGTCCGGTCGATCAGACGCTTTATATGGACATAGCCTTCCTCAATGTGTTGAGAGACCGCTTCGGGGCTAAGGGCGGTGAATTTGCAATTGCATATATCATAGCGCATGAAGTGGGCCATCACGTCCAAAACCTCTTGGGAATCTTGCAGGAGACACACAAGCTTCAAAGTCAATCTAATCAGACCGATGGCAATAGAATTCAGGTAGCCACGGAGCTACAAGCCGACTATTTTGCCGGTGTATGGGCTCACTATGAGCAAAAATTTATCGAGCCGGGTGATATTGAAGACGCCATGAATGCAGCTGCTTCCGTCGGTGACGACCATATCCAAAAGACCACACAAGGATACACACAGCCCGAATCATATACCCATGGCACCTCTCAGCAACGCGTAGAATGGTTTAATAGAGGCTATAAAAGCGGAGACATTAGTCAGGGCGACACCTTCAAGGAATTGCTGCGGTAAGATGCGGCTTCATTTCTCTTCACAATTAGAGGGAATTTAAACCCGAATTCATATTAGAGGCAAAAGTATTGCCTTAAAGAAGAATTCGGGTTGAACAAGGATGAACATTCGGGAGAGCATAATCCCGAAGGGATAATATTTTTATAGAAAACGGAGAATAATATTTTCAAAATCCCGAAGGGATGACATTAATACAAACCAAGAAAAAATCTATCTGCTCAAAAAAACAGGAACGAATAGATGATATAATCATTTCACCCATTCTGGGTTCCGCTTTCTGCTATTGGATCTATTCTATAATAATGACAACCCTTCGGGTTTATATTGATCCCTAATTCAGCAGATAAAGTTTTGAAAAACCGCATAATGCTGATTTTGAGGGTTAATCCCGATGTACTACTCGTTTCAATGGTTTACAGAAACCATTGATTACGAGTCGTAAATCGATTACACATTTTTCGAATGCGGAATTTGGGTTGAACGCATTCTTTCGGAACGACTCTATCTGCCTAAGGCGTTAGGTCAATAAAAAAAGGCAGATGTCTCATAACACCTGCCTTTCATCTCTTTACAAGGCTATACCTTGATTATCTGACGGCTTAATATTTCAACACCTTAAAGGTCTGATCTAAGATACGTACAAAGTAAATACCCGGCTGAAGATTCTCGATGCTGAAGTTCTGATCACCTGACAACGACTTATTGCGCTGCACCTCTTGACCGGCTGTGTTATATACGACCACGTCGTAGCTCTTAAGGTCTGATGTTACAAAGAGGATACCGTCTGTCTTACCCGGCGTAATGATGGAGTTGCTGATACGATGACGTACCGACTTCACTTCCGTGTAAGTGTAACTGCCATTGTAGTCTGTCTGCTTGATGCGGTAGTAGTTGACTCCGGGAAGAGGGCTCTCATCGGTAAAGGTATAAGACTGCTTGACAGCACTATTACCGGCGCCTTGTATCTTGCCGATGGCATCAAAAGCATGACCATCACCTGAGCGCTCCACGGTAAAATAGTCGTTGTCGGTCTCAGTGGCAGTGGAGAATTTGACCAATGACTTATTTTTCGATAATACAACTGAATAATCTAAGAGGGTGATAGGCAATTCTGTTCTACTTAGGCTTATATCATCCAATCTATATTGAATAGCCGTGGTAGTAGAAATATTCGTAAATGTAACCGTTACATCACCACCTGTATAATTAATATTAACACATACATAATGCCATCCAGATGTTCCGTTACCGGTTGGTAATGTGATAGAACTTGGGCCGGTGGCATTTGTGTAAGAAATCTGCAAATAGCTTCCATTATCAGCATTTGTGTTTTTCCACACACCAAAACATAAAGTGCCTGAAGAATATCCGGAAGCAACCTGAATATCTGAAATAATAAGCGTTTTATCACCGCCGGGAGAACCGTTCAAAAATACATTTCTTTCTCCGGATGCACCCGCATAATCAGATGGTAATGTAGCTCTTGTATCTCCTGTTCCCGAATAGGTTACATTTGTATTATTCCAATCATTACTAGCATAAGACTTGGTTCCGGAACTCGTTCCCACAGTTTCTGTCTGAGCAACGAGAAATAAAGGCAACATGACCATTAAAGTCAAAGTAAAAAGATTTTTCATATCATTCATTTAAAAGGTTAGTAAAAGAATTTGTTCAAAATATATTCTATTTAACAAGGCAAAATTAGAGATAATATTTGATTGAATAAAAATAGTATTGAATCATTAACATAAAATATCATATTATTAAATTGTTAATACCATGTAATACATTGCTTTCCTTTTGTTTATATATTATACAAATTATTATTTTTGAAATAATGACATCTGTATAAAGACTGCACTTTTTTACTATTTTTCTAATAGACAACTCCCAAATCACGGGAATTAAGGAAATCGCAGAGAATCCTATTTATACGAGCCTAAAGCCCGGTATTTCACCTAAAGAAGAAAGGCAGGTATCGCATGACACCTGCCTTTCTTCTCTTTACAAGACTATACTTTGATTACCTGATATATTAATATTTCAACACCTTAAAAGTCTGATCCAGGATACGTACAAAGTAGATACCCGGCTGAAGATTCTCGATACTGAAGTTCTGATCACCTGATAACGAATTATTGCGCTGCACCTCTTGACCGGCAGTGTTATATACGACTACGTCATAGCTCTTAAGGTCTGATGTTACAAAGAGGATACCGTCCGTCTTACCCGGTGTAACGATGGAGTTGCTGATACGATGGCGTACCGACTTCACTTCCGTGTATGTGTAACTGCCATTGTAGTCTGTCTGCTTGATGCGGTAGTAGTTGACTCCGGGAAGAGGATTCTCATCGGTAAAGGCATAAGACTGCTTGACGGCACTATTACCGGCTCCTTCTACCTTACCGATGGCGTCAAAGGTACGCCCATCAGACGAACGCTCCACGGTAAAATAGTCATTGTCGGTCTCGGTGGCGGTGGAGAATTTGACCAATGTCTTATTTTTCGATGATGCTACTGAATAATCTAAGAGGGTGATAGGCAATTCTGTTCTACTTAGGCTTATATCATCCAGTCTATATTGATAAGCAGTCGATGTAGCTATATTAGTAAATGTAACCGTTACATCACCACCTGTAAATGTAACATCAACACATTCATAATACCATTTAGATGATCCGCTACCGGTTGGTAATGTGATAAAACTTGGGCCGGTGGCATTTGTATAGGAAATCTGTAAATAGCTCCCATTATCGGCATTGGTTGCTTTCCATACACCAAAACATAAAGTGCCTGAAGAATATCCGGAAGCAACCTGAATATCTGAAATAATAAGCGTTTTATCACCGCCGATAGAACCTATTAAAAATACGTTTCTTTCTCCGGATGCACCCGCATAATCAGATGGTGTTGTAGATCTTGTATCTCCTGTTCCGGTATAAGTTACTTTAGTATTTTTCCAAACATTATCAGCATAGCTTTTGTTTCCGGTACCTGTTCCGACGGTTTCCGTCTAAGCAACGAGAAATAAAGGCAACATGACCATATAGGTCACAATAAGAAAATTTTTCATGTTTAAAAATTTAAGAGGTTAGTAGTAAAATTAAATTTGTTAAAAGTATAAATTTGAAACAAAGTTACGAAGTATTCACTAATTAATTAATATTTAACTAATATTTCTTACAAAAATCTGAAATTAGATATTGAATCAAATTATTTTTAAAATCAAAGTACTGTCCTCATAATCAGTATTATACGATTTTTTATAACCTTTACTGCTGAATTACATCTAACTAAATCGCAACATACTGATTATCATATATTTGGAAATATATAGATTCGTGAATATTTGAATTTCAACACAAAAAAAAAGTTAGCTTCATATTTCTTAAAGAAACTATTGTACCTTTAATATGAATTCGGGTTTAATAAATTTGCGAAAGGGAATTCATGTGTGAAGGGGATATCTATTACATTTCTGATGAGGATACCAACTTGTATATCGTAGCCGGATAGGAAGATGGTGTTTTCATATTTTCGTTATTTTTAAGGACCACAATTACGAAATTAAAATTATCAGAGCGGCATAAAATATGATTGTTTGCAATGTTCAAAGAAACAGAAGAATGAAAAATAGGAAAAGAAGTAGGGGCGTTAGCCCTCATATCTTCGTAGAATCAAGGCAATAACAAAGGGGCATTAGCCCTGACATAAAATAATCAGGACAAATACCTATACACAATCGTACATACAATTAGGGTCTGCTGAATAATAGATTTTATTTGACATAAACCTTTCGTTCTATTTTAGTAAAAAATTATCTGAGACTCCTGATAGCTTCTATGGTTCGTCAAAATCAATTTATTTTGGATGGTTTTGACG
>JAGPCT010000043.1 GCA_018057925.1 Saprospiraceae bacterium
CTATACGGGAAACCTGCTCTCTTTTGAAATTTTCTGAAAAAACTTTTCGCTCTTTTGGTCTCATTTTACAAATTTTAGAAAAGTTTTCCACATTTTTGTTGTCAACCTATTTCATGATACATCAAATTGAATTATCAATTCTCAATTCTCAATTCTCAATTAAAAAAACAGAGGATTGCCGTGCAGCATCTAAGCAAATTGTTTACCTTTGCACCTTGGATTTTCGTTCAGGATATCCTGTATTATAATTAAGATATTTGAAATTTACTGATTTACGCCTCATAGAACCTATTCTGAAAGCCATCGAAGAACAAGGTTATGCCATGCCAACACCGATACAAGAGCAAGCAATTCCCGAAGTATTAAAAGGCAAAGATTTAATTGGCTGTGCACAAACCGGTACCGGTAAAACGGCAGCATTTGCTATTCCTATTCTCCAAAACCTTACAGAAAAATCTCAAAAGAATAGGAGTATTAAAGCCTTGATACTAACGCCAACACGCGAATTGGCAATACAGATAGAAGATAATATAAAAGCGTATGGCAAATACCTGCACTTGAAACATTTGGTTGTGTTTGGTGGTGTAAAGCAAGGTGCTCAGGAAGTTGCCTTACGAAAAGGGGTGGATATTTTGGTAGCTACGCCGGGCAGGTTGTTAGACTTTATCGGTCAGGGAATCATCAGTCTAAAGCAATTGGAAATATTTGTATTGGACGAAGCCGATAGAATGTTGGACATGGGCTTTGTACATGACGTAAAACGGATTATCAAGCTACTACCCCCACAACGCCAAACCCTTCTATTCTCGGCTACTATGCCAGATGAAATACAAAAGTTGGCAAATGCTATGCTGCATCAACCTATAATGGTGGAGGTGACGCCTGTATCTTCTACAGCAGAAACCATTCAACAATCTGTCTATTTTGTAGAAAAAAATGATAAATTGGATTTGTTGATTCATATCCTGAAAAATGATATTTCCGATTCGGTACTCGTATTCTCAAGGGTTAAACATGGTGCTGATAAAATTGTCCGAAAGCTACAGAAAGCAAAAATATCTGCAGAAGCTATTCATGGAAATAAATCTCAAAATGCCCGTCAGAAGGCATTAAACAACTTTAAATCGGGAGAAACAAGAGTGTTAGTTGCCACCGATATAGCGGCAAGAGGAATTGATATTGACGACCTCAACTTTGTGATTAACTTTGAACTCTCAGATGTTTCAGAGACTTATGTCCACCGTATTGGCAGAACAGGTAGAGCTGGGGCTTCAGGAAAAGCACTTTCTTTTGTGGATGGTTTTGATCTTTTGAATTTGAAAGATACCGAAAAACTAATCGGAAAAAAAATCCCGGTAGTTACCAACCATCCTTTTCATACGGCTGATTTGACTGTTCAAAAACGAGATTCTAACAACAGAGCAGTACAAAAAGAAAAAGGGCCGGCTGATAATAAAACAAATGACCCAAAAAGGTATAATGCAGCATCTTCGAAGAAATCAAGAACAGGAAATTCAAACAACAGGGGCAGAAGTTTTAGAGGCAAATAATTGATAATTTGCGAGGTCGTTGATCTTCATTTCTTATTTGATCTTGTTGAATATTATTACTTACTGGAATTTTAAAGAAACAAATAAAACAATTCGTCCATCAGGACGACCCTCATAATCAGCACTTTTCGTTATTGTAAAACCTCAATTGCTGAATTACATCCTACTAAATCGCAACAAGTTGAATATAAGTATTATGGAAATCAATGTCGTGTAATTACCGAAAGGATATCCCTTTAGACCAATGAAATTAGACTATTGTGAATATCCTATCGGTATGATCATAATGAAAAGAGTGTAGTCCTTCCTTCTGAAAAAGGATTCTATTTACTTTCCGGTCTTGGCAGCTTTCTTAGGCTTGAGCAGCTTGAAATAGCTGGCTTTAAAGCGGTCATTAACTACTTCACCTTGAACTTCAGCTTTCCTTACCGCTACACAAAAGCCGTTTTTGCCATGCGGATGCCCAAATTCATCGATCGCAACACCATCCACATAATACGCCTTGCCATCTATTTTGACGGCGAGGTCACAAGACAATCCATCCAATCCAAAGTTGCACTCTCCACATGAAGCATCTACCGTCATTAATTTCTTATTGGGATCGATTTTTTGGTTCAACTTCGCAGCTACCTGACTATATCCGGCAACCGAAAAGAACAGAGTCAACACTAAAAAACATAATTTACGCATTATACATTTTTATTATATGAAAAAATATCGGAATGTATTTTAGCTTCCAAAAGCTATTTTCAAACAACAACAAAATCGAATTCAAATAAAAGTATTGAAAATTGAATTCTTTAATAAGCATATTTGAAAAAGCCAAGCCATTGGTAGTATTTGCTGAGCATATTATCAAAATACATTTTCCTTATTCAATACAAATATTACCTATAAATGTTTAATCCGAATTTTCTCTTCCGACTTCTGATGCACGATTATTGACCTTTCTCTTCAGCTAAAATGCCCTTTACTTTAGTTACATTTTTTATATTTCAGGTGGAATGAGCTTATACACCACCGGCGTAACAATCCTTGACAGAAAGGTAGAACTTATCAATCCCCCTATCATGACGATGGCAAGTGGCGATATCAGCGGATTGTTGGACCAGGCAATAGGCAATAGTCCACCGATGGCCGTCATAGTAGTCAGAATGATGGGCAGGAAGCGTTTTTCTCCGGCTTCTTCAATTGCTTGCAACAGTCCGACCCCTTGTCGGCGTAATTGATTGGTGAAGTCAACCAATAGGATGGTATTCTTCACCTCAATTCCTGCAAGGGCTACAATGCCTACAGTAGCAACAAAAGACAGCGAGTTGCCGGTCAGCCACAGGGCGATTACTGCACCTACAATACCGAGTGGGATCACCGACAGAACAATTAGTGTACTTCTGAATGTCTTAAACTGTAAAACTAAGACGGCAATAAATAAAAAGAAGGTAATTAATAGAATGGAATCAAAACCCTTAAAGGATTCTTGTCTTCCTTCCACTTCACCACCCATGGCAAAGTGGTAATTAGCGGGCATTGCCATCTTTTCCATTTGAGAAACGACCTCATTGGTTACTTCTAAGTTGTTGTAGCCTTGTTGAACAAATGCGGTAACAGAGACTGTTCTATCTTTATTGAGGTGGTTGATAGTCTGAGCCGACGACTCCAGTTCTATGTCGGCGAGTTGGCTGATAGGGATGGCTCTTCCGTCGAATGTGTTGACAAAGGTATTCTGAAAGACGCTTAAATCGGGGTGGTCATGCCTTGGTGAGGTGAGTAGGATGGTGTACTCGTCATCAGACCTATTCTGATCCGTATAGGTGCCTATGGGAAGGCCTACGAGAGCCATGCGCACTGTAGTGCTGATATTGATGATAGGGACACCTAAGCTGATGGCCTTTTCCTTATTTATTTTAATCCGGATATCAGTCTTTTCGGTCTTAATCGGATTGTTGACATAAATAGCTCCCTTAACCTTACTTAGTAAACTCTCTGTTTTAGACGCTAAAGCCTGTAAGGTGTCCAGATTGTCGCCTATCAATCGAACTTCAATGGGAGCCAACTGTGGGATGCCTTGTTCAAAATTAACCACTTTGACTTCGGCCCCAAGATAAGGAGTCCAAAGGGCACGTAGAGTGTCGATAATTGCCAGCTTTTCGGAAGGATTCGTGTTGGGTTGTAGTTGAACAAAGATTTGTGAGAAGTCCGGTTGTTCGTTTCGTTGTTGGACATTATAATAAATCCTGGGATTTCCCTTGCCGACATTGGTGGAGAAATATTTGACTTGAGGCATTTGTTTGAGTTTAGACTCTATCTGCTGAGCTATTGTATCCGTATAGGCAATATTGGATTGTGAAGGAGTGCTGATATCTATCATAAATTGGGGTTTTTCAGATGCGGGAAATAAGCTGACCCCGACGATGGGAATCATCCTAAGAGAAGCAATAAAGATTATCAAGGCAATGATTAGGCTCATCACCGGAAATCTCAAAGCTTTGTCCAATAATTGGGCATAAGTGGTGTGAATGGCTTTTTGAAGATATTTTAAAAAAATATTGCCGTGCTCTGCTGTCGAAGGATTGAGAAACTTTCCTGAAAGATAAGGTACCACGGTCAATGACACTATCAGAGAACCCAATATGGTCAGCATAACGGCGATGGGTAGGCTTCTAATAAAGTCACCCGATGCTTCCGGCATAAAAGCTAACGGTAAAAAAGCGATTATCAAGGTTGCGGTGCATCCGATTACTGCTAATCCAATCTGATTGGTTGCTTGGACAATGGCTTTTTTTAAAGGATGCCCCTCTCGAACCCACCGTTCGATGTTCTCGACGACGACGATGCTGTCATCTACCAATAAACCAAGGGCTAATACAAATCCCACTATGCTAAGTTGATTCAAGTTATAACCCAATGCGTTGAGCAGTATGATACCGATGCCCATCGAAAGAGGTATGGATATCATTACGACTAAAGAGGCCCTGTTGCCCAAGGGCAATAAGGTTAATAAAACCAAACATATCGCTATTACAAAGTCTTTGCCCAATCCGGACAAACGCTGATTGACATTGTCGGCTTGGTCAAAGTGCGGTTGTAGATCTATGTTAGATGGCAGCTTCTTTTTAAATTGATCGATGACATTGAGATACTTTTCTTGCGCCTTTGAGATGTTTTGATTTTCTTTCAAAGCAGCCACAACGACAATGGAGCGGTGGCCGTTGAAACGGGTGATATAGGATGTAGGGGCATAGCTGTAATAAACATCGGCAATATCGCTCACCTTGATGGCCGAAGTCCCTCGATTTACAACTATTGTATTCTGTATATCATCCAAAGAAGAGAAGCTGGCATTGGTTTTGATATTGTATGACCTATTACCTTCATACACGGCGCCTCCCGGTATATTGGTCATTTCACTCTGTAGAGCATTGGAAACTAAGGTGGCAGGAATATTGAGTTGAGCCATCTTATCTAACTTCAAATCAATCCGAACAATGCGATCTCTGACACCATGCAGTTTGACATTTTTAAGTTCCGGAACTTTTTCCAGTGCTTTTTGAAGGTTTTCACCCTGGTGCAATAATGCGTCCTGGGAAGCATTTTCCGACACCAATGCGATTTGTAGAATATTGACATCTGAGGCTGACGCTTTCTGAATATCTATCGCATGAATGCCTGTAGGGAGCTGACTTCTAAGGCTATTTACCTCGCGTACGAGTTCCTGGTATTTGTCGTTGATGTTAACATCATAGTTGTAGTCCACTTGAATTACGGCAAGCCCATCCCGGATGAAGCTTTTGACCTTTTTTATATCTGACAGGCTAAAAATTTTCTTTTCAATAGGATCGACGACCATTTTCTCAATATCTTCCGGTCCGGCACCGGGATATACCACAACGATGGGAAAGAAAGGAGCCGAGAATTCCGGATCTTCAGAGCGGGGCATCTTCAATAGTGTTGAGACGGCTACTGCGACGACCATGAGCACCATGATAAGGGTAAATTGGCTATTTTTTATAGCGTATTCTGTTATCTTCATCCCTTTTGATAATTTTTAATCAAGTTTATTATATGATGTGGTATAAAACATGGAACAAACAACTTTACTTGTTCCATGTAACTTTAGAGCCTTCTTTCAAATAGGCATTTCCTTCCGTTATAAGCTTTTTAAAGCCTTCTAATCCGGAAGAAATAATGATGTCAGGATGTTGGATTCTTTCAATCTTGACAAGGATTTTATGTGCGATATGGTCATCATCAACAACAAAGACATACCCATTCTCTTTATCACCTTCCAATACAGCGCTAAAAGGCACTGTCCATGCGGCTATCCGTGAAGAGCTTTGAATTGTTGCTTTGCCAAATAAGCCTGTCGCCAATTTATTCCGTCCGTCGTCTTTTATCCGAATATTAATACTGAAAGTTCCGGTCGTGGGGTCTATACCTTCTGATTTGGCAACCACTTCCCCTTGCATGGGTTGTTCGGGGAAGGCATCTGATATCACGGAAGCATGGTCTCCGAGTCGGATTGCTGCCCAATGGCGGTCGCTCACACCGGCTTTAAGAATCCACTTGCCCTTTGAGGCACCATTGATGAGCAGGATGGGTGTTCCCGGGCCGACAATCTGTCCTTCTTGAGCGTACTTTTTAAGGACAAAGCCGGATTGGGTAGCTCGTATTTCAGATGCGTTCATATTGTATCGGGCATTTACGACTTGCTGTTGTGCGATATCGAGTGCGGTTCGGGCATTCTGCATTTGCTCCAAAGTAGCGACGCTATCTTTGTAGAGATTTGAAGCCCGTGTAAAGTCGCGCTTGGCCTTTTCGAGTGCTATTTCAGCTTGGTTGACCATAGATCCTATTTCTGTTTTGTCCACAATGGCAAGCAGTTGGCCTTTCTGAATCTTGTCACCTTCATTGACGTAAATGGTGCGAATAACGCCACCATTTTTAAAGGAAAGCGCTGATTCGTCTTCGGTGGTAAACCGGCCTGAGAGTCGGTATGTTTGAGCTTGATCTTTCTTTTCCAGCGTCATGATTTTTACCGGAATGACATCGTCCTTAGGCTTTTCTTCAATTTTTGCTTCTTTACATGAAAAAAGAGAAAGTAAAAAGCAAGTAGCCGCAATGTGTAACTTTTTCATATATTAATATTGATCAATGTTAAATAATGCCAGCTCTTTCTCTACATTTACACCGGCTTGAAATACTTTATATAGTTGAATTTTGTAGGCTAATTGACTTGTTTTCCATTGATTACGGGCATCTACCGTCTCTATAAATGTCGAAACACCCTCAGCATAGCCCTTCTCGATGAGGCGACGGTAAGTGGATGCTGCTTCGACTTGCTTTTTGCGGGCTTCAATGCCTTCAAGGGCAGAACGAAGGTTGTTCAAGGCGATTTCTCCTGCAAGGTCAAATTGATCCCGGGCGTGTCGGGTCACACTTTCATTCCGATTCAGGTCTATTTTAGCTTGTTCTACCTTATTCTTTACCCGATTTGCTGAAAAAAGTGGCACCTCCAATTGAAGTCCTAACAGAAAATACCGAGATTGAGAATTAAACTGCCATTGTTCCGCTTGTGAACCCAGATCTATTATGGCATTGAGGCGAGGAAGGGCGGCACTTTTATTGAGTTTGATCACCTCTTCAAGGGAGGACGAAGCATTGACCAACATCTTCATTTCTTCCCTCTGATCACCCGGAGTTGTCAACAAAAGGCTTTTGCAATAGGAGAGCATTGTGCTTTCGTCAAAAAGTGTATCTATTGCAGTACTATCAGGCTTATTGAGCAAAAAATTGAACCAAATCCGTGCATTTTTGGACGCTGTTTCCGCTTGAAAAATCTCATCTTTGATGGATGCGATCTCTGCATCTGATCTGAGCAAATACGCTGGCAACCCTTTGCCATGCTCTAATAACCGTTGGTTGATACGGCGACCTTCTGCTCCCAAATCTAATGCTTCCCGATAAATCTTAACAACTCCGGTCGTCATCAGGTAATTAAAATATGCTTCCTTGATCTGAGCCGCCAATTGTCGCTTGCGAAGTCGAAGATTCAGTGATGTACTTTCCGTTTGCTTGTCTGCAAGGCGTATCTGATGAGACACTTCCGGGTTGAAGATGGGCACGGAGGTACGTATTTTAAAATCGTAAAAATTATTGGGTAAAAAATTGATGTGCTGATTGTCAATGGTCGGAAATGAGGAAGTACCGGTAATTTGATTGAGCGTAGAATACACCCCATTGAGCATGTCACCGACAGGAAGGTCGATATTTCTTCCTCCGGCAGCAGTCTGATATCCCATCTGTATGCTGGCAGTTGGAAAGTAATAGCTGCGGGCAAAGTCTTTCACCAACTTTGACTTTTCGACTTCAAGGTCACTTTGATATAGCATTGGACTGGATGCAAAGGCTTCCCGAATATATCTATCCAAAGGGGATGCTTGTCCATAAAGCATTTCTATTTGTATAGTTAATGGCAAGATTAGAATCCAATACCAATTTATTTTGAAAATCAACCTCATGGTTTACAGTGTTAAGTTCATTGTTAAAAAAATTATTTCAAACGTTGTAGAATCTTGATGAAGGTAGCGTAAGCAGAATCCAATAAATCAGTAATGTGTGACATTTCTTTTTTATGCGTTTGCACAAAATCGAGGTGACCATGGATGTTTAAGGTGCATAGACCATGCATGGTACACCATGTTATCATAGCGACATTAGCCGCATCAAGACCATTAAAATAACCGACCCTTTGGCAGGCAGCGATATTGGCCCACAGGATTTCAAAGGCTTGTTGTCCTTCTTCCCAGCAGATATCAGCCCCTTCCTCCCGGATATGATCCATCGGCTCTTTTAAGACAAACATCAGCTCGTAAAAATCCGTGTTTTCCAAAGAAAACTGAATGTAAATCCTGCCCATGACTTTCAGCCTTTCAAAGGGATCGTCGATATGCTGCACTACAGATAATTGTTGCCCCAGCATCTTAAAGCCCTCTATATGTAAGGCATGAGCTATTTCTGCTTTGTCCTTATAATAGAGGTAAATCGTTGTTGGGCTAAATTCGATCTCTTGTGCTATCTTCCGAATCGAAGTGGCATGATATCCATCTCGTAAGAACAACTTCTTGGCGGCATCGAGAATAGCCTGCCTGAGGTTTTCTTTGTGTTTTGATCTCCTTTCTGCAATTCCCATTTTAAGCAATTAACACCGCAAAGATAATTAACAGTGTTAATATTGCAATAAAATTCAAAATTTTTTTCAAAAAAAGAGCAAATAATTTTTGAGAACCATAGGGAAATCGGGGTTAGCGGTTAGTTGTTAGTTGTTAGCTGTTAGTTGTTAGTTGTTAGCTGTTAGTTGTTAGTTGTTAGGGATTAGGGGTTAGCTGTTGGGGGTTAGGGGTTAGCTGTTAGTTGTTAGGGATTAAGAGTGACTCGTCCTAAAAGCGAAGCGCCCTAAAAGCGCAGCGCCCTAAAAGCGTAGCGCCCAAAAGCGAAGCGTCCCAAAGCGAAGCGTCCTAAAAGCGAAGTGCCCAAAAAGCGAAGCGTCCTAAAGCGAAGCGCCCTAAAAGAAAGTCCAACTGAAAAAAATCCGATTATCCTATAAATTCGTGAGTTTTTATTACCTTTATTACATAACATTGTATAAGTCGGTTTTTTATAATATTACATTTAAAAAGTCAATTGCTATATTGCTTAATTATATTATTGAATAGCTTAAATCCGAATTCAGCAGTTAAGGTTTTGAAAAACCGTATAATGCTGATTATGAGGGTTAAAAATAGTTAATTATGTGCCGGAACAAATTGTAGTTTTCTGGCCATACTTGATCAAATTATTTTATTAAACCATGAATGGAGGAGAAATTATTGCAGATATTTTAAAGAAGCACGGTGTCCAGTTTTTGTTTACCCTATGTGGTGGGCACATATCGCCTATTTTTGTAGGGGCGGAGAAAATCGGGATACGGGTTATCGATACACGGCATGAAGCCAATGCGGTATTTGCTGCCGATGCGGTCTCTCGTCTCACCGGAGTTCCCGGTGTAGCTGCAGTAACAGCGGGGCCGGGAGTTACCAATACCATCACTGCTGTAAAAAACGCCGCTTTGGCCCAGTCTCCACTAATATTATTGGGCGGAGCAGCGGCGACGGTATTAAAAGGAAGGGGTAGTTTGCAAGATATTGATCAGCTATCAATCTTAAAATCAGTGTGTAAGTGGACTGCCACCTTTAAACGGGTCAAAGATATCGTTCCAACTGTAGAAAAAGCATTTGTTAAATCACAGGAAGGAGTGCCGGGACCTGTGTTTGTAGAATGCCCTATCGATACACTGTACGGCGAGGAGATGGTCCGCGAGTGGTATGGTGTTAAAAACAAAGAGACTTCACCCCGAAATATTCAAGATCGCATACTTAGAGGGTATTTAAATTTTCATGTCAATCGGCTGTTTTCCGGAAAGGATGCAGTACGTTTGGACACATCGACTGTGCCGATTCGTTATCCACATCACAGCATGGGCGAAAAAAGTAAGGCAATCTCACTCATAAAAAAGCACAGACGACCTTTACTTATCATTGGCAGTGGCGCCATGATGCAGGCTGGCAAAGCCTCTTCATTGGCAAGAGCTGTAGAGGCGTTGGGAATTCCGGTATATCTGAGTGGTATGGCGCGAGGTTTATTGGGCAAGGATCATAATCTGCAGATGCGTCACAAACGAAAAGAGGCGATCAAGAAAGCAGATTTAATTATCCTCGCCGGTGTCCCCAATGATTTCAGGCTTGATTATGGTAATCACATTGGAGGCAGAAAGTTTATTTCTGTCAATAGGAGCAAAAAGGATTTATATAAAAATAAGAAACCGACATTACCCATACTGGGCGACCCTATGGACTTTCTGATAGACCTTAGTACAGCATACAAGGGTGACTTCAGAGAATGGATATCCGACCTTAGTGAAATCAATCACAATCGCAATATTCAAATCGAAGAACAAGCGACAATGCCGGTAGATAAAGGCATCAACCCACTTTCATTGTTTATGTCTATGGATCAGAAAATAGCAGAAGATGCGATTTTAATTGCCGATGGAGGTGACTTTGTTGCCACAGCATCTTATATTTTACGCCCACGGTCACCGCTAAGTTGGTTGGATCCCGGCGTATATGGTACATTGGGCGTGGGTGCCGGCTTTGCCCTTGGGGCTCAGCTGGTTTATCCCAATCGACAGGTGTGGATAATATATGGCGACGGCAGTTCTGGATATAGCCTTATGGAATATGATACTTTCGTGCGGTTTAACCTTCCCGTCATGGCTGTAATAGGCAATGATGCCTGCTGGAGTCAGATCGCACGCGACCAGGTGGAGTTTTTAAAAAGCGACTGTGCCATGAATCTGGCATATAGCGATTATCATAAAATAGGCATTGCCTTAGGAGGAGATGGCGTAAGTGTAAAAAGTCCGGATGAATTGAATGAATCATTACTTAAGGCAAAAGAAAGTCACGCCAAAGGCATTCCATTTATTATCAATGCGATCATAGGAAGGACAGATTTCCGCAAAGGCTCTATCAGTATTTAATTTTTATATAATGGACATTAAAGATAAAACGACACCAACTGCTGAAAATAGCACATTGATGGTTGTTGATATGCAAGAACGACTTCTTCCGGCAATCTTCGAAAACGACACAATTATTCAGGCTGTCCAAAAACTTATAACCGGAGCAGAGATATTAGGTGTCGATGTAATGATAACGGAACAATACCCTAAAGGTCTCGGCCATACATCGAAGGGCCTGACATACCCTCCTGATGTTCCTATTTTCGAAAAGGACAGTTTTAGTTGTATGATGCAGTCAGAGATCAATGATTATTTGAAAAAAAACGGCAGTCATCACCTGATTTTATGTGGAGTGGAAAGCCATATATGTGTATTAAAAACTGCTTTAGACGCTGCCAGTAAAGGCTATACCGTACATGTGGTCGCCGATGCCATATCTTCCCGCACCATTGAAAATAAGAAGTATGCTTTAATGCGAATGCAGCAATCCGGGATATTTATTGTTTCGGTTGAAATGATTCTATTTATGTTGATGGATTGTGCAGGCACCGATCAATTTAGAGCCATTAGCAAACTTATAAAGTAATAAGGATGGAGATCAAAAGATTATTTGACTACTTGACAGCTCAATTGGAAAGGCATCCCGAAGTGGAATTTCTGTCTTACAAAGTAATAGATTCCGAAAATAATTCTTATTGGAAGCACTATACATACCGGGATGTTCAAGTCAATGCAGACCATGTCAGCCAGTTTCTGTTAAATCAGGGAATTAAAAAGAATGACAAAATAGCCATCATAAGTGAAAATCGACCGGAATGGAACTTTGTCGATATGGGCGCTCAACAGATAGGAGTAGTGGATGTCCCGATGTATCCGACAATTTCTGAAGACGACTATGCCTTTATTTTCAATGATTCTGAAATTCGATATGCCTTTGTAGGAAATGCAGAGATATTTCAGAAAGTAATGCCTCTTTTAGGCAGAGTCCCTTCCTTGTTAGGAATAGTTGTATTCGATAGAATAGAAGGAGCGCAATGGTTACCTGAAGTACTAAATGCAATTGAGCATATTGATGTTGATGCCATAAAAACCCAAAAAGAAACGGTTGTCCAGTCTGATGTTGCCACCATCATTTATACCTCCGGGACGACTGGGACACCCAAGGGTGTGATGCTGACCCATGAAAATATCGTAAGTAATCTAACCGGTGTTGCTGAGGTTTTGCCATTTCGAGACGGAGAGAAAGCACTGAGTTTTTTACCCTTGTGTCATAGCTTTGAGCGCACCGTGTTTTATGCGTATTTAATGATGAATATCCATATCTATTATGCTGAAAGTCTTGAAACAATTGGCGACAATCTCAAGGAGGTTCAACCATATTGCTTTACTACTGTACCGCGGTTGTTGGAAAAAGTATATGAAAAAATCAGGGCAAAGGGGAATACACTATCCGGTATCAAGAAAAGTTTGTTTTTCTGGAGTCTTAGGATCGGATCACAATACAAATTAGGAGAAAAGCAGGGCTTCTTTTACCAAATGAAACTTACAATAGCCAGAAAGTTGGTATTTTCAAAGTGGCAGGAAGCATTAGGAGGTCGAGTACAATTTATAATCACAGGGGCAGCCGCCATGCAGCCTCGTCTGATAACGATATTCAGCGCCGCCGGAATAAATGTCATCGAAGGATATGGCTTGACGGAGACTTCGCCCGTTCTCACAGTCAATAGAGTACCAGAAAAGGAAAGGTGTCTTGGTTCTATCGGGCTACCTATTCCCGGAGTTGAAATCAAATTGGCAAATGATGGAGAGATTTTAGCCCGAGGAAAAAATATTATGAAAGGCTATCACAATAGACCTGACTTGACAGCTGAAGTAATTGATACAGAGGGTTGGTTTCATACGGGAGATATCGGACAATGGGTGGATCATTTTGGAAAGAAATTTCTCAAAATTACGGATCGTAAAAAGGAGCTATTTAAAACAGCCGGAGGTAAATATATTGCACCACAGGCTATCGAAAACAAAATGAAGGAAAGCCGGTTTATTGAGCAGCTTATTGTTGTGGGAGGAGATGATTATAAGTATATCGGAGCACTTATAGTTCCTTCTTTCATGCAGCTTGAAGCTTGGGCTACAGCAAGAGGCATAAGTTTGGAAGGTGGACATTCGGCATTGGTTTCACATCCTGAAGTAGTTCAATTGATCCGGAAAGAAGTGGATAGGCTCAATAGTTCTTTGGGCAAGTGGGAACAAATCAAAAAATTCTTGTTGCTATACTCAGAGTGGACGATAGATTCAGGTTTACTGACACCTACGTTGAAATTAAAGCGCAAATTAATCGAGGCTCATTTCAAATTAGAGATAGAATCAATGCTGTCCGATGATAAGACTGGGTAATATTAGAAAAAATTCACTTCTTTAGCTAATCTGAAAATAGATTATACCAAATTGATTTATAAATCAGTTTGGTATAATCAGATGCCTCCTATAAAATTTTGATAAAATCGATTGCCCGAAATTATTTTATAGAAGCCTATTTATCTTCATGAAAGACTAAAAAGAAATATAGAATAGGAAAAATAGTATGTTTACTTGCTTTTTTTAAGCTCAATCAAAAAACCACCACCGCCGGCACCACAGATCTTCAAAAAACCATCGTAATCAGATAGGCGTTTTTCCCATCTTTTAATCCAATCGAACGGTATAAACTCCGTCATCCAGACGAGTTGAAAATAGCTTATTTCAAAAAAATATTGATAGAGGGCTTTTAAGTCGCCTGCCAGACATGCCTTTATAGCATTGTTGACACTTGGTATCAAGATGTCGTTAATCTTTCCTGCAAATATCTTGTCTTGCATTCTATCCGCAAACATTTGGATATAAAAAGAACCTTGGCGTCGAATATTGGTATCCACGGTTTGAAATGAATCAATAATTTCCGACGATAACGATACGACTGTGGGTTGCCCTGATGTGAGGTGGATAGATTGATTGTAATAGGATATCAAAGGATCGATGCCCGAACTGGCACCATGGAAAAAGGATTCCATCTCTGCAAGATCTTCTCTAATGTATTTTAAATCGGTTTCTTCTATTTCCGCATATCTATCATATACCGCGGCGCAATATGCTCCGGACGAGCCCACACCGTATCCAACGGGTATGTTGGATTCGAAAGACCAGCCTTGTTGAACATCTGCCAAAAGGGCGTGATGATTGACTTTATTGTGAAAGTTCTTCGATGAAAGATATTCAGCAAATTTAAACAAATCGGTACCTTCAAACTGTTGACTGCCTTGTGCCCACCTGCCACAGTATTGCTTTCCCGGAATAGCCAGACCTTCACTACCACACAGTAGAGTATGTTCACCGAAAAGGATGATTTTTGATGAAAAAAAACGCATGTCTTAATTATGGTTACGATACGAAGATAAGAGGTAAATCAGGTTTATACGTCCTTTTTTTTAAATATTTGCAAAACTCTAATTTATTGGACTTGCCTTCAAACAAATTGTATGAAATTCTTCTAAAGATTAAATCCTATAAAAATCTAATGTTGCTAATGATACAATTTATAAAACAATAGCCTCGCCAAATTATTAATAGGATGAAGAGCAAGTAATACGATTGCCCATTATTACACGATACAATCAATTTAACAAAATCAGCCCTTTGACTATTTCGTACAGCAGAACGGTATATTTACCCACTATAGACCTTTGAAAGTGTTATCTTTGCGACTTAAACAACATTTTCATGGCAATAGATATTCGGCTTTATTCTCCTGAAAAACTGGAAGAATGGTTGATAGAACACGGTGAACCAAAGTTTAGGCTACATCAAATATTTGAATGGATCTGGAAAAAACATGCTTTGTCCTTTGACGAAATGACTAACCTCTCAACGGCTTTGCGTGCCAAATTAAATGAGTCTTTTTTGTTTAAACCCATGGAAGTTGACTTGATCCAAAAGAGCAATGATGGAACGATTAAGACCAGATTAAAGTTGTATGATGGGCACCTCATCGAGACGGTATTAATTCCTGTCCCGGAGGAGAATCGATATACAGCCTGTGTCTCCTCCCAAGTAGGGTGTAGCCTGGCGTGTAAGTTTTGTGCTACGGGGATGATGGGCAGAATCCGCAATCTGGATTATCCCGAAATCATTGATCAGGTCGTGCATGTCAATCGCCAAGCCTTAGAATATTTTGACCACGTGCTGACCAATATCGTATATATGGGGATGGGTGAGCCGCTGCTTAATTATTCTAACACCATCAAAAGCATTGAATTAATTACTTCTCCCAAAGGTCTCGGCATGTCGCCTTCCCGTATCACCGTCAGTACTGCCGGTATAGCGAAGATGATAAAAAGACTTGCCGATGACGGCATGAAAGTAAATCTTGCCTTGAGTCTTCATGCTGCCAATGACAACAAACGCAACGAAATCATGCCGATCAATGATCAAAATAGTATCAGCGTTTTGAAGGAAGCGCTTCATTATTTTTATCAAAAAACAAAAAATAGAATAACATACGAATATTTGGCATTAAGGGGATTTAATGACCAGATAGAAGACGCTGAACAATTGGCGGCACTGACAAAGGACTTTCCGGTTAGAGTCAATATTATTGAATATAATACCGTTGAAGGAATAGATTTTCATAAGACGGATACGGATCAGTTGAATAAGTTTGTTCATAAGTTGGTGGCCAACAAGGTCAATGTCACTGTTAGGCGAAGCCGGGGAAAAGATATTGACGCCGCCTGTGGTCAATTAGCCAATAAGTAATCAAGACCTATGTAATATCGCCAATCATGGGGTTAGCCGCAGCTTCACTAAAAGTAGGATTGCCCCATTCTTGAACTTTACGTAAATTTATTTGTCTCTCTGAAAAGAAGTAATCATGGAAGATATTGTCCACAATCTGAATTATATACATAGGCGGATGATTGCCGCTTGTCATAAAGCAGGTAGAAAACCCGAAGAAGTCAGGCTTTTGATGGCGACAAAGACCGTGCCACCCGATCGAATTATTATGGCTTTGTCAGCCGGCGAACATCTTATTGGAGAGAATAAAATCCAGGAAATAAAAGAAAAATACGAAGCGCTGCGAAATACTCCACATGAAACACACTTTATCGGTCATTTGCAAACCAATAAAATTAAAGATATTATCAAATGTGAAGTTGATTGTGTTCAGTCAGTAGATCGAATCGATTTGGCACAAAAACTCAATGAAAGGTTGAAAGCAGTCGGAAGAAAGCTCAATATCCTTATTCAGGTTAACACTTCTGAAGAAGAAAGCAAGTTTGGCGTCCATCCTGACAAGGCCATCGACCTCGTCCGTGAGGTATCGACATTGGATTGCCTGAAAATAAAGGGTTTGATGACGATCGGTCTTTTTAGCGAAAATCCGGAAGAAGCGAGACCTTGCTTTCAGCTGCTCCACAATTTACGCCAACAAATAGTAGCTCTCAACATCGAAGGAGTGGAAATGTCGGAACTTTCTATGGGAATGAGTGGCGACTTAGAAACCGCTATAGAAGAGGGTGCCACGATCATCCGGGTTGGAACAGCTATTTTTGGAAAAAGGATATATCCCGATAGCTATTATTGGAATGAAAAAAATGGTTGATATAATTGTGTGTATAACAAATCCCCCTAATGACTTCATTATTTTTCCCCTCTATCTTCCCTGAAGCGGGAGAACCAAATAATGAAGTCATTCCTTCCAAAGAGTTTAAATATCAATTAAAGAGTCAGATTTTGAGTTAATAAAAAAATGAGAGGGAAATATGATATACACATATAATTTCTTAAAACATTCACATACAAAATTTCATTACTTTTATTGCTTGAAATTTAAGGATTGATAAGATGAAGCTAATAAGACATGGCATTCCAGGAAAAGAGTTGCCCGGAATATTACATGAAGGGAAAAAATGGGACACATCAAGATGGTTTGATGACTACGGTGAATCATTTTTTGAAAATGAAGGGATAAGCAAGTTGAGTCAGCTATTGAAGGATAATTTTTCTGAAATGACTTTATTGTCCGACGATGTACGACTTGGTCCACCGGTAGGCCGACCTTCTAAGATAGTATGTGTGGGTCTTAATTATAGGGATCATGCTATCGAAACCAACTCTACAATACCAACTCAACCAATTTTATTTTTCAAATCTACGACAGCATTATGTGGACCTGATGACGACTTAATAATTCCTTTAAATAGTAATAAAACGGATTGGGAAATAGAATTAGCCGTAGTTATAGGTAAAAAGGCTTCTTATGTGCCTATTGACAGGGCAATGGAATATGTTGTCGGATATTGTATGATGAATGATTACAGTGAAAGGGCGTTTCAGAAGGAAATGGGTGGGCAATTTTGTAAAGGGAAAAGTTGTGATACCTTTGCTCCATTGGGGCCCTGGCTGGTCACCAAAGATGAAATTGAAGACGTACATAACCTAAAGATGCAACTCATAGTCAACGGCAAGACGTACCAGAATGGCAATACGGCGGATATGATATTTAGTGTTGGCCAACTGGTCTCATATATTAGTCAATTCATGACTCTCCTTCCGGGAGATATAATAAGTACGGGAACTCCAGCGGGAGTTGGCGCAGGAGTGAAGCCACATCCGGTGTTTTTACACGAAGGTGATACAATAGAAATGTATATAGAGTCATTGGGTCGCTCCTCGCAAAAAGCAAAAGGACATACTATGAAAGGATAATCGTTATCAGAGATAAAGTAATTTAAATCAACCCAAATTCATATTAAAGGTACAATAGTTTCTTTAAGAAATATATTGCTAACTTTTTGTTGTGTTGAAATTCAAATAGTCACGAATCAATGTATCTCCATATATTGGATAATCAACATGTTGCGATATAGTTAGATGTAATTCAGCTATATTATACCAAATTGATTTATAAATTAGTCCAACATATTTTGGTATTCCCGAAAAACGGGATTTCCTAAAATCAAAATGCTCCCGAAGCTTCGGGATGATAGTCGTTTAGGCCAATGTAATTGGACTATTACGAATATCCAATCGGTATTGTTTGTAAAAAATTTTCATACTTTTTTGGACGAGCTGAATCCAACCCCTTTTTTATCAATATAAACCCGAAGGGTTGTCATTATTATAGAATAGATTCAATAGCAGAAAGAGGAACCCAGAATGGGTGAAATGATTATTCCATCTATTCGTCCCAGTTTTTTTGAGCAGATACATTTTTTCTTGGTTTGTAATAATGTCATCCCTTCGGGATTTTGAAAATATTATTCTACGCTTTTTATAAAAATATCATCCCTTCGGGATTATGCTGTCCCGAAGGTTCATCATAGTTCAACCCGAATTCATATTAAAGACAACATTTTGCCTTTAAGTGGAATTCGGGATCAATAGAAAGAGACTATCGGGTTAGTGCTTTTCCACAAACTCAAAACTATTTTCCGGAATCCTTCCTTCTGTATCTTTATAAAAGTCCATCATGATTTGATAAAGAGTATCCCATGAAATAGATGAATCTATAGGAGGGTTTACTCTTATTTCTTTTGTTTTATGATCAAAGGCGACTAAAATAATGGGTACGCCTGCTTTTTGAGCAATATAATAAAAACCCGATTTTAATCGATCTACTTTCTTACGAGTCCCCTCCGGTGCAATAGTAAGCCTAAACTCTTCCTTTTCCTTAAAAATGGAAGCAACAGCATCTACATAATTGTGACTCTTACTACGATCTACGGGATATCCTCCCATTCTTCTAAATAATCCACCAAATGGCCAGCGAAATAAACTGGATTTACCGACAAAATGAATGCGCAATCTAATTGAACTTCGAATAAGAAGCCCAAGGGGAAAATCCCAGTTGGACGTATGGGGTATGACTATAAGAACATACTTTTTTAATGCATTCATGTCCCATCCTACAATCTTCCAACCGAGAATGCTTAAAATCCAGGCGCTAATTCTATTCATCACAAAGGAATATTTGGAACATAAATAAGTAAATACTTGATTCTAATCAGTAGTAAATAATCTCCCTTCCGGTTTATATTTAGGTAATATGTAGTTTGAAATAATTTAATTCAAATATAACGTTAATTTATAATAAATAAAGAAAAATAGTTGAGTAGAGTTAATACAATACCTTTTAAATATGCATCTATTCTTGTGCGACACGGTATGATTGACCCCAATTGGTAAAGAACAAGATTACTTTTTTCGGACGAAACTTTTCTCATACAGTTCAATCCAATCTTTGACACTCATTTTGCGCATCAATTCAGCAATTAGATCGTAAGGTATTGCTTCCATTTTTTTAAATCGGACACAACTTTTGCCCATATCTAATTTTTGTTGACAATGTTTCGGATATTCCGCTACAAACCAATTGAGTAATTCCGGATTCGCATACATGCCCATGTGATATAGGTTGATTGAACCTTTCTGTGAAGCTATTCCCGCAAATGGCAGCGGTTCAGCCGGCTTGCAGTGGTATCCGGCCGGGTATAAAGTATGTGGAACGACATATCCCAGTCCACCATAACTAATTGCAGCCTGAAAACCTTCCGGTAAATTTTGAACAATTGTTGTATGTAATCGATTAAAAGGCTCTATTCTGTCTTCCGGTAGATTATTTAGAATCTCTTCAACTGTTTGACCTTGTGCTTGCATACAAATATTTGATTTTGATTTATTCCAATGTCTTTCTTAAATAAGCAAAGGAGGTGCCGGTTTCAAATACCTTGACACCGATAGCCGATATTTTATTCTTCCTCAATTCCTCCATACTCCCTTGGACAATTTCATTGAGAAAATAGTGACAAAGGTTTTCAGCAGTAGAGTCATAAGGCAAGATAAAATATCTCCATGACTTAGCGTCAAAAACTTCTTTCAGTTCAGTATCTTTCTCGGAAATAATAGTAGAATGGTCTATTTTTTCAATATATGGCCCTACTATTCTTTTAATTTCATTGAAGTCAATGACAAAGCCGTGACTGTCTTGTTCCCCTTCAAACTCAATAGTCATCTTATAGGAGTGCCCATGTAAGTGCCTGCATTTACCGGAATGCCATGGCAACCTGTGGGCTGCTTCCCATTTAAAAGTTTTTGCTACAATCATTACAATATTTTAAACAAATTGAATTTTGTCACAAAGTTATTTAAAAAGCAATTCTTTCAAGAAAAATAAGCTTGAATTGTTATTTGATGGATAAGGGCGAGCAAGGAGCAGAGTTCTGTAATCCTTCGTAGCAAAATGTATCGTATGGTCAGTGTGGGGCGTTAGCTGTGACTCGTCCTAAAAAAAGTTTACAGGTTAAGAATTAAATCCTTTTACAAATTTACATTTTAAAATTAATCCTTCAATTGATTTACAGGAATTACTTCAAATCCTTTAAAACACTCTCCAAACTACTTTTGATAACTCCAAACGGCAGGACTGGTTTAGCTGCGGTGTTGCTGCGTGGTCGTTCAACACCGTTTTCATTGTCCGTCCTTCGGACGCAACGAAAACTTAGTTATTAGCACCAGTTTTTTTCTATAAATGTTTATTTTTTCGTTAAATCCTCTGCAAGTCCGATTAATAGTCCTTCAACTCCTCGTATGTAACAAAGTCTATAAATATTCTTATAATTAACCATATCTCCAACCAATTCAGCACCGTGTTTTGTTAGTCGTTCTACCAACTCGTCTATGTTGTCAACTGCGAACATAACTCGTAAATAACCAAGTGAATTTACTGGTGCAGTTCTATGGTCTGAAATTGTTGTTGGTGCTATAAAAGTTGATAATTCTAGTCGGCTGTGTCCGTCTGGTGTAACCATCATTGCAACATCTACAGATTGATTTCCAAGCCCAGTAACTTGCCCAGCCCAAAAACCTTCAACCATTCCACGACCTTCAAGATTTAATCCTATTTCAGAAAAAAAACAATATTGCATTATCAAGATTTTCAACAACAATGCCAATATTGTTCATTTCAATTAAATTACTTTTTTTCAATACCATTTACTTTTTTACTATAAATATACGAAACCATAAGTATACCTAAAAACGCCAATGGCATAAGCATAAAGCCAATGTTTTTGTCCACGAATAGATGACTTAGAAATGCAAAGATTAGAGTAAATGATAGTCCTGCATAAGCCCATTCTTTAAGCATTGTAGGTGTTTTAGGATAAACAATTGCAATAACACCTAATACTTTTGCTATTGCCAATGAGTAAGCAAAGTAGTCAGGATAGCCTAATGGTTTAGTTCCAAAAGTCATATATTCAGGTGCTGAAATCCAAGTAACCATTGGCATAACAGCTTCCCAAAGTGCAACAATAATTGTGGCTGTCCAAAAAATTATTTTGTTCTTTTTCATCGTCTTATTTTTTTAAGGATGATAATAAATTGTCAAGTTCATTTAAGGTCATTGTAAATCCTTCTTTAAAGCCCATTTGAATGTGCATTTCAATGTCGGCAAGTTTCTCGTGCTTTATGGAAATCTTTACCGTTGTAATTCCAGTATTTTCAGCAAAGTCTAAGTTCCATTTAGCCGATGGCATTTGTTCGTTAATGTTTTCTTCCTTGTCCGCAAATGCGTCCTTGAATTGAAAATTGTCTTTGGGTGAAATTGAAGTAAAGTCTTGAATTGCCCAATGTTCCTCGCCTTCTGGACTTACCATTGCATAAAATCTTCGTCCACCTACTTCAAAGGTCATATTCTTTGTTTTTGATTTCCAAGGTAGCGGTGCCCACCATTGGTCAAGGATTTCTTGTTTTGTAAATGCGTCCCAAACCAATGGAAGTTCGGCTGCAAATTCTCTGATTACCAATACGGTGTTAGTTGCTTTGTCAACTGTGAAGTCAAATAATAGATTGTTCATTTTTCCTGTTTTTTAATCGTTAATAATACTTTGTCTAATTGATTGAATTTGGTTTCCCAAATCTTTTTGAATTGTTCTAACCATTTTTCTATTTCTTTCATTTTGTCAATTTCAAGTGAGTAGTAAATTTCTCTGCCTTGTCGGTTTTGTTTAACAAGTTCACACTCTGTTAAAATGCGAAGATGTTTTGAAATAGCTTGTCGTGTCGTGTCAAAGTGTTCGGCAATGGCGTTTGGTGTCATTGCCTGCACTGCAATTAAGACGATGATGGCTCGTCTTGTCGGGTCTGCAACCGCTTGAAAAATATCACGTCTCATTGTTGTGTTATTTTGTTTTCAAAACTATTCGGTTGCAAATATATGCGCAACCTTTCGGTTTCACAAATTTATTTTCACTTTTTTTCAAATTATTGAAAAGTAGGTCTGAAATAGTTTAACATCCCATTGTTTTTGTCTATCAATGTTAATTAATTATTTCTCCCCTACTGTTTTCTAACTTTTCACGAAATTTTTGAAGTTCTTCTGGTTTTGGTTTTACCCAATCAACTACTTCTCCAATAATTTTTAAAGGTGCTTCTGAACGATATGAACGTGTCGGATTGCCTGGAAATTTTTTGTCTGTTAGATTAGGGTCATTCTCATAAATTCCACTCGGTTCAACTATATAAACTCTTTCATTCTCTTCGCCTTTTGCAAGTGCTGCCGCAAGTCCAGCACCATTCAGTAAAGCAGTAAAATAAATATGGTTCATCTTGAATTCAGTCTTATAATTAGAGTTACCTCCAGCAGTCAAAAAGTCTCCAGTCTTTAAATTCGCTTTTGTTCCGTGATAAAAAGGTCCTTTGTCAGAGGGATTGTTTTTATGAGAAGCTGATAAATCATAATTATCTTTTGCTTTGCCAATGTTACCCAATTCTTCGTAACATTTTGCAATATTTGAATAAAGAGAAGGCAAAGCACTATTGACTGAATCATCATTTACCTTTAATGCAAAATCTAAAGTTTTTTCAAGCCAAATCAATTTGCCAGAAGATGATTGTTGATGTCGGGATAAATAATGTGCTGTGAGAAATTTTTCAAAGTCACTTGATGCTTCATCCCAACCATGATGGAATATTTTTCTTGCTTCTTCCATTTTACCTTGGTCTTCTTTCTCCATACCTTGGATACAAATTTTAACTATTTTGTTGAAAGGTGAAAATTCCATTTTTTGCTGTTTCGTTTGCTTTTTTTAAGTTCTGATGTTTATCGTTGTCTGGTGTTGCTTTTCAATCACCGCTAATTGTCTGTTTGGTGAGTTGCCTGAAAATTGGTGCTAACATTAAGGAATATTGATTGGCATTATACAACAAGCATTTGCCCGTCTGTACATGCCAATCAACCCCGATAAGCCGGGACAAATGTATTTCAAGTTGGACAGCCTGTCCCGACAAATTCGGGAAAGCCGGACATGCTATAGTGCAAAATCATTCATTCCCTTTTCTTACTGTTTGGTTACTAATGGCATAAATGTAGTAAAAAGTGGGCGGTTTTTCTGTTTGAATTGGGTAATTTATTTTATAGTAGGATTTATGGAGCTTGTAGGTGTATTTTGGGCAATAGGATTTAGAGCGGTGTTTAAGCTTCTTCCGGTATGCAAGGTATTGATATTGGGTGGTGCTTTATTTTGTAGATAGGTGTATAGGTAATCCGGATCTTCTGGTATCGCTTCTTTTTCAGAATCATAAACTCTTCGAATTCTCGATTCCATGCTTCAATTTTAGCTTGTATTTTCATGATATTTTTTAATAAACATCCATGCAAATACAATGCCATATTGTATTATATTTACCTGTTTATCATGTAAATACACATAGGATTTGTTCAACGGTTGGCAGCTTTGCGTTCGGGCGGGAAATCGAAGCACTTCTGCCGAGTTTATTACTAATGTTTAATCGAAGAACTACCGTTGAGTTTTGTACGTCTGCCCGCCTGACGCAAAACTGTGTGTTGGTGGCAGTTTATTTTATCAAGTTTTTCAAGTCGATTTCTATTCCTATTTTCATAATTTCTTTTCCAAGCTTTAGCTTCCAACCGTCTGCATCATCAAAATTTATGTAAATAATTCCACCATAATCAGAAGGTAGTTCTACATCGTCAAGTTTTAAGGCAATTACCTTTGATTTGCCAAGCTTTGCAACAAAATATCCAAATTCAAAAATTACATTCTGTCTTGCCCTTTTGTTTGGTTTATCCATTTGTGCAATAACGTTCCCATAATCATCAGGTGTCAAAAGAATTATTGAAAAATCTACATTTGAACAGTTCTCTATTTTGTCTAAAATTGATTGTATTCCACCTTGTTCTGATAAAATTATCGCTTCTATTTTTAGGGTTTCTAAAAATCTCGCAACTGTTTGTTTTACTTCATTGTTGTGTCCGTGTACAATAAAGCAAGAAGCTAAATATTGAGGTTTTAAGCGTTCCCCTTTTATTTCATTGGTAAGTAAACATTCCTTTTCATCAAGTAGATAATTATAATATTTTACTTCGTCAAGAAATTCAAACAGATTGTCTTGTTCAACTCTACTGATAGTGTTCTGTAAATTATGTTTCCATATTTCTAAATCAGTAATCTCATTTCCTTCGTCTGTTTGTGATAAAATAAAATTTCCTTTACTGTCTAAAAAATAATAGTCTCCAGTAATCCAATTCTGATATTGTTGATAATAATGTTCAGTTACTACTTGATTAAAGGTGTCAACCAAATCTGAAATAAATTTCATTTTATCTGGTGTTCTTTTCAGTCGTGGTTTTACATATGTGTTCTCACAATATTTATCCTTTTCAACTTGGGAATTTAATATTGTCTCTGCATAGTTATTAAGTTCAGGTAATGAAAATGTTTGGAGGTTATTTTCGTTTACAATTGTGTCATATATGTGTTTAAGTCTATTCATTACTCTGTCTCTTTAAATTGCCACCAACATTAAGGAATATTGATTGGCATTATACAACAAGCATTTGCCTGCCTGTACAAGCCGATCAATATTTCAAGTTGGACGAAGCCGGTCAAGCTATAGTGCAAAATCATTAATTCCCTTTTTGTGTA
>JAGPCT010000044.1 GCA_018057925.1 Saprospiraceae bacterium
AGTCAAATCAGCGACTTCTTTACATCTACACTAAAAATGATGACCAAAGAATCAATCCTGTCTATATGCTCTTATCAATATATTTTCTCTGGCTCATTTTGGTCTGTTTAATATGTCACTATCGTATAACTACCCCAAATATTCCTCATTCTTCAGAAATGGAAATTACTTCTATTACTATCACAATTCGGGGTTACAGAACCAATCTGTTTTATATCGAATCAAAGGATTAAATGGCAAGCCCCAAGTAGTGATTGACCCCAACACCTTATCTAAAGATGGAACAACTATCTTGTCCGGATTCTCTCTTTCCAAGAATGGTAAATACGCTGCCGTCTATTTCTCCAAAGGCGGATCAGACTGGAACGAAGGAAAGGTCATGGATATGACAACCTTACAATACCTTCCCGACACATTGAGCTGGATCAAAGTTTCGGGCGCTTCATGGCAAGGCAATGGCTTTTATTATAGTAGATATCCTGCTCCCGGAGGCAGTGCATTGGCTTCAAAAAACGAAAATCACAAAGTTTATTACCACAAAGTGGGTGACAATCAAAGTCAAGACAAACTTATATTTGAAGATCCAACCTCCCCACAAAGTTTCAATATTGCTTCTACTTCCGAAGATGAAAGCTTTACCTTTTTGTCAAGGTCTGACAGAGGCAAAGGTCTGGACGGTAATTCATTGTTTTATATAAAAAAAGGAGACCATAATTTTAAGCCAATAGTTCCTAATATCAGTGATTTCGATTATTCTATCATTGATAATTACGGTGATGACTTAATTATCACAACGACCGAAGATGCACCCAATAAAAAGGTCATGGCATTTAATATCGCTACCGGTAAATGGCGTACCCTCATTCCGGAAACAAAAAATGTACTTCAAAATGTATCGTCTGCCGGTGGCAAGTTATTTGTTACATACATGGTGGATGTTACCATTCGCGCCTATGTATATACGCCAGATGGTAAAATGGAAAGAGAAATAAAGCTTCCAGGATTGGGCAATGCATCCGGATTCGGAGGAGAACGGTCCGACAAGTTCGTTTTTTATACCTTTTCATCATTTACCTATCCTTCCAGTATTTATAAATATGATATTGCTTCAGGTAAATCCACACTTAGCCGTAAATCAGAAATCGCTTTTAACCTGGATGATTATGAAACGCATCAGGTATTTTACTCCAGTAAAGATGGCACAAAAATACCGATGTTTATAGTGTATAAAAAAGGGCTTACATTAAACGGGAAAAATCCCACTCTTTTATATGGCTATGGCGGATTTAACATCAGCCTGACTCCGGGATTCAATCCATTGCTTATACCCTTTTTAGAACAGGGAGGTGTATATGCCCAAGCCAACCTTAGAGGAGGTGGAGAATATGGTGAGGCATGGCATCAACAAGGCATGAAACTAAAAAAACAAAATGTATTCGATGATTTTATTGCTGCCGGAGAATATTTAATTCAGGAAAAATACTGTGATTCAGAACATCTTGCATTGAGAGGTGGCTCTAATGGCGGCACTTTAGTCGGTGCCGTAATAAACCAAAGACCGGATTTGGCAAAAGTAGCTATCCCACAAGTAGGTGTTATGGATATGCTTCGCTTTCAAAAATTTACCATCGGCTGGAACTGGGTTGCAGACTATGGCTCGTCCGACAATCCCGAAGAATACAAAGTTTTACGTTCTTATTCTCCAATGCATAACATACAATCGAATGTAAATTATCCAGCCACCTTAGTCACTACTGCCGACCACGACGACCGTGTTGTACCCGCACATTCTTTTAAATATGCTGCCACGTTACAAGCAACAGCCGGACCTTCAACGACCAATCCTCTTCTTATTAGAATAGACGTCAATAGCGGCCATGGAGCAAGTAACACAAAGAAAAATATTGAAACCATGGCATATATCTATGCCTTTATTTGGGCTAATATGGGGATTGAACCGAAGTTATAACCAATAATGGTTTTATTTGAATTATCGAATATCGATTTAATTTGAGATTAGGTAAACGACAATTAGTTTCTAAAAAATTTGAGAGGGATTTTTAAAAATAATTGGATTAATAATTCCATAATAAGTAAATTTACAAATAATTAAAAACAATTGACAATTAGCATTAACAACTTGAATCCGCCAAGTATAACAAGATAAAATTTTAAAAAATGAAAAAAATTCTTACTGTGTTTAGTATATATATTATTCTAATCATCTCAATTACATCATGCAAAAATTCTGAAGCCAACACTTCAAATACTTCTAAAAGTTATAACATTTCTGATTTTTCAAACCTAAATCTTAAGGTATTAGGAGATGTCTATTATGAACAAAGTAGTAATGTTTATTTAAAGGTTACCGGGAGTTCAGACTTGATAGAGAAATTAAAAGTATCTTCAGAAAATGGTACACTGTCTATTGAATTAGATAACCCGAAAAGTTTTGCTATTAATAAAAAGGATTTGATTTTTAAAGTAGGATCTCCAAAAATTGAACATCTCAACTTTAATAGTATCGGAACATTTTACCTTAAAAACGCATTTAAAAACGAAAAGTTGAGTATTACCAACAATGGTGTGGGACAAATTAAAATAGACGATTGTCAAGTTTCCACTTTTAATTTAACCTCGAAAGGTGTTGGTACAATGGAGATTGAAGGTATCTCTAATCAAACAATCATTCATTCTGAAGGCATGGGAAAAATAGATTGTTCTAATTTCAAATCAGAAAATGCTAAAGTGATTAACATAGGTATAGGTGACATTTCGGTCTATGCTAAAAATAATTTAGATATCGAGATTGGTGGAGTTGGAAACGTCAAATACTATGGCAATCCTATCGACGTAAAATCCAAAATTTCAGGTTTGGGGAAAGCCACAGATATGAATAAATAACCTCTTTGTTTTGAAATCTGTATCAACGAACTTGTGACAAAAATAAAAAATTAGATTATGAATAAAAGATTCAAACCAATAAATTATAATTCAGTCTCACCTTACTTTATTCTAAATGATGCTAAAAAATTCATAAAGTTGATGCAAGAAATTTTTGAAGCAAAGGAACTAAGGTGTTATTATAGACCAGATGGGACAATTTTGCACGCAGAAATCCAAATTGACGATTCTGTAATAATGCTTGGTGATTCTTCTGACAAGTTTCCTCCGATTCAGTTAGTAATGCATGTTTATGTTCGGAATGTTGATGATACTTTTGGTAAAGCTATTAAAGCAGGTTGTGAGGTATTAGAAAGACCGAAAGAACTTGGCGGTGAAGACCCTGACAGACGAGGTACATTTAAGGACTATGCCGGCAATATGTGGTCAGTAGGAACTCAACTTGCAGAATAAAGCAGAACAACAATTCGCTAAAAAATTGTTAAAAATAGTAAAACGTTACCAACAACTCAATATGTATGATTTTGGCAAATAAGGATACATTGAAAACTACATAAGGCATGACTGGTTTACCTGCGATGCTACTGCGCGGTCGCTCAACACTATTTTTATTGGTCGTCCTACGGACACAAAGAAAGCCTATTGGATTTCGAATTGGACTTATCTCATTCAATTATTTAATAAGTTTTGAAATTTTTCGACAAACATTCCAACATGGTAACCGTCCATTAATGCGTGGTGTCCGTGAATGGAAACAGGCATTTCTTTCACTCCGTTGTTTTCAGTCATTTTGCCAAATGAAATTTTAGGACAACTGTCAGGGTGCGAAAAACTTCTTGCGTGTGAGATACTTGTAAAGTCAAGCCACGGAATGGCAGAGAAATGTATAACATTTTCACCTGAAACGGCAGGTAATAAATTCTTTGTGCTTTTTACATTTTCAATTTCTTGCAATGCTTTTTCGTAAAATAGTTTTTCATCTTCAAAGTATTCCAAATAAGCAAAGCCAAATGTTCCGTCAGGTCTATTGATAGTTGGCGAAGCATTTACAGTAGCAAAATCATAAGCCTGATTTTCGATTATTCTGTATCGGAAATTTTCTACTTCATTAGCTCCTTTCAAAGCTCTGTATAGATAATACAAGAAAAATGAAATGCCTTTTTCTTTTGCTTTTTTGTAAGCAGTCGTACAATCTACTTTTACGGTTACACCAAAAAATGGTTCATCAAATTTTGAGAAAAACTGAAAGTGTTCTTTTCTGTTCCAATTGTCTATGTCTATTAATGTCTTCATTTTATTTTTATTCAAAAAATTCTTTTGGGTAAATTACATTTCCTTCTTTATTTTTCAAGGCATCTGGAACAAGTTCTATCGCCATACAATTTTCTTTAGGTGCATCAAATGGCAGTAAAATACCGAATTGGCTCAAAGGTTGATATCCAAATTTCGGATAGTACTTCTCGTGACCCAATAAAATTATTGATTGAAAGCCTAATTCTTTTGAAGTTCGGTGTGCTTTTTCTATGAGTTGTCCGCCTATTCCTTTTTTCTGAAAATCTGGCAATACGGCAACGGGAGCCAATGCCAATGTAATGTATTTGTCGGTGCCGGCATCAATGATAATTTTTGAGAGAAGAATATACCCAACAATTTGCTGCTGTATTTCTGCAACCAACGCCAATTCGGGAATAAAACCGTCGGATTTCCTCAATCTTTCAACTAAAAATTGTTCTTTTTTGTCGCTTAAAACCTCTTTGCGAAACGCCTTTTCAATCAAATTAAATACAATAGGATAATCGGCAACGGTTTCTTGTCGTATGCTTATTTTCATTGCTTCAAATAATCTAAAATTTCATTAATTGATTTCAATTGAACGAAATTATCGTGCTTCAAATTGGTTTCTTGTTGCTCATGTGTCCAAGTTACATAGTATGGAATATGGGCAGCGTTACCGCCTAAGTTTAAAACAGGAATAATGTCGGATTTGATGGAATTACCCAGCATTAAAAGGTTTTCAGGTTGACAATCTAAATGTTTAAGTAGCTTTTGATAATCACTTTCTTTCTTATCGCTCATAATTTCTATATGATGAAAATAATGTTCCAAACCTGAATTTTTCAATTTTCTTTCTTGGTCCAATAAATCACCTTTGGTCGCAACCACCAATTTATAATCGCCATTTAAGGCTTCCAATGTTTCCTGAACTCCTTGCAGAAGTTCAATTGGTTTTAGCAATAAGTCGTGTCCAATCTCAATGATTTTATCAATGACATTTAAGGAAACGGTTCTTTCAGAAACCCTGTTTGCGGTTTCTATCATGCACAACAAAAACCCTTTTATACCATAACCGTAAAGATGCAAATTCTTCATCTCTGTTTTAAAAAGTTCTTGCGAAATTGTGTGTTGCGGATAATAATTTTCAAGGAGGGAACAAAACTGTTTTTCGGCTTCTTGAAAATACGGTTCATTTACCCACAAAGTGTCGTCTGCGTCAAAAGCTATGGTTGTTATGTTATTGTTCATCTCGTCTGATCAAATTTCGTTTGATACGGTATCGTAGTATCGTTAACAATAAGGAATATAGATTGGTTGTCTAATAACGGCATTTTTTTGACCTGAGGGGTCGATCAACTCCGAAGGATAACGAACAAGTGTATTTCTATCCAAATACCACATTGGGCTAATGCGGAATTACATCTAACTAAATCGCAACAGGTTGATTATCATATATTTGGAAATATATTGATTCGTGACTATTTGAATATCTACACAACAAAAAGTTAGCTTCATATTTCTTAAAGACAATATTTTGCCTTTAAGAAGAATTTGGGTTAAACATTTGTATTGTGGTGTCAAGAAGAAGTATTGAATATTGAACTCGTTCTTGTCGTAATGTTTGATACCGTCAATTGGTATTTGCCCCACGAAATTTAGCAGGTCACGTTGGTAATACTTTTTGTAATATGTCTTGATGTCTGTCAATGCGTTGTCGTTTTAAAATGCCCAATAACGTATGACAATATGGCCAGTAAAGGATTACGGGCGATTACTTATCAGGTTATACGAAAAGTTGAAGTAGGATTCAAACCTTCGCATATCTCTGAAACCTTCATTGTCTATAATGTGTATTGCAGCTGGCAATTTTTATAGTTTTTTTGTAATTCAATAATTATCAGATTTGGTATATCTACCAAGCTCATATTGTTAATGTCAATTTTGAAGTCTGCACGTTTATATGAATCCTTGAAAAAGTTATAATCAGCTTTAATTTCATTCAAATATCTCCTTTTCTTTGAATCATCCATTTTTTCTATGATAAGATTTGAATCTTTATCATAGAATGTCAGTCTATCCAAAACATTTTCACACGAATCATTTATTTGAATAGAATATAATTCTTTGTCTGCTTTATGTTTTTTATACACTTGAAGATAGGTATATTTTAGTCCTGCTGGTGTGCCGGAAATTACAGAATCAATGTTTTTGAAAACAGTAAATCTAAAATTTTACTTGCTTTTTCTCTGTACTCATTCATTGAAAAACACTCATCTTGAATTCTTTCAATTGGTTTATTATAAAAATTCTGAATCTCTATATCTAAGTCAAAGGAGGGAAAATCAATAGTTTCAGCCAACATTTTTCCAATTGTTGTTTTTCCTACGCAACTAATACCAACTAAATACAAAATCATAAAAACCTACAAATATTTAAAAATCAAATTTTCTCTTTTCAATCGGAATGTTTTTTACTTTCTCTATATTTTCTAAAATCGTTTTACTAGTATTTATCAACTTATTTTTGTCCGGAGGGTTACCCTAAAATAAATCTACCAATTCACAATCATCCACTCACTTCAAATCCCTTATATCACACTCCAAACTACTTTTGATAACTCCATAAGGCCTGTCCGGTTTACTTGCGATGCTATTGCGCGGTCGTTCAACACCGTTTTCATTGTTTGTCCTTCGGACGCAACGAAAACTTAGTTATTAATGGCTGTCTTTTCAGTTCGTCCCAAAATATTTTTGTACAATAGGCTCAAATGCTGAACCAATTAAATAAATTACAACACTCCAAATTAAGAATAAAATCCAATTGTTACGAATCATTTCAAAAATTCCCATTGGAGATATTCCATATATTTTAAAAAAAGACGCTTTTACTTTTAATTTCTCTTTTTCTTCTAATGTCAAAATTCTGTCAATTATTTCAACTTTTCTACTTGTTGACATATGAAGTTTAAGGAAATCTCTATTATCAAATGCCTCAGCTTCTTCTTTTCCTTTCAAAGCATCTCGTGTTGATATTTTGTTTCTTTTAGAAAGATTTAAAAGTTGTCCATCTGGTTTGTGATATTCAAAATTATAAGTGTAAACTTTGCCTAATACTTCTGGCAAATCTACTTTAAATTGGGATTCAATATCTTTTGGATGCTCGCCCAAGATTCTGTATCTATTTGAGATGGCCTCAAAACCATAGCTTGCGTTTCTCATATTCCAATGTACCCAATAATGAGTTGAATGTGCTTTTAGAAATACAAAAAACGATTTCAACATTTGTTTTTCGATATAATCATATTCTTCATCAGTAATACAACATAGTTCCTTTTTGGCTATTTGTGCTTGAATATGGATTGAGAATGTTTTTGTAGTGTTGTTGCCACGGTTTTTCACGCAAATTGAGGTTACTCTTGGTGTCCTACCATTTAAATTGAAAAATGATTCACAACTATAATGAATTATTAATGTCTTATTGTTTTTAGTTTTCAGTTGGGCGATAATGTCTTTTCCTGTTTTCCGTTCACTTAATCTGTCAGAAGTAAAAAATCCCATATTGTTATATGATGCTGTTTGTCCTTTAAAGTTGCCACCAACATTAAGGAATATTAATTGGCATTATACAACTAGTATTTGCCACATGTACAGGCCGAACAGCCCGGATAAGCCGGGACAAATGTATTTCATGGGATACAGCCTGTTGCGCTGTATCGAGAAAGCCGGTCATGCTATAGTGCAAAATCATTCATTCTCTTATTGTATTGGTTTGTTACTAATGGCATAAATGTAGTAAAAAGTTGATAGTTTTTCTGTTTGAATTGGGTAATTTATTTTATGGTAGGATTTATGGAGCTTGTAGGTGTATTTTGGGCAATAGGATTTAGATTAGGGTTTGAGCTTCTTCCGGTATGCAAGGTAGTGATATTGGGTGGTGCTTTATTTTGTAGATAGGTGTATAAGTAATCCGGATCTTCTGGTATCGCTTCTTTATCAAAATCATAAACTCTTCGAATTCTCGATTCCATGCTTCAATTTTAGTTTGCATTTTCATGATATTTTTTAATAAATATTTATGCAAATACAATGCCAAATTGTATTATATTTACCTGATTATCATGTAAATACACATATTGTTTGTTCAACGGGTTGCAAATTGACGATGGAGCCACTTTTAGCATCCCGAAGTATCGGGATTGAATAGAATTACAACTCTTCAACCTTGCATCCCGAAAAATATCGGGACTCAATAGAAGTACTTCACCGGCTCTATTGCCAATTTGTTTGTTATAACCAGCCAAGTTAATCATTTTTCATTTTTAGTTTTTCAGGGGCAGAAATTGTGTCATATTCTTTTTTATGAATTTTCTTACTTGTGATGTCAATTTTAACCGTTGAAATAAACTCTTTAAAGTCAGAATTCATCGTCAATTTGTTTATTGTTTCCCAGTCAAGATTTTCGCGATTTGTTGCAGGAAAAATAATTTCGGAAGAGTCTGGGTCTTCTGCGTTTATTTGAATTACACCAATTCCAAAAGAAGTTGAAAGACGGGAAAGCTCATCTCTAAATTCTTGTTCTTTTGAAATTTCTGATGCTACCAAATAGCTTTCGTTTGCCCAAGACGAATTAGAAACTGTTTGGAAAAAACTTTCACGCAAATTACCAAAACTTAACTCTCGTTTAAGTTCAAATGAAAATAGCCGAATAGTCGTGTTACTGATTGAAGAACTTAAGTCGTAGACTTCACTTTTCCATTCGTCAAATGGAAAATAACATCCAACAACATCAGGATGAACCCACTCTCCAAATTCCTTTTTCGATGAATGTGAATGGTTAATTGTTTTTGTATAACAATGCAAATGGTAATAAGCGAAATATGTCAAAAACGGATGTAAGTCTTTTTCTAAATATTCGAATTTCTTTTTCTTGATTGTTGGAGTTATCGGTTCAATAGTTTCAAAGTCAGTCAAGTCAATCTTTGATGCTTGTGATTTTAAATAGAATTTTTTTGGTCGGCTGTCTGTTTGTGCAAATAGTGTTTTCGGGTTGTCTTTTGCGTTTACATAGATTTGAGCACCAAGTGTCGCCCAAGGTGTTTTTCCTTCACTATTCAGTTTTTTGTCATAACCTTTAGCTTCTGCAATAGTCCAAATTTCTGTTGCAGTTAATGATCTCATTTCGTCTTTTAAAACTTGTTCCGCTAATTCTAAAAATGTCATTCTATGTCAGTATTTCGTTTATAGGTGTTGCTCTGTTTGGTTGCCGCCAATGGTCAAGTGTACCCGACGTGCCGACGTTTAGGAGGCATGTACGGGTACACAGTGTTGTGTGTTCGCCCATTTTTCTTAACTGAGTTGTAGTGATTGATTTTCAATTTTAACATTGAATTTAATTTCTGCTTTCAACGCTTTGAATACTCTTAAAATAGTGTCTATTGTTGCACTATTTGCGCTACTTTCCAATTTTGAAATTTGAGATTTTTTCACACCAACGAGTTCGCCAAGTTGTTCTTGTGTTAAATCGCGTTCTTTTCTTGCGGCTTTAATCATTCGTCCTAAAACTTCCATCCGAAGTTCATATTCATAATTGTCTCTGCCTTCTGTTCCGACTTTACCGATATATTTATCTTTCATTTCGGCAAGTGAATAAGATTTCATTTCTTCTGTTGCCATAATTATGTTTTCTTTTTTCGTTTAAAATATTCTTGTCTTATGCTTTCAGCCTTGTCAATTTCTTTTTGAGGTATTTTTTGAGTTTTCTTTGCAAATCCATGCGTTGCTAAAACAAGGGTTTCGGTTTTTTCTGTTTTGTCCCAAAAGGCTAAAAGTCGATTTTGGTTTCCCAAATATTTACTCCTGAACTCCCAGATTTCACCTTTAAGTTTTTTGAATAATTTTTGGTCGTTTGTTTGTTCGGCAAGGTCAATATTGTAAAACACTTTATTAGCTGATATCTGGTCTAGTTGAGAGACAAATTAATCTGCTTGTTGTAAAAATCTTGTAACAAAATTTCTCACATTAAAATTTAGACAAAGATACGAAATGTTTCTAAATATATAAACATTGGTTCAGAAATTTTATTTTGATAGTTTTCTATTGGGTGACACACAACATTAAGGAATATTGATTGGCTGTTAAAAGTATCATTTTTTGAACTGAGAAACCAATCAACCCCGATAAGCCGGGACAAAAGTATTTCATGGGATACAGCCTGTTGCGCTGAATCGGGAAAGCCGTACATGCTATAGTGCAAAATCAGTATTTCCCTATTTGTGTAGTTTGGTTACTAATGGCATAAATGTAGTAAAATGTGTGTAGTTTTTCTGTATGAATTGGAGGGTTTTATTTTATGGTAGAATTTATGGAGCTTGTAGGTATATTTTGGGCAATAGAATATAGAGTGGTGTTTGAGCTTCTTCCGGTATGCAAGGTATTGATATTGGGTGGTGCTTTATTTTGTAGATAGGTGTGTAGGTAATCAGGATCTTCTGGTATCGCTTCTTTTTCAAAATCATAAACTCTTCGAATTCTCGATTCCATGCATCAATTTTAGCTTGTATTTTCATGATATTTTTTAATAAATATTTATGCAAATACAATGCCAAATTGTATTATATTTACCTGATTATCATGTAAATACACATAGGGTTTGTTCAACGTCCGGCAGCTTTGCGAGGGCTGGGAAATAGAAGCACTAAAGCTGAATTTAGTACTACTGCGGAATAGAAGCACAAATGTTGAGTTTTGTACTTCACCCCAGCTCTTGCAAAACTGCTCGTTAGCGGTTCGGGTATTCATCAGTTCGCCTATTGTTCTTTTTGTCATACAGTTTTTTGTCCGCATTTTATCGTTTGTAAAAAATATAGTCAGTGACCAAAGGTTCAAGTCCGTATTGCTTAAATTCTGTGGCAATTTGCCCTCTGTGATATGTCGAATGGTTGGCTGCGTGAAAAAGAATGTCACGAATGTTGTTGTTAAATGCTTGTCCTTTACTGTTTGAATAATTTATGGTTTCATTCAAGTCAAAGGTGTCAAGTATATGTAATGTCTGTTCGTAGTTTGTCTTGTCAATATTTTTTAAGTTCTGTGTGTCGTGAAGTTCCCAAACACCGAATGTCGGTTGTTTGGGGTCAATTCTGTTGTTCCAAATTTGATGAGCGTTCAAAATATGATTAAACAATTTTACGGATTTCTCAGAAGTCTTTTCTGGATTGTCCGAAAAAACGTCAAACAACTTTTGGTTAAAGTGATGATTATATTCAAATATTTCTTTAAAAAACTGTTTCATTTGTCTATCTCATATTTTCGTTTTAGTTTGTCGTTCTTACCTGACCGCTAACAATTGTATATCCGCAATCTTGCGTATATTTTTCGTATAAATGTAAGTATTATTATGAAATATCCAAATAATCTAAGGGAGAAATGATGGCTTTTACATTATTACGAGTCGCAAATCGTTCTCATTTTCGCCAATCGCGCAATTTGGGTTTAGTGTAAATTCCTATAAAAAAGCCAAATAAGAGCCGCAGTTAATTCTTTACCCCACTTTTCTTCATTGTGTTTTCCGCTCGGATCGATGGACAGCTTTACTTCAACCAGCTTATCAAAGAAGTGTTGGTTTTCAAGTGCATTTTTCAATTTTTTCATAGCCGGTACCATTGAGGCGCTTTCTTTGCCTCCTGTATAGAGATAAACCTGTGTAGGGAAAGGTGTATAAAAACGTGGAATCTCCTTCTGGGCATCCCTTATCAACCACAAGGATGGACTAAAAATCATTAACTTACCAAAGACTTCCGGAAAAAAAATTCCACCATATAGCGTAATCAATCCACCCATTGAACTACCTCCCAAACCCGTATATTCTCTACCTCTTAATGTCCGGTATCTATTATCAATAAAGGGTTTGACCGATTTGGCTACATCACTAAGATATTTCTGCCCATCTCCCCTACCTACACGCGTACCACTGATAGGTGTATATTCTCGAATACGATCAACTCCTCCATGATCTATCGCTACAATAATTAAATCAGTCTTTCCGGAAATAGCCATTTGGGTCAACTTCTGATCTAAGCTCCAGCTTCCAAACGGCGCGGAATTGTCCCATAGGTTTTGACCATCCTGTAAATATAGCACTTTATAATGCTTATGCTGGTCAAGGTTATAGTTATAAGGCAGTACAACACGAACCGTTCTAACCACACCAAGATAGGGAAAGGGAAATTTATCAAATTTCTCAATAATAGGTCGGTATCTGAAATCCGCTAAATTGCCATGAAATAAAAATCGAGGAACTCTATCGGTGACACTTCGTCTCACTTTCTTTATGATTCGATTTTTTGATTTATGTCCTTTAATGGTGACCTCTTCATTTTCCCAGCCACCTTTGGTATATTTATACTCTGCCGGGAAAGTGAACTTATCTGTTAGCTTAATTTTTAATTTGTAACGTCCATTTTTAAGGCGATTCATCTTATATTGTTCATCATGCGGATTCCAATCATTGAAAGTGCCTGTAATATATACATCACGCCCATCATCATCTTTTGTCAAAAGATTGAAAGTGATGGTTTTCACCGCCAGATCCAGAACAATATTTGTAATACTTTTAATCAAGCTAAATCAGCAAAAAAATGCATCTACCTGAGCAACATGAATCAGACAGATGCATTCAATTATAAAAAAGATGTCTATTACAAGCTAAATGCGGTCTTTATCTTGTCAATGTGATCTAATTTCTCCCAAGTAAATAATTCCACTTCCACAGTCTTTTCGTTACTTTTTCCTTTATTGAAAGTCTTAGTCACCGTTTTAGGCGTTCTTCCCATGTGGCCATACGATGCGGTTTCACTATATATTGGGTTTCTCAACTTTAATCGTTTTTCGATAGCATAAGGCCTCAGGTCAAATACTTCTTCAATTTTTCTGGCTATTTCACCATCTGACATTTCTACCTTTGATGTGCCATACGTATTGACATAGACTCCACATGGCTTGGCTACACCAATAGCATAAGACACTTGGACTAAGACCTCGTCACACAGTCCTGCAGCCACCATATTCTTTGCGATGTGTCGTGTAGCGTAGGCAGCACTTCTATCCACTTTTGAAGGGTCTTTTCCTGAGAATGCGCCTCCTCCGTGTGCCCCCTTTCCGCCATAGGTATCGACTATAATCTTTCTTCCGGTCAAGCCGGTATCACCATGGGGACCCCCAATGACAAATTTACCGGTAGGGTTGACATGATAAATGATATCGTCGTTGAAGAGTGCTTGAGTCTCCGGTTTTAGTTGACTTTTGACACGCGGTATCAAAATTTCAATGATATCTTTCTTAATTTTATCGGTCATAACGGTTTCTTCCGGAGCAAAGTGGTCATGTTGAGTAGAAATGACAATTGTTTCAATCCTCAATGGCTTATTATTATCATCATACTCAATGGTTACTTGACTCTTAGCATCCGGGCGAAGGTATGTGATATCTGTATTCTCTCTTCTAATTACAGCTAACTCTTCAAGGAGTTTGTGAGCCAAATCCAAGGCCAATGGCATATAATTTGCGGTTTCATTGGTTGCATATCCAAACATCATACCCTGATCACCGGCACCTTGATCTTCGGGATTGGCACGCACTACACCTTGATTGATATCAGGCGATTGCTCATGGATAGCGGACAAAACGCCACAAGAATTAGCATCAAAATAATATTCGCTTTTATTATATCCGATGCGATGGATGACTTCACGCGCTATTTCCTGAACATCTAAGTATGCTTTAGATTTAACTTCTCCCGCCAATATGACTTGTCCTGTTGTAACTAAGGTTTCACAAGCTACCTTACTATCAACATCATAGGCCAAAAAATAATCTATCAATGCATCGGAAATTTGGTCTGCGACTTTATCCGGGTGCCCTTCTGAAACCGATTCTGAAGTAAATAAATATGACATTTTGTATTTTTAATTTTTGCGAGGCAAAGCTAACAAAAAATGGCAAATGTTACCAAACTTTACCCATTATATTACGTAATTTATTATTTATCAAACTGATTTATATAGCTTTTTATATATTTATTAAAGACTAAAGAACTATCTTTTTTCTATATTTTCGTCAATTAAACTTATTCCTCCGCATTTAAAACCTATGAAAAAGGTGAATATTCGGAATTTATGTGATATTATTAAACTCAAATTCTAAAAAATCATTAATTTGTCGATTCAACTTGTTTTTTTTAACTCTAAACCATATATATTTTGCTTGATTTAAACCACCCTTTGGAATTTGTAAAAGGAATAGGATCCAGAAGAGCCGAATTGCTTTTCAAGGCTTTTAACGTCAAAACAATCGGTGATTTGATATTGACTTACCCATACAAATACATTGATAAGACGACTATTATTCCTATAAGTCAAGTCCAAGAAGACAACGATTGGATACTTATCAAAGCCACCATTCTATATTCTGAGATTATTAGTGGGCGAAAGTCTCGCCTTGTCACACGTGTATCTGACGGCACCGGGACAATGGAGTTGGTTTGGTTTCAAGGCATAAAGTATATTGAACCATACCTTATTCAAGGAAGCGAGTTTTTATTTTACGGGAAAATAAATGTATTTCAAGGAAAAATCAATCTACCTCACCCGGAAATGGAAAGACCCAGTTCAGAAGGTCAACCCAATTTTTTGCTTCCAATTTATTCTACCAACGAGGCTCTGAATCGATGTGGACTTACTGTAAAGTTTAGACGCGAATTGATTGCCGGCTGGTTGACCGAATTGACGCATAGTGATTTCCCTGAAATGATTCCCGAAAGCATAATTAAGGAGTTGAAGCTTCCTACAAGATTCGGAAGTATTAAACAAATGCATTTCCCGCAAAACCATCAGTCAGCAGAATTGGCCAAGAAGCGATTGGTCTTTGAAGAATTTTTTGTCAATCAGTCCACATTAATGCTTCAAAAGCTGTATAGGAAAAATTTTATCAAAGGATATAATTTTTCTAAAATAGGTCCCTTCTTCAATGATTTTTATAACCATCATCTGCCTTTTAACTTAACCGATGCGCAAAAGAGAGTTATCAAAGAAATTAGAACTGACATGGGATCCGGCTTTCAGCTCAACAGGCTGCTTCAAGGTGATGTAGGGAGTGGAAAAACTATCGTAGCACTCATGTCGGCTCTTATTGCACACGACAATGGATATCAAACGTGTATCATGGCACCCCTTGAGATTTTAGCCCAGCAGCACTTTAAAAATATCCTTAAACTCACCGAAAAGCTTGATATTCGGGTAGCTTTGCTTACCGGCTCAACCAAAAAGAAAGAAAAGTCAGCTATTATCAATGACCTCACTGAAGGAAAAATACATATATTAATTGGCACCCATGCCGTCATTGAACCCGGCATCTTATTTAAACAGTTAGGCTTAGTCATCATCGATGAACAACATCGATTTGGTGTAGAACAAAGAGCCGCTCTATGGTCAAAAGCCATTCCCCTACCGCCACACGTCATTGTAATGACAGCGACACCTATTCCACGTACGCTCGCAATGTCCGTCTATGGCGACTTAGATGTCAGTATTATCGACCAATTGCCTCCGGGTCGAAAACCTATAAAGACGATTCATTACCATGAGTTGAAGCGAACAGAGATGGAATATTTAATGAAACAGGAGCTGAATGCCGGGAGACAGGTTTTTGTTGTATTCCCTCTCATCGAAGAAAGTGAGAAAGTAGATTTGGAAAATTTACAGATGGGTTACGATCGTATTTTCAGAGCTTTTCCTCCACCCCACTATCAAATATCCGTAGTCCACGGCAAAATGAAAGCAGCCGACAAAGAACACGAAATGAATCGTTTTATCACCCACAAAACCAATATCTTGGTTGCTACAACTGTGATAGAAGTTGGTGTCGATATCCCCAATGCATCATTAATGGTCATCGAAAGTGCTGATCGATTCGGCCTTTCACAATTGCACCAGCTTAGAGGCCGCGTAGGTAGAGGGGCTGACCAATCTTACTGCGTTCTAATGACCGGATTTCGACTTTCTCAGGATGCACGTACACGGATCAAAACCATGGTTGAGACTGATAATGGATTTACGATAGCAGAGGTGGATATGCAATTGCGTGGACCCGGAAGCATCGAAGGAGTACGACAAAGTGGCGGTCCTGAATTTAAATTAGCCAATATCTCTTTACACCAAGATTTATTTAAATTGGCCAATGAATCTGCACTAAAAGTATTAACAGCTGACCCGACTTTAGAACAAAGTCAAAATAAAGGCTTAAAGACCTTCCTTGCACACCGATTGAAGATGAATAAAGATATGTCTAAAATAGGTTAAAAAGCCGAGCCTTAAAAATATAAATTTAATTTTAAAAAAGGTACTAATAAGACCAATTTATTTTATTGGGAAAAAGTATAAAGTCAAAAATGAGTTTATCCTGAATTTTGCTGTACAATATCATTTCACAGGTCTTCAAAACTATCCAAAATAAATTGATTGTGACGCACCATAGAAATTATCAAGAGTCTCCTGTAAAATTTTATTAAATCGGACGACTGTGTTAGGTCAAATAAAATTTATTTTTCAGCAGATCCTAAACACATGAATTCTTGCATTATTTTCATAATTTACTTGTGTTTATTTATTTGATATTCAATTACATATTTGTTTTTAAGGGGTAGCTACATAAAACCGATTTGACTTTTAACCCATATTCCACATTAGACAAATGAGGAATCGATTTACGACTCGTAATCAATGGCTTACAGAAACCATTGAAACGATTCGAACATCGGGATTAACCCTCATAATCAGCACTATACGGTTTTTCAAAACCTTTACTGCTGAATTCTGGTTTAATTTAGACCAATTGATGGGAAAAATATATTGGTCTATTTAAAAGTATCAGCGGTATTACGATTGTATAAAATTAGGATTACAATGTAACTGAATAATACCTTTTAACCCCAATTCCACATTAGACAAGTACAGAATTGAGGTTCAACTAATTTTCAAACAAACGATTGAAACCATTTATTCTCCAATCAGTGTACAGATTCAATATTCTTCTTCACAAAAAGCCGTTCATAATCCAAGAAATAATTGACTCTTACTGAAAAGATGTTATTGTCGATCTTATCTCCAAATCTTTGAAATGTAGTCCAATACTTAGCACTTTCTTCGGAAAAGCCCGTATATCCACTATCCCATGCCAAGATCAGATCACTGCCACCCGCAAATCGCCATGTCGCCCTCGCTTCAAAATTGATATATTCAACCACAATATTTTCAGGCACCTCATCTGTCACAATATTTTCTTCGGACAAATGACCATCTTTCTCTAATATATGGAACGAATTGTTATTAATCCTTGACCAATAGTTTCTCACCCTAAAACTGAAATTTAGGTTCGGATTGACAAGAATAACCGGATTTAACCCAAGATCCACTGTTTTTAGATATCTTCGACTAAATACGATATCTCCAGCCTTCAACATTCCATCATCCTTCAAGGATGTATAAGCATACCCGACATCATTCTCTATTCCGGAATAGCCAACATTTCCTTTGATAGAAAAATAATCATTTATTCTAATACGTGGATCCGCATTTATCTCATGCTTATTTCTTCCCTTTTCATTCCACTTTTGCCATGTATAGGTCATATCCAAGGCAAAGGCCTTCCTGTAATCTGAAGAGACAAGGAAAGATAGTGCATAATTGGTTGGATACACATAATAACGTGAGAAGTCAAGCCTCCTTGCTTCATAATAGTCATACGTCAATATAGGCTCAGCCTTCAATGTCAAACTGACTGCATTGAAATTCCTTTCTAAGAAAAAATGCTGTAGTTCAACACTAAAATTGGCAAAACGATCAGGTCTAATTATACGGACATACTCCAACTCCAAAGAGGTTGTTGACTTATTGCGAATACCTCTTGGAATATAAGTAGAATAAGCAAAATTCAATTCACTCTTTCGAATATTATATTCATTTAAAAAACCCAAATCGGTCGGATTAAAATCTTTGGAAATCTCTTCATGCTCTAAGGAATATGTCCAGTTGCCTGAGTTTTTTCCCATTTCGACAAAGAACTTATGTCCCGTCTGCTTTATACCTTGCCTTTGAATGTATGACAAAGCACCATTAGCCTGAACAAAATATGTCTGATCTTTATTGCGTAGGTTAAACTCCGTGCCCAACACATTGGCATCCCGTGAAGATCCTTGGCGCATCACATTGGTATTGATAATTGAAAAGTACGAATTATTCTTCAGGTTTTTATCCAATACGATAATATTGTAATTTGTCAGGGGATTGATTAATTGTTTTACTTCTTTGCCAGTGATCTCATTACGCAATGTAGCATAGCTTCGACCCTCCGTGGCATTAAATACACCTACAGCAAGGCCATTGCTTCCACGCCCTGTCAATTTGAACGCATTAATTAATTTGTTCTTCGTCGGAAAATCAACCACGGTGAGGCTATCCGGATACTCAGTGATGTTTAAATAATCATTAGTCGCTCCTATCCGACGCGAATAAAACAATTCAGCCCGAGAAAACAATTCCAATCCTTCTGTAAAAAAAGGCCTCCTTTCTTCATACTGAACCTCAAATGGCCCCAAATTATATACATTGTTATCAAAAGAAACTTGTCCAAAATCCGGGATCAATGTCAGATCAAGTGTATATGCATCATTGAGGCCATATTTTAAATCCAACCCACCAGAAATCTTAAATGGCTTATCTGATGCAGGGCTATAATAGGTTGATAGATAAGGAAATAAAGACAATCGAAGTGGCGACTTTACATCTTTGATGCCTTCCAAGAATCCGCTTTGATTAAGAACACCACTAATAGCCGGATTAACACCCTGCCACGCCGATAATTCCCGGGATTTTTTCATTTGCCTGAACACATTAAATCTCCAGTTACTATTGCCGCCTTTGGGAAATCTCAATTGTGAAAAAGGAATTCGCAACTCTGCCTGCCAGCCATTATCCGTGAGCTTTACGGCACTGTCCCAGATACCATCCCAGGATTCATCCTCCTCTATGCCAATATATTTTATATCTCGCTGTAAATTTCTAGGCGTCACACTAAACCCAAATCCAATGATACCGGATGCATAAGGATCAAAGACAAACTCAATAAAATCCGTGTTGTTGTAATTATCCCGTTGGGCAAGTTCTTTCAGAATATTGCTTTTGTCATCACTCAATAAAGCAAATAAATAAATCGCATTGTCGTCAAACAATATTTTGAACTGTGTATTTTTGCTGCATGGTGCACCCGGGTGTGGTTCTATCAGCGTAAAATCAGTGTAGTATTTTGCCTTTGACCAAACTTCATCATTCCCTTCACCATCAATAACTGGTCTTTTATCCAACGTCTCAATTTTTGAAACAAATGCTGTTTTAACCCTTTTTGCTGTTGAATCGCCTATAATTTCTTGACTAAGGCCCACTTCTGTCGCCAACAATAGAATAAAAAATATTAAAAATACTCTCATATAATATCGATATTCACTACACAAATATCTAAAAAATAAATGTTTGTTAGGCTTATTTTTCAAGCCATTACCAAATAACAATTAAGCTAAGCTTACCATTAATAAATAACTCTTTCTTTCAATAAATGAAAATACATCAAGAGACTAAACTCATTTCCAAATAATTTATACCCAATTACTTCGTTAACTTAAAGGATGTAATTAGTTTTGCATTTCATTTTAATAAAAATCTATTAGCTTGTGAGATATATATTGATTCTTTTTGTACTTGTTTCTTATCAAAATATACATGCTCAAGAGCGTTATTTAACGCAGTTTTATGGTTCGCCTATCACCCTTGACCCTTCTCTAACAGGCAATTTCGAAGGGAATTACCGTATCAACTTGGCATACCGGAATCAATGGTCCAACACTTTTGAAAATCCATTTAGTGTATTTCAAGGAAGTGTTGACCTTAATTTCAATCTCGGCCTAAAAAGTCAAAAAGTTCATGATATTGCTTCTGCTGGAATATATTTTGCCCACGACAAAGCAGGAATATTGAGTTTTGGAAATACTGAAATGGGTGTAACCGGCGCATATCACAAAGCCTTAGGCCCCAATCAATTTTTATCGGGTGGTCTATATTTAAGTCTAAATCAACGTAATAGCAATTTTACCAATGTAACCTTCGAGGATCAGTTCAATGGTGAAGATGGTTATACTGCTCCTACAGCTGAACAATTAGCCGAAAACAACTTTGCCTTTTTCGACCAAGGCATTGGCGTTAACTACTCAAATTATCAGGTCAATCAACACGGATACAATGTAGGTATTGCCATTGCTCACCTTTCGCGCCCGGAAGCATCTTTTTATAAAAGAGACCCTGATGCAGAATCGGAAGTATTATCTTTTCGGTTGCCCATAAAATACACGGTTCATGGCGGCGGAAGAGTTATTTTAGATGACTACATGTCACTGTTTCCACGCGCTATGTATCAGAAACAAGGTGTCTATGACATGGCTACTGTGGGATTGACACTTAAGACGGATGTATATTTTTGGTCTATCCATACCGGCGTCTTTGCCAGAGGTGCAGGAGTAAATAACAAGTACAACTTCGATTCTGCCGGCTTCCTCCTTGGATTGGAGTATAACAATTGGCAAGTTGGGCTAAGTTACGACATCGGTTTTCCAAGCATAACCTACTATAGTCGGAATCAGGGAACCTTCGAAGTGACGCTTTCTTATTTTGGCCTATACATCAATGATGACCTACTTTGCCCTACTTTCTAACGATAGGGCAGAAAGAAAATACTCTTCAAAAAAGATTAAACTAAATGGCCATATTATTATGCACCCAATGCACAGGCCATTGCGATATTTACCCTATATAAAAAGATAGATGATCGACAAAATAAGTAAACATTTGCAGATTAAGCCCAATCAAATCAACCAAGTCTTAGCTTTGGTAGAAGATGGTGCCACAATTCCTTTTATTGCCAGATATAGGAAGGATAAGACCGGAGGCTTAGATGAGGTAGCCATTTCATCAATCATCCAACTACATAAGGAATATACAGAATTAGAAGATAGGCGATCTTTCATTTTAAAAACATTGGCAGAAAAGGGAATTAACGACCTCCAATTTATCCGAAAAATACAAGAAGCCGACAACCTTTTAACGCTGGAAGACCTCTATGCTCCTTTTAAATCCAGAAAAAAGACAAGGGCTGATATCGCCAAAGAAAATGGGCTAGAGCCTTTGGCAAATTTTATAATGAAACAACAACACGCATCCATTCATAGCATTGCCGCAAAATATGTGAGTAAAAGCATCCTTTCTATTGAGGATGCTCTACATGGAGCGAGGGATATTATTAGCGAAAACATATCGAATGATGTAGATCTCAAAGAAAATTTACGTAAGCTTTTTTTTCAAAAGTCTATCCTGACTAGCAAAGTCGTAAAAAGTAAAACTGCCGAAGCCTCCAAATTCAAGGATTATTTTGATTTTTCAGAAATAATTAAAAAAATGGCAAACCACCGCTTTTTTGCCATAAAAAGAGGCGCCGATGAGGGATTTTTACGGATCAGTGTAGAACCACCAATCGAAGATGCTCTGTATAAAATGCAGCGTCAACTCATCAAAAATAAATCAGAATCATCTGAACAAATACAGATCGCACTTCAAGACAGTTACAAAAGGCTAATTAAGCCAGCCTTAGAAAATGAATTGATCAACAAGTTAAAATCAAATGCCGACCTGGAGGCAATGGATGTTTTTACGCGCAACTTACGCCAACTGCTCCTTGCCAGCCCATTGGGCGAAAAAATAATTCTCGCCATTGATCCGGGATATCGCACCGGCTGCAAAGTCGCAGTCATTGACAAAAACGGCAACTTATTAGACACAACGGTTATCTATATTCATGAAAATTCAACATTGGAAAATTCAAAGAAAACCATCCACAATTTATTTTCTAAACATACTTTTGAAGCAATTGCTATAGGTGACGGCACCGCCGGAAGAGAGACCGAAAAATTCATTAAGTCATTGCAATTACCCGTTTCTGTGTTCTTGGTAAATGAGGATGGAGCATCGATCTATTCCGCTTCAGAAATTGCAAGAGAAGAATTCCCCGATTTAGACTTGACATTCCGGGGAGCAATATCTATAGGGCGTAGATTGATGGATCCTTTGGCAGAGCTCATTAAAATTGACCCAAAGAGTATCGGTGTCGGCCAATACCAACATGATGTCAACCAAAGTCTTTTAAAGGAGAAACTTCAACAGACTGTCGAATCATGCGTCAACTTAGTCGGGGTCAACCTGAATACAGCAGGTAAAACTTTGCTTTCCTATGTAAGTGGAATAGGCCCAATACTGGCTCAAAATATCGTCGATTATAGAAGCAAAAATGGCGCATTTCAATCCAGAAAGGAATTGTTAAACGTCCCTCGGCTTGGTGCTAAAGCTTTCCAGCAATCCGCCGGATTTTTGCGAATCAGAGATGGACATAATATTCTGGACAATAGTGGTGTTCATCCCGAATCTTATGCTATAGTGAATAGGATTACTTCCGAATTGAACATCGACATAAATCAACTCATTGGCAATTCTTTATTGGATACATTGGATATTAATCGTTTTCAAGACGAAAATCATGGAACATTCACTCTGAAAGATATAGTTGCTGAACTCAAGAAGCCGGGCTTGGATCCCCGTTCAGAAGCAACAGTATTTGAATTTGCCAATGTGTATTCTATTGATGACCTTTATGAAGGCATTATCATTCCGGGAAAAGTTACCAACCTCACCAAATTCGGTGCATTTGTTGATATAGGCATCAAGCAGGGCGGCATGATACACATTTCTGAGATAGCTGATAAATTTATCAAAGACCCTTCGGAAATATTGCAACTCAATCAAGAAGTAATGGTCAAGGTCATAGGTATTGACCGGGAACGCAACAGAATAAATCTTTCCATGAAACAAGTCTAAATAGCACTCTTTATATGCTTTCTATAGCATCAACAGATGTTGTTTTCACTATTTCAATTCCATATCCCAAGATTCCAACACGACGTTTTTTGGAGGAAGTCACCAAATCCAGCTTTGTGATACCCATATCTCTGATTATCTGAGCGCCGATACCCAAATCCCTCTGCTCCTGCCTCTGCTCGGGTTGAATCTGCTTTGTAAGATTGATAATAGATTCAATAAGATCAATAGACCGTTCTGATTGTCTCATAAATAGAACTAAACCTTTCTTTTGCTCACTAAAATAATCCATAACATTTTGTAACTGCTTCATCCAGCCTGTAAAAAGGAATGCGGCTGTTTCGTGAATATTATTCTCGCTAAATACCCGAACAGGTACAACGTCATCCTCATTCCAAGTACCATATTTTATAGCAACATGGATGTCATCGCTATTAATCTGGCGATAAAGGTGGACATGAAGCGAACCATAAGGAGACTCAAGTACACCTTCAAATTCTTTTCTAATAAGCTGCTCAGTCTTCAAGCGATAAGCCACAAGGTCACTGATAGATATTATTTTTAGGTTGTGCTGTTCAGCTATTTCCATCAACTGTGGTAGTCTTGCCATAGTGCCATCTGTATTCAGTATTTCTACCAATACGCCGGCAGGATATAAGCCGGCCAACTTGGCTAGATCAACGGCGGCCTCTGTGTGTCCTGTCCTTCGCAGTACGCCACCACTTTTTGCCTTTAATGGAAAGATATGTCCCGGCTTGGCATAGTCATCTCGAGTTATTCTTGGATCGGTAAGGGCTTTTATTCCGGTAGCCCGGTCATAAGCACTGATTCCCGTTGTGCAGCCATGACCTATCAAATCAATGGACACCGTAAAGGCTGTTTCGTGCATTGCCGTATTCTGATTGACCATCATTTCAAGTCCCAGAGCCTCTACTCTATCCGCTTCCAACGGGGCACATATCAACCCTCGACCGATAGTGGCCATAAAGTTTATTTTATCCGGCGTAATCAATTCTGCAGCACAGACAAAATCTCCCTCATTTTCCCGATCTTCATCATCTACAACAATAACGAGTTCTCCGTTTTTGATTGCCTCAATAGCATCCGATATATTATTTAACATGGATTTTTAAATTTGAAGTGCAAAGATAAACAATGTTATCCGGCTTCTATACGAGTGTTCCACTTTTTGTTAAATCCGAATTCAGTAGTAAAGGTTTTGAAAAACCGTATAGTGCTGATTATGAAGGTTAATCCCGATGTATGAATCGTTTCAATGGTTTGTAGAAACCATTGGCTTGACTTTGGCTATTTGCGAACATAAAACATAGCGGAAGTAGAAGGGTTTACATTAATTCTTAGGCTTTTTGATTTTGTTTGATTTTCCACGAAGTCCAAGAAATTGATTTTGTTATTTTGACTCC
>JAGPCT010000010.1 GCA_018057925.1 Saprospiraceae bacterium
CCCGAAACATTGACTTTATTTCTTCTGATGTATAATTACTTATTTTTAACACTTGCCTACCCATATTCCAAAGTTTTTTCCAAAGATAAGCAATATATGTGTAATTATATAATAGACTTAATATAATTATTTGCCGGAAGTAGCTGACTTGGAAGCATTAGCTTGTTTCTTTTCTCTTTTTACTTCCTTTTGATCAAATTTTTTGTGGTCTTTTAGGCCTTTCAACTCTGCCTTAGAAAGGTTGCCGTCTTTGTTGGTATCTAAGTTTTCAAAGTTTTTGATGACGATATCCAATTTACTATTATTCGCCTCGTCTTTCGTAATCTTTCCATCTTTATTTGCATCTAATTTTGCAAATAGTGACTGGCTTTGTGGCTTCGCTGCTTCCGTTTTAGCTGGAGTGGCTTTTGGTTGATTGAGTGTTGCACTCTTGCTTGCAGGCCCTTGAGACTGGGCATTGATTCCGTTGTAAGCGAAGAAGAAAAGGACGAAAGAAGCAACTTTAATTAGATTTTTCATGATCTACAATGTTTAATGATTTTAATAAAATATTGTTTGTGTCAATTGACGTTGGATAACGCTGCAAAGTTTAAACAAATTTTATTCTGATTTCTTAATGATACGTTATTGTCAGAAGGAAGAAAATCTGCATAAATAATAGAAGTTAATTGGGATATCATTTTCCCTCAATGGGCTTTAAGTTCAGCTCGAATTCCTATTAAAAACAATACTTTTCCTAAAATTGGAATTCGGGTTACATTTGTTTTCAATCATAAAAGACATACAGAGCTATTCAAAAGTACGGAAACATACTTTTTATAAACTTTAGGACATTCATCAGAAACTTTAGCCATTTTTTTTCATTTATATTATCAAATGAATTAACCGAACAATCATGAGATTAAAAGACAAAGTTGCAATTATCACCGGTGCGGCATCGGGTATGGGCGAAGCTATGGCTTACAACTTTGCCAAACAAGGTGCAAAAGTCGTCGCCACAGATATTCAAGCAGAAAAATTATTTAGCATCGTAAATAAGATAAAATCCAACCAAGGTGAAGCGCTTGGAATAGAACACAATGTATCCAACAGAAGTGATTGGTTTGACAGAGTCATACCCAACACACTGTCTGCCTTTGGACATATTGACATTCTCATCAATAACGCCGGAATATCTATTGCTACTCCTTTTGAAGATCAAACTGAAGAGATTTGGAATAAAGGTTATCTCATTAATCTCAATAGTGTGATGTTGGGGATGCAAGCCGTATTGCCCTTTATGAAGGAGAAAGGTGGAAGTATCGTCAATGTGTCTTCCATTGCCGCTTTAACAGGTATGGCGGGCGCAGGTGTCTATACAGCTTCTAAAGGTGGTGTTTCCGCTCTCACACGTGCCGCCGCAGTTGATTATGGACAATGGGGAATTCGGGTCAATGCTATCAATCCGGGATATATTTTAACACCTATGAGCGAACAGTTTTTAAATAGTCCTGAATATCAGGCTTATTTATTCAACATAATTCCTTTAAAAGCTTATGGTTTGGCTCAAGATATTGCACAAGCTGCTCTATTTTTAGCTTCCGATGAAGCCAGATATATTACCGGAGTCAATCTACCCGTAGATGGTGGGACAACTATTAAATAAATCGTTGTCGTATAACTTATGGATATCGTGTTCTACAATCACCCGATCTCAAACTAGTTATAGCCGGCTGCCATGCCCTATCAAGGATTTGTCTAATTTACTATACCCTTTGTAATAGTAAATAACACTTATCGTCATAAAGATATGGCTGATATCATTGTAGTTAAAATGAGTATGAATACTCCACTTCATCGCATGACACAATGCCGCCAACAATCCACAAAAAGTAGCCACAAAGATGTTGATTACAGCCTTATCCTTACTTTGCAAGAACACATATAATGAAAAGCAGAATACAACAACAAACAGTCCATAAAAAGCGTGTATCTCAACAAATAAAAAGTTGAAGGTAAGGATCGATAATACCATGAATATAGCTATTTCAACATAATTGAATACACTAAAAAATCGACCAAAACCAGGCTTCATATAAAACCGTCCCTGAATAATTGCCGCCCGCTCTAACATGGCAACCCCAACCATACTGATATACCATCCGGGTATCTTCCCCCAGATGCCGGTGTAATGTAATAATGCATGTCCGACAACTCCACCAACAAAGGTTCCTATTGCAATCCATATAAAAAAAAGGCGGGCAAAATGCAATACTCTTCCTTTGTTACCTACTCTTTTTAAATGATAAGCCGCCCACAATGACGTCAAAGCTAAAATCAAATTAGTCAGTACCGTTATCGGCTCTAAAATGAGAACTCCCCATATCCGGATACCCGGCATGGTCGTGGTGTCTATGACGGATCGTGCAATGTGGAATAATATCATTCGTTCAATACTATAAATGGATACTAATCGGAAAATAATTTGATCATTTAATATCCTTGTTTACCCCAACACCCCTTAATGGGGACAAGAATAGTAAATGGTCAATTTCAAGTCATTTTAGTAGAATATATTAAGAGTATATAATAGCCTATAACCTCATAACCATCGGGATAATTAGATAAACCCTATTTCAGCAGTAAAGGTTTCCTAAAATCTAAGCGTACTGATTATGAGTCGTAAATCGATTCCGCAATCCTCTAATGTGGAATTTTGGTTAATCCTGATATTCGATTGCTCATTAGTCAAATGCGGCATGAGATTGCTGTTGTGAGCAATTCTATTGCCCTTTCATATATTCATTTATAACAATACATTCAGTATCTTGATTTTAAAATAAAAATAAAAAGGTGTAACTTTGTGCGATTTTTCATTAAAGTAACGTTATAAAGTCCATAGATTTCTAAAACAAAGCTTTTAAAAGAAATAATTACATTGAAGAAACATCCGATTTTATTGTCTTGTATCGTACTTTTAGCTCTATTATTCAATAGTTGCGCCTCTCCCAACAAAAAAAAGGAAGACGTTGGCTTTGTAGGTCGTGCATACCAAAACCTTACCGCTTATTACAATGGTTTTTTCAACGCCAATGAATTGCTTAATGCTGCTATTTTAGAAATAGAAAGTAAGCATCCCGACAACTTTCAGGAACAACTTATCATATACCCATATTTATTGGATTTGGACACTACAACTGCCTCCTCTACCTTAAATACCGCCATTGATAAGTTAAAAAAAGATATCTACTTGCACAAAGCGAGTCACTGGGTCGATGATAGCTACTTCCAAATGGGTAAAGCTCAATTCCTAAAAAAGGATTATGAACGTGCTGAAAACTCCTTTAAATACGTTGTTCAAAACTATAGCGAAGCCCAATTAGCACAAGAGAAAAAGGACAGGATGTCGCCTCGTCAACGGAAAAATGAGCTGCAAAAGATTCGCAAGGAAGAAAAAAAGGAGAAGGAAGTAGAAAAGGAGAAAAAGATTGAGGAAAAAGAAAAAATTGCGAAGGAAAAGGAAAAAACTAAAAAAGAAAAAGCCGCCGAAAAGAAAAAAGCAGCAAAAGAAAAGGCTAAAGCCAAAAAAAAGGCAGCTAAAGCTAAGAAAAAAGGTAAGCCTGCACCCAAAAAATCAACAACTACTCCTTCTAAACCTACTACAGAGACTAAAACACAACCTTCTACAACGACCCAACCTCAAACAATTGAGCAACCCGTTGCAGTAGATGAAAATAAGCCTAAGACACCGGCTAAACCTAAGAACTATTTCCTCAAACACCGCCCTATACACCAAGAGGCAAAGCTTTGGCTTGCTAAGACGTATATACAGCGTAGCAACTACGAAGACGGAGACCGCATCCTACGATCTCTGTTGAGTGAAACCGGCACCTTCGACTACGTACGCAGAGAGGCTCTCTTAACAACAGCCTATACCGAAATGCACAAAAACAACTTCTCTTCTGCCATCGACCCCCTTGCTGAGGCAATACCAATGGTCAAAGATAAAAAAAGACGTGCTCGACTTACTTACATCCTCGGTCAATTATATTTGAAAACAGGTAAATACGAAATGGCATATCAGGCCTTTGAAAAAGTAGAATCCCTCAAGCCTTCGTATGAGATGACATTCAATGCCACCCTCAATAAGTACAGCGCCTCAATCGCTACCAATAAATTGTCTGACGATGACCTGAATAGCAGACTCAATAAGATGTTAAAAGATCTCAAAAACGAAGAATATAAAGATCAAATATACTTCATGCTCGCCGACATCAACCTCAGAAATAACGACATCACGGGCGCCATCAAAAACTTACAAACCGGTATTCAGGTTAGTAGAAAAGGACCGGCCGCCAAAGCCGAAAGCTATTTAAAACTAGCCGACCTGTTCTATCAACGGGATATATTTGACAAAGCTTATCACTACTACGATAGCACGGCAACAGCCTATCCCACCAATAAAGAACGATACAAAGAAATAATCAACCGTAGAGATGCCCTCAAAGATATCGCCTACAACATAGAAGTAATCTCCTATCAAGATAGCCTACTCATGGTGAGTAAGATGTCTAAGGAAGAACAGGAAGCGCTGGCAAAAAAACTAATAAAAGCAGCTAAAGAAAGGGAAAAAATAGCCGCAGCATCAGGTACATCGGCCTCTACTCCTTCCGGATTTAATTTCAAAGGTGGCAACAACGGCGTACCTACGTCTTCTGCCAACTCTCCTTTTATGGGAAATAAAGGACCTATGTCCGGACCCACACCATCTACCTTCTTTGCTTACAACGACAAAACCGTCAAAGACGGCAAACGACAGTTCGACAAACAATGGGGCAGCCGCCCGTTGGAAGACAACTGGAGATATTCTGCTCTGATGCAAAATTTCGCCGGGACATCCACAGAGACCAAAGATGAAGGTATCAACGCCTTCTTTATCTCTAAATCAGAAATAGCCAAAGTCCTTGCCGATGTCCCTACAGACCCGGCAACTGTCGCCAAAGCTGAAGCCGATATCCTCGACGCAATGAGCGCACTCGGCACCCTCTACCCGGATAAAATAGAGCGCTATGACAAAGCCATAGACATTCTGGAAAAAATGATTGAAAGATTTCCCAATAATGCTCACGAACCACAAGCCTTCTATCAACTCTACTTCGCTTATATGCTGAAAGGTAACGAGTCCAAAGCCAATTACTATGCAGACCTTCTGAAGTCAAAATACAACGGAAACCCTTATTCCCTCTACTTCTCAGACCCACAGCATATCAAAAACATGATGGCAAAACAAGATGAGTTGACCCGTTATTATCAAACAACATACGAGTCTTTGTCACAAGGCAACTATGCTACAGCTTATGATATGTCTTATAAAAGTGATAGCTTGTTTGGAAATAAAAACCAATTTCGACCCAAATTTGCCATGATTACAGCAATGTCCTTGGGTAACCTCAAAGGCAAAGAAGCATATATCGCCGCCTTAAAAGACCTTATTGCCGTACATCCCAATACAGATGAAGAAAAAAGAGCCAAAGAAATGCTCCGACTTTTAGGCTCCGGATCCTCCGCATCAGAACAACTCCTTGCTGATGCCGAAAAGATATACAAAACCACCGATAACGACCAACACTTTGTCATGGTTTTATTTAAACCCGAAGTTACCAAGATTGAAGAAGCAAAAGCACTGCTTGCCGACTATAATTCCCGATTCTTTGCTTCGTCAGACCTTAAAGCGGCAAATATCACGCTTAGAGACGGCAACATAGACCGACAAGTGCTGCTGATTCGTTCCTTTGACAACAAGATGAAGGCTATGGAATACTTTAACCAGGCAATCAACAAAAAAGGAGATTTTATCTCCGCACGATTCCCTTTTGATTTGTATGCCATCAGCAATTCCAACTATCGCGAACTAATACGGCTCAAATCAGCAACGCTATATGATGCTTGGTTTAACAAATACTATAGGTTAGGAGAATAATACCCATAGAGAATAATTGGGACTACATATTAAGATAATGCATGAGCGCCTCATATCGCTCCGATAGGGTATCGACATATTTAACCTCAGAAAATGCCGCCACGATATTATAGTTGAATCGCTCAAATGTTGCTTTTACATATTGAATATCTTGTAAATTAATCTTTAATGTCACCAACAAAATATTCGAATCCTCCCGTTGTTGTGATATCAAACAAGAAAGAATTGTGCCTTTTTCTGATTCAATGATACGGCTGATCTCTGTTAAAGAATAATCCACTTTGTTCAACTCCAAAACGATAATTGCTCCCGGCTCATCAAAGGAATATTCTGTGGCAAATCGCATCATAAGCTGCTGTAAAGTGATCATTCCGACATACTTAATCTGTGCATCTACTACAGCGACGCACGTTAGATTGGTCTTTGCAAAAAATGCAAGGATTTCTAATATATGGTCTTCACTGTGAACAAATACTGGACTGTCACTCCCACGATAACTCAATATCATTGCATCCTGATCATTATCCAGTATCATCTCTTCCGATACCATACCCATAACCTCCCTATCCTCAACTATTGGAAGATGGCGTACCATATACTCTTCCATCACTGAAATTGCATCCTCTCCACTCTGATTCATTGAAAGTGGCGGTATATCTATATTAATTATATCTATCGCTAACATTCCTTTGTTCTTGTTTTTATTTAATAAAACATCAGGCAAACAGTTTATGTTTTTCTTTGGCAAATTCCTCCTCCGTGATAATTCCTTTTTGTCGCATTTCGCCCAACTTCTTCAACTCCACCAAAAGATCATCTGTGGATAAAGGCTCTTTTACTTCCTCTACTTTCTCTTCAACAGTACTTGACTGCCCATCAGATGTAGTTACATCTTTTTCATCGTTGTCCATAAGTCGCCAATCTTTAAACCCTGAGATCTCTATGCGGTCATATTCTTGTTGTATCCTCAAATAAGACAATGCTTCTGTAGTCCTAATTCGTTCAACATTGGACAAGCCATACTCCACCGCCTTACCTAAGTTGGCAAAGAGCTCCTCTTTTTGCTCTAACAACGCATTACAACACGCCATCTGAAATAGTATCTCCGGATGATTGGGAAAGGCTTTGAGTGCAAGTTCAAATTGTTCCAATGCTTGTCGATAACGATAATCAGTAAACAGCTTAATACCTTGCTTGTACTCTGCATTATCAACGTACTTGCCTCGGGTTCTCTTTACACCTTCATCAAAATATTTTCTGGTTTTTTCAATCTTCCAATCTCCCTTTCGCCTTTCTTCTCTTCGAGATACATCTTCTTTTCTGGGTGTCATAAATGGAATCGTATTATACTTCCAATCAAATTCTGTTTTATCCATCATGGCAAGCCGGATAATATCAATAGCGCTTAAAAAGAGAGGAATCATAGAAAATGCCAATACAGCATACGCAACACCTGCGCCCCATTTACCCAGATAAAATTTGTGGGCACCCATCCACCCCATAAATACGGCAAGTATGATGGCGACTTCTTTTCTTCTAGTTTCTCTATTATATGGTATTGAACTCATTCGGCTATATGTATTCATAAAACTCCATCGTTTGTTTTGTACAATGCAAATGGAATAAAGATGATTCCAAAGTTACTACTTTTATAGATAAATATCATGATTTTTCGGACAAGCAGCATAAATTCCAATCCTTCTCCATTCTATTTCTTTGTAAAAATCATAAACATCCCATGACTATTAAACGTAAAACAATCCCCTTTTTATTAAAATTTTTTAAAAACGTTAAAACTTTGGTTAAAACGACGTTAAAGACACTTTTTTTGCAATTTTAACCCGATTATTGCAGTTACGTATAAAAATGGTTCATTCAACGTCATAACTGTTAGATGTTTTACAAAAAAACCATAATGATTTGGATTGAAGCATTTATTTTTGAACTAATTTTACACAAAACAACCATGAATAAAATGATTAAAAATGTAGTCCTTTTTCTCTTTATCGCATTTTCAACCGTCAATGTTGCCTCTGCGCAGCGTGTCGCCATTGTTGATATAGCAAGGCTGTTGGAGAATATGCCCGAATATACAACTGCCCAAAAACAGTTAGATGACCTTAGTGCAACATGGCGCGCCGAAATCAATGCTGAAATGGACAAAATCAAAGGATTATATAACAAATATCAGGCAGAACTTCCCCTTCTCAATGATGACATGAAGCGCAAGAGAGAAGATGAAATAACCGCTAAAGAAAAAGATGTACGTGAATTGCAAAAAACACGCTTTGGTGCTGATGGAAACCTATTTGCCAAAAGAGAAGAACTCGTCAAGCCCATTCAGGACAAGGTCTATAAGGCTATCGACGATTACGCTAAGGAAAGAGGTTATGACCTGATTTTAGACAAAAGCAGTGCCGCCGGCGTTCTGTTTGTCAGTGATGCCATCGACAAAACAGCCGATATCGCTAAAAAAATCAAATAACCATTTAGCTTAAATACCACCTGCCGCTCGTATAGACATTCTCTGTGAATTTGTCTATATTATTGGAATTGTTTAAGTTTGCACACTTTTTTAATCAACAAAACAAAAATGAACCGAATAGTATTGATTTGTCTAATGTTACTCGCTATGGGAACATCGCCGATTGTAGCACAAAAAATCGCCTACATCAACAGCTCTGCTCTCATGCAAGATCTGCCGGAAATAAAACAAGCCGACTCAAACTTGTCTGCATTCCAGACACAATTGCAAAAAAGAGGCGAACAAATGGTGACGGCTCTCCAGACTAAATATCAGGATGTCGCCAAAAAACAAGGCGCCGGAGAGATATCTCCTAAGCAACTCGAAGAAGAGTCTGCTAAACTAAAAGAGGATGAAGCTAAAATCAACCAGTTTGAACAGGATATGAATAAGCAGGTGGCTGAAAAGCGCCAGGCTCTCTACCAACCAATCTTGGATAGAATAAATGGGTTGATTACCGAAGTTGCTAAAAGTATGGGCTTCGATTACGTATTCGATTCAAGTACTGGCATCCTGTTGTTTGCTGATGAGAAATACGATATCACCGCTGATGTGAAGCACAAATTGATGGAAACCGCCAAAACGCCTACAACGGAAACGCCGGCTGCAGCGACTCCAGCCTCCAAGAAGCCAGCTCCCGCCACAGGTGGAAAAAAATAAAAAACCCATCGGAATCTTTGACTCGGGATATGGTGGACTTACCGTATTCCGAGCCATCAAAGATTCTCTTCCCCAATATGATTACATCTACCTCGGTGATAATGCCCGCGCACCCTATGGCAACCGCTCTTTCGACATCGTTTATCAATATACATTAGAATGTGTAGAGTGGCTCTTTAATCAAGTATGCCCCCTCGTCATCCTCGCTTGTAATACCGCCTCTGCCAAAGCATTGCGCACTATTCAACAAGTGGATCTCATTCGCCATCCCAACAAAAAAGTGCTCGGCGTCATTCGACCTACAGCCGAAGTAATAGGAAAATATACGCATACCGGCGCTATAGGCATCCTCGGAACTAACGGAACCGTCAAAAGCCTTTCTTACAAATTAGAAATAGGTCACTTCTTTCCCGACATTACTGTCGTACAACAAGCATGCCCTATGTGGGTACCTTTGATTGAAAATGGAGAATATACCGGAAGCGAAATGGATGCCTTTATCCAAGAAGATCTGGAGCTATTGTTCAAGCAAAATAACCAAATCGATACCATTCTCCTCGCATGTACCCACTATCCACTGATCGCTGATAAAATTAAGAAATATTTGCCGACAGGCGTTCAGCTGATTTCTCAAGGACCCATCATAGCCTCAAGCCTGATTGACTATCTTTTTAGACATCCCGAAATAGAATCGAGACTATCACAACACGGTGAAACCGTATTTTACACTACCGACGATAGTACTTTCTTCATGGAAAGAGGTAAAGAATTTTTTGGCGAAACAATTGCTGCACAAATGATTCACCTTTAATAATCCATATCATTCTTCCATCCTTTATACCATAAATTTATTGCATGATAATTCTAATCTGACCTGGTGGAAAAGAGCAATTTGTCTTTCTATATTTCATTTATTCAAATACTTAACATATTTTTACACCGCTAAAACAACTTGATATGAACGCAGAAGAAGCAAACAAAGTACTCGATAAGGCCAAATCCCTGATGGAAAATGCCATTGAACATTTGTCACACGAGCTGACCAAAGTTAGAACTGGCAAGGCATCTCCGTCTCTTGTGTCTGAGATTATGATTGATTACTACGGAAGCCCGACTCCTCTCAACCAAATAGCCAATGTCAATATCAGTGATATTAAGACCATCGTTATCCAGCCTTGGGAGAAATCTATGTTGCGCACCATAGAAAACGCATTGTTTGAAGCCAACCTTGGCATAACCCCACAGAATGACGGAGAAGTTATCCGATTGATGATACCACCTCTGACTGAAGAAAGAAGATTAGGCTTAGTTAAACAAGCTAAACAACACGCCGAAGATGCTAAAATAAGCATTCGCAATGTCCGCAGAGACGCCATGGAAAGCATAAAAAAATTGGTCAAAGACGGCTTGCCCGAAGATATGGGAAAGAAAAAAGAAGATGAAGTGCAGAAATTGACCGACTCCTATTCCGCTCAAGCCGGTAAACTTGCTGAAAATAAAGAGAAAGACATCATGTCAATATAATCATTACATCCTTTCACCCTTAACCCTTTGACGTGTTACTTACTAATCTCAACCGTTCACTCCTCTATGGGGTGAACGAACAGCCTCTTGACAATATCGCCGGTCTGCCCGAAGCCGACTTTAATGCTTTGTCTTTAGTGGATTCCTTTTTAATTAACTCAACCTTGTTGTCCTTCTGCCTTGACAGCGAAGAATATCCGTATTCGATTGAATCTTCTCCTGAGGAACAATACAATCCCGGCCCCAACCTATCCGGCATGTACTTACAATATGGTTATGATGTTTTCATGGCTGCCGCTCCCCTTATTATCCGGCTTCACCTTCGGCATAAAGTTCTATTTTCGCCATCTCTCATCATTCCTATATTAGATCATCCCGAATATTGGTACGACTATCAGCCTTATCTGACCAAACTCATCCGCAAACGTGGTCAATGGCTCAGCAAAGCAAATGAAAAATGGTCCTGGTGGAACGATTCCATGAACTCAGCTATTTGGGATGACAAGTCCAATCACCTTCGATATTCGTATTTCCGACTTTTAAGGACATACAAGCATGCAGATTCTAATGCTCTTATCCTCGACTCATGGAAAGAAGAACACCCCGAAGCCAAAGAATTGTTGCTCGAGTTGATTAAAGAAAACCTCTCTGAAGAAGATAAAGATCTTCTTGCCAAGATTTATTTGTTGGAAACAGGACGCCTAAAGAATACCATCAGAATGCTACTATTCTGGACTTCCAACGATGAAGAGTTTAGTAGTTTAAAAAGTCGATTAGCCGGCGGTCAAGAACCACACAATATCCTACATTCAATCGCTGAAGGAAGCCCCATATCCCCATATTATAACGCTGAACAAGATATTCCCATTGAATGGCTCGTCTTTCTTGATACAACATCAACTTCAGGTCAAAAAATAGCCTTACAAACTATTAAGAAAGTAACGCCTACTGCCGGCAAAAAACTACAATTATACAACAAACTCCTGTTTGGCACGCTGTTCTGTCGGCAATATGAGAATTTGCTGTTTTGGATAAAGCATATTTGGTCAGAACAACCAAAATTTAGATTAGAAAGGTCGTGGATGCTGTATTTTAACCAATTGGATGACCATACAAAAAATCAAATTATTCTCAGTTTGCTCCATAAAAACCAAAATATATTTTGTTTACAGTTTGTTTTTCAGGTGCTGGAACAAGCCTTCATACACTTAGGGCTTCATTCATCAACTACATTTTTGTCCTTACTAAGTAAAATCGGCAATTCTGATGCAGCAAGTTTAAAACTTTGTTTAAATATGGTGAAATCCGAGCGAATACCTTTTATTCTGCATGGATCTGACTTGAAGTCATGGGAAGTTGTTTGCCAGAATTTATTGAATCAAGCCAATGACAAAAGTGGCGATAAAATTATGGCTAAGACAAAAAAATTGATTACTTTTAGAGAAATAATTGACAAAATTTTCCATGAATAAAAATAACAATATCCGTCCAAGCGCTGAAATACGCTTTGCTGAAGAATTAAAAGCTTTGGCCGACAACGATACTCAGGAGAGACCACCAGGATGGAAATTGTCCCCCAAAGCCGTTATTCATTACCTTTTAGGCGGTCCACTCAATGATCAAATCACGATTGAGCCCAAATACTTAGGGAATAAGAAAGTATTAGAACTCTGTATCGCCACCCTCCTCACGGACAGAGGACTTTTATTGATGGGATTGCCCGGCACTGCAAAGTCATGGCTTTCAGAACACCTTGCTGCCGCCATTTCAGGAACAAGCTCTTCCCTCATTCAGGGAACAGTTGGGTTAGACGAAAACCAACTTAAATATCATTGGAATTATGCTGAACTCCTTCAAAAAGGTCCTTCCTCAGAAGCATTGGTCAAAAGTCCAATCATCCGTGCGATGGAAGGCGGATACATCACTCGAGTAGAAGAACTTACCCGGATGCCGACAGAAATCCAAGATATCCTGATCACAGTGCTTTCAGAGAAAATGATGAGCATACCTGAATTAAACCAAGAGGTTTATGCAGTCAAAGGATTCAACATCATCGCTACAGCCAATGACCGGGACAAAGGTGTCCATGACTTGTCCGCAGCATTGCGGCGCCGTTTTAATATGGTCTATCTATCCATGCCTGAAACCCTACAAGAAGAAATAGATATCATCCATTTTCGCTTAGGCCAAATTCAAAAAGACCTCGGGCTGGATAAATACAAGCTTCCTCTACAACACCTTTCGGATCTCGTAACGATATTCAGAGAGTTGCGTACAGGACTGACAGAAGACAAGAAAAATAAGATAAAATCGCCGGGAAGCTCTTTGTCCACCGCTGAAGTCCTTTCCGTTCTACAAACAGGAATCCAACATTCTATTTATTTTGGCAATGGACTCATGGAGCCCGGAGATATTGCCACCTCCATCCACAGCACTGTCGTCAAAGATAAAAATCAAGATCAGGCCGCTTGGAACGAATATGTGGAATCTATCATTAAAAGCAGAAAAGGCTGGAACCAATGGTACGATGCCTTCCACGAGATAAGTCAAGCTTAATCCGGCTTTGTTGTCATCTACAATAATTTGAGCCCATTGTCCTGCGTAAAAAACAATGAAAAGTCACATCGAATAACAGCTATTTCCGACTCTTTCATTGCTATATGATTACAATATAAAACTTTACACCAACCTCATCTGTTACATTACAAAGTGAAGTTATCATGTCAAAAAATAAATGGATTCTTGATTCGTCATACGGAGAAGTTCAGTTCAAAGTCAAATATCTGATGATATCCAATGTCATTGGTCGATTTAAACGATTTGATCTGATGGTGGAAACAGAAAACAGAGACTTTTCGTCTAGTAAAGTTGTTTTTACTGCAGATGTGGATAGCTTAGATACCGATGATCATCAGCGGGATGGACACTTAAAGAGTTCTGACTTCTTTGACGTAGCTAACTTTCCACACATTCACTTTGAAGCGGGTTCAATTGTCTTTGAAGGCGACGAGGGTGTCTTAAACGGTCAATTGACAATTCGGGATATTACGAAGCCAATCACTCTAAATGTTGATTTTGGTGGATTTAACCGAGACTCACTGGGTAAACTCAGAGCTGGTTTTAGTTTTAAATGCAAAATAAACCGAAAGGATTTTGGGCTAAATTGGAATACTATCTTAAATGATGGTGGCATTATGGTCGGCAATGACGTTAAGATCTCCGGTGAAGTGCAATTAATCAAGCAATAGCTCTACTTTGTGGAACAAGCCCTTTACGGATGCCATTTTCTTTTTGTCCTGAAATCTTGTTTTCCCGGCACACAATATGAAAAACCTTTCATTGTCCATTTAAACCTAAATTCATATTAGAGGCAAAAATATTGTCTTTAATATGAATTCGGATTGAACAAGGATGAATATTCGGGACAGCATAATCCCGAAAGGATAATATTATTATAGAAAACGTAGCATAGTATTTTCAAAATCCCGAAGGGATGACATTATTACAAACCAAGAAAAAATGTATCTGCTCAAAAAAACTGGAACGAATTGATGGAATAATCATTTCACCCATTCTGGGTTCCTCGTTCTGCTATTGACTCTATTCTATAATAATGACAACCCTTCAGGTTTATTTTGATAAAAAATGGAGTTGGATTCAGCTCGTCCAAAAAAAGTATGAAAAATTTTTACAAACAATATAGCTGAATTACATCTAACCCAATCGCAACATATAGATTGTCAAATAAATGGAAACATATTGATTCGTGACTATTTGAATTTCAACACAACAAAAAGTTAGCAATGTATTTCTTAAAGACAAATTTTTGCCTTTAAAAGGACTTCGGGTTTAACCTACTTTATTCCGAAACAGTAGCCTTACCGGTTGAAGGCATCAAGTATTCATCTATAAACTGTTGAATAAATTTTGGGAAAGCCCATCTCTTTAACTCATCTATTGAGACTACTATGCCTCCGGTTAAATCGGGCATAATGTGGGTTTCTATGATATAAAAAATGGGGTGAAGAACCTGATGGGTCAATATGTGTTTCTTAAGACGAACGACTTCCTTTATTTTGATGTCTTTTTTATGAACAAAAGGAGCTTTGCCAAAGTGTAGCATTTGATTGTCAGAAGACTCGGTCAAATAAAACTCATACATGCCGGCATAAATGTCTCCCAAAGGCCTTTGAAATATCATTAAATTGTCGTTACAGCGATAAACAATATAATTAAAATATCGACTTCGTTTGATTGCTTTCGGCAGTCGAACCGGCAGGGCATTTATTTTATTTTCTAAAAATGCGATACAATTCAGTCGTACCGGACATTCAGAACACAAAGGTTGGGTAGGCGTACAAAGTGTGGCTCCAAAATCCATGATAGCTTGATTGAAAATTGCAGGATTGTTCCGATCCAATACATCCTGTGCCGTCTTTTGGAATAGGGCTTTGCCCTCTTTACTTGTTGCCGGCTTGTCTATACCAAAAAAACGACTTAATACGCGGATTACATTGCCATCAACAACAGGATACGGCAAGTTAAATGCAAAGGAAGCAATCGCAGCAGCCGTATAGGCACCTATACCTTTGACCGATAACAGTTGATTGTACGAAGCCGGCAGGTGTCCATCAAAAAGCCTTATTATTTGTTGTGCCCCTTGGTGTAGATTGCGCGCCCTGCTATAATAACCAAGACCCTGCCACTGTTTCATAACCTGATCGATATCGGCCGAAGCTAACGTTTCAACATTGGGAAAAGTCTTTATAAAAGCCTTGTAATAATCCCAGCCTTGTTTAACACGTGTTTGTTGGAGGATAACCTCAGAAATCCATATTTTATAAGGGTCAGCTTCCCCTTTCCAAGGCATGGGGCGATCATCGGGATGATACCATTCCATAAGTTTATCCCGAAAATAGGAGGCATTAACAAAAGAAAAAGTATCTTCTTTCATTCCTCAAAGATAAGAATTGGGCATTTGTCGAAAAATAAAAAAAGAGAATGATCATTGTTTAAACGGATTGGTCGCAAAGTTGAATTCTACCAAATAATGTTTTAGTGTCACAAGTTTGATGACAATCAATCAAATACCGCTAAATATGATTCCAAAATTTGTTAATTTTTAGAAATATTTTTAAAAGCAAGTTATCATAAATATTTTATTTTGTTTTCATTCATTTGTAATTTATGATTTTTTTTTGCAAACAATATTTATATGCCAAAATTATATTCAGCTATATTTCAATTATTTATATATTTTAATTTGAAAACTTATGATATTTTTTAATTTTTTTAATAATTTTTTTCGCAATTATGATATAATAATTATTTATTATATTACATTTGCCTTTTTAAAAGACGTATTAACCTTATAAATAATATAAAAAACAAATGGGCAAGACTATTATTCAGAAAAAAGAGGCTACATTTTCACAAGACGAAGCAATAGAAGCGAGTCTAAAGTACTTTGGAGGAGATGATTTAGCGGCGCGTGTATGGATTAATAAATATGCTTTGAAAGACTCTCATGGCAATTTATTTGAAAAGACACCGGATGATATGCATCGACGCATTGCGTCTGAAATAGCAAGGATAGAAAAAAACTATCCCAATGCATTGACCGAGCAGGAGGTATTTGATCTTATTAAGGATTTTAAGTATATTATACCACAAGGCAGCCCAATGACGGGCATTGGCAATCCTTATCAAGTTGCATCGTTGTCCAACTGTTTTGTTATCGGGCATGACGGGCCTTCTGATTCGTATGGAGGCATCATGAAGATAGATCAGGAGCAAGTTCAATTGATGAAACGTCGTGGTGGCGTTGGTCATGACCTATCACACATTCGTCCTAAAGGCTCTCCCGTTAAGAATTCGGCATTGACCTCTACCGGTCTGGTGCCTTTTATGGAAAGGTTTTCCAATTCAACCAGAGAAGTAGCTCAGGATGGTCGCCGTGGGGCATTGATGTTGTCCGTAAGCATTAAGCACCCTGATTCAGAGGGTTTTATCGACGCCAAGTTGGAACAAGGTAAAGTAACCGGAGCCAATGTTTCCGTGCGCATTGATGACGAATTTATGAAGTCGGTACGGGATGGTATCGCTTATCAGCAACAATACCCCATCCACTCTAATCATCCTGTTTTTGTTAAAAAGATTGACGCTGTAGCTCTTTGGAAAAAAATTGTCCACAACGCATGGCGCTCTGCCGAGCCCGGCATTTTATTTTGGGATACTATCATCCGCGAATCCGTTCCCGATTGCTATGCAGATCTTGGGTATAAGACAGTTTCCACCAATCCATGCGGCGAGATCCCACTTTGTCCTTATGATTCATGTCGACTGTTGGCAATAAATCTTTTTTCTTATGTAGAAAATCCTTTTACACAGGAAGCTTACTTCAATTGGGACTTGTTCAAAAAGCATATACACAGTGCTCAGCGAATAATGGACGATATTATCGACCTTGAGTTGGAAAAAATTGACGGCATTTTAGCAAAAATCGAAGAAGATCCGGAAAGTGAAGGGATTAAACACACGGAAAGAAACCTTTGGCTTTCAATCAAAGAAAAAGCAGAACAAGGACGCCGTACAGGTATCGGCATCACTGCTGAAGGTGATATGCTCGCCGCTTTGAACTTACGTTATGGTAGTCAAGAGGGAACAGATTTCTCTGTAGAAGTCCACAAAACAATAGCCATAGAAGCATATCGAGCTTCTGTTGTCGCGGCTAAAGAAAGAGGTGCCTTTGGAATTTACGACGCAGAAAGAGAGAAAAACAATCCTTTCATCCTGCGAATTAAGGAAGCCGACGCTCAACTTTATTATGAAATGATGGAATTCGGGCGTCGCAATATCTCTATGCTTACTATTGCACCTACTGGAACTACCAGCCTTATGTCGCAGACTACATCAGGTATTGAACCTGTCTTTATGCCGGTATATAAGCGCCGCCGCAAAGTCAACCCCAACGACAAAAACGTACGCATTGACTTTGTCGATGAAGTGGGCGATTCCTGGGAAGAATATATTGTGTTCCACCACAGATTCCGCCAATGGATGACTGTCAATGGTTATGATATCAATAAAAATTACAGCCAGGAAGAATTAGATGACTTGATCAAAGCTTCTCCTTATTTCAAAGCCACGTCTAATGATGTCGATTACCTCAACAAAGTTAGGATGCAAGGCGCAATTCAAAAGTGGGTAGATCATTCCATCTCTGTTACCATCAATATGCCCAACGACGTCACCGAAGAAGTGGTAGGTCAATGTTATATGGAAGCATGGCAAGCAGGATGTAAGGGAGTGACGGTATATCGGGATGGTTCTCGCTCGGGTGTCCTTGTTTCTACCGACGATAACAAAAAAGCAGAATCCAAATCCGATGACATCACACCATTCCCAATCATTAGACCACAGGTTTTAGAGGCTGATGTCGTTCGCTTTCAAAATAACAAAGACAAGTGGATTGCCTTTATTGGCCTGATCGACGGTCGTCCTTATGAGATTTTCACCGGGATGGCGGACGACGAAGATGGCATCCTGATACCACGCTGGGTCAATGATGGCCACATCATCAAAAACAAAGAATCAGATGGCACTTCTCGTTACGACTTCCAGTTTATCAACGGCCGAGGCTATAAAACAACTATTGAAGGGCTTTCCTATAAGTTTAACCCGGAATATTGGAACTATGCCAAGTTGATTTCAGGTGCGCTTCGTTATTCAATGCCTATTGAAAAAGTAGTCGAACTCATCAACAGTCTCCAACTGGATGAATCTATCAACACGTGGAAAAATGGTGTCGCACGAGCGCTAAAACGTTATGTTCCGGACGGTACCGAAGCAAAAAAGACGAAGTGCCAAAACTGCAACTCTTCCAACCTACACTATCAAGAAGGATGCTTGACTTGTAAAGATTGTGGAAGCAGCAAATGCGGGTGATATAGGAAATAGAGAAGTTGTAAGGTCAAATTTTATTATAGGTGAATGATAACCATTTAATACTAAGTGGTATAATACTTATACTATTCATTGTATTTGCTTATGGAGCGTCTCTATTAGCAAGTTTAAAAAAGAAGTATCACCTTGCTCTATTCTGTATTTTAACAACCGGCTTGGTGGTGAGAATATTTAGCTCCTTAGACCCGATGGTGCATACTTGGGACGAGAGATACCATGCTCTTGTGGCTAAGAATATGATAGACCGCCCTTTAGAACCAAGGCTCTATAAAGTATCCGTTAGCCACAAAGTATTCTCTCCCAACTGAGCTTTCACACCAGTTCGATTGTCAGGATTTTTGTATATTAAAATTTCTAAGTTGGAGCATTGGCCTGTGGTCTGTATTTCGGCTTGATCAATAACCGAAGCGAGGCTCATCACCATGCTTCTTTCATTAGAAAATCTGTAATATACAGGTGTTGTACACCTTCTATGGAATCTTTCCAAAACTCGTCCATCGTTACAACGTATTTTGGATATTGGTCGTTGATATTTAAAAGATTGCCAAATTCTCGTTTTACAACTTGTTCATTTTCTAATTTATAAGCCACTTGAATGTATATTTTTTTAGCTCTTTGTTGAGCTACAAAATCAATTTCACTACTATCCAATTTGCCCACATAAACCTTAAATCCTCTTCTTTTAAGTTCCAGAAAAACGATGTTTTCTAAAATGCCCGAAATCAAACGGTCTCGTTGCCCCATGGTGGCGTAAATAATGGAAATATCACTCACATAATATTTTTCCTGTGTTTTCAGAATTTCCTTTCCTTTGATGTCGTAACGTGGAACTCTATACAGAATGAATGCAACTTCTAATGCATTCAGGTAATTATACACCGTATTGATGTCAATTCTTCGCTGTTGACTTTTAAAATAATCTGCAACATTTTTTCCTGAAAAAGTATTACCAATGTTATCAAAGGCATATTTAATAACTCGTTCTAGGAGTTCTATATCCCGAATTTTGTATCGCTGCACTGTATCCCTTAAAATAACAGACGAATAAATATCATACACCACTTTATAAGCCGTTTCCTCTGCATATTGTGTGGTATGAATTACCGGGAAGCCACCCATTCTTAAATAATATTCGAAAGTATTGTGTTGCTGCTCTTGCGAAAAATAGCTTTTTCTAAAATCCAGAAACTCTCGATAAGAAAGTGTGTAAATTGGTATTTCCACATAGCGTCCCGCCAGATAAGTGGCCAACTCTGAGGAGAGCAAATGTGAATTGGAACCTGTGATATAAATATCCACGTTAAAATCCACCAATAAGGAATTGATGACTTTTTCCCACTCGTGTACTTCCTGTATCTCATCGAGTAAGATGTAATAGCGCTGCTTGTTTTTTATTTGCTGTTTTAGGTAAACATACAGTGCTTTGGCATTTAGTAAATCGGCATATTCAAAGCTTTCAAAATTGACCGAAATAACTTGTTTTGGCTTATTTACCACTTCTTCGGATACCGGTGATAATCTTGACCTGCGGTTTGTCAATAAAAGGTACAATCTGCTGAATGTATATGTTTCGTTCAATCATATTTTATGGCTACAACCACAAAAATAATAATTATTTTTTATTTTTTATGGTTATGACCCAAAATAGTTATTGGCTTCCTTTTTATAATTCTTATGACTTGTTTCATTTAAACCCAAATTCCACATTAGACAATTGCGGAATCGATTTACGACTCGTAATCAGCATTATACGGCTTTACAATACCTTTACTTTTGAATTCGGGTTTATGTTACCTACATGATAGCAATTCGTATTACAATTCAAAAATAATAGTAAAACAACAATGAAATGGGTAATGAACACAAAATAAAAGAAACTCTATAGGCACTTTTCTTTAAAATAAAAGCAACAACAAACACAGTGCTTAACATGAATAAAGTTCCCACAAACTCAAAGTTAAGTCGCATTAATGCTAACAATATATAAAATATAGGCCCGGCTAACAGCCATTGTAACTTTACACGACTATTCAAATCTGAAAAATATTGAACTTCAGATATCCAAATAGATAACAGTATGGTAAAGATTATTGAAAACGCTTTTGTGCTAACGGTTACATTTCCTATGTCAAATTGTAACATACCCCAGATCACAATCATAAAAACCGAAAATGATAGTAATATCCCTTTTTCTTTTATATTTTTCATCATAACTAATGTATTTTGAGTTTTATGTATTTATAATCAAAAGTATAACTTAATTTCTGTTTTGCCAAGTATAATTTGTTAATAATATATATGTAGCACTTTTTATACTTTTGACTATTTTTTATTCATCAATGTGTGTATAACAAATTTCCCTAATGACTTCATTATTTTTTCCCTTCTATCTCCCCTGAAGCGGGAGAACCAAATAATGAAGTCATTCCTTCCAAAGAGTTTAAATATCAATTAAAGAGTCAGAATTTGAGTGGAATAAAAAATGAGAGGGCAATATGTTATAAACACTTCATCAATCAGTTGATAATCCCATTAAGTACAATACTCCTTCTATCCCACGCAAAACTAAATGTTTAAACCATTTTTTGTATAGATATATAGCTGCAGTCAGTTGTATCAATTAAAATATCAGAAAAGGATGACTCCGTGAATTGTTGTCAAGCATTCATCTTGACCAAAATGTTACAAATCTTTCCCAAAAAAGTGTAACATTTAATAGCTGCTTTCTTACGACCTTTGCATTACATCAAATTTTACAGTATTATGTCTGAAAATAGTCCATCCACCATTTACTTACCACTCGAAAATGTAGAAAGCGAACACTGTGCGCTTATTGTAGATCGAGGATTAGGACAGGTAAACGGTGTCACAGAGCATCGGGTAGAGCTCAATAACCGACGTGCGGCCATCAAAGTGGAAAACAAAGAAGTTGTTAAAGAAGCTATTAAGAAAATCAAAGATATGGGATATGGTGTTTCTACCGTCAAAGGTACATTTCCTGTCCTGGGTATGACCTGTGCATCATGCGCATCGAGTGCTCAAACGATAGCGCAAGGTACAGCGGGTGTAATTGACGCTTCTGTCAACTTTGCAACGGGCAACCTCACTGTCGAATACCTTCCTAATTTAGCCAATCCGGATGCCCTTAAAAAAAGTTTACAATCAGTAGGTTATGACCTATTGGTCGAAGACGAGAAGTCTCAGCAGTCCAGTCTTGAAGAGATACACGCAAAGGCTTTGTCTCAGTTAAAGAGAAAGACTTTACTTGCGATTATTTTCTCCTTACCGGTTGCTATTATTGGTATGTTTTTTATGCATATCCCTTATGCTAATGAAATAATGTGGGTTCTTTCTACTCCGGTTGTTTTATGGTTAGGAAGAGTATTCTTTATCAATGCCTGGAAACAAGCTAGTCACCGTTCCGCCAATATGGATACTTTAGTTGCATTGAGCACCGGAATAGCTTATTTTTTCAGTGTATTCAATATGTTATATCCTCAATTTTGGGAGACTCGAGGACTTGAGTCGCATGTTTATTTTGAAGCAGCTGCCGTCATAGTTACCTTTATTTTATTGGGTCGTTGGTTAGAAGAAAACGCCAAAAGCAACACATCATCAGCTATAAAAAACCTGATGGGGCTTCAACCTAATACGGTGACTTTGATAGATGAAAATCAAGGAGAAGTGGAAGTTTCGATAGAATCCGTCGTTGTTGGGGACGTTATCTTGGTAAAGCCAGGTGAAAAAATTGCCGTTGATGGACTTGTTGTAAGCGGCACGTCTTATGTTGATGAGAGTATGCTCAGTGGAGAGCCTATCTCTCAGTTGAAACAAGTATCTGATAAGGTGTTTGCCGGTACCATCAATCAAAAAGGGAGCTTCCGCTATGAGGCAATAAAAGTAGGCAAAGATACCATGCTTGCCCAAATAATCCGTATGGTTCAAGACGCACAAGGGAGTAAGGCTCCTGTGCAAAAATTAGTAGATAAAATAGCCGCTGTTTTCGTTCCAACCGTTATTGTAATTGCATTGTTGACCTTTGTTATGTGGTGGATATTGGGTGCAGACAATGGCTTGGTACATGGTTTGATGGCGGCGGTAACAGTTCTTGTAATTGCGTGTCCTTGTGCCTTAGGATTAGCGACGCCGACGGCTATCATGGTTGGAGTAGGTAAAGGAGCGGCACAAGGAATTCTTATTAAAGATGCCGAAAGTCTCGAATTGGCCAAAGAAGTGAATGCCTTGGTATTGGATAAAACAGGTACAATAACAGAAGGACGGCCGGAGGTAATAGAATTTTTATGGTCACAAGGGAAAGACTATTTAGCTCCAGTTTTACTGTCCATTGAAAAACTTTCAGAGCATCCCCTCGCAGAGGCCGTAGTACAGCATTTTAAAGAAGAGCAACAAGTTGAGTTGTCGCACTTTGAAAGTATAACCGGGCATGGTGTACAAGCTGAATACAAACAAGAAGTCTATTTTGTAGGCAACAAGAAGCTTCTTTTTGAAAATAAAATATCCATACCGGGTGACCTCCAAGAAAAAGTAAATGATTGGGGGCGACAAGCAAGGACAGTTATTTGGTTTGCCAACAGTAAAGAAGCTGTAGGGGTGGCAGCTATTGCAGACAAAATAAAACCTACCTCGACGCTTGCCATCCGACAGTTGCAGGAAATGGGGATAGAAACTTATATGCTTACAGGCGACAACAAAGATACGGCTGAAGCGATAGCTAAGGAAACCGGTATTCATCACTTTCACGCCGAGATGCTGCCACAGGGCAAAGCCGATTTTATTATGAACCTCCAAAAAGAAGGGAAAGTAGTAGCTATGGTGGGCGATGGTATCAATGATAGCTCCGCACTGGCTACAGCCGATGTAAGTATCGCTATGGGGCAAGGCAGTGATATCGCCATGGATGTAGCCAAGATGACTATCATCTCCTCTGATCTGACTAAGATGCCACAAGCTATCAAGCTCTCTAAATACACAGTTGCCACTATCCGCCAAAATCTATTCTGGGCATTTATTTACAACCTCATTGGAATACCTATTGCCGCCGGCATACTTTATCCCATCAACGGCTTTTTACTCAATCCTATGATTGCAGGAGCAGCAATGGCGTTGAGCAGTGTAAGCGTGGTTACCAACAGCCTTCGTCTAAAGTGGAAAAGTTAAAAAAACTATTTATTTTTAAATATTGTTATAATGATAAAATCAGAAAATAAGGATGGATAATAAAGTATTAAAATTTAAAACGAACATCAATTGTAGTGGCTGTGTGTCCCGTGTAACGCCCTTTTTAAATGAATTTGCCGGACCGGAACATTGGTCTGTGGATACGGACAATAAAGATAAAATCTTAACAGTGGAGCATTCAGCATCGACAGAAAACGCCATCATTGAAAGTGTTAAAAAGGCAGGATTTCAAATAGAAATTATTTCTGTTTAAAGAAATGTATAAAAATTTCTTTTTATTGTTATCTTTGCGCTCGCTTTCTTAAAAGCTACGGTTCCTTAGCTCAGCTGGATAGAGCAACTGCCTTCTAAGCAGTAGGTCATAGGTTCGAATCCTATAGGGACTACTAAGTAACAACAAGGGCTTCAATCGATTGAAGCCCTTGTTGTTTTCACCGGTTTTCTAAAACAGATGCATAGAAAATTTTATCGCTTGGTCCAAATTCCGTATTTGTCTATTGTGGAATTAGGGTTAAATGTTTCTACGGTATAACAATTGTTGATATTTATGGCCGATGGATCACAAATCTGGCTTGCAACAACTTGCTTTCTACCTCATAGACCATCAAATAAAACCCGGGATTCAAGTTGGCAACATCAATGGTTGAAGATGAGACGGACTCTATTCTCTTTACGACTTGACCCATGGCATTATAAACTGTTAGGACGCCATTTGTAGCAACATGATGTAAGTGAATTGTGTTTTGAGCCGGATTTGGATAGATTGCCATTTGATTAATTGCTCTATCAATTGTTCCTAATTTCCAGTTATACAAAGTATCTCTCTGACTAGTTAAAACCTTACGCATGTGTGACACTTGACCATTGGTGAATAAAGATTGACAGATATCGTTGGAGTAATCCATATAGTTTTCCCACATATCAGGCAAGTCATTTGGTTCGGATGTATTACATGTATTTATGCTGGCGTCCGGACACGTTCCGGCTTCTTGAGAAGAAAGGTTCATTGTCGGAGTATCATCTATGCCATCTGTACCGCATTCTTCATCTCCGTCGATGTGTCTAAGTCCCAAATAATGGCCTATCTCGTGTACGGCAGTTCTCCCGGCAGAGACCAAGCCCTGAAGGTCTTCTTTAAAGGGATTGTTGTTGCCAATAGTCTGATATTGCAAAAATACACCATCGACGATACCATCTACAGAGCCTTCCGGCCAGTTGTCGGGAAGACTTGGATACCGAGGAGGTGTCGCAAGTCCCAATAATGCTGGGAAATATACACCGAGGAAGGAGATACCGGCATCTGCAACCCAGATGTTCAGATATTTGTTGGTAGGCCACGCATCCTGACCACCTTTTTCGGTAAACTTCATTCTCTCGAAATCCTCTAAGTTAAATGTTCCCAAGATAATAGAAATGTCACCAAAGGTCTCAATATCTGTCTTTGTGCGGGTTATGCCAGTGGTTGGATTACCATCCGGGTCTATTTCTGCCAAGAAAAACTCTATTTCTGCATCTCCGGCAAGTGGTTTAAATATATTCCTGGTATTGGCCGTGTCGGCATGTCGATTGCGGAATGCATCGTTGAGCACCTTTATTTGGTTGTTTATCAAGGAATCATCGATGTTTTGCCTATTGGTGTTATATATGACATGGAACACAACAGGGATTCTATACACTTCTCCACTTCTGGGTAAAACACTTTGTTCTGCCATCTCAAAAGCTCGTTTTTCACGCTCTATATATCCGGGATGTTTAACCTCCAAAGCCTGGCGATACAAATCATTGCCACAACGGTGTACCTTCAACTTTTGCTGTGCTTCGACATGAATAGGTAAATATAAAAATAGTGTGAAAACCAGCCAAAGAGCGGTGTTTAAAAGTTGTTTTTTGTCAAAATGAATCATAATCCGGTTGTTTTTTGAATATTTAGAATATAAAATAGCGCATTCATATCATTCGGACAAACATAATGTAATCTTTTGGGTTTTCAAAGAGAAAATAACTTTGTTGTACATTGCTTTCATCTGAACGCTATCCTTACCGGTAGTTTTATACTAATTATCAAGCAACCCATGGTTTTGTCGTATTGTATTGATTGAATATTTGTAATAGTCCAATCGGCATAATCAAGAAGCGAAAGATTCAACTATCCCGTCATTTGTTAAAAAAATTGATGACCTTTGTTCTAAATATGGAACAAGAAGAAAAGTTAACATTATTTTTAAAAGAAATAGTCACTGCAGTCAACAGTTCTGACTGGTTGTCAGTCACACTAAGTCAGCCTAGAGACAAAGCCGGAAAAGCCAAAAGTCTTTATTTTAGACCCTTGGAGCTCAAGGGTAAAATCGTTGTACAGATGGTTGTCCGCTACAAAGACAAAGAAGAGACTAAAAACTTCAATATTCCGGAGTTTTTAGCCTTTGCCAGCCAAAGTATCCGTCAACATTTTTATTATGCACATCTTATTACGCCACATAAGGAAGGGCACTTGCTGATATCCAAACGGGGTTTCGTCACTTTGAAATGGAAAAAAACGATTCAGAAAGAAACTCCGACGCTAATCCACGACAAAGAAAAAAGTTATACCATTCCGCCCAATGCCCCTTTTTTCCATAGACTGGGCATCAGTTCGAAAGAAGGAGTCGTCCTGCCAAGCCAGTTCAGTAAATACAAACAAATATGTCGGTATGTAGAGCTATTGTTTCCACTTTTGGAGTCGCTCAATCCGGGAGATCCGTTGACTGTGGCTGATATGGGTTGTGGGAAGGGGTATTTGACATTTGCCCTTCACCAATACTTGATGAATTCCGGTTTTGCACACACAAGGACAATAGGCGTTGATCTCAAAGAGGAAGTAATCTATACAAACAATCAAATAGCCCGTGAAACAAACATGGAAGGGCTCGACTTTATTTATGGAGATATTGCCAGTACCGTTGACCTAAAAACGGATATGCTCATCGCTTTACACGCATGCAATACAGCTACCGACGAAGCCATTTTCTATGGACTTCAACAAAAAGCTAAAATTATCGTCGTGGCCCCCTGTTGTCATAAGCAAGTGCGGAAGTCGATGGAGAGCAATGATGTCACTGGGTCTTTATTTAGATATGGCATCATTCAGGAACGTTTTGCCAGTGATTTAACGGATCTGATTCGGGCTAATGTGTTGAAATACTATGGCTATCAAGTGAAAGTAATGGAATTTGTTAATGTGGAACATACGCCTAAGAATATCATGATAACCGCAGAATATAAAGGAAATGTAACCGAAAGTGCGAGAACAGAAGTGGAAAACTGGATGAAGTTATTTGGAATAAGAGAACATTATTTATTGCAAAAATTAGGCTGGAGTAACAAGTCATAAGGCATTTGATTGCACCTTGTATTCTTTTTCTTATCAAAGGCTCAATGGTGATTTATATAAACCGGCATTCAGCAGTAAAGGTTTTGAAAAAACGCATAATGCTGATTATGAGGGACGTCCCGATGTACGAATCGTTTCCGCATTTGTCTAATGTGGAGTTTGGGATAAAATTGGACTTAATACTTTATAAAAGAGAGAAATGTCGAAACTATATTTTTTGGAACATTATTTGCATAGTTTAATTAATTCAATACATTTGTAAAAAAAATCTATGTATCTGTCTTTACATACAAATTGGTGGTGGCAATCGTTGCTTTGGACGACTACTCTGATATTGTATGATCGGCATTGATGCCTATTAAAATACAACGGTAAGCCGTCTGAACAAAATCAGGCGGCTTTTTTTGTGCCTATAAAATTCTTAAACAATTAAAATTTATAAAAAATGAAACAAAAAAAGTATTATTTGAATGAGGAGCAGATGCCAAAGTTTTGGTATAATATTATGGCTGACATGCCCAATAAACCTCTACCACCGCTTCATCCGGGCACCGGAGAACCTATTGGCCCTGACGCTCTGGCCCCTCTTTTTCCCATGTCTCTCATCGAGCAAGAAGTGTCTATGGAACGATTTATCGAGATTCCCCGGGAGGTTAGGGATAAATACCTGTTGTTTCGGCCATCGCCTTTGATTCGGGCGACAGAGCTGGAAAAGGCATTGAAAACGCCGGCAAAGCTATATTACAAGTACGAAGGGGTGTCTCCAAGCGGCTCCCACAAAACCAATACAGCTATTGCTCAGGCATATTACAATGCTCAAGCAGGCACCAAGAAAATTACGACTGAGACGGGCGCGGGACAATGGGGGTCTGCTCTTTCCTTTGCATGTAAGCTTTTCGGAATAGAATGTGAGATTTACATGGTTAAGGTAAGTTTTGAACAAAAACCATATCGCAAAATAATGATGAATACTTACGGTGCTAAGGTATATCCATCTCCCAGCACCCGAACTATGGCAGGGCGCAAGACGCTGGAAGCTAATCCCAATTCTTCTGGAAGCCTTGGGACGGCGATATCGGAAGCCGTTGAGATGGCGGCAATGGATGAGAATACCAAGTATGCCCTTGGCTCTGTCTTGAATCACGTGTTGTTGCATCAGACAATTATTGGTGAAGAGGCTATCAAACAGTTTGAGATGGCAGGAGATTATCCGGATATTGTTATTGCGCCATTGGGAGGAGGATCTAATTTTGCCGGCATAGCCTTTCCATTTCTTCGCAACAAGTTGTTGCATCAACAAGAAATCCGAGCCATTGCTGTTGAGGCAGCATCTTGCCCAAAACTGACAAGAGGAAAGTTTATGTACGACTATGGAGACACTCAAGGTCTGACGCCGCTATTGCCTATGTACACGCTGGGGCACAACTTTGAGCCGGAGCCTATTCATGCCGGTGGTTTGCGTTACCATGGTGCAAGTGCGTTGGTTTCTCAGCTGTTGAAAGATGGACTGGTAGAAGCTTCTGCTCTTGTACAGAGTGAATGTTTTGCAGCCGGACAACTATTTGCTCAGACAGAGGGAATTATCCCTGCTCCGGAATCATGCCATTCTATAGCGCAGGCTATCAGAGAATCGCAGGTATGCAAGGAAACGGGAATAGGTAAAACCATTTTGTTTAACCTGTCGGGACATGGATTTTTAGATATGGCGGCGTATGACGACTTTAATGAAGGCAGGATGGTGGATCATGAACTAAGTTCTTCTGAAATCGAAAAAAGCCTGGCAGAACTCAAGGTCTATGGCTGAAGGCTAGCTAAATACAAGTGTAAATCGTCCGAATCAAAGAGGCTGAAGACTGAACCCAAATTTCTTTTTAACCCGAATCAGCAATCGAGGTTTTTTAAAATCTCGATTGCTAAGTTTTATATAACTATATTACAATAAGCTGAATATCAACACAACGAACAGTTAGTAATATATTTCTTAAAGAAACTATTGTACCTTTAATATGAATTTGGGTTAAAGGTAACATAGACCAATATATCTTTTCCATCAATTGGTCTATTATGGATAACCTATTGGTATTATACGTTCGAGTAAATTTGAAGTTATTCTTTTTTGTTCAATACATACACGCTTCCTTTACCTTTTCCAATCATTGTAAGTACTTGTTCCCCCCTTAAATATTGTAAATCTTTTTTCAAAGTACTCAATCCTATATTGGGGAATTGTTTAACTAAATCGCTAACTTTTAATGGTTGATTTTCTGTAATAAAATCTTTTATCAATCTTTGTCTGTCATTCAGATAACCACCTTTGGATTTGAATACGTCATATTTTTGTCCCAATTTTTCGGTAAGCGTTTTCAGACTTTCCAAAAAGAAAATCAGCCATTGATTTATTCGTTCTTGATCTGTTCCACGATTTTTTTGCCCGCTCATTAAGACTTCGTAGTAAGCTTTTTTGTTTTGTTCGATATGGTTTTCAAACGAAATATATTTAATAAATGTGTAATTGTTTTGCAACAAACAAAGCGTTGTCAGTAATCTCGAAAGTCTTCCGTTCCCATCTTGGAATGGGTGTATGCTCAAAAAATCGTAAATAAAACTGCCAATTACAATTAGTTGATGAATGTTTTTTTGTTCCAACCGTTCATTTGTCCACTCGACTAATTTCTGCATTTCTCCTCCTACTAATGCAGGCTCGGTAGTTGCGAAAATGGTACGTTGCTCTCCTGTAGGATAGCTTGCTATTACTTTGTTGGATAGAAATTTATATGTACCTCTATGCCGTTCATCTTTGTTGCTGTATTTCAGCAATATTTGGTGTAGTTGTTTGATATAACTTTCAGAAAGTTTTATGTCGGAATAATTGTCATAAATAAGTTCTAAAACTTCGTAATAACCGATTACTTCCTGTTCATCACGGCTTTTCAGTTTGGATATTTTGATGTCGTTTAAAAGTTCTTTCACTTCTTTGTCGGTAAGCGTTGACCCTTCAATTCTTGTGGAAGAACCGATACTTTCAATTGTAGCAATTTTCCGCAATTCTTTCAGATAGCGGTTTTCCTGCTTTTCCGCAATATTCCATTTCCCTTTAAAACCGTCAATATAGCCAATAAGCTGTATTATTCTTTGGTTTGTAGCAAAATCAAAATCTAGTTTCTGAATAAATTTATCCATATCTTATCTGTATTTTATCCATAAAAAGACTGTACAAAGATATGAATTACCTGTATCGTATCCATATTTTATCCAAAAAAAGGTATATTTCACCAAAAAGAAATTGCATAAATTAGATGAAGTGATTAAAACCATCAAAGACAATGAAATGCCATTAAAATCATATGCACTTATTCATGGAGATGCTAAATTGTCCGACAGTGATAAACAAGAGATTGAGGCTTGGGTGAAAAGGATTAAAAACGAAAATCAATAACGTTTCTCTATTTTTCTACGATATGAGGTATAATTTTCCCAACAATTTTATAGGGCTAAAAGATAATTATTATAAATACTTAGACCAAACTATATAAAATGTGATAGTTTGGTCTAAGTTTGGTTATCTTTACAGACCAAACTTGTCAATATTTGAAAGTTTGGTCTGTAAAGTAGTAAAAATGAAACAAATTGTTCGGCAAAAATATTTAGACACACTTATCGGGTTGAAAGATAAAAACCTGATAAAGATGCTTACAGGAGTGAGGCGATGCGGAAAATCAACTGTGATGCAGCAATTTCGTGATTATCTGAACACACAGGGTGTAAAAAACAGCCAAATCGTTTTTCTGAATTTTGAAGATTTTGAAAACTACAAATGGCTCAATGATTTGGAAGGTTTGTACTATCACATTATCAATCAGCTTGATATATCCAAACCTTGTTATGTTTTCTTGGATGAAGTGCAGAATGTAAAAGAATTTGAGCGTTTGGTGGACGGTTTATATGTAAAACCCAATATTGATGTTTATGTTACCGGTTCTAATGCCTATTTATTAAGTAGTGAGTTGGGCACTTTGCTAACAGGAAGGTATTATGCTATTCATATTCTGCCATTTTCGTTCAAGGAATATTTGCTTACGCAAGAGGACATTTCCCGTACAGATTTGCTGTTTGCCAAATATATGCAAAACGGTGGAATGCCCGGAACGATAGAATTGCCAGAAGTAAATATTAAAAATTATGTAAAAAGCGTTATCGAAAATATTATCCAAAAAGATGTATTGATACGCCATAAATGGCAAAATCAAGAGTATTTCGACAAAACTACGGCTTTTCTGTTTGATGCGATAGGTTCAACTATTTCGCCAAAAAAAATCACGAATACTTTACAATCAAATGGAATAAAAATTTCGCACAATACCATTGGTAATTATCTCGACGCCTTGACCGAATGCTATTTGTTCTATAAAGTAAAGCGTTTTGATATAAAAGGAAGACAACTTTTGATGACACAAGAGAAGTATTATACTGTTGATGTGGGGTTTAAAAAATTCTTTCTAGGAGAAAAAGCAGACCTAGATTTAGGTCATAATTTAGAAAATATTGTCTATTTGGAACTGATAAGAAGAGGCAATGAAGTTTATATTGGAAAGGCAAACAATACCGAAATAGATTTCGTGGTAAAAACTCCAAAAGGTGACAGAGAATATTTTCAGGTAGCGTGGACTACCAGAGAGGAAAGTACTTTTGAACGGGAAATCCAACCATTTGAACTCATAAAAGATTACAACAAACGTACCTTACTAACGATGGATGTAGAACCTGAAACTTCTTACAAAGGGATACAAAAAAATAATGTAATAGACTGGTTATTAGATAAATAAATATCAAAGACAGTATCAAAATAGGCATTAATTACCGGATAATCTACAAAATTAAAAAACCATAACAACCTATAATATTCCCAAACAACTATCCGGTCTTACGGAATTGGAACTAAAAAATTCCCGTGAAAGATTTGGTTTCAATCAATCTGATAGTGCCCCAAAAAACGCATGGTTTGTATTGCTGTTGGACATTCTCAAAGAGCCGATGTTGTTATTGCTCATTGCTGTAACGATTATCTATGTGATAGTTGGCAATTTTTCTGAGGCGCTGTTTATGCTTGGGGCTATCATTGCTGTTTCCGGAATTTCTTTTTATCAGGATAATCGCAGTAAAAAAGCTTTAGAAGCATTAGAAAAACTGAATGAACCACTTAGTAAGGTTATTAGAAATTCAAAAGTGATAAAAATTCCTACAAACGAAATTGCAGTAGGCGATTTGTGCATTATTGAAGAAGGAAAAATGATCAATGCCGACGGGAAAATTGTACACAGCAACGATTTTTCGGTGAATGAAGCTTCGCTTACCGGAGAAAGTTTTTCGGTTTTTAAAAATCCTGAAACAGACGACAATAAGGTTTACAGCGGCACTTTGGTGGTGTCCGGTTTGGCGGTATTCGAAGTGGAAAATATCGGAACAAAAACTAAACTCGGAAAAATTGGTCAGTCCATTCAAAACATCAAAGAAGAAGTTTCGCCATTGCAATTACAAATTACAAAGTTTGTAAAGTGGATGGCATTCATTGGTATTACTGTTTTCTTGATGGTGTGGGCATATAGCTTTTGGCAATCAAGAGATATCGTTCAAAGTCTGTTGGCAGGATTAACCCTGGCAATGTCCATTTTACCCGAAGAAATCCCGGTTGCCTTTACTACTTTTATGGCATTGGGTTCCTGGAAACTGATGAAACAAGGTGTTATCATCAAACGAAGCAGTATTGTTGAAACTTTGGGAAGCACTACTGTAATCTGCACCGACAAAACCGGTACGATTACCGAAAATTCAATGAAGCTGAAAGCCTTGTTTGATTTTAAATCCAATCAGGTTTTTGATGATACAAGTTTTGATAAATCTGAACTTTCCCAACTCATTCAATTTGCCATGTGGAGCAGCGAACCCGTTCCTTTTGACCCGATGGAAAAAACACTGCACAAGGTGTATGAAGAAACTCAAACTTCAGACCTGAGAAAAGAATTTCAAATGGTACACGAATATCCGTTGGAGGGCAAACCACCGATGATGACCCATATTTTTGAAAACAATTCGGGGGAAAGAATCATTGCTGCCAAAGGTGCACCGGAAGCTATTCTTGCGGTTTCTCAACTTACAGAGAATGAAAAAGAAAACTTACGTCATCAAATTCAAGAATTTGGGCAACAAGGTTATCGAATATTGGGCGTTGCCAAATGCGATTTTACAGGAAATAATTTCCCTGAAAAACAACAGGATTTTAAGTTCGATTTTCTTGGATTTACGGTGTTTTACGACCCTCCAAAACAAACCATTCAACAAGTTTTCAAAAAAATATACGATGCCGGAATAAAGGTAAAAGTAATTACAGGAGACAATGCAGATACCACAAATGCCATCGCCCAACAAGCCGGTATTAAAAACAATAGTCCTGCTGTAAATGGTTCTGAAATAACGCATCATTCAGAAGCTGAACTGATGGCACTTTCAAACGAAACCACCTTATTTACCCGTATGTTTCCGGAGGCTAAATTATCTGTAGTGAATGCTTTAAAACAATCAGGAGAAGTCGTGGCAATGATGGGTGATGGTGTCAATGATGCACCGGCACTCAAAGCGGCTCATAATGGTGTGGCAATGGGCAACAAAGGAACAGAAATAGCCAAAGCAGCAGCAGCCCTGGTCATTACCAACGATGATTTGGACAAACTCATTATAGGAATAGAAGCAGGCAGAAGAATTTATACCAATATCAAAAAAGCTATTCAGTATATTATTTCCATTCATATACCAATTATATTAACGGTTTCTCTGCCCTTGTTTTTAGGCTGGATTTATCCCAATATTTTCACGCCGGTACATGTGATATTTTTAGAATTAATAATGGGACCAACCTGTTCTATTGTTTATGAAAATGAACCCATAGAAAAGAATGCCATGCAGCAAAAGCCGCGAAAAATGACCGAAACGTTTTTGAATTGGCGTGAATTAAGCATCAGTATTATTCAAGGAGTGATGATAACTTTTGGTGTGTTATTCGCCTATCAATTGGCTGTTCGAAATGGAAGCAATGAAGAAACGACAAGAGCGATGGTTTTCACTACACTCATCTTTGCCAATGTGTTTTTAAGTCTAACCAACCGTTCATTTACGTATAGTTTCTTTGAAAGTTTTAAAAATAAAAATATCCTGTTTCCATTGATTATAGGAGCAACTCTAATTTTGCTAATTACCATATTATATATACCCGTTTTTGCAAACTTCTTCCATGTAAGCAGTTTAAATTTAAAAGATTTGGGAATAGCATTATTGATAGCAATGGTATCTGTATTGTGGTTTGAAGGGTATAAATGGATAAAAAGAAGGAGATAATCAAACTTGCTTCAAAAACTATTTGCACAATCAAAATATTTAACCAAGTCGCAGGAAAAACAGGAATAAATATCTGTAGTACACAGATTATAACTGAGATTCGACAAAAGCCTTACTGCAAGCGCTTTCTTTTCCTGATAAACGCAATATGGTTTAAATCATATCATCAAGATTAATTTGGATAAAACATAGTTATATCGTTAGCTTCATATTTCTATAAGAAAACACACTCCCTTTACTACGAAGCAGATTTTAACAAATAATTAAATTTTGTCTAATTATATATTGCAATGCTATGAAAAACAAATAGATACACATTAGTAGTACCCAAATAAATAATAATTGTGCCTAATAATGTGTTTTTAATGTGATATAATATTACAAAATCGATGTATATCAAATTTTTGTTTTGAAAAACCTTTTATATAAAGTGAAAAGACAACTAAATAAGTCAAAAAATCTTCAAATGCAAACAATTGATTGTCACTGCTTTTAACTATAATAGCGACATTTTTAGATTATTTTGTACCTTTGCCCACCAATTTTATTATTATTTGAAACTATTCAGCATCATAGCCGGCCTTTTTTTGGCATTTCAACTAAGCTCACAGACCTTTGTGGGCACAGCGACGATATACAGCAAGAAGTTTGACGGACGCAAGACATATAGTGGACAGTTATTTAGTTCAAAAAAGGTATCTGCAGCACATCCGTGGTTACCGATGGGCACCAAGGTTGAGGTTACTAATTTAAAAAACAAAAAGAAACTTATCGTCACGATCAATGATAGAATGGGGAAGTCAAGCGGTTATCTCCTGGACATGAGTGCTGCGGCTGCAAAAAAGATAGGCCTACACTATGGTCATGGCGTAACAAGAGTAAAGGTCAGAGTCCTTTGATATGAAGCGATTGGCATTGTATTTGATGCGGCTGGTGGTGTATTTTTTGGCACTTTTTGCGTTTCATAGAACAATTTTCCTAATTGACGGAAGAAAATACTTCGATGGAGCCACAACAAGAGAGGTTTTGTATGGCTTTGTTTCAGCTTTTAAGTTGGATATGTCCACGGTGGGCTATTTTGTCCTTCCGACGTTATTACTAATGCTAATCACTGTCTTTAGTAATAAAGCCATCTTCAATACGACTATACGATATTTGCACCTGTTTATTACATTGATATATTGCGGACTTTCTGTATCAGAAATATTATTGTATCGAGAGTGGCAGGCAAAAATAGGGTATGATTCGCTGAGGCATTTTGCCAATGTATCAGAAGTAATCAAAACGCCCAGTATCAGTATGGCGTTGTTTTTTGTTACGTTGACAGGAGCATCTTTTTTACTTTTTAGGTGGATATACAAAAAATGGATTGCAGAAGATTTGCGATTTGCAGAAAGGAAGAGGAGTTGGAAGTTTTTTTTGGTTACAGTAGGTATATATCTGGCTTTATCAGGTATGTTTTTTGTTATACTGAGAGGCGGGATCAACCGATTCCCGATAGGATTGAGCGCCGGATATTATTCAAATAAAAGTGTATTGAATGACGCTGCCACCAATGTATTTTGGAATTCGGTATATAGTATGCTCAATTCTTCTGAATTTGATTTGTTGCAGCCATTTTTAGACTACAAGCCCAAAGGAGCAGACTTTTTCACATCGTATCGCCCTGAAAAGGATTCTTTTCCTTCAATTCTGACGACCCGGCATCCCAATATTGTATTTTTTATCTTAGAAAGTTGGAGCGCGGATGTTTGTCTGACACAAGGTAGAGATTCCTTGATTGCCCCATTTTTCAATGAACTTATACGGCAGGGACTTTACTTTTCTAACTGCTATGCCTCCGGTCATGTGTCTGATCAGGGTGTGCCTGCATCGTTGGGAGCGCTACCTGTTGTTCCATCGTTTTCCATATTAATGGGAAAGCAACAAGTTGGTGAGCTACCATGTATTACAGATGAATTGAAAAAGGACAAGTATTTTACCGGATTTTTATATGGAGGTCAATTGGATTATGGTAATATAAGAGGCTACATATATAAAAAGGGAATTGACGAAGTGGCGGATGTACAACACTTTCCGGCCAATACTCCTCGAACAGCCCTTGGGATACCGGATTTGCCATTGTATCTTGATTTGCTCAAGCGCTTAGATCGGGCGAGCCAGCCTTTCTTTTATTGCGGATACAACATTAGTACGCATAGCCCGTATGATGTACCGGTGAATTATAAACTCAATATTGGAGGTGTTAATGCCCCATTTATTAATACCATTCATTATGGAGATAGTAGTTTGAGTGTGTTTTTTAAAGAAGCCCGGAACAAACCATGGTTCCAAAATACCTTATTTGTATTTGTAGCCGATCATAGTCATGAATCTCAAATTATCCGTGTCAAAGAAGATAAGGATAGATATAAAATACCGATGCTGCTTTATGGACCCGCTTTAAAGCCGGAATATAGTGGTCAAATAATAGACCGTATCGTTTCTCAACTGGATTTGACCGGACTTCTATTGAGCCAATTGGGACATGAATTTCAATCGCGCTATCCATTTACTCGGAACCCTCTTCAATATAACAGCAGACCAATAGCTTTTTATAACTATCCGGGCGGAAGTGGCATCGTGACGCCACAACACTTTTTGACGAAGAATATCCACGATAAAGATATTCGAAATTCAATGCAACAAGATACTTTGCAGGTTAGGTTAAACAACGAAATTGAAAAATATCTCAATAAGGCTTCCTTATATTTAAAGGGTCTTTAGGCGATAATCTATATTTGAAATTAGAATAGCCCCAAACTCCACATTCGTCAAATACTGAATCGATTTACGACAGGGAATCAATGGTTTTTCAAAATCTTTGCTGCTGAATTTTGTATTATTTTGTCTTATTTCAACTATGTGTTTCAGCTTATAAAAGGAGTTTTTAGCATATACTTCTGAATAATGAATAAAATAGGTAGTCAAAAGATGCAATTGAGGATGGAGAAATCTGAAAAATTCAAATTATTATATTTCTTTTTAGTAATTAAGCTATTTTCTTCATTTTTTATCATAGTTTTGTGAGTATTCGTTAAATTTTTAGTGTATTTTTTACACTAAGCCAAAAAGTCATCATGGACAAAATTATTACCTTAGATGAATTTATCATTCATCATCAGTTGCAAGTAGATCCCGAAGCGGGTGAATTAACGGGCTTACTTAGAGATATTGGTGTGGCCGCTAAAATTATCAATAGGGAGGTAAATAAAGCCGGATTGGTTAACATTCTGGGTGTGGCAGGCAATGAGAACGAGTCGGGAGATATCGTACAAAAGCTAGATATCTATGCCAATGAAAAAATAATAGATTGCCTTAAGAACAGTGGAGATTGTTGTGGTATTGCCTCTGAGGAAAATGAGGAGATTATTCCTCTCAAAGGAGTAGCGAGTAAGGATTCTAAATACGTCGTACTTTTTGACCCTTTAGATGGTTCTTCCAATATTGATGTCAACGTATCTGTGGGTACAATTTTTAGTATTTATAAAAGGCTCAGCCCAGTAGATAAAGAGTGTAACCTCAAAGATTTCTTGCAGAAAGGTACAGAGCAAGTTGCTGCCGGATATGTTCTGTACGGAACTTCAACAATATTGGTTTATACAACCGGAAAAGGAGTAAACGGCTTTACCCTTGATCCTTCAATTGGAGAATTTTGTCTGTCTCATCGGGATATTAAGATTCCCGAAGACGGAGCGTTTTACTCCGTCAACCAAGGATACTATCTAAAATTTGACCTGGAGATGAGGCGTTATATAGACTATTGTTCCGACAACAACTTAGGGTTGAGATATATCGGTTCGATGGTTTCCGATGTACATAGAATACTTTTTCAAGGCGGCATATTTTTATATCCCAACACACGTAAATATCCAAAAGGCAAGCTAAGGATGCAATATGAATGTAACCCAATGGCCTTTATTGTAGAACAATGTGGTGGACGAGCATTAAACACATCGCTTCAAAGAATTATGGAATTGGAAGCGAAAGAATTGCATCAACGTTCGACTATTGTCCTTGGTTCACCCAAGATGGTTGATGAAATGCAGCGCTTTGTGGAGAAGTATAGTCCAATGATTTAGCCCTCATTTTACATTTACAATTGTTATATAGATAAACGATACGTACATCCGGTCGTCTCTCAGAATTAACGCTATCCGGTTTTTCAAAGACTTAGCTGCTGAATTCGGAGTAAAGACGCTATTTTTCCTTTAATAGCAATTCTGATTATACCTAAGACTTATCCATTTGAGGGGGCAAAGACTTTAGCAACACTTTGTGCGACGAGGCGTCCACTTTCTGCGGCTCCATTCATAAATCCCTGGAACTGGGCGCTACAATGTTCTCCTGCAAAAAAGAAGTTTCCAATCGGCTGTGCTTCCAATCCAGCAAGCGTCGTCCATTGCCCTACTTTGTAACAAGTATAACTAGCCTTTACATAAGGATATTCTATCCAATTTACAAATACGTGTTTGTTCTTAAATTTTTCTTTGGAATGCTTGAATACTTTGTCTATTGTAGCCACAAGTTGATCCACTCTTTTTTCAGGCAATTCCGTTCGCCAGAGATGACTTGGCGGGGCATTGGGATTTTTAAAGGATTCGTCACACATTTTCTGCGAAAAGCTACCACCAAAAAATGCGACATAAGCGCCATTCGGGTTATTCTCCGTTTTATTTAGACTAGCATCCCAACCATTGGTGATGTCGGAAGCAAATAGGTAACCCATAGCATTGTTTTCTTTGCTTCTCCATGGCTGACCTTCATATCCCAGAACCAACTTAGTGTTGTTTCCATATCCCAATTCGGCGATACACTGTCGCTTGGCTTCAGTCATATTTAGCAAATTAAGCTTTAAGTTTCGCAATATGGTGAATGGAATGGTGCAGACTATTGTTTTGGCTTTAATGCTTTCTCCATTGTCAAAAGTAATTTGATATGTGCTGTCTTCTGCTTCTATGACTTCATTTACTTGATAATTAAGAAGAATATGCTCACTGCTTATTTTCTCCGAAAGTTTTTGAATTAGGAGAGAATTGCCTCCCTTAATTCTGAATCGCTCGTCACTATCTCCAAAGACCTTAAATCCTTCATCAGTATTCGTGTCAATTAAGTCCAGCATATTTAAGGTGGATTGTTGTTGGCAATTTAATCCAAACTCGGCGACGAAGGCTGAATCCAAAAGGTCTTTGAGCCATTGCTTGCATTTTAATTTGGAGAGATACGAAGAAAGAGGAGTGTTGTCAAGACGAATAGCATCTTCTGTTTTGTAGGTGTCTCCCAGGCTTTTTTTGTCTTTGATAAGTTGAGGTACTATTTTATTAAATTCACGGATGACTTCTTTTTCGCTTATTTTTCTATTTTCATAAAAATAAATATCTTTAATCCACCCATTTTCTTCTTGTTCTTTGATAAGGTCAATGATTTCCAGGTTAAACTCCCGGGCTAAATCTAACATATCCTGATGGTCTGAATCAATAAAATCTCCTCCAAATTCAGGAAAAATGCCAAGCTGCATTGAATCATTGTAATGGGTTAAAATACGACCACCCAACCGCTTGCTTGCCTCAAATACTTTAAAGCTAAGACCTGTCGGCAAAAGATAATTGGCACAATTAAGTCCCGCCATACCACCGCCTAAGATAGCTACATCTAACATTTCTTTCTTCTCCGCTTTGGGTTGTTTCTTGTCAACTTTACACGAAGGCATAAGGTATGAAAATGCCATTGATGCACTTGCGGCAAGGGCGCTTTTGGCTGTTAGGGCGATGAAGTTTCTTCGATTGATCGAATGCTTTGTCGCTGGGTTGAATGATACATTTGACTTTGCAACTTGCCCATTTATGGTGGACATTATTTGTCGTAGTAGTTGGCTTTTCAATTTTCTCATTAGGAATTTTTCAAATATTTTGTAATAAAGTGCTGTACTTTTTCAGGTGTCAATTTGTACTGAATGTAGTGGCAGACTGAACAAACTTAAAATTAATAATTATTGAAATAGGAAGTAAATTTTTTTTAAAGATTTTTTATATTATACATAACCTTTATGTTTATCAACCAAAAAAATAGATGTTAATATATGGTATAATAAAATATTTGTTTAATTTTGTGCCGACGAAATTTGTGTTCGTATGAAGGGCAAAAAAATGACTAAAACTATAAAACTGGCAATATGGAAATTTCTCCAATTGAGTGGGAGGATAGTCGTTTCATTTTTTCACAGTAAATTATTTTTTAGAAAAATTGCCCTTTCTAAAGTTAAAGCTTATCTACCCAATCATCAAAAGGATTTTCGTATCAAACGTATTGCAGCTCCGCCTGGGGTTCAATGCAATTAATAACCATATACACACACACTTATGTCTCATTATTTTTATCTATCGAAAAAGAAGCTTATTTCATTTTTTATAATGCTTCTTAGTTGTTTTTATCTTGGAATGTCTGATTCTATTGGGCAAAACCCGGGTGCTGGTTTGAGCTGTTCTACAACCGATTATTCCAATTATGGATTTAATTCCAACAATCAGGCAGCAACAATAGAATATGACAATATTATATCAGCCTTCCATACCACCATCATGCGCAACCATGAGGGGAAGTTTGTAATATGGGGATCCAACTCAAATGCGGATGGGAATCAAGGGCAGTCGTTACCTGTTGAAATCAACAATATTAATTACCCGGGGCTAACTGGCATTCCTATTAAGGCGGCAATGGCCAGTTTTATTGCAACTACAGAATCCAATCAACAAGTTGTCTTAACCACTGAGGGCTTGTATGTATGGGGTAATGTTGGGGTGATGTTGCATAGCAAGTTGACTCAAAGCAATGCATTTCAGAAGGTGGTGATTAATGGAAAATCAGATGGACTCCCGGCAGGAGTAAGTCCAGTTGATGTTAAGATGTTGGTAGCTGCACAGGGCACACTTGCTTTAGTGACCTGTTCGGGCGAAGCGTGGGTTATTACCAATAGTTCTGCTTATATGAGAGGGGATGGCTCAATTGATTTTGGAGAAACAGCTTCCAAGACATCATGGTCAAGAGTAAAGAAGGACGCCTCTACAAATCTCGATAATGTTGTAGCGATGAGATGCAGTTATAACACAATGATGGCATTGACTTCTAACAATGAAATATATACTTGGGGGCGCCGTACCCTTACTGGTAATGAAGTTACAGCAAATCAACAAAAGAGAGCTTTTGCAACAAAAATGACAATTCCGGGTAATGGTCAAGTAAAGATGATTGGCATGACCAATTATTTGTTTGGAGGCAGTAATCCGGTTACTTATTATGTTCTAAATACGGATGGTAAGTTATATGCTATGGGAGGTAATGATCTCAAGCAATTAGGCGACTTCACCTTATTAAGTAGCCCAAGTAGCAGTAACCGCCAATGGGTGCGGCCAAGATATTCTCCTGATAACAACAACCTTATGGACAATATCAAATGGTTTTCCTCCAATGAGAGTGACCGACAATATCCTACAATTCATGTCATCAATAACGATGGAAGGTTGTGGAATTGGGGAAGCAACTCTGCATCAATGCTTGGACGCACAGTAGTACCACAAAGCAATGGTGCCGGACAGGCATTTGATCCGGGACAACCTATTGCTTCTGAATACTTCAATCCTATTACCGATAAAGTCTATACCGTTGAGGCAGGTGGTCATATTTCTGTAATCTCTTTGCAATGTCAAGGTAATCTCGGCTTTCTCGGTCACAACATAGAGGGGAGTTGCAGTGCAGGCACGCTGGATGAAGGAAATCTTCCACTGGTGCACATTACAGAGGCATCGGGACAGATAGATGGCGTCAATTCTATGCCTTCTATAAGTTATATTGAAGAGCCTTTACTGAGTATAAATGGAAAGGTATGTTCAGAACAGCGTATCCAACTTATAGGTTATCCGGCTGGTGGATATTTTACGGTAGAGGAAGGAAATGGTGTAGTAGATTCATTAAAGATGCTCTCTTTTGTAGAAGGACAGGGAGTCGTTAAAGTAAGGTATCATTTTTCGCCCAATTATTGTTCTGAAAGTTATGTAGATAAGAATATTGAATATGAAAATTGTTCACCGACCCACATACATGGTAGAATTTGGCTTGACAATAATGCTGATGTAACATTGGATACTTATGAAAGCGGTACCAATGGGTACAAGTCGGGATTTGGAGGCTTTTGGGTTAATCTCTTAGACAATAATGGACTTGTTGTACAATCAATAAAGGTGGAATCCGATGGTTCATTTAGTTTATCCGTTTTGAATCAAGGCACATATTCTATTTTGCTGTCTAATATGGAAGTCGCTAGAGGTGTTCGTCCTCCGGCTCATACGTTGACTTTGCCGGAAGGGTGGACTTTTACCGGGCATTCTGTTCCCGGACAAGTTCCTTGTGTCTCTCCGGCGTGTATCACACCCGGTCTTATCACTGATATAACCGTAAATGGAGTTGACTTACAAGATTATTTGTTTGGTATAAAAGGGGCATATCGTGTCAAAGGCGCTGTATTTCATGATAGCGATGGCTTAAATGGCGACATTCCAGATGTGGATGGAAATCCTATAAATGATCAAGCTTCTGACTATGTTACTCAGAATAATCCGGCTCTTTATGTCAGTGCTATCGATCAATTCGGCAAAATTTTGCAAACTGTACCAGTCAATGCAGATGGTGCCTATGATATGATGCTTCCGGGAAAGGATGTAATTAATCTTCAACTGACTATGAGGAAACAGTTTCCGGGAGAAACTGCTTTGCCGCCGATTCTACCGGGTAAGTGGGCTTATTGTGGTGAATCATTCGGTTTAGGAAATGGTTCTGGGAGTGGCTTAAATGATGGTACTGGTTCAGGAAATAATGCTATTGGAACAAAGTACAATGGAAAAATAGTTGTATCTTTTTCAGGTAGCAATACTTTGGTAGAAATGGTTAATTTTGGAATCGAGCAGGCACCGACAGCAATTTCCCGCAACTTCATTCTACAATGGAATGACTTTAAAGATGGTGCACCGACAGGATTCCCGACACTGCAAGATTATCGGTATATCACGATGTCATCTTCTCTATTAATCGACCCCAACAATGATTTAATGGGCAATATTGCCGGTACAGACCCTGAAGATTGTCCGGATGAAGGGTCTTGCAACGGTACCGATGGTAATCAAAGTGCATCATTTATAATAGGGACAATACAATCCGGTACTCGACTATTCTATGATTATGGAGGCACAATAGGTGTAGTAGAGATTCTTCCTAATACGACTATTGTTGATTTTAATATCGAGAAAATGGTTATTTATGGCAAAGCCAATGAAAGTGGTGATGCCAATAACTTTGGATTCAGTTATGCTATTATAGATAGAGCAGGCATAGCAAGTGCATTTACAGAATATGGTGTAAAAGCAAACTCGCCACTACCGATAGTGTTATTGAAATTTGATGTTATTAAACATAAAAATACTGCGGAAATATTGTGGGCAACATCATCAGAAGTCAATAATAAAGGATTTGAAATTCAGAAAAGTTTTAATGGAAAAGACTGGAATAGCGTACAGTTTGTTGAAAGCAAAGCTTATCTGGGCAACAGTTCCATACAACTATCCTATCAATATTCTGACAATAATCCTGCCCAAGGCGTTAATATATACCGCATGAAGCAGATTGACAGAGACGGAATGATGCAATATAGCCCGATGAAGACGGTAACATTTGATGGATTGACAAATATTGAAATATATCCCAACCCAGTGAATCAAAACTTTGTCATTAATGGATTGGAGGAATCTGATAATGTAAAAATATTTGATGTTATGGGTATTCTATTGCTAGATTGCAAAAAATACAAGTCCGGCGAACTAATATCGATTGATAGATTCCGATCAGGTGTATATAATGTCGTGATTGAAAGACAAAGCGGCGAAGTAAAAACGTTTAAATTGATCAAAATATAATATAAGATTGATGATGTCAAGCTGATACAAAAGAAATCGCATGACATTTGATAAAATAGATGAAAAAGGAGTTGCACTTTTCAACCAAGAAGCAACTCCTTTCTCTTTTTAGTTAAATTCAGCAATAAAGAATGTTAAATCGTATTTCATGATATCTCTTACAATCAACATTCTTCGATTTTGGGACATCCTTTTCCGGTGAATTACATCTATCTAAATCACAATCGGTTGTTTACCAATACAGTGTAGTTATCTCTTTTAGGACTCCATTGGATTCAACTTGACTATAAGTTATACCAACTTGATGTATAAATTAGTCCAACTTTCTTTGGTATTAGAAATATAACTCTTAAAGGCAATATTTATCCCTATATCATAAATTCAGGTTTAATAAGGAAATAAAAAATCAAATCCTCTTGATGATAGTGGTGAATTTTGGTATAATTTTATATTTTTACCAAAAACAAATAAATAATGATACGACTCTTAATATTTGTAAATTTATTATTAGTACTGACGACTGTAGGTGCACAAAAACCTCAAAAATCAGAAAAAACGAAAACTGAAAGCGTAACCGCTAAATCAGACGCCGGTGCGAAAGACGATAAAGCAAAGGCAGACAAAGACAAACCCAAACCCTATGGTGAGATTATAGACTCTACTGCCGTGACACAATGGGGACTATGGGGAGTGCACCGAGTAAAAGATAAGTGGTATTTTGAAATTGCTGACAGTACACTCAATGTTCCGGTTTTAGCCATAACAAGATATAGTAAAACTGCTGCCGGAGGTGGGATATATGGCGGCGAAAATATTAAGAATCAAATGTTTCATTGGGAGCGCGGTCCGGCTAATAAGATTTTTATGAGGGGAACAGTTATTACCGTCAATAGCCCGGATAGCTCTAAGCCTATCTTTCAGTCAGTTCAGAACTCTAATCTTCAGCCTATCATGGCATCATTTGATATAAAGTCCTTACGCAAGGTCGGAAATATGCAGACTTATGTCATAGATGTGACAGACTTCTTTAATGGCGATGAATATAGTTTTGGATTAGGGTCTATCAATAAACAACGTTTTAGGTTAAAAGGCTTACAAAAAGATGCTTCATTTATCAATAAAATGTCAGCTTATCCGATCAATGTTGAAGTACGCACCACCAAAACATATGACATCACACCACCCAGTTTAAACGATAAATCACCTGTCGGGACATACTTGCCTGCCGGCTCAAGTAGCGGCTTTGTGACGGTAGAGTTAAATACTTCCATGATTATGTTACCGAAGAATCCTATGAAAAAGCGCAACTTCGATAGTCGAGTGGGTTTCTTTTCAGGACAAAGGACGGAATATGAGGAAAATTCACAGAAGGCCGATGTAGAGACCTTTATCGTGAGATGGCGATTGGAACCACGAAATGAAGCGGATCGTGAAAAACAACGACGTGGAGTTCTCATAGAGCCAGCCAAAAAAATTGTTTACTATATTGATCCGGCGACTCCTGCCAAATGGCGTCCTTATCTTATTCAAGGGATTGATGACTGGAACGGAGCCTTTGAGCAAGCAGGCTGGAAGAATGCTATTGAGGGAAGGTTGTGGCCGGAAAATGACACAACCATGAGCCTGGAAGATGCCCGATATTCTGTCATCCGATACTTTGCATCAGATATTCAAAATGCATACGGACCCAATGTGCACGATCCCCGGACCGGAGAGATTATAGAAAGCCATATCGGTTGGTATCACAATATCATGAGGCTATTGCGCAACTGGTATTTGATTCAAGCAGGCGCTACCGATAGCAGGGCCGGAAACATTGAATTTGACGATAATCTCATGGGAGAGTTAATTCGCTTTGTGTCATCCCATGAAGTGGGTCATACACTCGGATTAAGACATAATATGGGTGCGAGCTTTGCCACTCCTGTTGAAAAACTGAGAGATAATAATTGGGTCTCAAAAAACGGTCATACTTCGTCGATTATGGATTATGCAAGATTTAATTATGTCGCACAACCGGAAGATGGAGTTACAGACCTATTTCCTCGCATAGGAGATTATGACAAGTGGGCTATCGAATGGGGATATACTTTTATGGATACCCGGGATCAAAAGGTGGAAGATTCCTTATTGAATATCATGGTAAAAAAGGCTTATGAAAACCCAAGATTGCATTTTGGAACAGAGATAAGTCAATATGATCCTCGTTTTCAGAGAGAAGACCTTGGTGACAACGCTATGAAGGCGTCTGCTTATGGTATCAAGAACTTAAAGCGTATCATGCCTAATTTGGAGAAATGGAGTTCTCGAGAGGGTAAGAGCTATGCCGAATTGGAAGAATTGTACAATGCGCTTATTGGTCAATATCGTCGGTATATGGGTCATGTTGCGAAAAATATTGGAGGAGTATATGAAGACCCCAAAACGAGTGATATGTCCGGGCAACCATTCCGTATAGTGCCTGTTGCCACACAGCAGGAAGCTATTCAATTTTTAAATGAATATGTCTTTACGGCCCCAACATGGCTTGCCGATGTTACGATTATTTCAAAGATTCGTCCGGATGCGGGTGTTGAAGCCATTAAGGGAATACAACAAGGAGTCATCAATGATATATTTTCAGGGGATAAGCTGATACGTTTGATGGAGTATTCAAGTAAAGGTGGATATTCTTTTAATCAAATGCTCAATGAAATAGAGGAAAATATTATCGGTAATCAAGACGGTAGAAATATATATCAAAGAAATTTGCAAAAGATATATGTTGGTAAATTAATTGAATTGCTCAAGCCGGGCAGTGCAACAGCCATGGCACTTGCTATCGGGACGCCTTTCGGATCAAATCGATTAACTGTAAATTTGGACGAAACTGATGTTCCATCTATTGCAAGGGGACATCTTTCCAAGATAAGAAAGGAGATCAAGGGCAACCTTAAGAAAGCAGATTCCGAGGTGGCAAAATACCATAATATCGATTTGTTGGCTCGTATTGACAAGGCCTTGAAAGTGGACTGATTCGGTAGATAATACGAAGACTAATGTCCGTTATTATAATCTGCAATATTTTCTATGACTTTAGTGCAAGCATTGTCCAACAGTTTAAAAACATGTTGATAACCATCGTAGCCGCCATACCATGGGTCAGGGACATCTTCATCTGAATTGGGATTAACTTCATTGAGGAGGAAGCGTATTTTACGACGTTGTTCGTCGGATGTTGCCATGGAGGATACATCTTTGTAATTGGATGCGTCCATGACGAAGATGATATCAAAGTCGTTAAAATCCCTGATATTAAAATGTCGAGCTCTTTGTGAGGAGATGTCGATATGGTGTTCCTTGGCGACCTTAATGCTACTTTTGTGTGGAGGTTCTCCTACATGATAAGCTGCTGTGCCGGCGCTATCGACGACGGCATTGATTCCGGAAATGAGGATTTTATGGCGTAGGATACCTTCAGCTAATGGACTTCGGCAGATATTGCCTAAGCATACCATCAAAATTTTAGTGGGGGAGGTAAAGTTAGATTGATTTGACGCAGTGAGTTGAGACATACACAGTTTAGGGAATTAGTTGTAGATAATGATTTTCCATAGACCTCATGATGGTGGATTCTTTTTGAGTTTTATCTTTCAAGCCACATAAGTGTAAACAGCCATGGATCAAAACTCGATACAGCTCGATTGTTGGTTTTATACCGAGTTGAGATGCATTGTCTTTTACTCTATCTGTACTGATAAAGATGTCAGATTCTACTAAATCATGATTGTAATCGAAGGTAATAATATCGGTGTAATAGTCGTGATTCAGGTGAGTTTTGTTCACTTCTAAGATTTGCTCGTCATTACAAAAAACAATGTTGATAAAGTGGAGTGTTTTATTGTAGTCTTGAAAGATTTTCTCAGCGACAGTTCTAAAGGCTGTTTTAGAAAATAGGATATTGTGAGTATTCACTTCTTTGAAAAACTGAATCTTTTGAATAGCCATTATTTTCGAATATTAAAGATCATTTCCACACAAGAGCCATTGTTTTTAAAGTGGATATCATCGCTCAGTGATTTCATGATGAGGACACCTCGACCGCCCGGTTTTTCAATATTTTCTTTGCAGCAAGGATCGGGCACTTTGGCTACTTCAAAGCCGCCGCCTTCGTCTCTGACACAGACAGTCAGCCTATTTTGTTCTAAAAATGTTTGAAGGACGACTTCTTTGTTCTCATCCACTTGATTACCATGGATGATGGCATTATTAACAGCTTCCGTTAGGCTGATTAAAATATTGTGAAATACTTCGTCGTCGATGTTGTATTTCAGTCTGAGCTCATTGGCGAAGGGCTCGACTTGAGTAATACTTTTTAGTTTACTCGATAATTTTATAACATTTATTGGTTTCATTTTCCCGACAATTGATTATAATATTGTTCTACCAATCTTTTATAATATGGAGTAAGTGTTGGGTAAACCGGGCGAAGGTCATCAATTCCGGCTTCTTTCTTTCTGATATATTCCTGCATGGAAGGTGGAATTTTAGATTGTTGTTGGAGGGCTTGATTTGCCTTACGTTGCTCGTCTTTATCTTGTTCTTTTTGGGCACGTTCTTCTTCCAGAAGCCGCACCATAATATCTTGTTGTCTTCTCAACATTTCATTGGTAAGTCTTCTATTAACCAAATCTTTTTCAATTTGATCCATGGCATCGATGATATCTTGAATTTGTTTTTTACCTTGACCATTGGATTTCATTTGAGCATCTAAATCCTGAAGCATCTTACGTACTTTAGCTTGTTGAGCTGCCATTTGTCCAAAGTTTTCACTTCCCGGGCTTTTGCCATCTTTCATTTTCCCCATTTGGTTTTTCATTTCTTCGGTCATTTTTTGTTGACCTTGAGATATTTTATCCATTTGAGGCATTTCACCTTTTTTGGATGGAGTACCACTACTTGGGTTGCTGCCACCTGGTTTGGTGCAAGTGCCGGAGCCGGGCATAGATTGAGCCTGCATCTGCATTTGGTTGAGTGCTTCACTCAGCATCAGGGCGAGGTCATTGAGGCTGGTCATGGCATGTTGTTGGGTATTGGCGGCAAGAGGTTTATTTCTATCTTCCAGGTTGTCCATGGTTTGGTTCAAATTATCATTGACTTCTCCTACTTTTTTAAGGATAAAGGATTCAATTTGAATCACTCTCTTACTCAATGCCACTAAGCTGTCATCGACCATTTTGAAGTCAGATTTTATTTTCTTTTGATCGCGGTTTAAGCTCACATATTTGGGTGTATTAATCATTGTGGCATTATATTGATTGATTAAGTTTTCCTGATTAAAGGATAGGCCGATGATATTTTCCAGCAATTGTCTGACGGCTTTCATATCGAGTTCAATTTGTTCCTTTTCAGATGCAGCCATATCGTTTTCCATGTTTTGAGCCATCTGTTTCATCTTTTTAGATGCGCTTTTCTGGCTTTTGGAAGCGTTCTGGTTGTCTTTTTTATCCAATTGGTCTTGAGCCTTCTTCAGGTCTTGTTCGGTCTGCTGCTGTTCTTCCTTTTGGTCGTCCAATTTTTTAGGAGCGTTGAGCTCTTTATTCTCTTTTTGAATTTCATCCATTTTCTTCTGGACATCTTCAAAATCTTTTTTAATTTGCTCTTGTTCTTTTTTTAATTGCTCTTGATCTTTTTGCTTTTTCTCCGTTTGTTCGGCCAGTTTTTCTTGCTTTTCGGCCAGTTCATTGAGTTTCTTGACCTGATCCTGTACTTTGCTTTCCAGTTCAAGTTGTTTCATAAGTTCCATGAGCCTATCGAGGCTTTTATTCTGCTGTTCATTTTGTTGGGACATCTTTTCCAATTGATTGATAGACTCTTTTTTGTCGAGTTTGTCCATCAATTCTTTAATTTTGTCCATCAGTTTTTGTTCTTCCGGATTTTGCAATTCTTTCAGCATTTCATCCAGTTTTTGTTGTTTTTCCTGAATTTCCGGATTGGGTTGTTTTATCTCTTGTTCGTCATTGCGTTTTTGTTCTAACTTTTCCTGTGTTTTTTGCAGTTGTTCTTGGAGTTGTTGTTGTTTTTCAAGGAGTTTAGACAATTGTTCTTTGTCTTGCCAGTTAAGTGATTTTTGTTGTAATAATTTATCTCTTAACTTTTGGATGGCATCATTTATTTTTTTGGATTCTTTTAGTGTTTTTTCCAATTCACTCTGGATTTCCTTAGTAGATTGGTCTATATTTTTTTCTAATTGTTTAACAGATGGTTTTTTAAAAGAAAGGGCATTCGTTTTAGAAGATTTGGGTCCCTTCGTTCCATCATTATCAAATACTTCAAAATAGTATGAGAGGTCAGAGCCTGGTTTGAGTTGGAGGGCGTCAATATCGAGGAGATAGCTATAGAATCCTTGTTTGGCTGTTGGTTTTGGCAGAGTAATCGTTCGGGTAATCAACTTACCGTCTTCAGTCCGAATTTGCTGTACCATTTGAATTTTAGATATACCGTAATCGTCGGACATGTTACCGCTGAGATAGACCAGCTTTGAGTTGGTTGAATCTATATACTGTTCGAGGCTGATGGCCGGATATTCATCCATTACAACGTGTATAGAGTATGCCAAGCTATCGCTATTGGGCAGGTTTTTGTTGCCTATGATGATTTGATAGTTTTGGTCGCTTATGGCTGTTTTAAGGAAGGAATAACGGCCTTCGCTAAGATGTTGGGCAGGAGTGGGTGCTTTGCCCTCGAAGTCCATCATTACTCTATCTGCCATTCTGGTCGATATGTCCCAGGTGATTTTCGTGCCAAAAGGTACAACGATATCACCTATTCCTTTAACTATTTCTGTTGGTCTGTTGATGTAAGCGGGATACACCATTTTGACAGCAAGGTCTGTCATGCCGGCTTTAACCAAGACATTTAAGGTATATGGCTTACTTTTAAAACCTGCTGCGCTAAGTTGAAAATCTATATTGTCCTGCACATTGGCGAATGTATAGGAATATAATCCCTTGTCATTTTTGCTCAATCTATATGGTGCGTCGTTATATACAATATCTACTTGTTCAGGAAGAGAATTGCCTTCTAATTGAACCTCTAAGGTATAGTTGTCAAATTCGGGAACTTCGAGCGACTTATTGATTATCCGGAAAGTAAATGGCGCTTCTCTTTCAAATTCCTTGTCATTGTTTAAAAGCCGATTAGCGGGTTTTTTAATTAAGGATGGGGCACCTAAAAAAAGAACCAATAGTACCGACAAGGGTAGAATTGCAAATTTAAGATATCGTTTGTTTTTGCTTAGGTCGATGGCGTTTTTAAAAGGAACAGGTTGGAGTTCCTTGGTTTTTTGTTCTATTCCGGCCAACAGCAAAGTAGAATCCGGGTGTTGTGCCGACTGTTGATTGAGTTGTAGGACGTTGAGTAGCTTGTCTTTTACTTTAGGAAAGTGGTCGCCAATGATAGAAGCTGCTTTTTCATTGGAAATGGTTGTCCCCAGTCTAAAATATTTTAGCAAAGGAATGACAATCCAGCTTATCAGCGTAAACAGCGAAGCCGCAACAAAGGAATAAAACAAGATTTTACGACCTGTCATTCCAAAGTAAAAATAGTTTTCAAGGAGAGCAATTACTATAAAGTATAGCGTGACGAAGCCCAATAGATACAGGGATCCGCGTATCATTTTATTCAGATAAAACTTACGGATAAACTGATCTAACTTACTTATTAAGAGGTTATAATTATTATCTTGCTTCATTCTGATGTACTCACATTAATTAAAACTAAAGAAACGACTATTTCGTTTTAAAATTCTACCTGTTTTTGTAATTAAATTGAAACCCGGCATCAATGACCGGCCATTTGTTTGCGCATTTTCTTGTCGAAAAGCTGCGATTTTCCTTTGGTAAACTTACCTCCTTTCTTTGGTTTGGATACGGCTTCCTCGTAGGCAGGACATCCTGATTTTCTGGCACAAGAACTCATTGCTAAGGTCAGACTTAACAAACTGCCGATCAATAAAAGGGAAACAAAATATTTCTTCATGTTATTCGTCATAAAGTTCAAAGATATGTTTTTTTGGAAGTATTGCTTGAATTTAAACGTGTTAGTGCAATAAATGGTTCACAGTCAAGTGTCTTTACTGCTTATTTAACACTTTTTAGTTGTATTTTTATAATCCCAAATGCGGCAAAAGACAATTAAAGAGTTACTGTATAAAAAAGTGTGTAATATCCCAATAACATTGGTCTAAACATCAAACACATCTACATTGCAATTCGTACACAGGGACGTCCCTCATAATCAGCACTCTTCGGTTTTAATAGGTTATAAAAGACAATCTGGCACAGACCACCAAAGAGAGGAGTTGGATAGGATAGTTGTTTTTTTATTGAATAAGACTTGAATACTATGATTATAGCGTTATGCCCATCGCATCAGTACGGCGCCCCATGTAAATCCACTTCCAAATGCAGTAAGACATACCAAGTCGCCGGAGCTAAAGAGACCTTGTTCGTGTGCTTCTGTCAGAGCTATAGGAATAGATGCTGCTGTGGTATTGCCGTATTTGTGGATGTTGTTATATACTTGGTCATCTCTTAGTTTCAATCTGTGTTGTATGAAGGATGCAATACGGAGGTTGGCTTGATGGGGAATCAGCATTTTAAGATCGGAGGGTTGGTGTCCGGTTTTATTCAACACTTCCATTATGGCATCGGGCATCTTTTGAACGGCATGTTTAAAGACTAATTGACCATTCATCTGTGGAAAGATGAGTCCATCGTCTAACATCTTTTGTGTAAGGAAAATGCCGCCGTATTCTTGGTCATCAAGGTATCCATATTGTTCTATGTTGCCGTATCTTCCACCATGGCATCCCGGATTGATAAAGGCCAATTCTTCAGCATGAGTGCCATCACTGTGCATACATGTAGCAAGGATACCATGGTCTGCCTTATCAGTCGGTTGAACGATAGCTGCTCCTGCGCCATCACCAAAGATAACGGTAACATTGCGACCTCGGGTTGTATAGTCGAGACCCATGGAGTGGACTTCTGCACCTACGACGAGGATGTTTTTGTACATGTTTGAAGAGGCGAATTGATGAGCGACACTCATGGCATAAATAAATCCTGAACACTGATTACGTACATCGAGGGCGCCACATTCAGTAGAAGTGATACCCAATTCTCTTTGTAGTAAGACGCCGCAACCCGGGAAGAAATAATCAGGGCTTAGCGTAGCAAAAATAATGAAGTCGATGTCATTGGGATTGATACCGGCACGTTCAATAGCTATTCGGGAGGCCTCTGCTGCAAGGGAAACGGTGGACTCTTTATGCCTGGTGGCATATCTTCTTTCTTGAATACCGGTCCTTTCTTGAATCCACTCATCAGAAGTGTCCATATAAAGGGTTAAGTCATTGTTGGTAACGACATTTTTTGGAACATAAAAGCCCAAACTTTTGATAAAAGAGCCCATAGTGATTTAGATTTTTGCTCCAAAGTAAGCATATTTCAGGCAATGGAAAAAAAATTAAGAAAAATTTAAGTTTAATGAGAGGCACAACCTCTGTTTTTAAGATGTAATGCCTATGTTGATTTTGTTTGAACCCAAATTCCGCATTTGTCTAATGCGGAATCGATTTACGACTCGTAATCAATGGTTTCAGTAAACCATTGAAACGATTCGTACATCGGGATTAACCCTCATAATCAGCACTATACGGTTTTTCAAAACCTTTACTGCTGAATTCTGGTTGAAAAGGAAGTGCAGTTAGATAAAAATTCAAAATATTCTCGTAAACGAAGTAGTGAATTGCAACAAATCTAAAATAAAGATACCTTTGCCATAAAAAGGAGGGATATTGACATCATCAACCAAAAAAATTGTTTTACTTGAAGTCTTGTGGCTTGTGTGTTGTTTCATTGTAGCAACATTTGTCATGATACCTATATTTCTGCATGCTCAACATTTTATTTTTTTTATTGACAACATAGTATTTATAGTTGCTTTTTTAACCTATACTCGCTTGATGTTTTTTGTATCTTCATCCATATTGTCATTACATCCGGGCGTTAAATTGTTCTTTGTGGCTACGGCTTTGCCCTTTACTTTTATTTTGATCAACCGGTTTAATAATTTTCGGCAATTTATAGATAATTATGGCACGACACCATTTTTTGGACATCTGGAAGATGCGGTTCAAGTATCCAATGATGTTTATTTAAAAAATGAAATGACACTTTTTGGCGTTGGAGCCATTGTTGCATCCATTGTTTTTCCTATTTTTCTTGTAATAAGCATTTGGCTTTATAAAAATAGGGGGAGACATATATAGCTCAATTTCATTTCGATGAAAAGACGAATATTGCTTCTTTATTCAGGATCTTCATTCATGGTGTTGTTGATTTGAAGTTTGTCACCACATCGTCTGCAATAGACCGCATCGTCAGAATGTCCGCTAACATTGCAGTTGACGCAATATAGATTGTTTTTAGGCTTTTTCATTTCTCGAATAATACTTCCCCCAATGATGCCCGTCGGTACCGCTATGATGGAATATCCGAGTATCATGATGAATGAAGCCAGAATTTTGCCTAATGTAGATACCGGTGTAATGTCGCCATATCCGACTGTTGTCAGGGTGACAATAGACCAATATATGCTTTGGGGAATGGAAGAGAAGCTCTCGTTGTGATGATATTCTACCAGATACATCAGAGATCCTAATAAAAAAGCCAGAATCAAGACAAAGAATAAAAAAATAAATATTTTGCGAAAGCTTCGAATTAATGCGAATACCAATTCTCTGCTTTCTTCTAAAAATTTAACCATGCCGAATATTCTGAATATCCGCAGCAGACGGAAGGATCGGATGATCATCAACATGTGGCTCTGGGGAAATAGAAACTCAAAGAAAGAGGGTAAGATAGCAATCAAATCTAATAATCCGAAGGTGCTTGTGATAAACTTCTTCTTTACTTTGACACAAGCTAATCTTAGTAAGTATTCAAAGGAAAAAATAACCAGAAAAAACTTGTCAAACAACTTGAAGTAAGTGCCGTATTTACTCGCTACTGTGTTGATACTTTCACTTAAAATAAGTGCGATATTTGTCAATATTAATAATGACAATATCGTATCAAAGATTTTACCGGCTCTCGTATTCGCTTGAAATATTACGACATACAACTTATACTGCCAAGAGTTTTCATCATCCGGTCGGTTTTGTTTTTGAACGACATCAATTCTATCCGGCAATATTCTAAATAGGCTCAAATCAAGATTGTATAGTTGGGTCAAAGTAAAGCATTCTTATTGTTAATTCCAAGCTAAGTGGAGGCAGAATGGCATATTATACCAAATTGATTTAACAATCAGACCAACATTTTTTGGTATAAATCCATTTGGATATCAAAAGGATTATAAAAGAGCAGCTATATACTCAAGTAAATATATCCAGCGCTTATCAAATCTGGAATCGATTCGAACATCGGGCCTACCCTCATAATCAGCACTCTTCGGTTGTAGGAAGGCTTGATTTCTAGAATCCAGGTTTAACAACTTAGAAAGAGAAAGTAGGTTGACTATAATGTACAACTTATCGTTCTTTTTTTGTTGATGCTTGCACTAAATTATCGACTTCAGTATTGAAGCTTTTAAATACCTTTTCAAGCGGAACATCAAAGCGAATTGTGTTATATTCAATCGGAAATTTAATGACAGGATAAAAGTTGCCAATTGAGCTACAGTCGGGAATGACGACATCCGAAAAGGTATCCGGAACTTTTCCGGAACTCCAGTTTTTGTTACAGTTCCATTCTTTTTCATGACCGGGAGTACCACCTCTCCATGTCGTGGTCTTTTGACTATGTGCACAATATGTACCGATGGTAAATAGTGTAATGAGAATTAAGTTTTTCATGTTGAAGGTGTTATTATGTTGAAAAATTTGTGTTGTCGTAAAATAATTAGTTTCGGTGTTACTTATTATAAGGAAATTATTGTTGAATAAGTTGCATTTTCCTATGTAAATATGTGGTAGTTTTTTATGAAAACAAAAGTATAAAAGATTATCCCATAGGGAAATATATCCTTTGTTATATCCGCTTGTTGATTGTTGTAAAGAATTTGGGACTATTCTATACTATTTTGGCGTAAAATCATAATACACAGATGTTCAATAAAGAAATTGGTGGGTAATTTTTGTAGAGAAAGATAAGTTTTAATTATCCATTTCAAAAAAAACGATTATATTTTAAAAAGTCTGATATTTTTGTAACTTTTTGTCGATATATTGACTCTATATTAATTATTGTAAACAAATGTTATAAATTTTATTCATGGATATGACAAAAAAACAGATTTTATTCATTTTAACAATTCCTTTCGTTATAATAGGACTACAGTCTTATAAGAAGGGTCCGACAAATAATGTTGGAAACCGAACGGGTAGCAATGGTCTTACGACGGGTTGTTCCAGTTGTCATGGCAATAAGAACGCCGCTACTCAAGTGACCATAGAGTTGCTTGAAAATGGCAATCCTGTCACCAAGTACACACCTGAGATGACATACGATGTCCGCCTGACGGCCTTTAATACAAATAGCCGGCCTGCCTATGGCTTCCAATTGGCCTGTGGAAGTGCAACACCATCATCCTCTTTGTTTGGTTTGTTTGACAATACGAATGTGGATAATACATCATTGAAGCTATCGCGTAAGCTTTTAGAGCATTCTACGACATTAGATGGTGAGATTATCGACGGGAAAAGTCAATTTACGAGGACATTTAAATGGACGGCACCGCCAAAAGGGACAGGAGATCTTGCCTTTTATGCCGCTGTCAATGCAGTAAATGACAATGGAAAGGATGATTCTGGGGATCAATGGAGTCTCGGGAAAAGTAATATATTGGCTGAAAGCTCCGGCACGGCTTCCATCAGTGATGTTAATCGTCCTAAGGTAGGTATTTTTCCCAATCCAGCGGCCGATGAAATCCAGATAGATATATCGACTTTGCCCAAAGCTGATTACCGAATTACATTGATAGATATGTCAGGCAATGAAGTTGCTTCAATAGTAATAAAAACGGGCGTTTACAATAAGAATATTGACGTCAGGACACTGCCTTCCGGACATTATACTGTTTTGATTAAAGGTAATGGCACTACTACAACGACCCATCTAGTGAAAATATAGATGTAATTCTAAGTGGAAAATATTTAATGATTTAAAAAGCAAAAGAATATGAAGTGGAATATAATAGTTGCAGTTCTATTTGTAATGATTCTATCATCTTGTTATAATGATAGTATTGAATCTCTTACTAAGGTAGATATATGTGATGTTACTGAGGTGACATATAGCCGTGATGTGACAAAAATTCTCAATAATTCCTGTGCCTTGAGTGGTTGTCATAATGCCAGTGCTTTACTGACATTTCCACTTACCAACTACGATGAAGTAATGCCGGTAGTAGAAGATGGACGGCTGCTGAAAGCGATTAAACATGAGTCTGGTGCGTTGCCGATGCCTAAGAACACATCAAAGCTGGATGATTGCAGTATTAAGAAAATTGAGGCTTGGATAAATGCAGGTAGTTTAAATAATTAAAGAAAACATATAGAAATATGAAGAGAGCAGGATTTAAGATACCACTTTTTAGTGTGTTAATATGGTTATGTTCAGTAGCAGCAGGACAATCTCAGGACACGTGGGAATCTGTATTGAAGGAAATGGATGAGGAAGGAAATATTACGTTTGCGACATTTAAAACCACCAGAATTGCCAATGGGCATAGTGTTGAACAAGTCAAGCGAGGTGTTCTGGATGTCAGGATCAATCATAGATTTGGCGATGTAAGCGAAGGCTTTGATAATTTTTTTGGATTGGATAATGCCGTGACGCGGATAGGCTTTGATTATGGAATAACAAATGGCTTGATGATTGGAGTGGGGCGAAGTACTTTAAATAAAGAGTATGATGGGTTTGCAAAGGTGAAACTTGTCGGCCAGGCTAAGAAGAAGAGCCCTGTGACGGTAGATTATTTGGCAGGAATGTCCGTCAGATCTGAAAAAATTGATGTTCCGGAGTTGAAGTTTTGGAATAGGGCCAGTTATGTCCATCAACTACTTGTTGCTCGTAAAATAAATGAGTCTTTTAGTTTACAAGTGATGCCGACATATTTGCATTACAACTTGACAAATTTGTCTTCGGAGAAAAACAATTTGTTTGCTCTGGGCTTTGCAGGGCGGTATAAAATTACTTCCAGGACAGCACTGACTTGCGAATATTATGTTGTACCTAAAGATATGAGGCGGCAAGGGAATTTTAATCCACTGACAATCGGTATTGATATCGAGACGGGTGGTCATGTCTTCCAACTTTTTGTATCAAATGCTTCAGGAGTTACGGAAAGGTCTTTGTTTACAGCTACGACATCCCGTTTTGAAAAAGGTGAACTTCATATAGGTTTCAATATTTCTCGTGTATTTACTGTAGGTCGTTGAGTAGAGATGGGTAGGGTTAGTAAGAAATGCGTATTTATTTCGGCCTGAATCCTCCTATTTACTTCCTTCTCCCTTGTATGAAAAAGCGAATTCGGAATATTGTTTTTTATTTATTTCGATTGTTTGCAATTTCCGCATAAAATTTTGTCAAATATTGGGTTTTGTAGAGATTTTTAGGTAAGTTTACCTTGAGAAATAATACCGATTGGATATTCGTAATAGCCCAATTACATTGGTCTAAACGACTATCTCATCGGCATTATACCAAAATATGTTGGACTAATTTATAAATCAATTTGGTATAATTTATAAAACAAACATTTGATGAGATGAGATTGGATATTAATTATGTAGATGCGGAAACGGCTCTTGGGGTAATTCAGAGTGGCAATAGGGTCTTTGTCCACGGTAGTGCATGTACACCACTTCATATGATGCGTTCGTTGGCCAAACAGAAAGACCGACTACAGGAGGTAGAATTGGTGTTTATAACGGTTCAAGGCGATATTGAAGTGCACAAGCCTGAATATGAAGGTAGCTTTAGAATTAATTGTATGTTTGTTTCAGAAACAGTACGAAAGGCTGTTGAGGAAGGGCGTGCCGATTATATTCCGGTATTTTTGAGCGATATACCTGATTTGTTTAATAAAAATAATTTACCGTTGGATGTAGCTATCGTGCAGGTATCTCCACCAGACCAACATGGATATTGTTCTTTGGGGGTTTCTGTTGATATTGCGAGGTCGGCAGTAGCTAATGCTAAATATGTCATTGCTCAGGTCAATGAAAATATGCCCAGAACACATGGGGATGGTATTATACACAGCTCTCGGTTTACACACATGGTTTATTATAGTGAGCAGTTGCCGCAGGTGGATTATGGTGCCAAGACGGGACAGGAAGAGATGCTTATAGGTAAATATGTAGCTGAGCTCATAGATGATGGATCAACGATACAGATGGGTATTGGGACGATACCCGATGCTGTTTTGAAGTGCCTTAATAACCATCAACATTTGGGAGTTCATACTGAGATGTGTAGTGACGGAATAGTTGATTTGTTTGAAAGGGACGTCATAGATAATTCCCGCAAAGTCATAATGCCTTATAAGACGGTGACCGGATTTGCTGTCGGTACTGATAAGTTGTATAAATATGTAGATGATAATCCTGCCTTTGCATTTCTGGATATTGACTTTGTCAACGATACCTCTGTAATCAGGCGCAATCCCAATATGGTTGCCATCAACTCTGCGATAGAAGTCGATTTAACAGGACAAGTTGTTTCTGACAGCATCGGAACTCGGCAATATAGTGGCATTGGTGGACAGATGGACTTTATGCGGGGTGCTGCATTGAGTGAAGGCGGAAAACCAATTATAGCGTTAACCAGCCGAACACGTAAGGGTTTGAGTCGTCTTGTGCCGGTAGTCCAGCCGGGAGCGGGCGTTGTCACGACGAGGGGTCACGTTCATTATATTATTACAGAATATGGTGTAGCGTATCTCTATGGTAGAAATATGCGTCAACGTGCAAAAGCGTTGATCGAAATAGCACATCCTGATGACAGGGAAATGTTAGAGAGGGCTGCTTTTGAACGGTTTAAACGATTGTAATTCATCAAATAGACATGGTCAAACAGATATTGAATGATTGGACAGTTCGGATCTGAGTTGTTTCGGAGACTTAAAGTGAATGGCGGGAAGTCCTAATTCCTGAGCTGCAACACAATTTCGGAAATTGTCGTCAATATATATAGATGTTGTAAAGTCAACCTGATAGACTGATTGGAGGAGTGAATAAAAATCCGGATTGGGTTTCGCCATTTTTTCTTCACCACTTATCAATCTTCCGTCAAACCAGTGTAGGAAGTCAAATCTATCAAGTGCTATTGGGAAGGTTTCGGCAGACCAGTTGCTTAATGCGTAGAATTTATATGTATTGAGTTCTCTTAGACTTTGAAAGATATCAACAGTCCCTTGAATTGAATTTCCAAGCATTTCTTCCCAACGACCATAAAAGTCACGTAGTGGTTGTTCCCACTCAGGAAAGAGCATAATTCTTTCTTCAGTGGCTATTTGTAGGGGCTTTCCGGCGTCTTGCTCTTCATTCCATTCGAAAGTAGCAACGTGTTTGAAGAAAAATTCTTCCTGTTCGGGTGTATCAAAGTAATCTTTGTAAACATACATAGGATTCCAGTCGATTAAAACACCTCCTAAATCAAATATTATGGTATTAGTCATTTATAAAACAAGTTGAATGATATTGCTCAAAAAATTGTTTAGAATAACTAAACAGCTAAAGGTAGAATATGTTTGTAAATGAGCGTGAAGGTGAGAAGTTGTGTAAAGCAAATGGATATAAATGAGCTTTATAGAGGTTGGGTAAAGAAGTAAATTTTTATAGGATTGTAAAAAAAAGTGTTGCCATAAAGACAACACCCTTTTATTTTTTTCGGATAAAGTAGGAAGTTGTAATAATTGAAAAGGTAAAATTACTCTTTAGATTCCGTAAAATTTTGATTAAAAAAAGCTTTGGGGATCAGGCATAAAAATTGTTGACGGCAACCATTGCTTTTTCAACGACTTCATAATTAATGTGATAATGAACAAATTTGCCTTCTTTTTCAGTAATAACGACACCGCTGTTACGAAGGATTTTTAAATGTTGTGATGTAATAGATTGTTCAATTTTCAATGTATTGTATATCTTATTTACATTGATGTTTTGATACTTGTCAATAAATTCGAGTATCTTAAGTCGGAGTGGGTGTGCGAGGGCTCTCAGGATATCTGACGAGACCTGAAGTTTTTCATTGTCAATTGTTACCTTAGTCTTTTTCATAAAAATATTTTGTAGCGTTTCTTAATAAATAAAAATTTTCACCTCTGTTTTTGGCAGCGATAAAATACTGTAGTTGACCTTTGTGTCACAAAAATGAAACAATATTTGAATATAACAAAAAAATATGCCAATTTTTTTTGAAAAATTGGCATATTTTTTTTAAATTAAAGGCTTGTTTAATGTAAACCTTAAACTAATATATTGTATATATTTGATATACAACATATTACACAGATGTGTAAAAATTAATTTGCAAGCTCTTCTACAAGCCTTGAAATTTGTGCAAGTCGATTTTTATCCAAAGAATAATAAATAAACTTGCCTTGACGATCGGTAATAACCACACCTGACCTTCTCAAGATGGCTAAATGCTGACTTGCAACCGATTGTTCTAATCTCAATTTAATATAAATATCGGTTACGGTCATGTTATCACCTTCGTCCAACAAATCAATGATGCGTTGTCTGAGCTTGTGGTTAACAGCCCGGAGGACAAGGACTGCTTTTCTTAAAGCAGTATAGTCTAACTGCATTTCCGCCTTTCCTCCTTTTAAAGAAATAGAGTCGTTTTTTGTTTTTCTCATATTCTAATATGTTTTTAGTTTTGGATTATATGTGTTATATAACCAAAACTGTACCAAACTTTTTCAAATTGCATCTTATTCTTATATGAGAACGAATAATATCTCCTTTTAGTTTGATTTTCAGGACTATATGAGGCGAATTAAATATTAAAATTATTTTAGTTATATACCCTTTTGTTTAATATTCGGATCAAAAGGTTTCTTTTTTGAGACCGTGATATTGGGAGGCTTTAGATAATAGGGTTCTGCAGCAGCTATTTCTTCAAAACTTGAGTGTTCTATTCCTATTCCGAGTTGATTAAACAGAAGGCTGGAGGTTATCTCTATATCGGTAGTGGAATATTTGTAGGGGCCTAACTGTTGATTGATTTTTTCTGCTGCATCACCGAGGCAATACACGGCATCCGGTTTTATATCCCCAACGAGGTCAGACAGGAGGATGGGTAATAGACATGGACTCACAGGGTATAGCAACTTGCCAAAGTGGTCGAAAATGGACATATAGACCTCATTGCGACGTGCATCAAGAGCAGCGCAGTATATTGAAATTGGGGTACCGAACTGTCTGGCAGCCTCTTGTGCCAATGCTTGGAAGGAATCCACCTCTATCAGCTTTATGTCAAGAGACATGCACAAGCCTTTTGCTACCGAGTAGCCTATTCTAAGTCCGGTATAGCTTCCGGGACCTCTCGCTATCAGGATACCTGATAAGTCATTAAGAGATATTCCACTAAAGTTACAGCACTTTTGAATCATTATGGTGATATGTCCCGCCAATTCAGCATAATTGTATCTTATTTCTTCCGCATAGATTATATTTTCATCGACTATAGACACAGAAAAGGGAGTAGTAGTGGTATCGATTGCCAGGAAATACGCCATTTTATTCGTTATATTCAGTTTTTATTTTTCCATCATGATTGGCCATTCCTATTGTAGTGAAATAAATCAATCTACTTAAATCTTCTACCTTTTTAAAATTGATAAAGTCCACATCATCAGAAGCCATGTGATAATCTTCATGAAAACCTCCAAAAAGGAATACGCTAGGAATGCCCTTTTCTGCAAAACTATAATGATCACTACGATAATATAATTTGAGGGGATGATTGATGTCATTGTACGTATAATCCAAGTTATAAGCCACGCTTAATGCATTGTTTTCTTTTAGAGTTTTATCTAAGAGGGGATTGATTTTATCAGAGCCGATGACATATACATAATTTTCATTTTCACTGTGCAGGTCATCACTTCGGCCAATCATATCTATATTAATGTCGGTCTTTATGTCCTTGAGTGGAACGAGTGGATGCTTTACGAAATACTTTGACCCCAATAATCCTGATTCTTCTCCGGTACAGAATAAAAACAGCACACTTCTTTTCAACGGATATCCATTGCTGGAAAGGGCATTCAATGCTTTCGCTACAGCAATCAATGCAGAGGTTCCGGTAGCATTATCGTCAGCTCCATTATATATTTCTCCATTCTGAGTTCCAAGGTGGTCAAAATGCGCTGATAGAACAATGTATTCGTCCTTCAGGTGAGCATCATTCCCTTTTATAATGCCTACTACGTTTCGATCGCGTACGATAGTGGACGATAAGGAAAAATCAAGGTTGAATTTACCAATAATATAATTGGATGAAACTTTTCCCTTTTGTACACCTTGTTTTAGCTTGGTGAATCTTTTAAACTCTTTTTTGGAAAACATCCTACTCAAAGCTTGTTCATTAATTCTAATCACAGGAATGGGATATTTGTTTGAAAGTTGTTCCGCATAGACTGATGCCTTATTAAAAACAGTAGGATTGACCTTATTAAATCGTGTTGAATCCACGATCAGAAATACTGCTTTGGCGCCTTTTTGAGCGGCGAGTGCTATTTTTTTATTCAAATTGTTGCTCCAATCTGAACGGGATGATGATTGACTTATTAAATTCATACTTCCGATGGCGGGCTCACCATCGAGCATCAACAGTACTTCTCCTCTTGCTTGAATGTATGTATAATCATTGTAGTTTTTGTCCTCAATCCCATACCCTGCAAACATATAATGGTCTCCACTAAGCTTCAAAACAGAAGGAATTTCTGTTAAGCTATAAGTAAAATCTATGCCGGGTGTAAGCACATCGTTAGCGCTTTCTTTACGGGATGTTACTTCAAAAATATTTTTACCACGATTCCAGCGGTTTAACACTACGGGTTGGAAATATGTTTCCCGATCACCGATAGGTATGATGTTTGAGGATTTCAGCTTAGCAGCAATATAATCACCGGCTTTATAGCTGCCCATCGTACCAAAGCCTCTGCCTTCTAATGAATCAGAAGCCAATATTTGGATATGTTGGCGTAATTCCGATTGTGTAATTAGATAAGAATAATGGTACGCAGGGAGATTTCTTTCTGAAACAGTCTGTGACCACAATGTCAGCGGACTTAGACACCATAAATATAATACAATCTGAATCAAATTAATACATGACAAATAGTGACTTCTCTCTTTCAATGTAGTATTAATATGATGATTATACATAAAATAATAAATCTTATATGAATTGTAAAAATAAACCAATTAAAGAAAACTTTTAATCGGTCTAATTTTTACGTCCTATCAGTATTACACAATTAACCAAAATTCAGCATTAGAAAGTGCTTATCCAATCGACGAATCGGTATAAATCCTTTTTCCAAATCATTGAAACGATTTGTATATCGGGCTTTTCCTCATAATCAGCCCTCTTCGGTTTTGGACAACATCGATGGCTGAATCCAGTAAAATAAGGTTGCTGAACTTTATTGAAATACGGTGTCAGCAGTCTATTTTTTCAACTCTACGTTCATGTCTGCCTCCTTCAAATGCGGAAGTATAGTAACTTTCAAGTATTTGATATGCTGTATCATTCTCAATAAATCGGGAAGGTAGAGCAATAATATTGGCGTTATTGTGTTGGTGTGCCAATGCACCCAACTCAGGCAACCAGCATAAAGCACAGCGAATACCGCTGTGTTTGTTGGCTGTCATAGCAACACCATTGCCACTACCACAAATCAAGACGCCCCAATCGGCTACACCTTGTTCGACATTGATTGCAACCGGATGTGCAAAGTCCGGATAATCGACACTTTCAGCCGAAAATGTACCGTGGTCTATAATTTGCAGACCCTTATCCGTAAGAAAACGAATCACTGTGGCCTTCATTGGAAAGCCGGCGTGATCACAACCTATTGCTACTATTCCTTTAGACATAATTAGTTTTTAAAATCTAACGGTTGAACAGGTGAAGTTGTTGCAGAATGATAAGGGCCAATGATTTTCTTTATTTCTTCTTCAAACTTCTTGTCCTTTTCTTTTTGAATCATCAATATCATATCATCAATGGCTCTTTGGGTATCGTCCATACCGGATTGGTAACCTTCTGATAATTCCACCGGCGTCAAACTCTTATAAAATACCATTGATTCTCTAAGGTTTCCGGCGAGAACTTTCATATAAGGTTTGGCAGTTTCAAACTTATCTGCACTAATTAAAATGGATATGGTCGGTAGTATTCCACCATCAAATGGGAAGTTCATGTTGGGGAATACTTTCAAGGTATTTTCAGCCAGTTCAGCTGCCCGTTTTTTATCTCCTTTATTAAGCATATCATAAGCGGTACGTATTTGAACCATGCGTAGTGCGTTGATAGACGGAAGATACGACCTGTCCACAAAGAGTTTCTTTTTGTCAAAGTTACCCCATTTAAATTTAGTCATAACATTTTTGTAGGTAAGATCGTCCTGTACTCGTCCCAATCCAAAAACACCAAATTGACGCTCTGGAGTAGATCTAACCGGAATGATACGCAATGCAAGTCCTTCTAACTGCATATATTGATTTAAACCCAAGAATCGAGATGGATCGGCGGTTACAGAGAAATATACCGGTCTATCATTGATATTACTTGCGATAATATCCATGACAGCCAAGTCTCCTTTAAGAACATAATCTCCTTGTTCTTTGACGTCAAAAGATACCGGTATCTTGTCCAAAATGGAATCTTGAGCACTTAAGAACTTTTTATTAATCCAGCCGGCTTTATCTATAGGGATATACATTTTGTTGGTAGGTAAGAATGATTCTGCTTTAGAATTAGTGCCTTCCAAAGGGTGTGATTCTCCTATAAATTTCAAAACAGTGTTAGCCGGCAACTCCTGATTAGACATATCGGAAGTAACGTAATAGATCTGATTACGCTTATTACCACGGTATGAGTCAGATGGAATTGTCATTTTGATCGGAGCGGAATTATTGATTTTGCGTCTTTGTTGATCAATATACCAATCGACTGCAATCAAGGATAGATTTACTACCCTGACATCCGTCCTGATTCCTTCTACTTCCTGTGCATACCAGAGTGGATAGGTGTCATTATCGCCGTAGGTAAAAATTATAGCGTTGGGTTCAACAGAATTGAGGAAGTTGCTGGCATAGTCTCTCGATGCATAGATTCCCTTACGGCCCATGTCATCAAAGTTTTGGAATCCCATCAATGTGGGTGAAAGTAGAGCCAACAACCCGGCAAAAGCGTAAAGTGGGATTGAATTGTTTTTTATTTTTTCAACTAAAAACTGACCTATTGCCAGGCCTCCCAACCCAATCCAAATACAAAAAGTAAAGAAAGAACCTACCAATACATAATCTCGTTCACGGGGTTCAATCGGAGGTTGGTTGGAATAGATGATGATGCCAATACCAGTCAAGAAAAACAGGACTAATAAAGCAATCCATTCGTTTCTTCGCTTTCGATATTGGAAGGCAAAGCCGATTAAACCGAGGATAAGCGGGATAAAGTAATATTTATTTCTCGCCTGATCGTCTTTCATAAAGGAAGGGAGCTTGTCTTGATTGCCTAATCTGGCGTTGTCAATGAAAGATACGCCACTCAACCAGTTGCCCTTGCTTTTATCCCATGGCATATACCCTTGTTCTCCGTTTTGCTTTCCTACGAAGTTCCACATAAAGTATCTCCAATACATCCAGTTGATTTGGTATCGCCAGAAGTAAGAAAGGTTGTCACCTTGTGTAGGCTTCCCTTCGTGTCCCATCCATTGTTTGTATAGCCGTGCTTTGGTAGGGTCATCACCATGTCCCATACGAGGGAAGAACATCTCGTCTTCCGGGGCGTAGGTATAGTCATATTTCATGTCAATGATCTCATATTTGTCACCGACTCTGCCAAAGCGGGGCTCGCTATCTACACCAGTAGGTCGGGCTTCAAAAGAAGGGCCAAACAGCAAAGGTCTATCGCCATATTGTTCACGATTGAGATAAGGCAACAAACGAGCGGGATCGGAAGGGTTGTTCATGTTGATCGGCGGATTAGCATTGGCTCGAATAACCACTACTGCTGTCGTTGAATAGGCAACAATAATAAGCATTGCACTCACTAATGCCAGCTGTAGGTTATGTAATCCACGAGTGTTGGCTCTCTTAAGCCCCCAAAACAAAAGTCCAACTATAATGGCCAAAAAAGGAATAAGGCCGGAATAGAAAGGAAGGCCTAAGTCGTTTACAGCAAAAATATCTAATTTAACTAAGAGGCCGGGTAGTCCGACAATAATAATTCTTTGGACAAAAAACAATGCAAAGAGCCCTGCTCCTAAAGAAGCTGCAAAGCCCAACCAAGTGAATTTATTATATTTTTTTAAATAGTAAAATACTGCAAGTGCCGGAAATGTAAGGAGACTCAGTAAGTGGACACCTATGGATAAGCCGGCCATAAATAGAGAAAACACGATCCATCTGTCACTTTTTTGAGTATCAGGAAGATAATACCACTTTAAAAGAGACCACAATGTAATTGCCGTGAAGAAAGTTGACATCGCATACACTTCACCTTCCATCGCTGAAAACCATATTGAAACCGAAAAGGTTGAACTAAGTCCGGCGGCCATTCCTGCTAAAAGCAGTCCTATGTTTTGCCCTTTGTCCGTCTCTTGATCAGCTCCGACCAATGCAATTTTTCCAAGGTAGATGGTGGACCAACAAATAAACATACCTGCAAAAGCTGTCACCATTCCTGACATCAGATTTATCGCAAAAGCAACGCCGGATGGGTCGGAAGAGAAAATCGATCCTAAGATAGCAAACATGCGACCAATTATTAAGAATAAGGCCGCTCCCGGAGGGTGAACTACCTGGAGTTTATCCGCTCCTAGAATAAATTCCCCACAATCCCAGAGGCTTCCTGTCCTTTCTACTGAAAAAATAAAAACAAAGAATGCAATGGCAAATGTGGCCCAGCCAGCAATGTTTAAAGCTCTTTTAAAACTATTCATCCGTTAATGTTGATTTCTCAAATTTTGGTTTTACATTATTTCTCAAGAAAAATATGGTTATTTCCTGAAAATTAAGGGACAAAGTTAAGCCCTTTCCAATATTAGACAAATTATCAATATACTTTATATCTATGTTAACGGTTTTGTTGTAGCCTATATTCTCCATGAGACAAGCGCAATGTCGGTAAACGGCACGTAATCAGAGGCTTAGTAAAGCCATAGGAGCGATTTGTAAATTGGGACGACTCTCACAACAGCATAATTTGTTTAGACAATACTCATACTGCTGAATTTGGGTTTGAATAATTCCTGTCAAAGCATTACAAAAAGCGCTACTTTTCCTCTTTGGTGTCGGACGTTTTATCCTTTTTGTCCTCATAAACCTTATCACCTTGTTTCAGCGTTCTTGAAATAGCGCTGTAAGGGCCGGAAACCACGCGATCACCTTTTTGTAAACCTTGTTTGATATAAATATATTCATCGTCTTGAATGCCTGTCTGAACAGGAATCATGTTGACGCTATCACCTTTTTGAATAAAAGCAACTTCAATCAAATCAGCTTTTTTACCATTCTTTAAAGCATCCTTACTAAAAGATGGATTTTCGCGAGTCGTTACAGATTGGATCGGAACAGCCAATACATTTTTTTCTGTCTTTGTATTTATCTCTACCGAAACGGACATGCCGGGGCGAAAAGGGAAGGGTTCATCCGGCTTGATGAGCGACTTGTAAGATTCGTAATTGAGTCTGACCTTGACGATAAAGTTGGTCACCTGATCGCTATTGAGAGATGTTGAGCCAGACGTTGAAAGGCTGCTCGCTGTTGTAGAGCTATTGGCTATTTCAGTCACTACGCCAGTAAATTTTTTTCCGTAAAAGGCATCGATTTCTATGACGGCTGAATCGCCTTTATGTACTCTGACGATATCATTTTCAGACACTTCCACTTGTGCTTCAATAGCACTGAGGTTGGCGATGGTCATCATCTCTGTACCTGACATTTGGATGGTTCCTACGACTCTCTCACCTTTTTCTACTTTTAGGGAACTAATAATCCCATCTACCGGAGCGTAGATAAAGGTTTTGTTGAGGCTGGTTTTCATTTCATCTAAGCTGGCGTTGGCACTTTGGGTGTTGTATTGAGAAGAAGAGGCGTTGGTCTGAGCTTGTTTTATGGCGGCTTTGGCAGAGTTGGCAGAGGCTATGAGGCCATCCAGCGTGGATTGTGAAGCTTCAAGGTCTGATTTACTAATTACGCCGTCAGCATATAGTTTTGTATTTCTGTTGTGTGTCTTTCGGGTATTTTCGAGGCGTGAATTGACTTCATCCAATTGAGCTTGAGCCATCTTTATTTGAGATTGGGATGCTTGTTCTTGTGCTCGAGACCCTTTGACGGTGGCTTGTCCACGGCGGACAGAGGGTAAATAGCTGTCAGGATTAATTTTTGCAAGAAGTTGACCTGCCTTGACAGTATCGCCTTCTTTGACGTATAGGCCAATGATTTCACCGGACACGTCTGAGCTTATCTTTACTTCATTTTCAGGAAATATTTTTCCCGAAGCAGTTACAACTTCTTTGATATCGCGTGTGGTGACCAATTCAGTTGTTACACCAATGCCTTTGGGTCTTTGTCGTCCTTTAATATATGCAATTACAATCAGAATAATCACTACTGTAATCAGACTAATTAACCACCATTTTCTTTTATTGTTATTCATAAGGAAGAATTAAATTAAGATCAATTAAATGAAATTTGTTTACCAGCATAATAGTCGAGAACCTTCATTTTAAAGGTATAGTCGTATCGGCTGATGATGAGGTCTCGCTCAACGGTATCGAGATTATTTTTAGAAGTAATGAGTTCAAAACTGTTGGCTGTACCGATCTCATAACGTTTTTTTGTATCTGAGTATGCGCCACTTTGGGCTTCAAAGGCTTTTTGAGCCGAATACAAATTTAATCTTGCGGCGCGGGCATCTGTGAGTGACTTGAGGACGTCACTTCTCAACTGTTGGCGGGCTTGATTGCTTTGGAGCTGAATGTTTTCTTTGTTTAATCGAGCTTGTTGAACGTTTGTTTTTACTTGGAGGCCATTGAAGATTGGGATATCAATACCGACGCCGAGGCCAAAACCGAGATTTTGATTGAGTTGAGTAAAATATGGATTTTTTCCGGTGATGACGACCGGATTAAGGAAAGAAAAGTTTACCGCTTCATTGTTTAATTGTGCGCCGGGTATTTGTTGTCTTTGCAGCTCCGTACCGGTGATTTGGCGGCTCAAAGTAGAGTATGTTGTGCTGGCGGAGCCCTGCATTGCTATGGAAGGAAGTCCCTGACTTTTCGCTGTTTTTTCTCCTAAAAGTGCGCTATGGATCTTGCTGTCAAAGGATTCAAATTGGGGTTGTGTCTTAAAGGCACTCGCTACGAGGGTTTCATAATCAAGGGAATCCGGATTCTCCATTGGAACGGGGACACTTGGGATGACGATGTCAATATTTAAACCGGGATCAATATTGATAGTTTGTTTTAAATTGAGAAGTCCTATGGCTATATCATTCTGTGCGGAGATAACTTGAGATTCATTTTTTGCTTGTTGTGCGACGATTTCAAGTTTGGAATTGCGATTTTTTGAACCGGCATCGATGAGTAGGTCTGTTACTTTTAGCTGTTCATTGGTTTGTTCTAAGCTTTTTTCAGCTACTTGAAGATTTTCTTTTGCAATTAAGACGATCAGATATGCTTGAGCAACTTGCAGGGCAATATCACGGATGGCTTGTTCTTTGTCTGCTTCGGAGGCAAGGAGGTTTAGTTTTGATTGTTTTATCGAATTGTTTATTTTGTTAAAATTAAAAATCGTAACACGTGAATTGAGGTTATATGACTGGTTACCGAATGACTGACTGTTGAAACTATTGGTTGTAGGGTCAATCTGGCGACCGAAACTTTCGTAAAAGAATGTATTGGCATTGAGTGATGGTATGCGACTTGCTTTGGCAGCTTCGTAATTATATTGATTGCTTAGAACTTCAATATCAGATTGCTTGATTGCAAGGTTGTTTTCAACAGCATGCTGAATACACTGCTCTAAAGTCCACTTTTCCTGAGCTTGTATTAAAACAGGAAAAAAAATAATGACCAAAATAAAGGCGCTCCATCTATTCATATCTTGAATTTTTTACAATAATAAAATAATGCTGATGATGGGAAAAATATTTTCTACAAAATTAGGTCATTTGGCGACGAGTATCATCCTAATTAGAAGGAAATAGATTTATCTCAGATTCATATTATAGGCAAAAGTATTGTCTTTAAGAAGAATTTGGGTTTAAATACATTTGTCCCGGCTATCGGAGTTGATCGGCATGTATAAGTGGGTAGATGCTTGTTGCTTAAAGCCAATCAATATTCCTTAGAGTTGGTGGCAATGTTTGACAACCAACTTCACAACAATTTCCAAGCCATTATTACGAACTCTTTCTAAATCTTTTTGAGTATTTTAACTACAAATAGGGTTTATTTAAAAACTAATAACTACATTTGTGGTAAATATCAGAACATTGAGCCAATATCATTTAGGAGAATTTGAAGAAATCGTTTTGCTGACGGTAGCTATTCTTGACGGAGAAGCATATGGTGTAAGCATCATTACTGAAATTGAAGAACGATTGCGACGAAAGGTCAGTTTAGGGGCAATACAAACAGTTTTGAAAAGACTTGAGGACAAGGATTTGGTAAAGTCAGAATTTGGTGAAGCAACAAATATCAGAGGCGGAAAAAGAAAACGGCTCTACGAAATTACTTCCATTGGTAAGAATATTCTTAGTCAGGCGAAAGAACAACGAAATTCGCTTTGGGACGCAATTCCGAAAGTAGTTTTCAAATTTTCATAGATAATGGATATGGAACATAAACCACCAAGTAAGGTATTAGCATTCTTTCGCTGGTATTGTAACCCAGACTTTCGTGAAGAAATTGAAGGCGACCTTATTGAAAGGTTTCAATGTTATTCGAAAGGATTTGGACACAAAAGAGCTAACTGGCTTTTTATCAAAGACGTTTTACTGCTTTTCAGACCAACAATAATTGGAAATATTTTTCACTTAACTAATAAAAAATCAATAATTATGACAACACAAAGCAAAAGATTACTGTTCATTTTAGCAGCAGTACCAATCCTTCTTCTTATCCCATATATTGCAATGCAATTTAGCAACGGAGTTGACTGGAAACTTTTAGACTTTGCAACAATGGGAATGCTACTATTAGGAACAGGATTACTTTGTGAATTTGTATTACGAAAAGTAAAAGGCACTAAAGGTAGAATACTAATGTGTGGACTTGTTCTACTAGCCTTCCTGCTTATCTGGGCTGAACTTGCTGTAGGGATATTCGGGACAGCATTTGCAGGAAGTTAAGAAACAAAAATAACACTGCTGGCAACAGACGGCAGTGCGCACATTAAACGACAGAAATAAAACAAAACAAAGAATGAGAATGAACATTATGACAGCCAACCCAATAGTCAAAGCTTCTGTATTTTTATTTTTTCCTACCTCATATTTTTTTAAAACAATATCTGCTGCCGCCCAAACGGCACATTTGGTTTTGCCCGACACACGACTTGGCCCGACCCTTTGGGAAGCCGACCCTTCGCAAAACCAAAAGAGCCATTTTTTACCAACGCAAAGAATGACATTAGGACTTTAAACCCAAATTCCGCATTAGACAAATGCAGAATCGATTTACGACTCGTAATCAATGGTTTACAGAAACCATTGAAACGATTCGTACATCGGGATTAACCCTCATAATCAGCACTATACGGTTTTTCAAAACCTTTATTGCTGAATTACATCTAACTAAATCACAACAAGTTGATTATCATATATTTGGAAATATATTGATTCGTGACTATTTGAATTTCAACACAACAAAAAGTTAGCTACATATTTCTTAAAGACAATATTTTGCCTTTAATATGAATTCGGGTTGAAAAACCATTTAATACTGATTATAAGGGAAATCCGAATTTTTTCCATATTTGTCTAATGCGGAATTAAGGTTAAGCGGCATTTACAATGGTCAAAGGTAGATTTGTGAATTGTCTTATATTAAATACCCCAACCGTTAATTGCCACACTTCACATAAAAACTAAAAAAAAGTTTGTTATTTTAAAAAAAGATATATCTTTGCAACGCTTTAGAAGAAAAGCACTCAAAATAAAATGGGAGCATAGCTCAGCTGGTTCAGAGCATCTGCCTTACAAGCAGAGGGTCAGGGGTTCGAATCCCTTTGCTCCCACTACTCTTACAAGGGTTTCAAGAAATTGGAACCCTTTTTTAATTTTCATAGGATATGTTCGGGTTCAAAACGACGATTTTTCGGCTAAATATTAAACAACCTATTTTGTAAAAGAGGGTCGGGCATGGCCTCTGCTTTTCTGATATTTTTCGTTATGCGCAAAAAGCGTTTTGTAAACGTTCCATCATAGTGCGTTCTAAAGTGTTTTGCCCGCAACTGGTCGTATTCATTGCCATGATAAAGCGGTTTGTACTTTTGTGTAATCTGTCTTGAACTTTTGCTTTGGGTTTGGCACTCATACATTGAATGCCCGAAGGCACCACGATGCAAAAAATAACCACCTATCAAATAGAGTACCCTACATCTTTTTTTTCAATACTTCGCTAAAAAATCTAAGCGGCAATTTTCCCAAAGTCAAGGAATCGTTTAATAATCTTCTTATTTTTCTCAAGTTTGGGGTTTATCCCGAACATTGCAATAAATCGATTTAGTAGTAACTCGTTGTGATACTGCGTTTTCACATCACTCATAGAGAATACATAGTCCGCTTCCGGTTTTTCGTCCTTTAAAGGAATCCAGTGTGCAATTTTAGCCAAACTAATCGCTGTAAGTGACATGTTCCAGTGAAAGTGCAGTTTGTTTTCGCTCCTAGCTTCGCAATGATTTAATCCTGTATACTGCTTGGCATCCCTGTATAAAAACTCGATTTGAAATCGGAGTCGGTACATCTGAATAATTTCATCCCAATTCTGTTTTAAATCTGTGGTGAAATAAATTTTGTGAGACCAGTTTCCCTTTTTGATCTTATAATTCAACTAATATCTTCAATAATTGGTGTCCCATTTTTCCAAATTCCTGAAGACAAAAATTTATACAGGTTCAGAATGACAGATGAATCCATCGATTATATAAAAATTGGTCTTTATAGAAAAATATGGTATGGCAAACTAGTGACTTATATCGAAGCAAAGAAGAAAGAAAAGGAAGAATAAGAGAAGGTCCCCTCAAAAGTTAATATTTGACCCTAGCATTGTAATACATACAATATACGCATCTAAAGTTATGAATTCTTTCAAAAACAGGGGTAACTGTTGCACTCCCGTAATTTAGTGGAAATTCCGGAGCATGCTGACCCCCTGACCGGACTAAAATACTGACTTGAATTTAGATTTTATGGAATGAAATTCCGGTGATACTGACCCCCTTTAAATGATTTATTGTAAAACAACTTGATTACAACTTATTTCTTAAATCTCTACCTTATAATTACCCCCGCTCCCACCACCTCCGACCTCTATCTAAAATTCTTTAAAAAAATCTACAGCGACACACTTTGGCGTCCCTCCGAAATAACTTTACCGCAGTAATAAAAAATGATAACTGTATGGCACAAACAACACTAAAACAAGAGGTTTTAAGCAGCATCGGCATAGTTTACAACTTAGCAGAGAATAGTAAATTAGACAATTCACTATTTGAGAAGTCAGACAAAGAGCTTTCGTTTCTTGCCGACTACTTTCATAGCTCAAAATCACAGGCACTCATTATCTCTGTTATCTTCACTTTGAACTATAAAGGACGTAAAGTTGATTTAGATGATTTGAATTCATTTTTTGATTGTAATCCGATGAAATTACTGGAATACAGCGATGATTTTGTAGAATTATATGAAAGACGCTTGCTGCGTAAAAACAACAAAAACAATAGGTTTAGAGAAATAAGACTTAAAGGTGCAGACGAGGAATTTTGCGTAAACGAATTAATTTCTGAAAAAATATTTAAAAACGAACCTATTCCTGAAGTTTTGATTAATATCGTGAAGTTTGAAGATAAATTCACTTTGCTTGAAAAACTATATGAATTAGGTAAGGAGCGTGTAGAAGAAGAAATTATGTCAAAAGAATTGTTTGAGCAAACCCAAAACATTTTAGATGAAAATATGCACTTTCCTCTAATTGAAAAAACAAGATTTTTAGGAATATCTATTGGAGATAAATATTTGTTTTTATACGTTGTTTGGAAATTCTTAGAAGGTACTAAAAAACCTTGGGTCCACCAAACTTTCAACGACATTTACGATAGACCATACGAACGTTTGACCCAAATACAAAGGTTTTTAACCAAAGAAAACAATTTGATTATGGATGATTGGCTAGAAAAAGATGATGCTGCTTTTTTTGACGATGCTAGAATGAAACTCACAGAAAAAGCACTAGACCTACTGACCGAATGCGGCATTAAATTCTTCAATAAGGATTTAGACAAGAAGAAAAAAGAGAATGTGATCCTACCTGATAATGTACCATTTCGTAAATTATTTTATAGTGATAGTGAATTGCAACAATTGGACTTATTGAAAACTCTTTTGGTAGAGGAAAATTTTAAAAACACACAAGAACGATTAGGGCATAAAGCTTTACCCAAAGGTGTAACTGAATTGCTGCACGGTGTACCTGGCACGGGGAAAACAGAAAGTGTTTTGCAAATAGCCAAAGCTACTAATCGCGAAATAATGAAAGTTGATATTAGCGCATCACGTACTATGTGGTTTGGCGAAAGTGAAAAACTTATCAAAGAAGTTTTCGAAGATTATAAATCCTATGCAAAAGAACTAAGCCTTATGCCTATTTTGTTTTTCAATGAAGCCGATGCCATAATTGCTAAACGTAAAGAAGCAAATTCTTCCAATATAAGTGATACTGAAAATAGAATCCAGAATATTTTGCTTGAAGAGATTGAAAACTTTGAAGGTATTTTAATTGCCACAACAAACTTAGTGAACAATATGGATATTGCATTTGAGCGGCGATTTTTATTTAAAATTGAGTTCCAAAAGCCGGGCATTCCAGCCAAAACACAAATATGGCAATCCAAAATGCCGCATTTATCAAACGAAGAGTGTGGATTATTGGCATCACAATTTGATTTTTCGGGGGGGCAGATTGACAACATCGTTCGTAAAAATGAAATCAATGAGATTATTCACGGAAACAAAGTGGATTTAAAAACGCTTCTTGAATTCTGCAAAGAAGAAACTTTAAGTAATCAGTTTTCGAGAATGCCGATTGGATTTAATAGAAATAATATCAAAAAAAATTGAGAACTTTACTACGTCATAGTTTGGCGCACTCATGACTTTTCTTTGCAATACAAAAAAAGAAATAATGACTCTACAAGAATTTATTAAACAATACGACTATCAGGGCTCAATCGTGTTATTAGAAGGCAAGCGAGATGTCCTTCCGGCTGACCGCCAATTTCTCATCACCATCGGCCAATTACTTGCATCCCAGACTAAGTATATCCTTTTCAGAAGTGGCAATGCTTCAGGTGCTGACGAATATTTCTCACAAGGTGTGACATCCATTAACGCTCAACGACTACAAGTCATAACCCCTTATAGCGGTCACCGAAAAAAGTACAATGTGGCCTCGCAAACAGTTTCATTAGATTCAATTGATTTACTAAGTGAACCGGCAGTAGTTTATGAGACTCAAAAAAACAAGAAAAATGCTAAACTTATCACGGACTATATCGCCGGGAATAAACACGCCATCAAAGGAGCGTATCTCTTGCGTGACACCATTAAGGTCATTGGTACTAATGCAATCCCACCATGTACAGTGGCTTTGTTTTATGACGACCTTCTCCAGCCAAAAACCGGGGGCACCGGTCACACCATGCAGGTCTGCGACGAAAACAATGTACCTTATATGGATCAAAGGGTATGGATGAAATGGATTTAATCAACATTAATACTAAACCGAAATGAAAAAAGATAAAAAATATAGTTTGCCGGAGGTAACGATCCCATTCACAACTAAAGAAATTTCGATGCGAACAGAATATGATATAGCTAATAAAACCTTTCTATACGCCAATCATTTAGTAAATATCCCTACCGGAATAACCTTTAGAAAAGATCATTATGATATTACAGATGCCTCAAAAGTGATATATGTGAACCTGGATGAAGCAATGAGAAACAAAATAACCTGGCGCGATTTGGATAACATCTGGGAATATCATCATATATTTAGGGAAACACACGACTATTTGTTTACTATAGATATTGAGCAAGAACTCAATTATATCTTATACAAGTGTGGAGATCTCATTAGTATGACTGATTTTGAACAAATTCTTGAAAAGGAAGACTATTATACCAGATTGCTTGAATTGGCTGAAGAGGTTTAAATATTAGAATTCCTATATTCAATGACTAATTTAAATAAAATGGAAGAAGAAAAACACAATGTCTAAAGCCGGCTACATATCTCGTTATGCCATTATGCTCAAGAAATTGAGACAAAGACCTTATAGCACTTTTGAGGAGCTACAGGACTATGTCTTGCGCGAGGCAGAGTTTATGGTGGATCGTGATGACCAACTGAATATCGGGTTTTCTAAGCGCACCTTTCAGCGCGACCTTAAGGAGATTAGGAACCTATTCGGCATAAAAATAGAATATTCCACAAGTAGAAAGGGATATTACATCGTCGATGACACTTACGAAAATCTGAATTTTCAGCGAATGTTAGAGGCTTACGACGTGTTCAATTTGCTTCAGAAATCCGGTGAATATAGGGAACACCTATATTTCGAAGAGCGGCGCGCATTGGGCACAGAATACTTAGCCAGCCTCCTTTCTTCTATCAAAAACAGAACGATGTTAGAGCTGGAGTACAAAAAATTTGCAGAAGATACATCCTCTAAAAGAGCGATCAAGCCCTATGCCCTCAAAGAATATGCCAATCGCTGGTACCTCATAGGAGAGGATACCAAAGATGGCGTCATAAAGACATTTGGCTTGGATAGAATTGTCTCCGTTGGACTCACTAAGGTGAAATTTGTATTACCGGATGATTTCAGCATGGAAGAGCGCTATCGCAATGCGTTTGGCATCATCACAGAAGATGGTGTAGAGGCTGAGGACATTGTACTTTCTTTCAAAAAAAAATATGGCACCATGGCAAAGACCTTGCCATTTCACCCCTCACAAGAAATTTTGATTGATACAAAAGACGAGCTGCGGATAAAAATACATATCGTCCCTGCCTTTGACTTTATCAATGAAATTCTATCATGGGGAGACGATGTAAAAGTCTTACAATCTAAAAGCTTGATAAAGCAAGTAAAAAACAGACTGAAAAAAGCTTTGAAACAATATGAATAATTGTCTAATTCAAGTATAAATTTATCTTATTAAAATGATGGACTTCATTGGTGATATTCACGGACACGCAGACAAACTAGAAGAAATACTCTTAAAATTGGGGTATGAAAAAAATAAGGGTGTATTCGCCCATCCAGAAAGAAAAGTATTATTTGTGGGCGACTATATTGACCGTGGGCCAAAAATTAAGGAAACACTTCAAATAGTCAAATCAATGGTTGACAGCAATAATGCCATCGCTTTAATGGGCAACCACGAATACAATGCTCTGTGCTTTCATTTCCAAGAGACCGAAGGAGGACACCTTAGAAAACATTTAATCAAAAACATCATACAGCATTACGAGACTTTAAAACAATTTCAAAACAAGCAACGCGAATATGAAGATTATCTAGAATGGTTTAAGACCTTGCCGCTTTATTATGAGACGGATACTTTCAGGGCAGTTCACGCTTGTTGGGAAAACTCCAACATCGAGTATTTAAGAAAAAAATTAGTGAACGACCGCCTGACGGATGAACTTATTTATCAATCCGTAAAAAAAGGCTCAAAATTCAATGAAGTATTAGACCAAACCTTGAAAGGTAAAGAAATGAGAATGCCGGAAGGGCTTTTCTTTTTTGACAAAGATGGCACAAAGCGAACCGAGATTAGGATAAAATGGTGGGAAGACCCTTCTAAAATGACGTATAAATCTATAAGCGTTGAACCCATTGACAATTTACCAGAAAAGCCCGTTGAATTAGCCGAATTAAAGTCTTCCACCTTTTATAGTGATCATGATAAAAAGGTATTTTTCGGGCATTATTGGCTTAAAGGTAAGCCGATACTTTACAGAGAAAATATTTGTTGTTTAGATTATAGCGTAGCGAAAGGAGGAAAGCTTGTTGCCTATAGCCTAAACGGAGAAACTATTTTAGACAATAAGAACCTGAACTATGTCTAAAGGAAAAACATCACATAATAACAAAGTTTCCGTTGCGCCCTTCGGACGGACAATGAAAACGGTGTTGAACGAAACCGGTAATGCATTATGGTTTATCAAAAGTAGTTTTCAGACCTTAATGGCACATCTGTCCCGGAGGTTAGCCAGAAGGATACACCATAATTTCCGGTTCTAAGTGCATGAGCAAGTATGGTGTATCCATATTCCTTTATGCTAAATACAACAATAAGTATAAAAACCGGAAATTATGCCCAAAAAACTGTTTATATTTATCTCCATAAATATAAAAAGCAGAACACAGGTAAAATGATTCTTCCCTATGGCAATATCGGGTTTGTCCAAATGAAGTACATCTGTCCCGATGAATAGCGGGATTGATACCCGGAAGTGGTTGTTTTTTTGAGGGTGGGGCGGGTATCAATACTCCTTTGTGTTATATGCTACCTTAAGGTACAACATCAATGGATATAAAATACGACAAAATAGGAACAGGATATAATTCGACCAGACAAGCCGACCCATACTTAACTGAAAGACTTCTTTACCATTTACAGCCCAATACCGACAAGCTTTATCTTGACATTGGTTGCGGAACGGGAAACTACACAATTACTTTAGCAAACAAAGGTTTCAACTTTGTTGGTGTTGAGCCGTCCGAAAAAATGCTTAACGAAGCAAAGTCCCGAAATCAAGACATAAATTGGCTTAAAGGAACAGCAGAACAAATACCAGCAGACGACAAATCGTTTGACGGCATTATTGCCACTTTGACTATTCACCATTGGACAGACTTAAAAAAAGCATTTATTGAAATTAACCGAGTGTTGTCAGACAACAGCAGAATAGTAGTGTTCACTTCAACACCTGAACAAATGAAAGGATATTGGTTAAATCATTATTTCCCAAAAATGCTGTATGCTTCCATTCTTCAAATGCCGTCACATGCAGACATAAACCAAGCCATTTCACAAACAGAACTTGAAATTACAGACATTGAAAAGTATTTTATTAAAGATGACCTACAAGACTGTTTTTTATACGTTGGGAAAAATAATCCAGCCCGCTATTTTGACGAAACAATCCGACACGGAATTTCATCATTCTCATCGTTATCCAACATTGACGAAGTGAAACAAGGATTATCAAAACTTAGAAACGACATAGACAACCATCTGTTTGACAAAATAAGAAACCAATATGCAAACGAATTGGGAGATTACTTATTTATTGCGATTGACAAGAGAGGCAGCATACAATAACTAAGTTTTCGTTGCGTCCGAAGGGCGGGCAATGAAAACGGCGTTGAACGAAACCGGTCAGGCCTTATGGAGTTATCAAAACTAGTTTTCTATCCTTAATGGCACACCTTCCCCTACCCATGGATTTATTCTATTGGAACAATCGGCGATTCTTGTAAATAAATCGCTGGTGGTCTTCTTGTATTGGGTGTTCAGGCTCCGGTATTCCAAAAAATAACTACCTTTATTGAAAACTACCGGACACAGAGGAAATAAAAAAATGATTTTACACTATAACGATATACACCTAACACAGAAGTGTTTGTTTTTTGAGGGTGGGTAGGGTATCAATACTCCTTTGTGTTGGCCGCCATTTCGGAGACAATGCTACTTGAAACATTTATTTATATCTTTTAATAACAATACTTCGGAAAGATAAAATGAGTAAAAAGAAAAGACATATTATAAAAAAGTAAATGCGTATCTTGGGGTTTAACTCCCAAGACAGTAGTAACATTTAACTCTACTTAAGATGACTACACAAGACGCATTTACAATTATTCTCGAAATAGTGGATACAATATTAAGCAAAATGTATGACATAGGAGAATGGAGGCGAAGATTTATTAGCGAGGTTAGTGTATTATTTATTGGCATCAAGGGTAGGAAGAACTTTCTACAGATGGAGCGGATCGGACATTATAGCGAGAAGACGTACCGGAATAATTTTAATGAGCGTTTTGATTTTCTAAAGATGAACAGTACGTTGATTGATGAAGTCCGTAGTGATAAAAAGATCATAGCATTTGATCCTACCTATTTATCGAAAAGTGGCAAACACACCCCGGAGGTAGGGATGTTTTACAGTGGGAGTGCGGGTATGTCTAAGCGAGGCATAGAAATAGGAGTATTATGTGTAGTGGACATAAAGCAAAACACTGCTTATAGTCTAGAAAGTGTCCAGACGCCGGCTTCGACTAAGGGAACAGCACAAGATTAGACACAAACGGATCATTATATCCAGGTAATCAAGGAAAGAGTGGCTGTAATAAAAAGCCACAGTTCGATTTTAGTGGTGGATGCATGGTTTACAAAAAAGAAGTTTGTGGATGCTATGGCAGCAATGGATTTAGAGATGGTAAGCAAGATGCGATGTGATGCTAATCTGAGCTATAAATATAACGGCCCCAAAAACGTAGGGGTAGGCCGGCCTCGCCTTTATGAGGGCAAAATAGACTTAAGCAACATTGACAGGCGGCGGCTAAAATATCAATATGCCCAAGATAATATGGAAGTATTGAGCGGTATCGTCTATAGTCACGAACTAAAGAGGTATGTCAAGATTGTAGTTTTAGAATTTTACAGTTGAAAAGAGAAAAAAGTCAGACAAATGATTTTATTCTCAACAAACTTGGAAAGTAAAGCACAGGATATCGTAACCAATTACAGGTCTCGCTTCCAAATAGAATTTTTGATAAGAGATAGTAAGCAATATACCGGATTACAAACTTGCGAGGCAAGAAGTATTAATAAGCTGCACTTTCATCATAATATGTCCCTCTTTGCAACATCACTAGCCAAAGCAACAATCAGAAAACAACAAGGTAACCACGAAGAAATAGTATTATCGGTGGGCGATATCCAAACTGAAATCAACAATGAATTATTGGTCAATTTATACGAGAATGAAATATATATTAGACCAATATTTGTTAATTGGAATTTTTGTTGTATATTTGGTCTTAAATATAAATCATTTAATTATGTCGTTTGCCTTAAACATACCAGTAAAAGAGACATTAGCTGAATTGAAGAAGCTATACAGGCAGCAGCCGTTGATGATGCAAC
>JAGPCT010000082.1 GCA_018057925.1 Saprospiraceae bacterium
TCAAAGGTGAGTATAGAAATCCATTGTTGATGAATGATCTCATTATAAGAACCAGTAATGGAGGTACGATTTACCTTAGAGACATCGCAACCATAGAAGATACAACTAAAGAACAAGAGTCTTATGCCCGCCTGGATCACAATAATGTAATCACGCTGAACATCATCAAAAGAAGTGGAGAAAACCTTATTTCTGCTGCTGAAAGTATCAAACACGAGTTAGAGGACATGGAGCAAAAAGTGCTCCCTAAAAATCTAAAAATTACGATCACTCAGGACCAATCTATCCAAACTGAAACGACACTGGATGACCTCATCAATACGATCATTATTGGATTTCTACTGGTGACCTTTGTCTTAATGTTCTTTATGGGAACTTCCAATGCGTTATTTGTAGCTTTAAGTGTGCCGATCTCCGCATTCATAACATTCCTGGTATTGCAGGCATTTGGCTACACGATGAATATGATCGTACTCTTCTCTTTCCTTCTTGGATTGGGTATTGTGGTGGATGATGCCGTCGTCGTCATAGAAAATACACACCGGATATTTGCCAATGGCAAGGTCAATATATTTAAAGCGGCCCGGATGGCTGCAGGTGAAGTATTCATGCCGGTATTGACAGGAACTATCGTTACATTGACACCATTTATTCCGTTATTATTTTGGCCGGGCATCATGGGTGACTTTATGTATTACCTGCCGTTTACGCTCATTATTATGTTGCTTGCATCGTTGTTTGTTGCATACATTATAAATCCGGTATTTGCAGTTGACTTTATGAAGCCGCATCAGACCATTAAGGAAGTAAGAGCCGTCAATCGTGGTTTTATCTTTACTTGCATTGGGTTTTTGGTGATTATAATTATCAGCTATATTATCAATGCCGGGTTGGGTAATTTTACGGTGACATTATTTGTCTTATTCTTGTTGAATAAATTTTTATTCTCCTGGATGATTGAGAAATTCCAGACAAAAATCTGGCCGGCTATACAAAACTCCTATTTTAAAACTGTTACAGCTGCCTTAAAAGGCTGGAGACCACTATTTGTATTTTTGGGTGGAATTGCTTTGTTGGCATTTTCAATCATTTTCACGGCAATAAGATCTCCAAAGGTTGATTTCTTCCCGAAGGCAGATCCCAACTACGTAATTACTTATTTGAGATTACCGATAGGTACTCACCAAGAAGTTACTGATTCTATTACGAAAGTATTAGAAGGACGAATTTATAAAGTAATTGGAAATAAAAACCCAATAGTTAAGTCGGTAATATCTAACGTCGCCATTGGAGCAGGTACACAGGAAGACATTCAGACTCAGGCTGCACCTCACCTGGGTAAGGTTACAGTAGCTTTTGTAGAATACGCCCATAGAAATGGGGAATCGACAGTGGCATATATGGATAAAATTCGTCAAGCAGTCAAGGGGATTCCCGGCGCCGAGATCGTAGTAGATCAGGAAGAATCAGGACCACCTACCGGCAAGGCAGTCAATATCGAAGTATCAGGGGATAACTTTGAAGAATTAATAGGCAATGCAGCCAAGCTAAAGGCATATTTGGAAGATAAACAAATCGGTGGTGTTGAAGAATTACGCTCAGATTTTCAATCAAATAAACCGGAGATCGTAGTAAGTATAGATAGAAGGAGAGCGAATCAGGAAGGAATTTCAACCGCCCAGATTGGAAGTGAACTGCGTACATCAATCTTTGGAAAAGAGATTTCTAAATACCGTGATGATAAGGATGAATACAAGGTGCAACTGAGAGTCAAGGAGGATCAGAGGAGCAACATTAGTAATATCCTTAATATTCCTCTGACCTATAGAGATATGAATATGGGAGGCCAGATAAGACAAGTACCACTTTCTTCAGTGGCTAGCGTAGAATATTCCAATACATATGCAGGGATCAAAAGGATCAATAAAAAGCGTGTGATAACATTGTCTTCTAATGTATTGACAGGTTTTAACTCAAATGAAGTTGTGGCCAAGATCCAATCCAACATTAATAAATTTGAACATCCTGAATCTATCAGTATCAAAATGACCGGTGAACAGGAAGATCAGGCAGAAACAATGGGATTCCTGGGTACTGCCTTTATGATTGCTTTTGGAATGATGTTCCTGGTATTGGTCGTTCAGTTTAACTCGACATCCAAACCTGTAATTATTCTTGTAGAAATTATCTTCAGTATTACCGGAGTATTACTGGGATTCTCATTATTCAATATGAACATATCGATCGTAATGAGTGGTGTAGGATTATTTGCCCTCGCCGGGGTGATCGTCCGGAATGGTATCTTGTTGGTTGAATTTACTGATCTACTTCTGAGTCAGGGAATGGAACTAAGAGCTGCAGCTGCAGAAGCTGCCAAAACGAGAATGACACCGGTAATCCTTACTGCTGTAGCAGCTATTCTGGGATTAATTCCATTGGCTATTGGACTTAATATGAACTTTATTTCATTATTTACCACTGGTGATGCGAAGTTATTCATAGGTGGTGACAACGTAGCATTATGGGGACCATTAAGCTGGACAATGATATTTGGATTGATCTTTGGAACATTCCTTACATTGATCATGGTACCAAGTATGTTGGTTTTAATTGAAAAATTTAAAACAAGATTATTCAGAAGAATGGGTCGTGAATATTCAGCTGAAAAATCAGCACATGAACGCAAATACCATGATTCTTTAAATGATGAACCGATAGTAAGTCCTATTGGGCACTAAATTGCAATTAGAATAAGTGATTTATAAAATGAAGGGCCGGTGCGAAAGTAGCGGCCCTTTAGTTTTAGAGAAAATGACCACAGAGCGAAAGTAGATTAAAAAATTTACAAGTAAGGTTCACAGTTATAAATTCACCCTAAAATTAAACTACAAAACAGAAGATGTTTCTTCTGTAAAAACAGGAATTAAAATCCTTCAATAAATCTTCACACTTAAATTACGCCATCTCCATAATACATAGTATCAGAGATACGGTTCTCCCGAAAGAATCGGGACAGGCTGTTTAACAGAACTTTTATACTGTGTTTTGTGTGAAAAAGGAAAGCGCAGGTGTAATCGAAAGTCGTTTCACTTACTCAAATATTCTCCCGCAGTCATTACAGGAATTTTGGAATTCGTATAATCTTTTTTGTTTCGAGTAATTATAACATCTGCTTCATTATCTATTGCTACAAAATACTGTAATCCATCTTCGAAATCTTTAAAATCCGATGCTAGCGCTAATTCGATTGCTTTATCTTCTAAAGAAAGAATTTTTACTAAAACTTTAAATTTTGATAAATACTTTTTTGCATCGACTTCTTTATGATGTCTGGCAATAGAATAATATACGTTGGCAAAAGTTAGTGAAGAAATGAAAAGTTGAACTTCTTTTTTATCACTAAGAGTGAATAAATCTTGAACTTCTTTGTAAAAAGGTTCACGTTTAGCTAAAAGATCAATAACTACATTTGTATCTACAAAAATATTTTCCATTATGAATATTTTTGGTCAATATAATTTCTATAATCATTTCTCTCATCATAATCACTTGGAATTATTCCTGTCAAACTTTCAACAAAAGGACTAACTGATGACTTCTTTTTTGAACCTCTGGTTAGAGAATTAAGATAGTTTTCTATTAGTTTAGATAAGCTTACATTATGACTTTTAGCATATGTTTTAGCCTCGCATATTATTTCCTTATCAAGATTTAATGTCAGTTTCGTATTCATAACATACTATTTTTAATTATACGTGTAAAAATAATAAATTATTACGTAATGTTTTAAGAAACGAGATTTTATTTACGATTTCCTGTAACATTTCGGGGTTTTGTAATGGAGGAGATTGTTAACACTAAACTTCATTCGAAGAACTGAACTTCCATCTTGCACAAATGTGTCAGCGTAGCACGGAGCCGCCACCTTTCCCACAAACCTGTTGAACTAAACCTGCAGCAGCCCGCCAAAAATTTAATTATCTTGGAAAGATAAAATAAATAAAATCATGATTACAAAAAAAAGAGTTTAGATCAATTACTGAATATTCCGGACAAAGTGAGCCACTGTTCCGGAAATGTCCCTGTTGCGGTGAGGGCAGATTGTTCACGATCAGCGTGTTTTTTGAGCGAGGCCCACCGGTAAGTGATTTGGGCACTCGCCGAAAAGCGAATTCCTGTATTGTTTTATGATTAAAGGGTAAGGTAAAGTCTGCCAGAAAATGAATAAAATCAGTCTAAAATAAATCTAAAATAATCACGAAATTACTGTAAAAGTAAATAAGGAATAAAAACCTTCAATTAATCTCCTCACTTAAATCACGCCATCTCCATAATACATTGTATGAGAAATACGGTTCTCCCGAAAGAATAGAGACAGGCTGTTCAACAGAGGTTTTATACTGTGCCCAGGTGGCCCCCTTTGCTCCGGATTGGGTGTCCCCTTTTACTCTGGAATACTCAATTAGCGGGTCCTTGTTTTTCTTGCATTTTTGAGTTCATATGTTGAAAGTATGAGTATTACTAAAATTTCCGCTATAAAGTAATAATATCCATATAGTGTTAAATTGTCTAAATTTTGAAGTAAATGGTAAAATGTAAATAGACAATAGGAGATGTTTAGTGTTGCAATAATTTTTAAGTAAAAATGCCAATTTATTGGTTTTATAAAATATGTTGTCGTTGAATAAACAAAATAGGCTGTCGAAATACCAATAAACATTTTAATAACGCTTTTTGGCATACCAAAAAAATCGTTAAAAAAGTACAAAAAGGATAGAAAAATAATTGAAGCAAAAGCTCCACCAGCATCTAATAGAAATATCTTATGTCCACTAATTTTCTCCATTTTTTTATTCCTCTATCCGCAAATACTTGGAATAAATGTCTTCCGAATTAAACTTATAGGGGATTTTTGCAGTGAGTTTGTATTTAATTTCCGCACTAGACTTATGCTGACAATATTGTCCTGAAGTCCCTTTTGTGTCTTTTGCTACTTCAATAAAAATGTCAAAATAATGTGTTGAGTGTATCTTCATATTTTTTTTTCTTGTTACTCGGTTTCGTTTGACACTGAACGATAACTGTTAGTATAAGAAACGTAGCGTAAAAAAATACGATAAGTTTAGGTTTAGCAATTATTAGCAATGTTTTTTATACAGTATTGTGCGTTCTGCTTTTCCTCTCGTCATTTCGATAACAAGTATCTTGTCACAGAATTCCAATCAGGAAAACTTTCGCTTCCAAAATGGATCCATTCACCTTTAAAATCCTTTGCTCCATTGTTCGGTCTATCATCAATTAAGTAATCTCCTGCATTCAAATTCTTGTGATGTGATATAATTAACCTTTTATAGAACAAACTATCTTTTTCTTTTCCAAAATGTTTATGTACCCATTCTATTTTATGTATCCAGGCAGTAGGGTTTAACCAAGGTGCTGTTGATAGAATATACAAGTCATATTTTTCGGAAAGTTTCTCAACTGATTCTATTGCATTATTATAAGAGTTCATTAATGAAAAAATGTTTGGAACTTCATCTAATCTTCCTTCATATTCAATGAGTGTATCATTATCAAGTTGGTCTATTCCCGTTTTAAAATCAACGAGAACATTGTCCATATCTATGTAAATTATTTTCTTCATTTAATAGTTTTTTTTTAGCTGACGCATAGCGTTCCGAGGCTTTGCGTTCGGGCGGGATTAGTTGCCTTACTGTTAAGACTCGTGCCAAAGTTAATAAAAAGTATGAATGGTGAGTTCCGTCAGTCAACCCGCCCAACGCAAAACCTGTGTTATGCCCATTGCAGTTTCTTTCCATTAACCACTCGGCAGTGGATCTATTGTGTCCAGTCCTCTAGTACGATTCCTTTTATCCGCTTGAAATGGGCAGTATTGTTAGTCACCATGGTCAAATTGTGAGCTATTGAAGTAACCCCAATCAAAAGGTCGAAATCATCTACGGGGTTTCCAGCTTTTCTTAATCTCGTCTTTTCTTTTGCATACAGATCAAGTGAATGAAAAATGGGAATGACTTTTATACCGCTTAAGAAATTTTCAAGTACTTTTTGGTTCTCTTCCTTTTTCTCGCTGTTCTCAACGCCAAACTTTAATTCAGCAAGCGTTATTTCCGAAATGAAGCAGTTTTCAGGATCAGCTTACTCGAACTTTTCGTTGAGGTCATACTTTCCCTTTATGAAGTAGATGCATGTATTTGTGTCAATAAGATATTTCTTCAAAACTGTTCAATATGTCGGGTAAAAGTTCGGCTGTCACGAATGTCACCTATAATTTGATCAGCCGTCTGATTTGACTTCCAAGAGCCAAATGCCTCATAAAAACTCTTTTTTTTCTTAATGATATCCGTCTTAACAGAAAGCGTGAGTTTGGAAATGAGGTCAAGCTTGTTGCTAGGACTTAAATTGTCAAGCAGTTGCAGGTAACCATCAATAAGTGTCGTATTTATGTCTATTGTTTTCATCTTTTTGTCCTCCAAATTATATGTAAAGATAGTAAAATCGATCATTTCATGTTCTCGGAGTTCTAAATTACGATTATGTTTTTGGCACAAATTGTCAACCGAGTTGCAGATACCATTGGGCATAACGTTTTTGGGCTTGGCGAAGGTGGCGATTTTCACCACAAATGTTGATGCGGAGAACCAAACTTTGATTAACCACAAATGTGTCTGCGGAGTACTGAACCGCCACTTTTGCCAAACCCGTGTTAT
>JAGPCT010000083.1 GCA_018057925.1 Saprospiraceae bacterium
TAATACCTTTTAATGACCGTAGTATCGTCCAATCTGGTCGTAGAATAAGAATCAAATGAATCCAGCTTCGTATACTCACCTGACTGTGTAAAATTGACCCTGGCGTTGAGATCAAAGACCACTTTTTGTGCGCTGATTTCAAAGCATGCTAGTAACAGTATAGTCAAGTAAAAAAGTTTATTGGGCATATCCTTTGGTTTTTAAAAGTTGTGGTTAAGGTACTCAATATATTTTTTTTCACCCCGTTGTTCGTAGTCTCTGGCTGCGGACAGAAAAATCACTGAAACTGTGCCCGTGCAATAATCTGTAACAGTAGCCTCCTGGCTACAAGTAACAATCATAACTCCGTGATCTCCGTGCGAAATATTTTTCCATCTCGTTGGACCTTAAGTTAATCTATCCGAATCCATGTCCATTTTTGGAAAATACAATTAACCTTTTCCGCCGTTCCGCCTTTTTCGCCGTTCTGCCGTTCCGCCTTTTCTGCCTTTTCTGCCATTCCGCCTTTCCGCCTCTATCCCGCAAACATCAACACCAGCATCTGCGCCACAAATATCCGCATGATCGTCACCAGCGGATACACTGTCGCATACGACTGCACCGGAATATCCGAATCCAGATACGAAGTACTAAACGCCAATGCCGCCGGATCCGTATACGTCCCACTCATCAGTCCTGCAAGTTGCAGGAAGTTGAGCTTCATTACGAGTGTACCGATCAGCACCATGATGATCATGGGTATGAACGTGATGCACATGCCATAGAGCATCATCAGCCAACCATTGTATGCAATGAAGTTTTCATAGAAATTTTCGCCTGCATGCACCCCCACCGCTGCGAAGAACAAACAGATGCCGAGGTCCTTCATAAAATAATTCGCGCCGTTGTTGATATACGAGTGGATGATGCCGATACCCCCAAAGCGACTTACAAACAGAGCGACAATCAACGGCCCCGCTGCAAACCCGAGTTTGATCGGCACCGGCAGCGACGGGATCATGATCGGTATTGAACCGAGCATAATGCCGAGCAGCAAGCCGCCAAACAAAGACAGGAAGTCCGGTTCCAGCAATTGCTTTTCTGAATTTCCTACGATCTTCTCCACCTCTTCAATAGATTCCTTTGTGCCTACTACGCGCAGTCTGTCGCCATAGAACAACTCAAGAGAAGGCCGTGCAAGCATTTCTTTACCCGCACGGAAGAGGCGTGTGACTTTGATATCGTATTTGTTGTAGAGATCCAGCTCGCCAAGCTTCTTATGCCGTGCCTCCGGATTTGTTACGAAAATATTTTTATACTGGATGTCATGTTCTGATTCGATAAACAGATCTGTCGATACCCTGCCGACCTTGGAGATAAAATCATCCACATCCTTTTCATAGCCTACGACCATGAGTACATCATGTTCGCGAAGCCGTGTATTAGGAGCTGGCGATGAAACGGCGGAGCTTCCGCTGTGCTTCAGGCGCGAGATCAGGAGATCGGGATGTCCGCTCTCATGGATTGCTTCCTGAATCGACTTAGCGAAATACCTTGTATCCGTCACCCTGCACTTCTTGTGGACGAGTGGTTCTACACGATTGCTCTTTTGCATTCTGTACTTCCGCATCTCCTCTGCTGGATTCACCTTGAGTAATGTCTTGCTGACGATGATCGCGATAATAATCCCCAGCACTCCGAGTGGATAAGTAATGGCATAAGCGATGGCCGGGTCAGCAAATACCTTTTCAGGAAAGTGATTCTGTATTTCTTCGATTGTGCTCTTTGCTGCACCCAGGCCGGGGGTATTGGTGACTGCGCCGGACATGACCCCTACGAGATTTTCGATACTCATGCCTGTGGTCGTAAACAGGAGGTACGTCACTACCCCACCCAATAACACAGTACCTACTGCCAATGCATTGAAACGCAATCCCTCCTTTCGGAACGAAGAGAAGAAAGAAGGTCCCACCTGTATCCCGATGCCGTACACAAACAAGATCAGCCCCAGATTGCGTATAAAATCCAGAATATCGATCTGTATCCTGTACCCATAATGCCCCAGCACCAGTCCCACAAACATCACTGCCGCCACTCCAAGGGATATCTTACCCAGCTTCAGCCGCCCTATAAACACACCAATCCCAATGGCCAGCATGATCGTGATTAGCGATTGGGTGACATCCGGGGTTTCGGTGGGGAGGAGGAGGTGGGAGAGCCAGGGGAGCATGGGGAATGTTTCTTCAAAACTAAGTGATTAGTTCAAACATATAGAGTACCACCAATGACATCTGAATACTAAGGGGATCAAAATGGAAAATATTACTGCGGCTCTGCGGCTCTGCGCGAGAAAAATTTAGAGGATTTAAAATCATAGAATACTAAGGGGGAAGCAAAGGAGCAAGGTGAAAAGTTACCTGCGTCTCCCGCTGCAAATGTCAATTCACTTGGCGGGATCTGCGTCTCCGGGCGCGAAAATAAATTTTGAGGATCCGAACCAGAGAAAAATCAATTCACCTACTTAAAACATCCCGGATAATCTAAGAATTGACAACCATCATCAAATAGCCAACAATCCCATTCAATAGGAAAATGACACCCTTCCATTGAAATCTGTTCTTCATCCTCCATCAGCCCACACGGATAGTTGCATACTTCTGTCTCAAAACTTCGAACTGTGCCATCCAATGACTCCACAGTCACAAAAACTGAATACAATCCCTTTTGAACCACCCCATCGACTTTTCCATCCCACGCCTTGGTATGATCATTAGTATCCACATTATTGACCTCAAATACCAGTTTATCCTTTCTACCTCTTACTTCAAAGTGTATCACATTTAAAATGGAATCGCCTTGCACATAGTACAGGTCATTTATCCCATCATCATTAGGAGTGAAAATATTGGGCAGATATATGAGTGCATTGCCAAAGTGTTCCCACAGTGGATCGTTTTGACAACAACCTTTGAGGAGGACCTTTTCTTCGTGGCAGGAGAGGGTTGTGAGGGAGAGGGAGAGGAGGCAGAGGAAAGTGGAGATTTTCATTGGGGTAAAATTTAAAGACCACTAATTAGGTGCATTTCATATTTCGTTATATCTGAAATGCAATTGCAATATAATTTAAAATCTTATTAATAAATATCAATCTTAATAATTTGACTATTATAATTCTCTTTCAAGTAATTCAAATAATTTATTGCTTTAAAATTATCTTTTTCAATGCTCAAAATATAATTTAATTTTCCAACCAGAGATTGGATATAATTCGGATTTCTAATTTTCATTTTAGATATATGAGAATTCAAGCCAAATTTTTTTATATAAAATAATTCTTGAAACAGAACCCTTTTATACTCTTTTGGAGCTTTTAATTTACCAGAACCAATTGAAACTCCAGTTAAAATACGTTTACTTTGCCTAGTAAACAATTGTGTTTTAGAAACATTTATTTTAAATCCTTCGTCCTCAACTATTACCCTTAGATAATCTATATACTTTGTCGGCAAATTTTTTCCGGAAATGGCCAAATCATCAGCATACCTAGTATATTTCAATTCAAAATTCTTTGAAAACGCTAAAATTCTTTTATCCAAATTGTAAGAAATAATATTACTTAAAGTGGGGCTTGTTGGTGCTCCTTGGGGTACGCATTCATTTAAACAACATAATGAAGCAAGAAAATACGATACTTTAGGCGGATATCCAAGAAAATTAAAAACGCCAATAACCCGATCTTTACTAATAGATGGAAAAAAATCTTCAATATCTAGCTTAAGTAATACATTTTGACCTAAATGAACTTTAGCATTAGTTATAATTGACTTCTTAGGCACAAAACCATGAGCACAATAGTTTAAAGGAACTACAGATAAAATATTTCTATAAATCCAGTATTGACACTCTAATAAAGCAGGGTATGGAACATCTATAGTTCTAAATCCACCACTTCTCTTTTTTAATTTAAACTGACGATAATGTGAAGAAGGCGAAAAAGCTACAGAATTCAAATAGGAAGCTGAGCGACCTAACAATAATGATAAATGCTCGGTTTCAAAAATTATAGGCAAGCCATTTGAAAGCATTTTCTTAATATAAACAAGATATGGTCTAGAATACTTTTCATCTAGTCCTCGCTCAATAAAGAAACATTTCCAACTTTCGTAAATTTGATTTTTAGTCATATCAAGAAAAAGATGATGGGCGACTTCTTTCTTATGCTTTAGCAATCCACTTAATTACCTCAAAAGTGGAGTTCGCTCCACTTTTGAGGTAATTAAGTGGAGCGAGCCTCAGCTCTGCTGAGCGAACAGGGGCTAAAGTTATTTCTACTTTAGCCCATTGGCTAAATTTAGCCTGAATTCGGCCGAAGGCGACTACACCTTCTAAGTGCAAGTTTCTTACCCATCATCTTTATCCTGCAATAATAATATATTCTTGGATACTTTTTTCAAATTTGGCAAATATGGTGTATTAATTTCTAATTTAGGCACCTTAAACTCAGCAGGTATTCTATCAAACCTATCCTTATTATATGTAAACCTATTCTTTTCGATAAACTCTTTACCTTTTTCTGATATATACAATTTACCATCAACACTCTCTATATACTCACTGTACTTTACTACCGAATTAAAAACAGTAACAGGACTATATTCATATCTTTGGAAAAATGTATACGGAAATAATCCATCAACTGATTTATACAAATCGACCAATATTTTTATATCAATTCTATTAATATTCATAAACCTAAGCCCTCCTCGCTCCTGATTAAAATTGGATTTCTTGGATTTCTTTTACTATCATAAGGCCACCAAAAATAAGGAAAAACTGAGTTGGGTGTATTTCCAGTCGAAGAATATAATGCTTCTGAAGCATTATAGCCCATATGATATTCTACAAGTTCTTTATCATGAATCTTTTGTAATAAGGTTGTTTCTAACTCTCTCATATTGGCTATTGCCAAAGATTTCTCATCATCTTCATATCTTTCGCTTATGCCCTTTTTTAAGGGGATAAAGCATCTGAAATCATCAAAATCATCGATTACCTTATCAACTCCAAATTGCATGCCCGCAATAAAACAAGCTTTAATATTAAAGCCAACAGAAGCCCTTTCCTTCAACAACTTTATCCTTCCAGAAACAGATTGACCAGACCCTATAAACTCGTCAACTAAAACAAGTTGTGTTAAAGTTCCTTTGTTTAATATCTTAATACTTTTATCGAATCTCGTTGTCATTTTTACATTATTCCAACCTTTCTTAGTTAAAACTGGTTTGAGTAGTTGCAGTATCCACTGACTACTATCTGGATTGTCATCCATTGCCATCCCAACAATTTGAATTTTATTTATATCAAATTCTGATTCATCAATGATATAATCTGCAATTGACTCAATATATCTATTTAAAATATCATTATTCAGATATTGAAAATCTTCAAGCAAATTAAAAAGTAAATCCTTTTGCTGCGAAGTTTTGCATGAAGAAATCATCTTCATTAATTCGAATTCTTTTTTCACTAGCCAACTTTGTTTTGGCAACAATTTATAATACCTGTCAAATAATTTTCTGTCCATAAGTCTTAAAATTAAATACACCATATTTCTATTAAAATATATTTTTTGCTCTTGAATTAATGAAATTATATTCTCTCATATGAATACATGCTTTAATTAATTGTTTTACGTTATTGCTCTGTAAAAGATTTGCAACTTTGTGGCGTTTATAATTTTATAAAATCGTTTCCTTACATTTCAAATGTCGAATATGAAATCCAAGAAAACATATAGCTGGCAATATACTGCAATTTACTATTTTTACAACATAGTAACAAAGTTAATACTTATTTTATTTAGAATGAAAACCTAGAATTAGGAAGGCATAGTTCGCTAGAAGTGATGAAGAACTTAGGAAGAATTGACGACCCAATACCACTTGAACATTCCGTCAAATTCAAAGCAATGTCATACGAGATTAGAGTGTAAAAGAAGATCGATTTCTATTCCCGATTTATGAAGTTAATATTAAATGAACATCAAAACAATATATAAACAAATTGTCTATTCGGTGACCAAGAACAATAATTTACCGCAATAATAAAACTCATCACCCCTCCGCCACCTCCTTCAACAACCCCAACGCCTTCGGCCACATATCCATAAACATATCATAGTACTCCTCATTTGCATCCATATCCAGCACAAAGCGGGTCTGGTGATCCCCGAGTTTTTCGAGCGTGTAGTTTTCATACGAGGGAGCCCAGGCCTTGACCAAATCACTGGTCATGTCGATGACCCCATTGCTGATCATACCGATGTGGCGGATAGAGATGTGTTGAGGATAGGTACTTTCCGCGATCTCGGAGACCATACCCTCGATCGCTCCAGCTTCATTGACGGCCAGGAATTGAATGGAGTCGCCTTTGTTCCAGCCGCCTTCGAAGTAACAACCTTCCATAAAGGCACTGGCCCATTTCCTGTATTTGACCGGGTCGACGATGCAGTCCCACACTTTTTCAGGAGATGCATCAATGATGATGTCGAGGTTTAGTTTTTTCATGGCTTCATTGCTTGGTAGTGTGATTGATGTATGCAAAATAATTAAATCAACACATAAAAATGATGGTCTTAGTTGCTCTTCATAGACCTTGTAAAAGCAATAAGGATCATCCCCGCCACCAAAAAGATA
>JAGPCT010000011.1 GCA_018057925.1 Saprospiraceae bacterium
TATCTTTTTAAAACCGAATTCAGTAGTAAAGGTTTTGAAAAACCGTATAGTGTTGATTACAAGTCGTACATCGATCCCGCATTTGTCTAATGCGGAATTTAGGTTCAATTTGTTATAAGTATTAGATTTTATGCTGTTTCATTGCCAATCCAATAAACAAACTAATATATATATGTGAGTAAAAATGCTTCAATAGCCATTTAGCCTGGAGAAATAGGCGTCTTAAGGGTTGACATCCTTTGTTTAATACAGATAACAATTTATGCTTATATTATTTAGTTATATAAAAGTGAAGATGTTGAAAGATTAAATTAAAATGAGAAAATGGAACTATTTTTGTATGTTTACTTTTATCACCATTAAGCAAAATTTGAGATGAATCAATGTAAAATATACTTATTAAGAGGAGTAGTCGCAAGCACAATAGTTTTGTATGCGCTATTGATACATGGACAAGTACCAATGAAGGTTACGGGTAGTGCGAGTCAGCTTTCCTCAACTTGCTATGAATTGACGCCGGACAGTAAAAATCAGGAAGGAAACATCATGTCCCGTCAAAAAATTGATTTAAAAAAGGACTTTACTATTGCCGTAACGATGAATTTTGGTAGGGAGAACTTTATAACTTCAGGAGCTGACGGCATTGCATTTATCTTAGCCACAGACACTATAATACCGGTATCCGGGCTGGGTGGCGGCTTGGGATATATTGGAGTTACTCCTTCGCTGGTCGTCGAATTCGATACCTATCAGAATGTACCTTACAACGACCCTGCCGAAGACCATGTTGCACTCATTAGAAATGGTAGTCCCAACCATGCTTCCAACACTATATCCGGCCCATTTCCGCTCGGTAGCAATATAGAAGATACCAAGGATCACGATGTAGTGTTCTCCTGGAAGGCAGATATTCAGGAGTTTACCGTGTACTTTGACTGTATAAAAGTGCTGGGCTACGTCGGCCCAATTACTGGCCCCTTCCTGGGCGGATCTTCTACGGCATTCTGGGGTTTTTCGGCTTCTACCGGCTCAGCTTATAACCGGCAAACCGTATGCTTCAAGACACCAAGCGATGTAGATGTGTTGAAGGATCTTACTTTCTGCGACTCGGCTACCGTACAATTGGATGGTGGAATCAATGGACTGTCCTTCAATTGGTCACCTGAAATCAACTTCACCAATCCCACTGAGGCTAAACCAATTGTAAAGGTTGCTAAAACAACAACCTTTTTCTTGGAAAAAACATCGGTTTGTGGCAAGGTGACACATGACTCCCTCACAATTTTTATTGTCCCTAATACCATTAATCTCGATCTTGGACCTGACCAGTCAATCTGCCAAGGCACCAATACTACACTTCATGTAGCTCAAAGTGGCGCCCTATATACTTGGTCAACGGGGGATACAACTCAAAATATTACCGTCAGTCAGGCAGGAACATACAGCGTTAATGTCGATGATGGCAACTGTATCAAACAAGACCAGGTGGACATCGCCATCCTTCCTCTTCCGGTCATCACCGCACCATCCGACACTGTAGTGTGTAAAGGAACTCCCGCCACATTAAGCGCCTTTGCCAATAACGGTACCGTAGAATGGCAAGATGGAACAACAGGCAACCAATATACCGTTTCGACAGAAGGTGTTTATGCCGTTTCGGCTTCTAACACCTGTGGCAAAGTGAGCCTCTCAATTAGTGTGAAAGAAAAAAATTGTGGAGTCTTCTTTGTCCCAAATGTTTTTTCGCCCAACTATGATGGAGTTAATGATTACTTCGGCCCTGCCCCAAGTGAAGACATTGTATTGATAGAACGATTGGCAGTATTCGACCGTTGGGGAGCCTTGATGTATGAGGTGAAAAACATCACCACTAAAGATGAATCCAAAATGTGGGACGGCACTTTTCGGGGAAAGGAAGTCAATCCGGGAGTGTATGTATATTTGATTCAGCTAAAATTGTCCGACGGAAATTCAAGGTTATTAAAAGGTAACGTTACCGTAATAAAATGATGATGCATGGATGAGTTCGGGATAATGTCCAATACTATGAATACTTCAATTTTGTATCTTTGTTTGTAAAGAGCAGAAGATACTTTCGTTCAACGGCAAAATTGTATTTCAACTCTTTATCTTTTCTATATAATTCGTGAACCACAAGCCATAAATATACTGATGTGTCACACGAACTACTTTGACTTGCATGAAGATTAAATATGTTAAATCTTTTTATCATTATCTGGGAGTCAATCTCATTTATACGGTTGTATTATCCATATTCGTTTCTTTTTTTGATAGCATCGGTATCGGGTTTTTTATTGGTTTGGCACAATTTGTTTTTACTACGGACACCGCCGGTTTCAATGCAGACAACAACGCAATATTTAAGGCTTTGACCTCATTAGGAGTGGAATCTTCTTCCGTTAGACAAGTGCTTTTTATCGGTATCATCGCCTTTACAATCAAATCTATATTATACTATTTACAACAAATATTAAATGCCAAAAACACAGCTAATTTGGTACATAAACAGCGCCAGGCTTTGGTTAATAGTTTGGAATATTTATCCTATCCCGCTTTTATAAAACATGATTTTGGACACATACAAAATGTAAGTACAACAGAAATCACCAGATTCAATTATGCTGTGTTTTCTTTTTTAAACGGTGTACAATACCTGATTATGGCATTCGTTTACCTCTGTATTTCTTTCCTGCTGAATTATCAGATAAGTATAATTATTCTGATTGTTACATTACTATTTTATATCAGCTATTCTCCATTGAAAAAATATTTGAGCCATCTATCCGGCCAATTTACACAGGCAAATAATAGCTACAACAGTCTCCTCTTTCAAATTCTCAATAATTTTAAATACATCAAATCCACCTTCGCATTTCCATTTTTTTCAAAACGCATCAATACCCATATCAGCAATGCTGAAAAAGCCAATTACAACACACTTAGAGCGTCTGCAATTACCGAAACAATGCGGGAGCCCATATTGCTGATCTTGTTGTGTATTATCTTGGCGATATATTACTCCATCAATCATACTATTTCAATCTTTGCTCTCTTTAGTCTGGCTCTCTTTTACAGAACTTTAAACTATATCATCCTAACACAAAATAACTTCCAGCGATTCAATTCGTACGAAGCTAGCCTTGACAACATCCTGAACCTATTGGATGATTTCAATGCAAATAAAGAACCACCTTTTTCAGGTAAGCCTTTCAGTTTTACCAATAAGATAAGCCTTGAAAACATCTCCCTTTCTATGAATAGTTCATCTATCTTGAAAGGTATATCGATCGAGATTCCCAAAAATATGACAATTGGAGTTGTCGGCATTAGTGGTGCAGGGAAAACCTCATTGGTCAATGTCATCAGTGGATTGATCCCGCCTTCTTCCGGTAAAATTCTTTTTGACGACCTTGATTCTTCTGAAATGGATCTGTCTGACTTACGACGACATATCGGTTATGTTAGTCAAGATCCGGTTGTTTTCAATGATAGCCTGTATAACAATGTCACACTTTGGTCAGAAAAAAATCCGGAAAACAAAATCCGTTTCGACAAAATAATTCAGACTACTTATCTGGAAGAACTTTTGTCCAACTATTCTAATAATGAAGACACCCTTCTGGGCGAGAAAGGTATAATTTTAAGTGGAGGACAAAAACAAAGAGTAGCCATCGCAAGAGAATTGTTTAAATCTCCTGATATTATCATTATGGACGAAGCAACCTCTTCTTTGGATACACTCACAGAAAATCAGATTCGGGAAAACCTGGACGAACTACAAGGTTCATATACCCTAATAATTATCGCACATAGGCTTAATACCATTCGAAATGCTGATATCATTTATGTGCTTGAAAATGGTATGGTAGTAGCTTCAGGCAACTATGACCGGCTTATCAAGGAGTCGAGTGCTTTTCAAAAACTTATTCAACAACAACGTGATTATTGACCAATGTTAGGCCCGACCGTAAGCGTTATTATTCCTTATTTTAATTCAGAAAAGACCTTGGGTCGTGCTATTGAGAGCGTTTTAAATCAGCGTTATCCCATATTGGAAATTATTCTGATTGACAATAATAGCATCGATGACAGCCGCCGTATCGCCTGCGAGTATTCAAAAAAATACCCCGATAAGTTTCTTCTCTTATCCGAGACTATACAAAATGCCAATGCCGCACGTAACAAAGGCCTCTTCGCGGCACAAGGCTTATGGCTGCAGTTCTTAGATTCAGATGACGAGATTATGCCGGACAAAATAAGCGGTCAGATAAGTTGTATCATGAAGGAAGATGACGCAGAAGTCGTTGTAAGTCCATATACACGCTTGTTTTTTAGTGTGACAAAGAATACGTGGATACCTTTAGTAAAACGGGAAATATCAACAGACTTCGTATCAGGTCTACTCCATAGCCAATTAGGGTGTACCATCTCTAATTTATGGCAAAAAAAAGCATTAATCGATGTAGGTGGATGGGATAATAATTTAACGTCCGGTCAAGAATATGGCATGCTCATCAACCTTATCATGCACAATAAAAAATTTGCTTTTCTTGATGAAAATAAATCAATAGCCTATCTCTCTGATGATTCCATCACACAACCAAAGAATCCTGAAAAGGAAATCAATTTGTTCATAAATAGGTTGAAATATACCGAGAAAATAAAGAAATTATTTGTCGAAAAAGGATTATTCAACAAAGAAATTCAAGCGAAATTAGATGATATCGTCTTAAAAAATTATATCCTTACCTATTTTCGCCTATATAAATTAAAAGATAAGGTTTTATCTGTCGGCAGACAATATAATATACACCTTAGTTTTAAGTATCAATTGAAAATGTACCCACATTACATCTATTCTAAGTATGCTTTTAATAAAAAGTATAAATATGTGAATTTCGCTTGGCACTTCTTTGGGCATTTATATATGTTAATGCCCCTGAAATAGCAAGGCCACCACTTTCACCCAACGCTTTTATTAGTGAAATAAATATGGAATTACAATAAAAGTCATTAATTTTACTCAATCAAATTCGACAATTAAACCTAAATTCCGCATTTGCGTAAAGCGGAATTTGGATTTTATATTTTATATTATTATTTCTTTGATTAATTGCAATCTTCATGAATAAAATCAAACTTTTTAGCCTGACAATAGCGATTATTTGTTGCTTTACCGCTTTTTCACAAAAAAAAGAGCTCACGCTTGACAAAGCAATAATGGGCGGTAGAGATCTTGCTCCCACCTCTTGGTCCAATGTACAGTGGGCACCCAAAAACAATATTTTTTACTATAGCAAAAGAGGCGGGAATTATATCTATTCATATAATCCTTCTAAAAATAATACAGATTCAATAGACCTCGTCTCCACAGTAAATCCGGTTTTGAAGGCTTCCGGACTGGATGAGTTAAAATCTGTTCCCTTTTTTACAGTTTCAGACTTAAATGTTTTTGAATTCACTACGGGTGACCAGAAAGTATCCTTCCATACTAATTCCAAACAATTAACCAAAGTATTCACCCCCGCTAAAGGCCTTAATCTTCTTGACGTAGCTCCTAAAGGCAACTCCCTTGCTTATGTCAAAGACCAGGCGTTATTTGTTCGACTGGATGGAGGTAGTGATATTATGGTAGCTCAAGGCAATGACTCTATCGTATATGGAGAATCAGTGCACCGTCAGGAATTTGGTATCGACAAAGGCACCTTTTGGAGCCCAACCGGAGAGAAACTTGCCTTCTACCGCATGGATCAATCTTTGGTAAAAAAATATCCCATTCCTATCTGGTCTGTTACACCGGCCAAAGTGAATTATATTTACTATCCCATGGCAGGTCAAAAGAGCCATCACGTCACCTTGGGCATATATGACCTTGCTTCTCGCAAGATAACTTACCTCGACACCGGTGGCGACCCGGAACACTATCTGACCAATATCTGCTGGTCACCTGATGGCAACGAGGTGTATATAGCCGAAATAAACCGAGATCAAAATCATACCACTTTCAATGCATACAATCCCGTCAGAGGCAATAAAATAAGAACACTCTATGAAGAACAAAGCCTCCAATATACAGAGCCACTCGTGCCTTATACCTTCGTCCCTCAACAAAACTCACTCCTCATCGCACAAAGCAAGCGAGATGGCTGGAATAGCCTCTACCTCTATACCCACGAAGGAGAATTGGTAAGACAACTTACTAGAGGCATTGAGGTTACTGATATCCTCGGCTTTGACAACAAGAACAAAAAAGTCTTCTTTCAAGGTATCTTGCCCAATTCTATCGACCTACAATACTTTCAATCTGAACTCTCCACCGGAAAAGTTACTCAATTCAGCAACGTACCCGGATTGCATAACGCCAAAATTTCATTCGACGGAAAATATGCCTTTGAATCTAACAGTGCCTTGAATAATAATAGCACTTATATCTGTAGAAACCTCTCCAATACCACCGCCCGGACACTTCTTTCCATCCAAGACCCAATCCATGACTATAACATAGGCAAAACCATCCTCGATACCTTATATGCAGATGATGGAACCCGCCTTTTTGCTAGGACAATCCTGCCTTATAATTTTGATGCTTCCAAAAAATATCCGGTTGTAATATACGTATATGGTGGACCTCATGCACAAATGATCCGCAATGGTCGCCTTGCACAAGCTCCACTCTGGATGTACACCATGGCTAATGAAGGATTTATACTCTTTACGGTGGATAATAGAGGTTCTTCCAACCGAGGTATCGACTTTGAAAAAGTTACACACAGAAGCCTTGGCTCAACAGAGATAGATGACCAGATGGTAGGCTATCGCTATATTCAGGGCAAACCCTTCGTTGATGCTAATAAAATAGGCGTCCATGGCTGGAGTTTTGGCGGATTTATGACGATCAGCATGATGACCCGCCAACCCGATAAGTTTTATGCCGCTGTAGCCGGTGGTCCGGTAACTGATTGGAATATGTATGAAATCATGTACACCGAACGATATATGGATACTCCTGAGCAGAATCCGGATGGCTACAAGACCGCAAGTACGTTCTCCTATATCGACCAACTCCATGGCCCATTGCTCTTGATTCACGGCAGCGAAGATGACGTCGTTATCTGGCAGCAAAGCATCAATTACATTGAAAGTTGCGTCAAAAAAGGAAAACAAGTGAACTACTTTGTATATCCAGGCCATAAACACAATGTGCTGGGCAAAGATAGAATTCACCTCATCAGAAAAGTAATTGACTACTTTAAATTACATATGTAAAACAATTCTAAAAGGAATTTGAAAAAATATTGAATCAAATTCCGTCAACTATTCTAATATGTTGAGGGAAAGTACGTATATACAACTAAGTGTCTCTAAGCTGATAGCGCTTTGGGCATTTTCTGAATGCACTTTGGGCGGAATCCTTCATGCATTACAAATACCTTTTTCCGGAATATTGTTGGGCGGAATAGCCGTGACGATCGTGTGTTGTATTGGTTTTACAGCGGAAAGACCCTTTTGGGCAATACTTTATGCCACCTTGGTAGCCATTAGTGTAAAGTTTGCCTTGAGCCCCCATACGCCGGTAACAGCGTATTTAGCTGTAGGGTTTCAAGGGTTTTTAGGCGCCTTGTTCTTTTCGTTTCAGACCCGATTTTATCCGATTTATTTGATATATGGAGCCTTGGCTTTGGTAGAGTCCGCCTTGCAAAAGCTGCTAACACTGACCATCATTTTTGGTAATGCATTATGGGATTCATTTCATGCTACAACACTTCATGTCGTAAATATACTGGGGCTCAATCCGGAAATATCGTACGGTGCATGGATTCTAGTTGCTTACACCATGATATATTTGGTCTGGGGCGCAATCATAGGGCATTGGGCGTATTTTATTCCGATCGGCATAAAAGATATCCCAAAGTCAGACATAACATCCATCCTGTCAAGTGAATCAGAGTTCCATAAAAAGAAGAAAAAAGGAAAAGCTTTGTTATGGTTATCTATGGCTTTGATCCTTTTTGCATCAGTATGGATTTTTCACCTGTCAGGGATAAATATTTTGAAACTAATCATAAGGCCTATTATCATCATCCTGCTTTGGTGGGGCGTCGTAAACCCTATTGTCAAAGCCCTTTTAGCCCGCTTTTTAAAGGGTAAAAATGATAAAATGTCCTATATCATCCGACAAATCAAACAAGATATTCCACAATTGCAACGCCTTGCTCTTCAAACAGCCTACTATACCGGTATTCATTATAAAGGCATCAACAGAATACGTCATTTTATCTTGATATTAATTGTATTAAGCTGTGAGAAAAATAGTGATTTGGCCTAATAGGCTATGGGTTATCACCGGAACAGTCGGGTCAGGAAAAACATCTTTCCTGAGTCGATGGCTTACAGGGAAATCTGCCGGAGGGTTTTTGACTCCCGACATCGATGGCAAAAGATACCTTTTAGAACTATCTACACACCATGTTCATCCCTTCCAATTGGACGAAAACACCGACCAACCTTCGGTTTCAATAGGAAGATTCAAATTGTCTATGGAAGCATTTGACATAGGGAACGCATTGATCGACCAAGCCTTTACTTCCAACCATCCATATTTTATCATAGACGAATACGGCAAATTAGAAGCTGAAGGCTTAGGCTTCGGAAAGGCCATAGACCGGCTTATGCTCAATTTGGATACTAATAAAGAGCAGCCCTTATTTCTGATTGTCGTACGAGATTATTTGTTGAATGACTTCTTAAAACGCTATTCCCTTTCAGAATGGAAAGAATAAAACAAATTCCACGCATTATCTCCAGATAAGACTGACATACATTCACATTTATTTTCTTCCAAAGTCGTCCTGCAAACGAACAATATCATCTTCATCGCTCGGATGATTCGGGTCAATGTGTTGCCATATTTCAGCGACAATGCCGTACCCTTCATTTCCTATGATTCTATGTCTTTCTCCCTGCTCTAATTGCACGATTTCACCCGTTGAAAGAATTGTTCTATCTTTCTCTTCATCTGTATCGCTGGTAACGACTGTAATGTCACCAAATATGCATCGCCACACTTCAGCACGTCTAAAATGATACTGCCAGCTAAGTCGCTTGTTTGGTGCAACAATAAGTAACTTGGGACTCAATGATGCACCCTTGGGAAAGTTATCAAACCGGATGTGGGTATCCGCATAAAACTGTTCAATAAATTGTTGCGCCAAAGACTCTTCAAAAGTAAAGAATCCGCCCCATGGCCTTGTGTCATCACAGCTTCTGTATGGGAAGTGGATTGATTTGAGATAGGATTCCACTGAATCAAAAACCGCTTGCTTGGTATCAGAATGTATCGTGAGCATATATTTTTTATCTTTTAATCTACAAATTTGTCGGAAAGTTATAGAAAAAATAATGTTATCATGAAAATTTTACCGATTTTTACTATATTTTGTTCTATTTAGGAGAATATACCTTTTGAATCCGAATTCAACAATCGAGGTTTTACCAATCCGAAAAATTTTGATACTTAGGAAAATCCCGATGTACAATCCGTATAAAACATCCTATGTAAAAGAATCTTTTTTGAACATTTCAATTATTCATTACATTTGCACCATGGAAAAAGAACAATTGATCGGCAAAATAAATTCTTTTCTCGCAGAAGAATTTGAAGTTGACCCAAACATCATAACGCCCAATGCGATTATAAAAGACACCTTAGGGCTTGATAGCCTTGATTTTGTGGACTTAGTAGTCTTGATAGAGCGAAATTTCGGATTTAAGATGGCTGGTGAAGATTTCATCAACTTAAAATCATTTGAAGATTTCTATCAATACGTATTTGAAAGGCTTCAACAAAGCGTCGATATTTGATTTAAAATATCATGACAGAAAGGTGGAGTGGGCAATCACAAGCCGGAAAGGCAGGTTTTTCTATTTTTCTATGGTGGATTCAACATCTTCCCCTTATTTTTTCCTATCTTCTGCTTTATCCGGTAGCTGCATTCTATCTGTTTTTTTCAAAAAAAGCGAATCTTTCCCTGATTGAATATTTTCAACAACTGCAAGTCGCCAATCCCGACTCTATCCATCATCGATATAAGTCATTTCTCAATTTTGGACAATCTCTTGTTGATAAGTTGGCTGTATATGCAGGTAAAGGAAATCGGATTACATTTGACTTTGAAAACGAACAAGAATTACACCGCTTAGCTTCTACGGGTAAAGGTGCCCTCTTGCTCGGAGCCCATTTGGGCAACTGGGAGATAGCAGGCCAACTGCTTTACCGTATCGATGCACCGATTTATATAGTTATGAGAGACAACGAAGAAGAGAAGATTAAACAACTTCTTGAACAACATTCAAAAGGCAAATCCTTTTCTATCATCCCCATTTCCGATGATGCCTCATTTATCATTACCATTAAAAATGCATTGGCGGCAGGAGGCTTGGTATGTATGCATGCTGATCGATATATGTCCGGAATGAGGACACTGAAAAGTACATTTTTAGGAAGAGTAGCCCATTTCCCTTTTGGCCCGTTTTTTATGGGAAGTAAGCTGAAAGTGCCTATAGTATTTGTGTATGCAATGAAAGATTCACTATATCACTATCAATTCAGCTGTAGCCAAGCTTATACCGATATGTCACCTGAAGATTTATTCCAACGATATCTGAATCTACTGGAAGAAAAAGCCAAACTTTATCCTTATCAATGGTATAATTTTTATCCATTTTGGGAAGATTGATATAATCCGCTATTGCCTTAACACCCTATTCTCAACCGGCCTTTTTCGCCAATTTACTATGCGTAAAACCGTATAAGAAATATACTACCAAGCCAATGACCAACCATATAATAAACCTCATCCAATTGGTATGACTTTCTTGTGCCATCAAATAAAAACAACTCACCAATCCAAGGATAGGAATCAATGAAAATTTGTTCTTGATCGTATATCCCGCCAGCACTATTGCCACGATCCAGAATATAATCATTGGAAAGGTTTCTACTGTCATTATATCCTGAAAATAATACGGGTCATAATACAGTGTTGTAAACAACGCCACTATCAACCCAATGGGATAAATCCACTGCCCATTGATATAAGGCACCTTAAATTTACTCTGAGGACGCTCCGGCTGCATTTGTAAAACCAATATCCCACCACACACCAAGACAAATGCAAAAAGCGTCCCTATACTCGTCAAAGCCAATACTATATCTAAATTGAGAAATAATGCCGGCAAAGCTACTACACAACCCGTTAATATAGTCGAAAATGATGGCGTTCCATACTTCGGGTGTATCTTTGAAAAAATGCGAGGCAACAAGCCGTCACGACTCATACTCATCCAAATTCTGGGCTGACCCAGCTGGAAAACTAACAATACGCCGGCAGTAGCAAAAATGGCACTTCCTGCAACAATTGCAGCAATAAACTTCATGTTGACGGCATCAAATACCATCGCTAATGGGTCGCCTACATTGAGATGCGTATAGTTTACCATTCCTGTTAATACCAAGGATACTAATACATACAATACCGTGCAGATTATCAAGGCATATATCATGCCTCGTGGTAAGTCTCGTTGCGGATCCTTACACTCTTCAGCCGTCGTGCTGATGGCATCAAATCCGATATATGCAAAGAAAACCGCTGAAACACCCTTCAATATTCCACTTGCACCATTTGGTACAAAGGGAGACCAGTTTTCAGTATTAATAAAGAAAGCTCCCATCAATATTACCAATAGAATAATGGCCAACTTAACAACAACCATGATATTGCTTGCAGTTCGAGACTCCTTAATACCGGCATAGACAATATAAGTAATCAATACAACAATCAGCATCGCCGGTAGATCAATAATCATACGCAAAGATCCAAGCATCGGCGCATTGACCCAAGCATAATATTGCGACACTTCCGTGAGATTTAAACCATTGATGTTGGCGCCTGAAGAAAGAGCAGCGTGTATCTTTTCAAATCCCGCATGCGCCGTCATATAATCCATCGTCAGCCAATCCGGTATGTGAATACCCGCCTTGTTGACCAAATTAGTAAAGTAATCACTCCAACTAATAGCTACGGCAATATTTCCTATAGCGTACTCCATGAGGAGATCCCATCCAATAATCCATGCAAAAATCTCCCCAAATGCAACATAAGAATATGTATATGCACTCCCTGAAACAGGAACCGTAGAAGCAAACTCAGCATAACATAATGCCGCAAATCCACAAGCTACCGCAGTAAATATATACAAAAACACAACACCCGGTCCACCATCGTATGCAGCCTTTCCAATACTCGAAAATATCCCGGCACCTATAACAGCTGCCACTCCTAATGCAGTAAGGTCTCTGACTCCAAGAACTCGCTTTAGACTCATACCATGAGAATCCCCCATCCCGGCATTAGCATCATTTAGGATAGATACGATGGATTTCTTTCTAAATATATTGGCCATTCTCTATTTTATTTTTGTTTTGTTTTGCTTGAGTTGGGTAAAAGTAATAAAAATGTGGAAAAAGGCAAAAATGCTTCTTTTTTATTGCAAATAATCATTTCCCCCTTAGAATAAAAAACCTTCAGCCCGTAAACTCTTTCATATATTGAAATTGGGAAAAATACTCCGCTTCGTCTTATGCAGACAAAAAGACCCCTCAAAAAATTTTATAAATTAAAATAAAAATTGATACCTTCGCCCTCCAATACGGAGAGTTGGCCGAGTGGTCGAAGGCGCACGCCTGGAAAGTGTGTAAGCTCCAAAAGGGCTTCTAGGGTTCGAATCCCTAACTCTCCGCTCTTTTTTTTCAATTAGTAAAAACAAATAACCCTATTATTAAAATTCACAACAAAAGACTCGTTTATCTTTTATTAAATATCCTTATATTTGCACTATAAAAAAGTGAATTATGTTTTCAAAAGCTTGTGAATATGCCATTAAAGCCACAATTTTTATCGCCGAACAGTCTTTGTTGGAGCGAAGAGTAAGTCAGAAAGAAGTCGCAGCAGCCATCCAGGGACCGGAAGCATTTACAGCCAAAACGCTTCAAAAATTAGCTAAGTCAAATGTTGTTAGCTCCATGAAAGGGCCCGGAGGAGGCTTTTTTCTTACCACAAAACAATTACAAAACATCTTCCTGATACATATAGTAGAATCCATTGATGGTCTGGATCAAATAAAAGCATGTGGACTTGGCCTTTCTTCGTGTAACAATGATAAGCCTTGCCCCGTTCATTTTCAATATAAAGTGATTAAAGATGGGTTACTGCACATGCTTTCGACGACCAACATCAAAGATCTCGCTTTAGACATTAAAAGGGGCGACACCTACTTGGCTCACTAATAATTTTCACCGATTACATAAATTTTGCTCCTATAATCGGATTGTTTTATAATGCTGTATATTTCATGAATAAAGCTAATCTTCGATTACTAGTTTTGCTATATTTACAGCTCCCTTCATTCATAAAATACGGGCTATCATTTTAGAAAAATGTCTAAAGGTCAGATAAATCATACGGTTATTCCTATTACCTGTTCTTTGATATGGATAGGTTTGATATGTGGAATAAGCCTGTTGGAGACCTGGGTCAAATACAATACGAGTGCATCTCCGGAAATAGTATGGCTTGATTTTGGTAACCAATTATTTGGCTTCTTAAATAAAGTTGAGTGGCTATTAGCATTGCTCATCATTCTATCTTTAGTCATGTTTAAGGATGTAATCCGAGCACGAAACATCGGGTTCCTTTTAGCAATCCTCATTTTGACGATTCAAAGCATCTGGTTTTTACCACAACTAAGAGAAAACCTATTGCTCCATATTCACGGCCAAAGTATAAAACAAACTGTAATGTCAAAATATTATCTCTTTTTGGAAGTGCTAAAAATATTCGTTTTATTTGTATTTGCTATTATGATACTAATGCAAAGAAATAAATGTATATTGCAGGTTAAATCTAATAATTAAAGGCAAGGAGAAAACCTGAAAAGTTGAAAATTCATGGTAATAGATTACAATATTCTTATTACGTATGGCGGTATAGCAAGAAGGTTTAAAAAAGGCACTACTATCTTTTTTGAAAACAACATGCCGCATTTTTTTTACCAAATATTAGAAGGAAGCGTTACTGTCGTTTCAACCAATTCAGAGGGTAAAGATTTAATTCAAGGGATTTATCATAAAGGTCAGAGCTTTGGGGAGCCTCCATTATTGATAGGGCGGCCGTATATAACTTCGGCTGTTACCAGTACAGATAGCGTCATTGTGCGCTTGGGGAAGGAAAATTTCTTAAACATACTAAATGATTATCCCGAAATAACGCTGAGAATTATGCAGCACCTGGCGGATAAATTATATCAAAAAACCTATACTTCCCGACTGCTTGTCAGCCACACCCCGGAAGAAAAAATAACCTATTTTCTCAATAATATTAAAGCGACAATCGACAAAAATACAGAAGTAAAAATCCCGTACACAAGGCAACAAATTGCTAATTTTACCGGTCTCAGAGTAGAAACCGTGATCCGTACCTTGCTTAAAATGAAAAATAATGGCAAAGTGAAGATTATTAACCACAAACTATTTTACTAAGCCAATGAACACAACGCTGTCGCAAAAATATTATAGATATTCTGTAATTAGCCTCTTGATTGTCGCCATCCTCGGAACATTAATGCGATATAAAATAGCTTACAGCCTTCCGATTTTTGAACAGAAAAACTTACTACATGCACATTCACATTTTGCCTTCAGTGGCTGGATAAGTCACGTTCTTTACTGTGGCATGGCGAGCATCATTCTGAAACACGTGTACTCAAAGCGTTACGATATATTAATCATAGCAAATCTGATATTCTCAGCAGGAATGCTCATCGCCTTTACGATACAGGGCTATAAGGCTGTATCTATCCTATTCTCCACCGGAACTATCTTTATTTCAATACTATTTGCCATTCAATTTATTATGGATTGGCGTAAGATATCAGGCTATCATCCATCCAGAAGCTGGTCAATAGCTGCCGTATTATTGAATGTGTTGGCGGCCGGAGGGCCTCTTTTCCTGGCATATATGATTATGACCAAGACCACCAATCACAACAATTACCTTGGATCAGTATATTATTACCTCCACTTTGAGTACAATGGTTGGTTTTTCTTTGCCGCTATAGCAATGATTGTTCAGAATCTTCAAACCAAGATTAAGCTGCTTGAGAAACACTTTATCTTCCTCGCCATTGCTAGTGTGCCTACGTTTTTTCTATCCATCTTATGGGCGAATATTCCGACTTGGTTATTTGTAATTACCGTTGCATGTGCTTTTTTACAATTTGGTGTATGGATACACATGTTAAAAACATTTTTTCCTCAGATCAAAACCTTCTTAACATCTAATTACCCACAATGGGTAGGCTTGCTTTGTTATACAGCAATTTTGGCGATTACCATTAAGTTTTTGCTACAAAGTATTTCCGTCATTCCATCACTCAGCCAATTGGTATTTGGTATTAGACCAATTATTATAGCATATTTACATTTAGTTTTATTAGGGGTATATTCCTTATTCCTAATCAGTTATTTAGCGATAAAAAATTATGTTACAGTCAATACAATCTTCAAAAATGGCGCAATAATCTTTTTAATCGGTGTATTGCTCAATGAGTTGTTGCTGGGAGTTCAGGGATTAGCTGCCTTTGCATATATTCCGATTAGCCATATCAATGATATGTTATTTGGCGCAGCAGTTGTCCTTTTTACCGGAGCCAGTATGCTTGTAGTAAGCCAATTCGTCAAGAAAACAGCTGTTATACCAAATTGATTTATAAATTAGTCTAACATTTTTCGGGATGATAGTCGTCTAGACAAATGAAATTGGAAAATTACGAATTACCAATCTGTATAAAGAATTTATTTTAAGGCAACTTAAATTGTAGCTATATACTAATCGGAAAATGATTTGACCATTTAATATCCTTGTTTACCCCAACACCCCTAAAGTGGACAAGAATAGTAAATGGTCAATTTCAAATCATTTTAGTATATATTTCGATATTTATCCAATCCAAAAAGACAAAGGTTTCGCTTCATTCAAATCATAAGCTCCAGGTTGGTTTTGGCATTTTTTAATTCAGCCAATGCATGTTGATCGTGCATCTTGTTGGCCATAAAGATTCCTTCATCATAAAAGTTAAGTGCTTCTTCCACCATCCCCTTGCTTTCATACAACTTAGCAAGGTGATAATAAAGACCAACATAAGAAGGATTAGACTTGTAGAGGGTAAGGTAATAATGCTCTGCTTGATCCAACAAGCCTTGATTTTCATATTCTTTGGCTATCGCAAATAATAAAAAACTATCATTGGGGTCTTCTTCTAAAAGCTTCATTAAATCAACTAATCTTTGCGTCATCATATCATCCATATTTACTTCTACAATTAATCCTAAATTCCGCATTTGTTAATGCGGAATCGATTATACTTCCTCTGTGTCGTTTTTCAAATATTTGCTTTTGCCTGAACATCGTTTCTATCAATAAGTGTTCTTTATTACATAACACCAATTTGAGATGTTCCCTCCCTTTACTTCGTAAATATACGATTTTCTTTTGATAATATTTTTTCGGAAAATAAGTTCATTTCGAATTCAGCATCTGATGTTTTCTAATACCAAAGATTATTGATTATGCGGGAAGGCACAATGTGCAAATCGGAAAATGATTTGACCATTTACTATTCTTGTTTACCCCAACACCCCTGAAGGAGACAAGAATAGCAAATGGTCAATTTCAAGGCATTCTAGTATACAAATCGTTTCAGCATTTATTTCCTGTGGATTTAGGGTGCACAGCAAATATTTTAAACCCAAATTCCGAATTTGTCTAATGCGGAATTTGGGTTAAAGTTGTTAAAAATCTAACTGCCCCCGGATCTCCCCATTTGGGAAATTGTCCGTCTGCAAATTGATGTACAGACCATTTTGTTCAAGCGTTGTGCTCAATGAGTCCGGCACCGTCCATGTCTCTGTAATACTGCCTGTTGCACTTCCAGAAGATTGAATGTTTTTGACAGCAGGACCATTCGTGTTACGAGCACCTTTGTAAAAGCGCATACCATTTAAAGGACTACTTAAACCAGACCAGGTAACTGTATAACTCAACACCTTAGTTGACTTGCTGTATTTAGCCGTAATGCTACCTGTAGCAGTAGAATTGTTGGACGGTACAACTTGTGTCCCTTTCATCGGTAAATTGGTTGCTTCTAAAACTTCCTCCGCATCAGGCGTACAGGATACTATACCTAAAGCGATAAGAATAAGAAATAGATAAACTTTGTTTTTAAGCATAAATTTTAATTTTCAATAAATAACGTAAACTAAAAAAAGGATGTTGGTCTAACACATAGGCGATTTGTTATTTATAACGATGATTTTTTTACTTTTAATACACAAAGATAATAATATTATAAATATTTTTAATGTGTAATTTATTTTTCTGACACTTTTACCTCAAATGATGTACGAATCGTATGTCCATCTTCATCGACTACAGTTAGTGTATGTTGCCCATTTTCAACGACAATAGTCAATTCGTTTTTGTCCTGAGTCGTTCCTATAAATCTTTCATCGAGGTACCAATATAGTTGTATAGTCGGCAGTCTGTGCGCTACAATAAAAGTTAACGGGTTAATTGACCCATGACCATCTTTTGGTAAAAAAAGTTTTTTGACATTATTTGGGTAAACAAATTCCATGGGTGACTGTTGTGAATCCGTTTGATTTCCACATCCCAAAAGAAAGGGAGGCGGCTGTATATAGGCGGGATGCTTAAGCGAATAATAATATTGTTGGGTCGGAGGTAAAACAAAGTATTGCTTGAAGGTCATTTGAAAAGGGTTGTAGCAGCTAGAGTTGACTTGGAAGCGACCCTCTTTATCCAGAGCTATCCGCTTGTCGAAAGAACACAGCGGTAATTGTCTGGCATCCCGCGCCACTTCAACCGAGTCAATAGGGCAGTTTTCGGATGGAGAAAGGCCACTATTTTTACAAATGGCGATTTTTTTAAGTCCATCAAAGGGCTTCAAGAACCAATGTGAACGAGGCAATAGTTCAAAGGTACTGAAAAGTAGAGGAGCTGCTGTCTCTAATCCAATAACGCCCGGACGACCTTCACCATCCGCATTTCCAATCCATACACCCACCACATACCGTCCTGATACGCCAATACACCAAGCGTCTCGAAATCCTATTGAAGTGCCTGTCTTCCAGGCTATCCGGTCGCTTCCCGTGCTTATTTTCCAGTCATCAAATTTACCGGGACGGGTATTTTCGCTTAACACCTGAAAGATTGTAAAGATAGATCCGGCATCCATTCCTCCGGTTGTAAAAGCTTCAACTCTTTCAGAAACAGTATTCCGGGTTATACGCAAAGGGTGAACATCAGAATGGTCATATTTACCGGAATGTAATGAAAAGTTAGATAAAATGCGGGCACAACTGGCATAAGCCCCACATAATTCCCACAAGGTTGATTCACCACCACCTACAATCAATGAAAGCCCGTAGTGGCCTGCCGATTGATCAAGGTGTTGAAGTCCGAGTCTCTGTAGATTTTGTAGGCAACGAGCGATATTATATTGTTTTAATAATAACACAAAAGGAATATTGAGAGACTTTCTTAATGCATCTTCAAGAGGGACAGCCCCTTCAAAGTCGTAGGTGAAGTTGTCCGGCTTAAACCCATCAATATTGATCGGAATGTCCGCCAACAACGTCCTTGTTGAAACCATCCCGTCTTGCATTGCCATCATGGCAAGAAATGGTTTTAATAGGCTTCCCGTACTGCGAGGGGACTGTATGATGTCCACTTGCTCTCCATGCTCTGCACCGGTGTTGGGTATGTTTCCGACATAAGCCACCACTTCACCGGTGAGAATATCTGCAACACATAAAGCAGCATTGTGTACCTGATTGCCCTTTAGCGCCACTCCTTGTGTTTTAATAAGGTCACTCAACCTTCTTTGTATCTGATAGTCGATACTGGATCTTAGATATAGTTGATCTGTAAGGAGAGGCATGGAAGAAAGGAGATGTGGTGCCCAGCTGGGCATTGGATAAGGCTTGCCGGGCAAGGGTTCTTCCATATATAATCCGAGATCGACATTATTGATTAAACCCCGTTGAGCAAGTGTTTTCAACAGGCGATTACGTTTACCCATTAATAGTGAACGGTTCTTAGCAAGGTGGATGGAAGAAGGGTTGTTGGGCAGCACGGCGAGTAGTGCTGCTTCTGCCCACGTAAGGTCTTTGTTGTGTTTTCCAAAGTAACGCCATGTTGCAGCACCATAACCCACGGTATTGCCGCCAAATGGCGCGTGCGCCGCATACATTTTCAAAATTGCTTCCTTGGAAGCGCTACACTCTAAGCGAATGGCAAGAATGATTTCCCATATTTTTTCCAAAACATTTTTTGCCTTTCTACCGCGATAGAGACTTATCGTTTGCATGGTAATGGTGGACGCTCCCGATACGGCCTTCCGATAGCGAATGTTTTGTCGGGCTGCCCGGGCTAATGAACGAAGGTTAACCCCTAAATGATGATAAAAATTTCTGTCTTCATAGGCTATCAAAGCGGATATATACCGGGACGACAAGGTATCGCCTCCGCCTTCAGGTGGAAATCGCCATTGCCCATCCGCTGCTATTTTTGCACCCAGCAGGATACCGTTTTTATCTTCTAATATTGTACTATAAGGTGTTTCAAACAACTGTTTGGGTAAAAGAAAGTAAAAAATGACACAGCCGATGGCAATTCCTGAAACTGTCCATTTAATTAACTTTCTTTTACTCATACCATTAGCAAAAATAAACTAAATATATCGATCATAACGACCATATATTTTTAGATAGGAGTACAATAGGAACAATAAAAAAACTCCCGATCAAAGACCGGGAGTTTCCTAATACAACTTTATAAAAATTATTTAATAACTACAAATTGTTTAACCGCCACTCTGGTGCCATCATTGATAATCATGCGATATGCACCATTGGTCAAGGTAGAAGTTGCTACTTGAACTTTTCCATTAACAAGGTTGATATCTTTTGTGATAATCTTGCGACCTAAGCCATCGACGATTTGGATATTCATTTTACTTTCTTTGCCATCATATTCTAATGTCAACACATTCTGTACCGGATTAGGGTACACTTTCAAAGCAGATTCCAACACCTTGTCATAACCTGATGTCGTAAGGTTATATACGTAAGGGCCAAAAGTACAACCGTTGCCATCTGTAATTTTAAGCGTATATATTCCTTTAGAAAGGTTTGAAAGGTCTTCTGTTGTTGCAAATGATACTCCATCCTTATCCCAGTTGAAGCTCAAGCCGGTACCATCACCATTTAATGTAATATCAATAGAGCCATTTGTATTGCCTTCTGTAGGTTGTGTTACAACAGCATTTTCAACAGTATAAACATAAGGTCCAGATATTGTTATCTCCAACTCCTTGGTACATCCTGAGTTGTCTGTAACTTGAATGGTATAGTTGCCGGGTTGAACATCATTTTTACTGCCTTCCATAGCATTGCTCCACACGTATGTGAAAGGAGCTGTACCGCCTTCGCCTACAATTTCAATAGAGCCCAATTGAGAACATGATGCATCACGATACACAGAATTGAGTTGTAGCTCAACATCGCGATGTACAACAAATGCACATGTGCTTGAGTTGCCTGATTCATCGACAATTACATACTCTTGGGTGGTATTGCCCAATGGGAATTCTAATTTCAAATCCTGTCCTTTGACTTGTTGGATATGTACTTCACTACAATTGTCAGAATATACCAAATCAAGGTCAATCAAGCCATTGCAACTGTTGGCAAGGTAATCTACTGAAGGACAGTTGTTCCAAACAGGAGCCGTTGCATCAACGATATTGACTGTAACCATTTTAACGGATTTGTTGCCGGCAGCATCTTTTAGCGTAACTTCTATGCTTTGTGCACCGAGCTGATCGCAATTAAATTGTTTTGGATTGAGTGAAGCAGAGATATCAGAGCAATTGTCTGAACTACCATTGTCAATCATACTGAACAGTACTTCTACTTGACCGTCATTGCCAAGTGGAATATCGGCAGTTTTCAGCTTTAGATCAGGCTTTTCGTTATCGTTAGAATTCAGAATGATAGACTGTGTAGAAGTACAACCGGCACCATCTGTTATAACAACACTGTACGTTCCGGCAGCAAGGCCATCAACAGAACTTCCTGTGGCGCCTGTGCTCCATGTGTATCCATATTCTCCTGAACCACCTTCTGCATCAATAGAGATCGAGCCATTTTGATCGTTTGGACAATCCGGGTTGACTTTATCTATTGCCGACAGTACAATTTCAGAAGATTGGTCAATGACGACATTAACTACAGTTAAGCAACCTCCATCATCTGATATTACGGCATTGTAGCTTCCTGCCGGAACATTTGCCAAAGTGCTTGTAGTAGCGCCTGTATTCCAAAGTATTGTCGCTTGGCCGGTAACATTAGAAAGGTTTAATGTCACAGATCCGGTATTAGAGCCATAACATGCTGCATCTGTTACATCAGCAATAGCGCTAAGTGTACATCCCTGTACATTGACACTATAGCTACCGGTTGTAGTACATCCGTGACTATCGGTAATAGTAGCAGAGTATAGACCAGGAGTCAGATTTGATATGGTTTGCGTTGTTGCTCCATTAGACCAATAGTAGGAATAAGGAGATGTTCCACCGGCTGGGTTTGCAGTTGCTGTACCATCATTGCTATTAGCGTCTTGTGCATCTGTACCTGAGTAAGCGGCTGTCAAGACTGCGGGTTGTGTAATGGTAAAAGATTGTTGTGAGGTACATCCTGCACTATTGGAGATAGTAACCTGATACGTTCCTGTTGAAAGTCCGGAAATACTGTTGGTTGTAGCTCCTGTTGACCATTCATAGGTATAGTTGGTTTGATCAATAGTAATGGATCCATTTGCTGCGCCATTACAGCTAATTTGATTTACGCTAGATGAATACGCTATATTATTGTCAATGGTCACCTCTACTGCATCAGACGCTGTACAACCGTTGCTGGTATTGGTTACTTTGAGGACATAAACACCGGAAGCATCCACGTCAATTGTTATTGCATTGGGGTCAGAAACGATATTTCCATCATCCGTAGTCCATTGATAAGTGAAGTTGGTGCCGGTTGAGGAAGACTCTCCACTCAACGTGATCTGACCTCCACTACAAGGCAATACATCGTCGCTACCTGCATTGGCTATCGGCAATCCGGAAGCCCCACTTACTTGAATAAAATTAGCATTGGTACAGCCAAGATATGTATCGAAGATGGTTAATACATAGAGTCCCGGTGCGTCCACTGTAATGTCATGTAGTAATGGATCGGAAACTATATGCCCATTGGAAGTAGTCCAGCTATACTGATACTGTGGGCCGGTAGATGAGCCATTGGAATTAATGTCAACTGTAGAATTAGAGCAGCTTAGTTGCTCACCATTGGTAGAAACGATTACAGTAGGTGAGGGTATATTATAAATCGTGACACTTGCTGATGTACTACATCCCTTAGAGTCAATGATATTACAAGAGTATGTTCCTTCAAAAAGCCCCGAGACAGTCGGTGTCGAAGCGCCATTGCTCCAAGTATAGGTGTAGCCGGGATCACCGCCAGACACTTCAACAGAAACACTTCCATTGGGCTGTTCACAGGTAGCATCCACTCCTGACTGGTCGGTAACCGTCATCAAGCTGGATGGTCCTTCAATAACGATAGTTCCGGTAAATACTTGATCACCTTTGTTGTCCGTTACGGTACAAGAATAAGTACCGGCGGCAATGTTATTCAGGTCTTCAGACGAAGCGCCATTAGACCATGTATAAGTATAAGGGCTTTTACCGCCACTCACTGATAAATTAATGGCTCCCACAGGGTCTAATGTACAGTTTATGTCAGTTTTGGTATAGCTCACTGCAAGTGGTGGAGGCTGTGGACAAGTACCGATAAAAGAGACCAATCCATTTAATTGTCGCTGCCCGACTTCCCATATTTGACCATTGGGGCAAATGCCATAAATGGTTGGGTAGTAGCTTAGCTGATAGCTGCTCGGGAAATTGCCACCATTAGTTGGAGTACAATCAATCATAGGATAAGGGACGCCTATTGTCCAATCACCTTGTGAGCTGGGACAATCGATATCGTAAATACAATTGGTCGGAGTAGCGAGATCGGATTCGATTCCGAAGACCATCACCTGATTCGTTCCATTAGGACCATATTGATCGTACAGATTTGCCAGTGCATGAGTCTGGTGATAGTTCCAACATGGTCCACACCAAGTAGCGAACATATCAATAAATACGGTTTTGCCTTCATCCAAGTAATCCTGAAGGTGGTGGACATTGCCGTCTAAGTCGGTCATAGTCCAGTCCGGAGCTATAGCTCCATCCGGCAATTGTGCTCTGATGCCCGACATGGTAGCTATACTAAGAAGAAATAGTAAAATAAATTTTTTCATCCAACAGATAAATTAAAAAATGACAAAATGTTAATAAAGTAAATTGTGGCGAAGGTAATATTATTTGTAGAAATAAAAGGTAATTAGAAATATTATATTTTGTTTTTTTGGTAAATATTAAAATTTATCTTTATCGTTTTTGCTTTTGGGCATCAGGTGATTGGCTCGCATTATAGCTCCTGATCCCCAGCGATTGCGTATATGATCCATTTCTTCCATTAATCTTAGGTCGGATTCAGTGTCTTCAAATAAGCTAATCTGATAATTGCCATGTACCAATCCACTAAACCTCACTCCAATCAATCGAATCATCTGTCGTCGGTCATAAAGACGATTAAACAAATCAAGAGTTGTAGCCTGCAATACTCGATCACCGGATGTGTAGGCGACTTGGCGTTGCTTAGTGAAGGTATTGAAGTCAGCATATCGGATCTTGACAGCAACATTGGAAGTCAGCTTTTGAGAGGAGCGCAATTCATAGGCCAACTTATCTGTCATAGCCGATAACAAGTCTTTGAGATGACGAATATCCACCGTGTCTTGAGACAAGGTCGTCTCCGTGGATATAGATTTTTGCTCCGTATAAGGCATTACCGGGCTTTTGTCTATTCCGTTGGCGTGCTGCGACAAGAGAATTCCTGATTTGCCAAATTCCCGTTCCAACAACTTTACAGGAATCTCACTCAGAACACGGATGGTTCTGACTCCCATAAAGCTGAGCTTCTTATACGTCTCTTTGCCTACACCCGGAATCTTGGATGTTGAAAGGGGAGCCAGATAGCTTTTCTCGTCGCCACTTTTCACGGACACTCGCCCCAGAGGCTTTCCTTCACCGGCGCCTATTTTAGAAACCAACTTGTTGACGGAAAGCCCAAATGATATGGGAAGTCCGGTCTCTTTATATATCTTATCCGTCAAATGAACTGACCAGTTAAAACATCCAAAGTGCCTATCCATACCCGTCAGGTCAATATAAAATTCATCGATAGATGCTTTCTCGTAGGCAGGGGACTCTTCTGCAATAACATCCGTGACCAGATGGCTGTACTTACTGTATTCCTCCATATCCCCTCGAAGTATGATGGCATCAGGACACAACCGCTTCGCCATCTTCATCGGCATAGCAGAATGGACGCCATATTTTCTCGCCTCATAACTACAAGTCGATACGACTCCTCGCCCCCCATCTCCACCAATAATTAGCGGCTTGCCCAAAAGATCACTATTCTTAAGACACTCTACGGATACAAAAAATGAATCCAAATCCATGTGAAGCACTGCCCTGTCGTACATAACGCAATATTACGAAATATTCGTCTTTTGTGACTGTTTTTTTGGCAATAGGTATAAATTAACCTAAGTTGCGATTATCCGGAAGAGAAATGGCTTTTAGTAAGGCTTTTGTCGACTCGATGTTATAGTCTGTGTACTACAGATTTTTTTACGAATGGATGTTTTTATAGCCCATTACATTTAATATTGCTTTATCCCAAATTCCGCATTAGACAAATGCGGAATTACATCTAACTAAATTACAATATGTTGATTATCATATATTTAGAAACATATTGATTTGTGACTATTTGAATTTCAACATAACAAACAGTTAGCAATATATTTCTTAAAGAAACTATTGTACTTTTAATATGAATTACATCTAACTAAATCGCAATAAGTTGATTATCATATATTTGGAAATATATTGATTCGTGACTATTTGAATTTCAACACAACAAACAGTTAGCAATATATTTCTTAAAGAAACTATTGTACCTTTAATATGAATTCGGGTTTAAAAAACATTGCGTATCTTTAACGGAAGAATAATACTGACATCAAAAACAGGTGAAATAAAGCATTCCTTTAAGTATAGTGAAAAGGCATGACTACAGTCAAAAACACTCTTACTATCTAGTTAAATATCGAAGAATATAGCATAAATATTTGTGCTTTGGTAGAGCTTTTGCATAAAGAAACTATTGTACCTTTAAAATGAATTTGGGATAATTTAGAGAACCGTCTGAAAAAATTATATGACATGCCACAATTGGTTATAGGTGCCCGAACTGCTGCTCTCAGCACCGGTTTAAATGTAAAGCGCATATTGCCTTTTCGTAGAAGACGAATGGTGGGGCCTTTTATTTTCTTGGATCATGCAGGCCCCGTGGGCGTTCCAGCAGTCAATCTTTCAGAGATGGATGTTTTACCGCATCCACATATAGGCCTTTCTACTGTGACCTATTTGCTGGATGGGCAAGTAACACATCGAGATAGCCTTGGCGTAGAACAAATCATCCGTCCCGGAGAAGTAAACTGGATGACGGCAGGGAAAGGTATCTCACATTCGGAGCGATTTGAGAATCCGGAGTTGTTGGCAAAAACTCACTTGGAGATGTTACAAACTTGGGTGGCGCTGCCTAAAGAAGACGAAGAAACAGACCCTACATTTATCAATTTTAGTCCGGAAGAACTGCCCATATTTGATGATACCGGAATATGGATGCGACTTATAGCCGGTGACGCTTATGGTTTGACAAATAATGTAAAAACCCATTCTCCTCTTTTTTATATCCATGTAGAGTTAGAGGCTAATGCTAAAACGACTTTGCCGACGAACTATACCGAAAGGGCAATTTATATTATAACTGGAAGTATTGAAGTAGATCATCAGACTTACAAAGCCGGTCAAATGTTGGTATTTGATAAAAATGGAGCACCAACTATCCATGCAAAAGAAAAAACAACTTTGATGCTCTTGGGTGGCGAACCATTAGGCGACCGTTACATCTGGTGGAATTTTGTTTCGTCAAGAAAAGAAAGAATAGAACAAGCCAAAGCTGATTGGGAACAAGGCAGAATTGTTTTGCCACCAAATGATAACAAGGAATTTGTGCCACTTCCTAAAGACAATTCAAGACCATCAGAACCACCGGAAGCCAATATCTTATCATAGGAATCAAAAGCTAAACAGAAAATATCGTATGACCAATTTAAAAATAATTACTTCTACCACGCGACCCGGATGGTCGGGCGTAGCCGTCGAAAAATGGTTTACTGAATATGCCGCTTCTAAATCAGCATTTACAGTAGAATTGCTGGATTTATCCGTAATAAATTTACCTTTTATGGATGAGCCAAATCATCCCAGAATGCAAAGGTACCAACACGAGCACACTAAAAGCTGGAGTGCAAAAATCAATGAAGCAGATGCTTTTGTTATTGTTTTGGCAGAGTATAATTTTGGATTTCCGGCGCCTATCAAAAATGCCTTAGATTTTCTTTTTAACGAATGGATGCACAAGCCTGTCGGCTTTGTTAGCTATGGCGGAGTATCAGGAGGATTGCGATCTACCCAAATGTTGAAACAAGTAGTGACGACCCTGAGTATGATGCCTATTGCCGCACAAGTGAATATCCCCTTTTTTGCCAAATTAATTGATGAAAATGGTGTGTTTCATCCCAATGAAATTATCATTAAGTCTGCTGACCATACTTTGACTGAACTTGAAAAATGGAGCACATCACTGAAACCAATGCGCAGTAAATAAAATTATGTAAAACAAATAAATACTTTTGGAAAATGGCTTCTAGTTATCAAGAAATATTTGAATATAATGAGAAATGGATAGTAGAGAAAACCGCCACTAATCCTAATTATTTTCATAATTTATCCATCGAACAAAAACCGGACTACCTTTTTATTGGCTGCTCTGATAGTCGTGTGGATCCGGATACTTTTACCGGCTTAAAAATTGGCGACGTATTTGTTCATCGTAATGTGTCTAACATCGTCAACCCAATAGATTTGAATGTAGCCTCCGTCATTCAGTATGCTATTATTAACTTAAAAGTAAAACATATCATAGTCTGCGGACATTATGGTTGTGGCGGCATCAAAGCAGCAATGGAGGAAGAGGGTATTGGCAAGAACAGCCCCTGGTTGCAAATTATTAAAGATATTCATCGTATTCACAAAGCGGAATTAGAAAGAATTAAAGATGATGTCAAGCGTTACGACAGGCTGGTAGAATTAAATGTAATTGAACAAGCTGAAAATGTGCTGGAGATGGATTGTGTTCAAGCTTTAAAAGGAACAACGGAATATCCGCAAATCCATGGCTGGGTGTTTGATATGCGTAACGGGAAAATAGTAGATTTAGACATTAATAATACCGCCGAAAATAAGCACAATACCGAAAACCCTTCTTTTTTCACCCGAGCAAAATCATTTTTTAGAATAAATTAATACTTAACCAGAACTCACCAATCGAGGTATTCCAAAGCCGTATAGTGCTGATTATGAGGGACGTTACGATGTACGAATCTTTTCAATAGTTTCTATATCATTGATTACAACTCCTTTTTCGACTAAGCACTTTCTAATACAATATTTCGGGTTGAATTATATGACAATATTTGTAAAATACTGTAACTATTCACTTAGACCTCTTCGAATCTGTGAATTATGTAGATTCTATAAAAATGTCAACCCTTTGGGTTTATATCGATAAAAAATGGGGTTGGATACAGTCCGGCAAAAAAGGTATGAATGATTTATATAAACAATATAACTGAATAGTTACAAAATACTCATTCATGATGCTCTTAATCCACACAACCCTTAGTTTTTAGGTTGCTCACCTTGCTCTTTCATCTTTCCGTTCTTAAAGCGCTCACTCGCCGTCTGGTAATAAGATATAGTCTGGTCGGTTAATTTTTTATCCTTATTTGAAGAGACATTCATTGTTCCCTTCCGGTCGATTACATCAAATTGAACGACTCTCTTGCGGTCATCAATTTGTGTAAAAACCTTCCCTTTCAACATACCTAATGTTCGATAATTGCCTATAAAGGCGCGTTCATCACCTTCTTTAGTCTGATTAATATCCTTACCATATAGCTCCGTATCATAATTCCAGTTAAGATATCCAAACAAAGTAGGCAACAGATCAATTTGCGAGGTAAGCCGATCAATGGTTTGATGGGGCTGCTTCAAATTGTAAAATATTGCCGGGATATGGTGTTTGTCAATGTTGATTTCCCACTTTCCGGCACTACTGGCACAATGGTCTGCCACTACAACAAAAATCGTATTATTAAACCAGGGCTTGGTGCGTGCCTGTTGAATAAGTTGACCAAGTGCATAATCCGTATATTTCACAGCAGAGTTACGCTCTCCCTGCGGCAAGTAAATCGTTCCTTCCGGGAAGGTATAGGGTTTGTGGTTGGAAGTTGTCATGATAAACTGGAAAAAAGGGCGATTGGCTTTGTAACTGATGTCTCCATACTTCAGTGCTTGAAGATAGATATCTTCGTCGCATACACCCCATGCATTTTCAAAGTGTATGTCGTTTTCCGCTATATTGAATCGCTGTGTTTCGATATTGTCAGAAAGCGGATTGCCCCGGTTTCTGTCCACTATCGTGAATCCTTGACCGCCAAAAAAATTATTCATATTGTCGAAATATCCATCTCCTCCATATATAAAATAAGGCTGATAGTTTCTTTGTTTTAATATTGTAGCGATAGAAAATAGTTTTTGATTGTTTGGCCGGCGGACAATGCTATTGCCCGGAGTAGGCGGGACACAAAGCGTTAATGCCTCCATTCCTCGGACTGTCCGCGTGCCGGTAGCATACAGATTGGTGAAGAAAATGCTTTGCTTAGCAAGAGAATCATAGTTGGGGGTTAAGTTGGCCGAATTGCCAAACGAGCCTAAGAACTCGGCACTCAGACTTTCTATAACAACCATCACAATATTGGGTCTTAGCTCTTCACTACCGACCGTCTTACGGATGATATCTTCTTCTCCGGAACGAATATATTGTTGATTATCTTGTAACAAATCTTTCTTCAGAACGCTGTAAGCTTCTGATTTGGACAACTTGGGATAAAAAGCGTCGTAGTCCAGCTCGTTGGATCGAAATGCCGCAAAAAACGAAAAAACGCCATTTTTTGACACCTCATTCATAACAGCATTTTCTGAAAATTCTGCTTGCTTATTGTTTAAATAAAATAAGAATATCGGCGTGATTACAATGGGTATAATACCCGTCGTCAACCTTTTAACAAAGGAATCGTGCTCGGAGAAGGTCTGTTTGAGAGAACCTGTTTTTTTAAGCATAAAAAAGGTCAACACTATTAGCATCACCAAAAATGCGATTATCAGTGGCAGTGGATAGGATTGGTTGATGTTGGCTACAACCTCATACGTGTAAATCAAATAGTCCACCGCTATAAAGTTAAATCGAATACCGAACTCTTCCCAGAACGGGATTTCCGCAATAAGGCTAAAATATATAATAAACAAAATCAATGAAAAATAGGAATAGGTTATGACTTTGTCCACCACAGATCCAATCCATTTCTTTGGAAAAAAGAGAAGATATAAAAAGTATATAAATAAAAAGGACAACCCGACAGTAAAATCAAAGACAAAGCCGGTGGCAAAAGCTCTTATCAAATTGAGTACCGACAACTGAGCATCATTGGCTGACCAAACGATAAAAGTTAACCGAATTACAAAGCACAAAGCCATATATATCCAGAGCAGCATCCAGGCTGAAGCATATCTGCTATTTTGTACGATGGACCAAGCTTTACTTAAAAATGATTTTCTGTCCGCCATGTAATTCGCATTTTGTTTGTGGCAAAAATATTATAGAATCTGCGACTTTTCTAATTTGTTTTCAATATTTGTAAAAAAGCACCTTCGGGTGTAACATCGTATTTCATTGAAAATATAATCCATTGTCCTAAAGAATTAATTTGAATTGCCTTTAGAATTCCTATCTTTGTATCCGGATTTACAATCACCCGGTCATTATGCTGAAAAGAAAATGACCTTTTTACTAAGTTCAATCATTTTTATGAGTTTATCAAAGATTTTTTGTGCTTCCGAAATCGGAAAATTGAAAAAAGTAATCGTCCACCGACCTGATAACGGAATCAGTCGAATCAGTCCAAAAGATGCAGCGGAATTGTTATTCGACGATATAGTTTATCTGCCTCAGATGCAGAAAGAACACGATGTGTTTACGGATGTTCTCAAGGCTTTTATGGGAGAAGAAAACGTTTTATTTGTTACTGATTTGTTAGAGCAGGCGCTGTCTGCCGACGAGATAAAAAAAGCCGAATTAATACGGATGATTGTGGATTATGAGGAGCTTCCACAGTCTTTTGGCAATATTTTTACCCAACTTGATAACTCTAAGTTGGCTGAGGTGCTCATTACCGGTTATTTAGAAGAAGATGATCACTATTTTTTTGACCCAATTCCCAATTTTATCTTTACACGAGATATTGCCATCACGGTAAAAGATCACGTTATCATCGCAAAGGCAGCAAAGGAAGCGCGTTATAGAGAGAATTTATTGGCGAGGTTTATATTTTGGGCACATCCACTTTTTCAAGAGCTTCAGGATGAAGGCCGGGTAATAAATCTCAACTGGTTAGAAAGTTTCCCACCTTCAAAAAAAGGCGAATGGGTCAACTTGGAAGGTGGCGACACCATGATTTTTGAAAACGATTTTTTACTCATCGGACATAGTGAGCGCACTACACAGCATGCCATAAAATCTCTCGCTAAGGTTGTCCTTGAGAAAGGGTTGGTAAAGAATGTCGTTCAGGTCAACATCCCTTACGATCGAGCATGCATGCACATAGACACCGTTTTTACAAGGATTAATCACGACCATGTCGTAGCCTATAAGCCGCTTATTTATGACGGTATTTCATCCAATGTAGAAGTTTATTCCTTAGAGGGAGAGCCGCGTATATACCCGTCATTGAAAGATTTTATCTTAGCTGAAGTCAATCCTAATATGAAGTTTATCTTTTCTGGTGACGGAGAATCACCGTATCAGGAAAGGGAACAATGGACAGACGGATGCAACTTAGTAGCCATAAAACCCGGTGTAGCGCTGGGATACGATCGCAATCCGGTTACGGAGAAAGCCTTTAGAGACGCCGGGTACGACATTATACATGCATGCGATTTTTTGGAAAAGTATAGAGCCGGCAGCCTCAATCCGGACACGCTGGAAAATACGGTTATCATGCTCCCCTCCAACGAGTTGTCAAGGGCGAGAGGGGGTTCGCACTGTATGACTTGCCCTATCGAAAGAGAAAGTCTGTAATTTCAACCTCTTACCATGTATCAGCATAGACATGCTATCCGTGTTAGATATGGCGAAACCGACCAGATGTCGTACGTGTATTATGGCAATTACGCATTGTACTATGAGGTTGGACGAGTTGAGACGATGCGTTCTCTCGGCTTGAGCTATGCCTTCTTTGAAAACGAAATAGGTGTCATGATGCCTGTTATGAAGATGGATATCGAATTTCTGAGACCAGCCTTTTATGATCAGGAACTTACGATATTGACAACAATACCTGAGCTGCCGGGTCGGGAGATACTGTTTCAATCTGAAATATTTAATGAGAATAAAAAAATCGTCAACAAGGCTCGTGTATTGTTGTGTTTTGTTGACAAATCAACAAAAAAGAGGGTCGATGCGCCACCCATTTTATTAGAAAAGCTTCGAGGATTTTATGTTTAGGTGGGAGCGATTAAAAGCATTCTTTGAAGAGTTTCTAAAGACTCAGACCATTTATTATGAATTTATTGGGTGGTCAAAAAAGCGCACCTTACCCGGTCTTCGGGGTCAGAGTATCTACCGTGTGTTTACAGAGCTAACTCAACACCTCCAAAAGGCCAATATACCGCTTAAGGCAAGTGCCATTACTTTCAACTTTATGGTTGCTGCTTTCCCATTCACCATTTTTCTTCTAACCCTCCTCCCTTATTTCCACATAGGCAATGCAATAGACTTACTTAGGAGCAGCGTGGGAAGCTTGATGCCATCTACGGTTGAGATTGCTTTGTTTAACCTCATTGAAGACACCGTAAAACCCAGAGGCGGCTTGCTATCCATAGGTTTTATTGCCGCTTTGTTTTTTGCATCCAACGGTGTCATCAACCTAATTAGCGCCTTTGACCAGTCTGAACTTGCTGTGATTCATCCGGCACATCCGATAAAAAAGCGGATCAAGGCCATCTTCCTGACCATCTTGGTCTTTCTATTGTTAGTGACTACTGTTATAACATTTGTTCTCGCCAATCAAATTCTTAGAATCATTGGTCTTTATGTATCCATAGATTACATTACCAAAGGGTTGATACTTGCTGCCCGTTGGATACCCGTCTTTTTCCTGATGTATGCCTTACTCACGCTGATATATAGAGTCGGCCCATCGATTAAAAAGAAAATCCCGTTTTTTTCCTTTGGAACATTCCTGACAACACTCTTGTGTATTGGCGTCTCCCTGTTAATCAGCTACTTTGTCAACAATTTTTCCAATTACAACAAGATTTACGGCTCCCTTGGAGCAATAGTAGCCTTGATGTTGTGGCTACAGACCAATATGTTTCTAATCTTCTTCGGATACGAATTAAACCTAATCGTCAATCGCTTTCCTCGGAAAAAACCATCTCGATTAACCCAATTTCCGCATTAACCAAATGCGGAATCGATTTACGACTCGTAATCAATGGTTTACAGAAACGATTCGTACATCGGGATTAACCCTCATAATCAGCACTATACGGTTTTTCAAAACCTTTACTGCTGTATTCAGGTTTAACCTAATGGTTCACACTTGGCTTTGAGCCAGATGCGGGCATTGTCGTCCAATCCGGGAGCCAATTCATCATATACCCTTTGGTGGTAGCTGTTTAACCAATTGATTTCGTCAGGGAGCATGATACTGCTGTCTATCATAGTCTTGTCAATTGGGAAAACCGTTACTGTATCGAAATACAGGAAGTCTGGATTGTCCTTCGTTTCGTGACAAATAACTAAGTTTTCTGTACGGATACCATGACTATCTTGCTTGTAATATCCCGGCTCATTGGAAGTTAGGCTGCCGGGAGCAATGATTGTTATACCTCTTTCACCAAGACCATTGGTAATGCCTTGAGGTGGCTCGTGAACATTGAGAAAGAAGCCCACACCATGACCGGTTCCGTGACTGTAAGTAATTTTTTTCTGCCATAAGAATTGTCTGGCAAGAGTGTCTAATTGTATGCCTCGAGTGCCTTTCGGAAAGATGGCTGCTGCTACTGCAATATGGCCTTTTAATACCCGTGTATAATGATCCTTTATCTCATCCGATACTTCACTTAATGCAATAGTCCGTGTGATGTCGGTCGTACCATCCGTATATTGCCCTCCGGAATCAACCAATAAAACGCCTTCCGGATGTACCGGCACGGAGGTTTCTTTTTCCGGCTTATAGTGGATGATAGCGCCATTGCCGCGATATCCGATAATAGCATCAAAGCTCTCACCATAATAGCCTTCTTGTTGACTTCTAAATACAATAAGTTGACGAGACAATTCATATTCTGTAGGAGTCTTTCCTTGTTTTAAGGCATCCTCAAGCCACATGAAAAAATGGGTCAAAGCTCTGCCATCTTTTATCATCGCATTTTTGATGTGTCCTTGCTCCACCTTATTTTTAATGGATTTGGCTAGCATGATAGGGCTGTCTTTCTGGATAATATCTCGACATTTGATTTGCTGATACAGACCATAGGATATGGAAGCCGGGCTGATGAGTATAGAGCTTTCAGCATTTATCTCAGCAACATAATGGTGAATGGCCTCATAATCTTTGATAAAGATATTGTCAGAATGCAATTTATCGGATAGTGATGCATCGACTTTGTTTTTATCAATAAATAAATATACTTTTTCCGGGCTAAATAAAACGTATGAAATAAACACCGGATTACACTCGATGTCTCTTCCTCGAAGATTAAGTAACCAAGCAATATCATCAAGTGCTGTCACCAAATAATATTCCGCCTTGTGTTTTCTCATTTCATCCCTCATTCTGGCTATTTTCTCCGCTCTGGATGCCCCTGCAAATGTGACATCCAGTTCAAACACACTCGCTTCAGATAATGCAGGCCGGTCTTGCCAGATGGTATCAAAAGGTTCAAAGTCTGTTTTCACCGAGATTCCCGCCTCGTCAAATGTTACTTGTAACATATTAACCAGTCCCAATGGCATGACATGAGCATCAAAGCCCACTACCTTATGAGAACCAAGGTGCTCAACCAACCAATCTGCATACTCAGGCGATCCTTGTACATTAAGCTTGTGCAGCTGAAACTCACTATTTGCCATCTGCATTTCAGCCTGTAGAAAATATCGGGAATCTGTCCACACTCCGGCATGGTTCATGGTGATAACCGCGGTGCCGGCCGAACCCGTAAATCCAGAAATCCAGGATCTTGATTTGTAATATTCCGGTAAGTATTCATTCTGGTGAGGATCTCCGGTAGGTACAATCATGGCATCTACATTTTGACGCAACATTTCTGCTCGCAGAAGTTTAATTTTATCATTCGTATCCATATATTTAATATTTAATGGTTTTATTTTTTAAAATCAAATTTAGCCTTTTTAACCTATTCCATATCATTAAAAAAAAGATTCTTACGAAAATACGATATTCGTCGTCTTATTTTATTCCACCAAAACTTTTCAATTTAAACCAAATTATACAGTCAAGTATTTTCAAAGCCAAAATTCTTCGAGTGCAATTCTAATCCAACCTATTGAAATACGGTATTCGGACTAAATCAAATGTGTCACCTATTATATTATTGCTCGGTACATTTTGTTTCGTTTAAGGGTGGGTGTGTATAACATATTTCCCTTTCATTTTTTATTCCTCTCAAAATCTGACTCTTTAGTTGTTATTTAAACTCTTTGGAAGGAAGGACTTCATTATTTGGTTCTCCATCTTCAGGGGAGATAGAGGGGTAAAATAATGAAGTCATTAGGGAAATTTGTTATACACACTAAGGGCGTCATTATATTATTGAAATATATAATATTTATTATCTTTACGCCTTGTATTAACCCGCTTATTAAATGATTCGACAATCTTTAAGTCAAAAACTTGCTCAAAAAATGTCGCCTCGGCAGATTCAGCTAATGAAGTTGCTACAGGTGCCTACCTTTGAGTTGGAACAAAGAATTAAAGAAGAAATTGAAGCCAATCCTGCTTTGGAAGAGGGCAATATAGATCATTATGAAGAAGGAGAATATAAATCTGAAGATGATTCTGAGGGCGTAGATAATGGCTTTGACTTTGAAGATTATTTTCCCGAATATGGAGAAGAGGACTCGACATATACCTCTGCATCTGATGGTTATGATCGCGAAGAGAAAAAAGAAAGGCAAATAGCTTCCTATGAGAACAATCTACAAGATTACCTATTGGCTCAATTGGAAATGACTTCCTTAGAGGACGAAATCGATCATATTGTCGGACGTCAGATTATCGGAAGCATTGACGAAGACGGTTATTTGCGTAGAGAGCCCATATCAATTACGGATGATTTGTTGTTTAGTATGAACCTTTCTATATCGGAAGAGAAAGTATTGGAGGTGCTTAAAGTCATTCAACAATTTGACCCCAAGGGTGTGGGTGCCCGAAGCCTTCAAGAAGCATTGCTTATTCAGATAGAATCAAAGTTGCGGCATACTGAGGGTATGGATACGTATAGAATCCAAGATTTATCAACAGCCAAGGTTATACTTACTGAATATTTCAACGAATTTGCGAAGAAACACTTTGCCAAGTTGCTCCAACAACTCAATATTGATGAGGATGACCTGAAATCAGCCTACGAAGAAATCCTTAAGCTCAACCCCAAGCCCGGTAGCGGTTTTGTCGAAAGCGGAAAGGCTACCATACACTTTGTCGAACCCGACTTTTCAATCGTCAATCGTGATGGCGAGTTGGAAATGTCCATCAATGGGAGAAATGCCCCAGACCTTCGGGTCAATGAAGGGTACAAGTCAATGATTCGAAATCTCATTCAAAAAAAGAAGTCTAGAAAGCTCACCAAAGAAGAAAAAAATACGGCTCTCTTTGTAAAACAAAAAATCGAAGCCGCACAATCTTTTATCGAATCGATACAAAATAGAAATGTCACCCTGTATAACACGATGCACGCCATCATGATGATTCAGTATGATTACTTCCTGACAGGAGATCTGTCCCACCTTAAGCCCATGATTTTAAAGGATATTGCCGAACAAATTGGCGTCGATATCTCTACCGTGTCCCGAGTCGCCAACAGTAAATATGTCCAAACAGAATTTGGCACTAAGTTGCTTAAAGACTTTTTTAGTGATAAAGTTCAGAATGCTGAAGGAGATGACGTGACGACAGCACGTGTTAAGCAGATCCTTGTCCACATCATTGACCAGGAAGATAAATCCAATCCCCTCAGTGACGAAGCCCTCATGGAACACATAGAAAAAGAAGGCATTTCACTATCACGAAGGACTATTTCCAAATATCGGGAGAAAATGAATATTCCTGTTGCACGTCTTCGCAAAGAAATTTAAATACCTTTATATATGAAACAGAATACTATCCTTTTATCTGCAATTATAGCATCAATCATAACCTTAGCTGCCGACTTTCCCACTCATTCTTTCACACCTAAAACGGAGGCGGAATTGGGAAAACAGTTGTTTTTTGATCCTATTCTATCCGGAGACCAATCCATCAGTTGTGGCTCCTGCCATAAGCCGGAGTATGGCTTTGCAGACAATGTGCCCTTTAGTTTTGGCATCGATTCTACTAAGACAACCCGCAACACACCTACGGTTAAGAATGTTCTTGCTCGTTCCCGATTTTTTTGGGATGGACGAGCCAATACGTTAGAAGAGCAAGCATTAAAGCCTATTGAAAATCCTGATGAGATGAACTTGCCCATATCTGTAGCCGTTGAACGGCTTAACAACAACCCGCAGTATCGACGGGCTTTTAAAAAGATATTTGGAAGGAAACCGGACTCTTTAAATCTTGCCCACGCTATAGCGGCTTATGAACGCACCCTAGAAAGCACTTATACAGCATGGGATCGATTCCACAATGGAGATACCAAGGCTATGTCTGCTTCGGCACAACGAGGAAGAGAATTGTTTTTAGAAAAGGCTAATTGCTTCGAATGCCATTTTGGTCCCGATTTTACCATCGACGAAATGGTAAACATTGGCATCTATGACGAAGTGAATTATACGGACAAAGGCTTGGGTACAATCACCGGCAATCCTGCCGATAACGGCAAGTTCAAAGTGCCCGGACTACGCAATATCATCAAAACCGCTCCATACATGCACAACGGAATGTTTGCTACTTTGCGGGACGTCATAGAATACTATAATAATCCGGATAGCGTCATACCCAATGCCGTCAATGTGGACCCACGCTTGAGAAAGCCGCTACACCTGACAGAACAAGAAAAACAAGATTTGGAAGCCTTTTTAATAGCTCTTAGTGATTGATGTCGCTTTGGAAAAGTACTTTTTTCTGTAAAAAATTTAAAAAAAATAGAAACTCTTTTCCGATTGAAAAGTCAGACAAGAAGTCGTTCATAAAGAAAAGATTAAGCACAAATAAGTAAAAACACATCTATTATCCTATTCCCGTTTTTGGATTAAGAGCAATAATTTTTTGAGAATTAAACAATTAGCTGTATTTTTGTGCGCTCTTTTGTAAAACATACGCAGAATAGATGAAGTTATTCAAATTTTTCACACAAGAATTGGCCATTGACTTGGGTACTGCCAATACCCTCATTATTCAAAATGACCAGATTGTTGTGGACGAGCCCTCTATAGTGGCTATCAATCGCAAAACTGGTGAAACCATCGCTGTCGGTAATCGTGCTATGCAGATGCACGAAAAGACACATGAAAATATAAAAACTATCAGACCACTGAAAGACGGTGTAATTGCTGACTTCCAGGCGGCAGAAAACATGATTGAAGGTCTGATAAGTATGATCGAAAGCAGGCGGACTTTCTTCGGTCATCTCAAAATGGTTATCTGTATTCCATCCGGCATTACCGAGGTAGAAAAAAGAGCCGTCTTCGACTCTGCCGATCACGTGGACTCAAAAGAGACATATCTGATACACGAACCTATGGCTGCCGCATTGGGTATCGGCCTGGACGTTCAGGAGCCTATCGGCAATATGGTTATAGACATAGGAGGAGGAACAACAGAAATAGCTGTTATCGCTTTATCCGGCATCGTTTGTGACCAATCAATCAGAATAGCCGGAGACGAATTTTCGTCCGATATCATGAACTATATGAAGCGCCAACATAATATCTTAATCGGGGAACGTACTGCGGAGCAGATAAAGATACAAGTGGGTTCGGCATTGCAGGTTCTGGACAACCCACCCGAAGACTGCTACGTCAATGGTAGAGACTTGATGACAGGTATTCCAAAGCAGATCTCCGTGTCATATCAGGAAATAGCTCACGCATTGGATAAGTCGGTAGCCAAAATAGAGGAAGCTATTATCAGAGCATTAGAGACTACTCCACCTGAATTGGCATCGGATATTTTCCAGACAGGATTATATTTGACGGGAGGCGGGGCTTTGTTGCGAGGATTGGACAAGAGAATAGCTCAAAAGACTAAGCTTAATGTTCATGTTGCTGATGACCCTTTAAGAGCAGTAGTAAGAGGTACCGGTATTGCATTAAAAAATACGGACAAGTTCTCATTTTTGATTGACAGGAAAAGTATTTAATTTCCTGAGGTCAGGAAAACACTGACGTATGCACAATCTTTCTCAATTTTTTGGTCGCTTTGGTTCAACCATATTGTTTCTTTTTTTAGAGATAATAAGCTTCTTCCTTATTGTTCAATACAACACGGGGCAAAAAGAAGTTTTTATTAATTCAAGCAGCTTTTATTCTGGATTGGTCTTAGAAAATTATTCGAAGCTATCCCGGTTTTACCGACTTTCCAGTGTTGCAGATAGTATTGCCAAGGACAATGCCCGCCTTAGAGCTGAATTGAGATTTGCCACGATAGACGCTTCATTCCGACGTGATTCACTGATAGACACTACGTACCGACAGCGATACTCATTTATTTCCGCACAGGTTGTTAGTAATTCAGTCAATCAAATAGACAATTATATCACCATCAACAAAGGCTCCGCTTTCGGAATAAAACCCGGAATGGGGGTCATCAATGACGTTGGTATTGTAGGTGTCGTCCGACAAACATCCGCCAATTACGCCACAGTTGCATCAATGCTTAGCAGCCAGACACATATCAGCGCATCCATTAAGCGGAATGGCTTCTTCGGCTCATTGGTATGGGATAACCGATCTTCTGAGTACATGCATTTGACGGATATCCCCAAGCATGCCAATGTTTTAAAAGGTGATAGTGTAATCACAAGTGGCTACAGCTCTACCTTCCCTAAGGGAATATTCGTCGGTCGGGTTGAGTCCGTCGGCTTTGAATCCGGTAGTAGCTTCTACGATCTCAAGGTAAAAATATCGACAGATTTTAACAACTTGAGTTACGTCTATGTGGTTATTGACAAAACCAAGCCACAATTGGACTCATTGAATAATGCATTAATACATTGATGGGATGAGGAGTCTGATATTAAGAAATTTAGGTCGAATTATATTTATATTCCTCTTACAGGTAGTCGTACTTTTCAGCATAGTGATAGATTACCCGATATTGGACAATATGAATATCATCATCTATCCTCTCATCATCATCTTGTTGCCGCTCAGAACACTCAATGTTCTGACCCTGATAATTGCCTTTATATTGGGCCTTTTGATCGATATGTTTTACAATACACCTGGCGTAAATACTGCGGCAACAGTACTTATCGCATATATCAGACCTTTTGTGTTGTCCTGGATTGAGCCCAGAGGCGGATATTCTGTCGAGTCATCGCCCACTTTAAACCATTATGGTAGCCGTTGGTTTATTACGTATGCATCTATTATGATGTTAATACATTTGTTCGTTTTATTTTCTATACAGGCGTTTACATTTGTGTATATTGTTGAAATAATATTGAAAACCATACTCAGTTTTATAGGATCGATGTCATTCATCTTGATTTATATGTACTTGTTTAACCCCAAGGAATAAAAGCTGTGAAGTCAGAGTATCGTATTAGGATAATACAGTTGATTTTTATTTTATCTGCTTTTGTGTTGGTGATAAAGGCAGCGCAGTTGCAGTTGTTTGATTCATCCTTCAGACTTAGAGCGGATGCTACCGCTATAGAAAAACACATCATCAGTCCGGCGCGCGGTATTATTTATGACCGCAATGGCAAGCTTTTGGTCAATAATGACCCAATGTATGACCTTATGGTGACGTACAATTCTATTAACCCTAATATGGATACGACCAAATTTTGTAACCTATTGGGAATAGACAAAGCCACATTTATTACCAACCTTACGAAAGATTGGGCAAGCAAACGGTTTTCTAAATCAATTCCTTTCCCTTTTTTAAAAAAGATAGAGCCCATTACTTATGCCCGGTTTCAGGAGTCTCTGTGGGAATTTCCGGGGTTTTTTCCCCAATTGAGAATAGCACGAGGATACCCACACCACCATGGTGCCAATGTATTGGGATATATCAGAGAGGTTGATCAAAAGAGGATTGACAACAGCGATGGATTGTATAGCCTTGGAGATTATATCGGCATCACTGGATTGGAAGGTGAATATGAGCGTTTCTTAATGGGACGTAAGGGTATTCAGTATATCATGAAAGACAATATGGGCAGACCGGTAGGGCCATATCGCAATGGTGCGCAGGATTCCATCCCCATTTCCGGATTGGATATGATATCTTCTATTGACTTAGATTTACAGACATACGCCGAAGATATCATGAAGGGCAAGCGTGGATCCGTGGTAGCAATAGAGCCGGAGACAGGAGAGATATTGGCAGCAGTGAGTTCGCCTTCTTATGATCCCAATTTATTGACGATCAATCAAAACCGGGGTAAAGCCTTTGCAGAGATGCTCAACGACTATGACAAGCCACTCTACAATAGGATTGCCCAAGCAAAGTACCCTCCAGGATCGATTTTTAAAACGGTTGTCGGCTTGACAGCAATGCAGATGGGCGTCTTAACACCCAACAGATCCATCCCTTGTTCTGGCGCTTACTACTATAGAGGAGGTAAGATAAAATGTCACCATCATCCGCCACCAATCAGTGTATCACAAGCTTTACAATATTCATGCAACACCTATTTTATTACGGTTTTAAGGGATGCCGTGGATAAGTATGGCTTTACACGACCTTCTAAAGGGTTGGCAGAACTAGATCGCCATTTGTATGATTTTGGGCTGGGACATCCTCTTGGTGCGGATATGATGCATGAGACACGGGGCAATATTCCCACTCCCGAGTATTATGAGAAAATTTATGGAAAAGGGTGGCGATCTACTTATATGATGTTTATCGGTATCGGACAAGGAGAAATACAAATGTCCACCTTACAGATTGCCAATCTGGCAGCAATTATCGCCAATAGGGGATTTTATTATGTGCCCCATCTCATAAAAGGTTTTAAAAACAAAAAAGTATTGATTCCGCCTACTTTTCGAGAAAAGCATTATTCAGGAGTCGATGCCAAGTTCTATACACCTGTTATAGCAGGCATGGAAGCTGCCGTAGCGAGCAAGTGGTGTGGCTGGAGCACACCCATTCCGGGTATCATATTATGTGGCAAGACCGGCACATCACAAAACCCTCCATATCAGGATCACGCTGTATTCATGGCATTTGCACCCAAAGACAACCCAAAAATTGCTATAGCCGTATTGATAGAAAATGCCGGATTTGGTGCACAGTCGGCGGCTCCTATTGCTTCGCTCATAGTAGAAAAATACTTACGCGGTTATATCGAGGCACCATACCGTGTTGAAAGAGAAAAAGAGATGACGAAGCTCAATCTATTAGGCCCGCCAAAAAGAGAAAAAAAATGATTATTTCTGCAATTGTTGCCGTCGCTGAAAACGGCGTCATCGGCTATCAGGGAGAAATACCTTGGCACTTGAGTTCCGACTTTAAATTTTTTAAAAAGAAAACCCTTCACCATCCCATCATCATGGGGCGTTCGAGTTTTATATCCATTGGAAGGCCGCTGCCTAAGAGAGACAACATCATTATTACAAGAGACCTGTTTTATATTGTTTCCGGAGCGATGGTAGTACATTCCATCGATGAAGCACTACAAATAGCCGAAGAGACGGGCACCGACGAAGCCTTTATCATCGGCGGTGGAGAAATCTTCCGACAAACCATTGACTTGTGGGATAAGCTGTACTATACTGAAATACACATGAACCCTGACGGAGACACCTTCTTTCCCGAAATAAACTGGAATGAATGGACTCTTGTCGAAAGGAAATTCCACCCTCAAAAAGATGGCGATGATAGTGATTGTACATTTAAGACATATTGTCGAAAAAACATGTCTGAAGCGAGCTCAGACCAATAGGGAGACCGCAGTAGCTTAAATCCTTACTAAAAATCCTAATAGTATGCTTGTGAAGGGCATGGGTTAAAGGCTGTATTTATCGCCTTCTATTCCGTTACTTCAATCCCTAATTCTTTCAACTGAAGAGCATCAATAGATGACGGAGCATCGATCATCACATCGCGTCCCTGATTATTTTTAGGAAAAGCAATGAAGTCTCGTATGCTGTTCTGCCCACTCATGACTGCACACAATCTATCAAATCCAAAGGCAATACCGCCGTGTGGTGGAGCACCATATTCAAAAGCATTCATCAAAAATCCAAATTGCCTTTCTGCTTCCTCTGCAGAAAATCCAAGCAAGTTAAGATTCTTCGCCTGTAGCCCTTTGTCAAAGATACGGATAGAGCCACCGCCGATTTCAGAACCATTTATGACTAAGTCGTAAGCATCAGCCCGGAGGCTACTCAATATGCTGCGATCATCAGAATGCATTTTCTCTATATCCGCTTTTTTGGGTGACGTAAATGGATGGTGCATGGCATAGAAACGCTGCGTATCATCGTCCCACTCTAACAACGGAAAATCCACAACCCACAATGGTTTAAAGTCACCCGGACGCATTAGGCCAAGGCGACGACCCATCTCAAGCCTCAACTCACCCAATTGCTTCCTCGTTTTTTCGGTTTCGCCACAAAGGATAAGCAAGAGGTCACCATTTTCGATATTATATTTATCACCTATACGCTTTAGGTCTTCGTCAGAATAAAATTTACCCACTGTTGACTTAATTCCTTCAGCACCATATTTGACATAGACCAAACCCTTGGCGCCTAACTGAGGTCGTTGAACCCATTCTGTTAAATCTTTCATGTCTTTATTGGAAAATTGAGCCTCACAGCCCTTTGCTACAATGCCTATCACATTTTCTGCCTGATCAAACACGGCAAAATCTTTTCCGCTAACATCCTCTTTAAGATATACAAACTCCATGTCAAATCTCATGTCCGGTTTATCAGAACCATATTTTGTCATAGCCTCGTCATAGGTCATCCGTGGAAAATCGCCTAAATCGACCTGCAATACCTTTTGGAATATATTCCTCGTCAAGCCCTCGAAGGTGTTGAGTATTTCCTCCTGTGTTACAAAAGACATCTCACAATCCACTTGTGTAAATTCCGGTTGTCTGTCAGCACGAAGGTCTTCGTCTCTGAAACATTTCACGATTTGGAAATATTTGTCCAAACCGCTGACCATCAATAGCTGCTTAAATGTCTGTGGCGACTGTGGTAAAGCATAAAAAGAACCTGGATTCATTCTGGAAGGGACAACAAAATCCCTAGCGCCCTCTGGCGTTGATTTTATTAGAAAGGGAGTCTCTACCTCAACAAATCCTTGCTCTGACAGGTTTTTGCGTGTTTCAATGGCTACATTAGAGCGAAATATGATGTTTTGCTGCACCGGATTGCGCCGAAGGTCTAGATAACGATATTTCATGCGAAGGTCATCGCCACCATCCGTTTGGTCTTCAATGGTGAATGGCGGTGTTTTTGATTCATTTAAAATATCTAAAGCCTCTACTTCTATTTCGATGTCGCCTGTCTCCCTATTGGGGTTTTTATTGGATCTTTCACGAACAATTCCAACAACCTTGATGACATATTCCCGCCCAAGCTGTTGAGCCTTCTTGCGTATATCAGGTTTAGAATCAGCATCAAATACAAGCTGAGTTATACCATAGCGGTCTCTTAAATCGACAAAAGTAAGGCCGCCAAAATCACGGCTTATACTTACCCATCCGCTTAAGGTAACGGCTTTGCCAGCGTCTAATATCCTAAGTTCACCACAGTTGTGCGTTCTGTACATTTTTTTGATTTTGAAGGTGCAAAATTACAAATTATATCGCGAATAATATATTTTGTATTGAAGTCAAAATAAAACCAACTTTCGCATTAGAAAAACCAGAAATAAACAGAGTAAGAATGTCACTTTTGAGAAAAATTTTTCTATTCATATACTCTTTCCTATCTTTCGGATTGAAAATGTTGTTTCAACCCCAATTCCGCAAATGCGGAATCGATTTACGACTCGTAATCAATGGTTTACAGAAACCATTGAAACGATTCGCACATCGGGATTAACCCTCATAATCAGCACTATACGGTTTTTCAAAACCTTTACTGCTGTATTTGGGATCAACAGATGTAAAGAATATTTGTTGAATAATGTAGAAAGTCGTAAAAGATTTGGTTCATTTTTAGGCTAATATGACAATAAGACAGTTTGCCCTTTATGTTTCATATCTTTTAAATATCATATCATTTTAAATTAATTAGGAAATAAAGTCATTGAGTGAATTAGTATTGACCATCGAAGGTGTAGAGCCGGTGGACTTGTTGGGAGAGAACAACACAAGGTTGAACCAATTGAAGTCCCTGTATAAAGATTTGCTTATTAGTTCAAGGGGTAACACCATTAAAATATCTGGTGATAAGAAGCTGACCCAAGAGTTAAAGGCCAAAATAGAAGTATTGGTAAGATATCTCAAAGAGTACAAAGAACTTCCACCTTCAATTCTGGATAATGTTTTGTCGGGAATCAACCCTTTTGACCATAAGGAAATCGAAGCGAATGGCAGCGGTGGTAATGTCATCCTTCACAACAAAGATGGCTTCCCAATTAGGGCACGTACTGTCAACCAGAAGAAGTTAGTGTCTGCCTCGGATGTTGCCGACATCGTTTTTGCTATTGGTCCGGCGGGTACGGGCAAGACCTATACTGCGGTGGCACTTGCTGTGAAAGCATTGAAAAATAGGCTTGTCAAGAAGATAATACTGACACGTCCGGCAGTAGAAGCGGGCGAAAGCCTTGGATTCTTGCCCGGCGATTTAAAAGAAAAAATCGACCCCTACCTGAGACCTTTATACGACGCCTTAGACGAGATGATTCCCGCCGACAAACTGGCTAAGTTTATGTCGGAAAGGATTATTGAAGTGGCGCCCTTGGCCTATATGCGTGGACGGACTCTCGACAATGCCTTTATCATCCTGGACGAGGCACAAAACACGACGTCATCACAACTCAAGATGTTTTTAACACGATTAGGACCAAGCGGTAAAATTATTGTTACAGGCGACCTCACCCAGATCGACCTCCCCTACAGTCAACAATCCGGTCTAAAAAGAGCGCTATCCATCCTGTCAGGCATTGATGGTATCGCACAAGTATTTCTCAATGAAGAAGACGTGGTTAGACACCGATTGGTCAAAGATATCGTAAAAGCATACAATATCAGTGACGCTGAAATAAGAGAACAAAAAGAAAAAGAACGTGCTGAAAAAGCCGCCAACGCTACATCTAAACAAAATCCTATTGATAAAATAAATTCTGATTTGTAACATGAATAACCTGAAGTTTATCTTCACATCCTTAGTCTTATTCTCTTCTACCTTTTTATCAATCGGTCAATCTGTCAAGCTCTATGATGAAACGGCCGACGCACAAGCCTCTATACAAAATGCTATCGACCTCGCCGCCAAGCAAGGCAAACACGTATTTGTTCAAGCTGGCGGTAATTGGTGTTCCTGGTGTATCCGCTTTGATAAATTTTCCAAAGAAAACGCTCAAATTGATTCAATATTCAACGCTTCTTATCAAATTGTGCACCTCAATTATAGCAAAGAAAATAAAAATGAGAAAACCTTTGCCCAATATGGATTTCCGCAACGCTTTGGATTTCCGGTTTTCCTCATTCTTGACTCTACCGGAAAGCTGATTCACACCCAAAATAGCGAATATCTCGAGGATAACAAAGGGAGTTATGACGCCATTAAAGTATTCAATTTTCTGAAGGCATGGACACCACAGTCCATAGATCCTCAGACCTATTTAAATAAAAAATAAATAATAATGACATCTAAAGTAATTTATAAAGGAGACTTGGAAACAGAGTGCATCCATCTAACATCGTCACAAAGTATCCGTACCGACGCACCAATTGATAATAGAGGGAAGGCTTCTGCCTTTAGCCCCACCGACCTATGTGCCACCTCTCTCGCTACCTGTATGCTCACCGTCATGGGTATCTGGGCAAGAGACAACGATGTCGATATGGATGGCGCTTATGCAGAAGTAACCAAACACATGGGCGTCGATCCACGCCGTATTGTGCGTATCGACGTCCAGCTGTATTTCCCGGACAAAGGATATAGCGACAAAGAAAAATCTATATTCCGACATATTGCCGACACTTGTCCTGTTGCAAAAAGCTTACACCCTGAGATAGAACAAGCTATAGTTTTTAACTGGTAACCACCTTGTAAAGCGCATTCATGCTGGATATCACGACACTGCATTTTCTCATCGACTTGAGCTTGAACAACAACAAAGCCTGGTTTGACGACAACCGCCGGACGTATGAGGCGGCGAAGGAGGACTTTTTAGAGTTTATCGGTAAGGTCATCAATGCCACTTCTACATTCGATTCGACGTTAAAGGGTCTATCGCCCAAGGAATGTATGTTTCGAATCAATCGAGATGTTCGGTTTAGCAAGGATAAGAGTCCTTATAAGATACATTTCGGAGCCAGTATAAGTGCGGGTGGGCGAAAACAAATGGATACTGCCGGATACTATTTTCATTTGGAGCCGGGTCGAAGCTTTGCTGGTGGTGGGTTGTACAATCCGGGAGCAGATAAGTTGCAAAAAATCAGAAAACACATAAGTTCGGATTATGACTACTTCTTGTCTAAGGCTCTTACCCCTCAATTTAAAAAGATATATGGTGACTTAGACAGGAGTGACGAATACTTACTAAAAAGAGTTCCAAAAGGCTTTGTAAGTGACGACCCCGCATCTGAATACCTCAAGCTCAAAAGCTATATCGGCACAGTTATATTAAATGATGAAGACTTACCGACCCCTAATCTCCTTAAGTTGACGGTGGAAGCGTTCAAGGCATTGACGCCACTTAATACCTTTATAAATGCAACGAAATAAATATTACGCCACCTAGGTTAATTGTTACCGTATATTTATCCCGAACTCTTATTGATGACTCAATGTTATCATGAACATTAGACAATTGCGAAATCGATTTACAACTAATAATATCGATTCGATAAATGAAATAGTTCTTTTGCTTAAACACCTATCACATCGATTCCGTATTTTTATAATGCGGAATATGGGTTAAAGGCCTAAATCTTGAGTACTTTCAACGTCTTTTCATAATTAGAACTGAGAATTTTAATTAAATATAAACCGGGCAAAGGAAGCTTCAATTTCTTTTGATATTGCGTGTCAGTGATAATTTCTCGATATATCAATGCACCTGTAACATTATAAACAAATAATACGGATTGACTTGAAGACTGAATGATATCAATTGTTATTTGCCCATCTGTTGGATTGGGATATACAAAAATTGTATTGTAAACTTCCGCTGTGTCTTTACCATCCTTCAGACAATCATGTATATCAATCTGTTTAGTTGGTGAAGTGCTGATACATTGACCAGCCTGAACAGATAGCGTTATGTTTTTCGGACCGGATTCATCATAGACGACAAATGGATTTTCTACATTGCTTGTTTGACCATCCAGATCCCAAGAGTATGTGACATTTAAGTCGGAAGGGATGATGGAAATATCAATGAGAGCCATCGTATCACCTACACATGCGGACTGATGAATTAAAAAGTTGGCTTGAACGCTTGTATTGTCCACGTTGTCGATACGCATGGTGTCCGACACATCAGGGCACAGTCCATCACTGATGGTCCATACGAGAAGCGAGGATTGGCCGGGAATCAGTCCTGACAGGATAGCTGAAGGATTGTGTATATTTTGAATGGTGCCGGGTCCAGAGAGTATAGACCATGTTCCACTAACACCGTCAGGCGCGGGAACGGCATTCAAGGTAAGACTCTGCGCACTACATGGGGACTGGTCCTCACCTGCCTGAGAATAAAGCTTATTGGATGTAGTAGTCACTGTAAGCGTATCCCGGTTTACCGGACATGTTCCATTAGAAACCTCCCATAGGAGTAACGAAGTTGAGTTCAGAGGCAGTGTACTAAGTATGGTTTGATTGCTTTGAGGGTCTTCAATGATTCCGGGGCCTTCAATAATGGACCATGAGCCTTGACCTTTTATAACAGGAGTTGCATTTAATATAGAGAATGTATCACATAGGAATAAATCATCACCTGCTATGGCATCATCCGGTAACGCATAATTAATAATGCTTATCGTGTCGGCAGATACGGGACATACACCATTGGAGATCGACCAAGAGAGAGTGACTGGCTCATCCAGTGAGAATATTCTGAATGTATCCTGCGGATGGGAAGGATGGTCAAAGCCACCGCTTCCGCTGATAAGATTCCACTCTCCTGTGCCCACAGAAGGTGTGTTGCCAGTAGTAATCCAATTAGATGTGTTACACAAACTTTGGTCTTCTCCTACTGTAGCTATCGTAGGTAAAGCATCGTTTTGAATTGTAATAGTATCTTTGTTGGAAGGGCACACTCCTGAACTTACTTCCCATAATAACGTAGTGGTTGATCCCGGTAAAATATCTGTGAGCAATGCATTAGCGTTATGATTTTCCGATACAGAACCGTTACCAAATAAAATAGACCAATTACCGATGCCCGATATCACCGGATTAGCAGCCAACCTATAATCAGATGTATTGCACAAGATAGTGTCTTTCCCTGCGTTTGCATTATCCGGCAGTAGATCTATAGAAATTGTTATTTGGTCATGGGTTGCCGGACAAACACCATTTGATACGGTCCATTGTGCCACTGTATTTTGACCGGATAATAACCCAACAATGGATGTTGTCGAATTATTCTGATTAGAAATACTACCCGGGCCTTCGATGATGCTCCATTGACCTACGCCATTAAAATCCTCGTCGGCGAGGAGATTTAATACATTTTGATTGCACAATGCGGTATCAGAAGTAAGGATATTGGCGAGTCCCGGAAGCGCATCTATTGTAAAGACAACCGTATCATTAGCTGTCGGAAGGCCGGTATGGCAAGCGTCATCAATATGCCACACCAAGACAAGTAGATTATCTGGTCCTGCACTGATGTTTGTTACATTGGTATTTGGATCGTGAATGTCTGTGATATTCCCATTTCCCACTATAATCTGCCATGTCCCTTTACCCAAAACCGGATCAGTAGCTTGCAGCGTTATCTGTCCGTCACTTATGCATATTTCACGATCATCACCGGCATAGGCTGGAGGAGAGGGTTCTTTATAGTTGAGTAAAACAGTATCCTGATTAATGCAGCCTGAACTATTGGTGACAGTCCATTGCAGCAAAGGGTTTGTAGAAGGTAAATTGTTGACAAATGTACTTGTCGGGCTATCCGGATCGCCCAAGATCCCTTCTCCAACAATAATAGTCCAAAACCCGGATGTCCCATCAGGTAATACACCTTGCAAGGTAGTTGAATTGCCGAAACAAATATTTTGATCTTTTCCTGCATCAGCCAGAGGCTTGGGTATAACAGTCACCATAGTATCTTTTGAAATCGAACAACCAAGTAAATTGTATGCAGTAAGTTGGTAAACTCCACCATCATTGAGCGTTATATCCGGTATTTCTATATTAGACTGCGGCCAGGATGATCCTGAAGGACTAGTCCAAAAATAACTCACAATATCTTGGCCTTGAGCACTTAAAGAGAGGTCGGCACCTTCGCATAATGGCGCTTTGGAATTAATATTTACTCGAGGAATACTGACAGTTGCAATTAATTCATCTGATGAACTGGGACATGAGTTTTGGGGATTTATGGTCCATTGCAATCTATTTTCACCTTCAGTTAAATCGGACACGGCAGTATTTGCATTATGTGGATCGGTAAATACTCCTGCTCCATTGATGATTTCCCAGGTACCTACTCCTGTTAATGGAGGATTAGCATAAAGTACAGTACTGGAATCACTACAAATAACTTGATCTAATCCAGCATTCGCTATTTGCATGACATCTACACTGACATCGGTGAAATTTGCCTTCTGGCATCCATAGGAATCTGTCGTAATCACTGAATAAGTGCCTGCCTGAACAACGGTGATATTGGGTATAGTGATAGAAGCGTTGTTGCCAATACTATTGCCCATCGGATCTGTCCATTGGAAAGATTCATAGAGTGTAGAGTCAGAAAGGGCAAGGTGGAGTGTTGACCCTTCACACAGTGGTGCATTGGATGTTATGTCGGGGGCCGGATTACCTACAGTGATGGTAATCTGGTCATAAGTAACAGGACAGCCATTAGTGGGTGTAATCGTCCACTGGAAAGTGTTCAACCCAGAAGCAAGATTGGTAACAGTTGTAGTCGGGTTCGTTGGATTGGTAATATCGCCACTCCCTGAAACAAGCGACCACAAGCCACTACCACTGCCGGGGACATTTCCACTTAGACTGCCTGTGGTTTCGGAGCAAATTAGTTGATCCGGGCCTGCATCAGCAGTTTCTGCCGGATAAACTACTACATCAGTGGAATCTGTCTTTTGGCATCCATAGGAATCTGTCGTAATCACTGAATAAGTGCCTGCCTGAGCAACGGTGATATTGGGTATAGCGATAGAAGCGTTGTTGCCGATACTATTGCCCATCGGACCTGTCCATTCGAAAGATTCATAGAGTGTAGAGTCAGAAAGGGCAAGGTGGAGTGTTGACCCTTCACACAGTGGCGCATTGGACGTTATGCTGGGGGCCGGATTGCCCACAGTGATGGTGACCTGGTCATAAGAGGTATCACAGCCGAAGGGTGAGGTTATTGCCCATTGGAAAATGTTTTCGCCCGAAGTAAGGTTGGTGACCGTAGTTGATGGACTTGTAGGGTCAGTTATATCGCCACTGCCGGAGATTATTGTCCACTGACCATTGCCATATTGCGGCATATTGCCTTGTAACGTTGTCGTGTTATCGTTGCATACTAATTGGTCTGCGCCTGCTTGGGCGGTATCCACCGGCAGCACCTCTATTCCTTTGCTACCTTGTTGGGTGCATCCATATATATCCACTACATCAACGTGATAAACACCCGTCATATCCGGACTTACATTGGGAATTTGGAGAATGCTGTTATATCCAATGGTATCGCCTGTCGGATTATACCATGTAAAGCTGACGTAGTCTGAAGCATTGTCAACGCTGAAAATCAAGGTAGAACCCACACACAGTGGTGCATTGGACGTGATGCCGGGTGCCGGACTTCCCACAGTGATGGTGACTTGATCAAAGGATGTATCACAGCCATACGTCGAAGCTATTGCCCATTGGAAAATGTTTTCCCCCGAAGTAAGGTTGGTGACTGTAGTTGATGGACTTGTAGGGTCGGTAATATCGCCACTGCCGGAGATTATTGTCCACAGGCCATTGCCGTATTGCGGAGTATTACCTTGTAAAGTTGTCGTGTTATCGTTGCATACTAATTGGTCTGCGCCTGCTTGGGCGGTGTCAACCGGCAGCACCTCTATACCTTTGCTGCCTTGTTGGGTGCATCCATATATATCCACTACATCAACGTGATAAACACCCGTCATATCCGGACTTACATTGGGAATCTGGAGCATACTGCCTGTGCCTACTTGGTCTCCTGCCGGATTATACCAGGTAAAACTGACATAGTCTGAGGCATTGTCTACACTGAGAATCAAGGTAGAACCTACACACAGTGGTGCATTGGACGTTATGCTGGGGACAGGATTACCTACAGTAATGGTGACTTGATCATAAGATGTATCACAGCCGAAGGGTGAGGTTATTGCCCATTGGAAAATGTTTTCCCCCGAAGTAAGGTTGGTGACTGTAGTTGATGGACTTGTAGGGTCGGTAATATCGCCACTGCCGGAGATTATTGTCCACAGGCCATTGCCGTATTGCGGAGTATTACCTTGTAAAGTTGTCGTGTTATCGTTGCATACTAATTGGTCTGCGCCTGCTTGGGCGGTGTCAACCGGCAGCACCTCTATACCTTTGCTGCCTTGTTGGGTGCATCCATATATATCCACTACATCAACGTGATAAACACCCGTCATATCCGGACTTACATTGGGAATCTGGAGCATACTGCCTGTGCCTACTTGGTCTCCTGCCGGATTATACCAGGTAAAACTGACATAGTCTGAGGCATTGTCTACACTGAGAATCAAGGTAGAACCTACACACAGTGGTGCATTGGACGTTATGCTGGGGACAGGATTACCTACAGTAATGGTGACTTGATCATAAGATGTATCACAGCCGAAGGGTGAGGTTATTGCCCATTGGAAAATGTTTTCCCCCGAAGTAAGGTTGGTGACTGTAGTTGATGGACTTGTAGGATCGGTAATATCGCCACTGCCGGAGATTATTGTCCACTGACCATTGCCATATTGCGGCATATTGCCTTGTAACGTTGTCGTGTTATCGTTGCATACCAATTGGTCTGCGCCTGCCTGAGCGGTGTCCACCGGCAGCACTTCTATTCCTTTGCTACCTTGTTGGCTACAGCCGTATATATCACTGACATCAACATGATAAACACCCGTCATATCCGGACTTACATTGGGAATCTGGAGTATACTGCCTGTGCCTACTTGGTCTCCTGCCGGATTATACCAGGTAAAACTGACATAGTCTGAGGCATTGTCCACACTGAGAATCAAGGTAGAGCCTACACACAGTGGCGCATTGGACGTTATGCTGGGGGCCGGATTGCCCACCGTGATGGTGACCTGATCAAAAGATGTATCACAGCCGAAGGATGAGATTATTGCCCATTGGAAAATGTTTTCGCCAGAAGTAAGGTTGGTGACTGTAGTTGATGGACTTGTAGGATCGGTAATATTGCCACTGCCAGAGATTAATGTCCACTGACCATTGCCATATTGTGGGATATTGCCTTGTAAGGTTGTCGTGTTATCATTGCATACCAATTGGTCTGCGCCCGCCAGAGCGGTGTCCACCGGCAGCACTTCTATACCTTTGCTGCCTTGTTGGGTGCATCCATATATATCGCTGACATCCACATGATAAACTCCCGTCATATCCGGTGTTACATTGGGAATCTGGAGTATACTGCCTGTGCCTACTTGGTCTCCTGCCGGATTATACCAGGTAAAACTGACGTAATCTGAGGCATTGTCCACGCTGAGAATCAAGGTAGAACCCGTACATATTGGCGCATTGCTACTAATGATTACTTCCGGGCAACTATAGGCAGTCGAGCAGCCAAAATTATAGCCCCCGGCAATTGCCATTTTTCCAATCGGAAAGCGGGGATTATCACCATTTATTTCCGCAGGATTTGAAACAAATGCCAGTAAAATATTGGTTAAAAAAAATATAAAAAATGACGTTAAAAAGAAATTCCTTTTATCATATACACTCAATAAAGAATGGGATAATTTGAATAGTATTTTATGTTTCATTTTTCTTTTTTTTATCATTAGGCTAAAATGAATCTGCTTTAAATGCCGCACTGAGTAAAAGGCTTGAGGCTATTTTTTAATAAAATTTATTGAATTACTTTCGGTTAAGGCGGCTGAATTTCCGTCATTCAACACTAATTTTATGCCGTATATATATGTTCCGTCTGCCTTCAAATCTCTGTCCAAGTACGTATAGGTCAAAGCGCCAAGTTGTTTTATTTTTTTCCACGAACCTTTATTAACTTTCCTGTATAAGTAGAAATGGAAATTTGTTGATTCATTATTAGTAGGAATCGGTTTTTCCCATTCTAAATAAATAGCTGAATATTCCGGACGATATGTTGCTTTTAGTTGTTTAATTTGGATAGTACCTATATCGAATGCTTTTCTTCCTTTGACCGGGAAAGATGGTTCTGAAAGCAATCCGGTAGAATCCTGTGCTTTGATGATGTACTGATAAATCTTCAAGGGCAAAGCAGTGGTATCATTCCAATTGGTTGTTTTTGTATCGCTGATTCGCATAATTCTTTGATAGACAGAGTGTATCTCATCCGGATCTCTACGATAGATGATATACGCTGCCACATCATTACTTGAACTGGGTGTCCAGCGCAATTCTACTCCTGTCGTACCTGATGATGCAGGCAATGATGCAGGAGCAGCAGGAGGGATGATATCGGGTCGATTCAGACTAATTATTTCTGAGAATGCAGACTGATTGAAGCTCCTATCGACCGCCGAAACTTTGTAATATACCTTTTTATCTAAAGAAACCAAAGAAACAGTATCTCGCCAAGCGTTGTAAACAGTGGGTTCTTTGGTGATTTGAGCAAATTCATGTTCCGGATTGTTTCCCATATAAACACGGTATCCTATTACATCTTTCTCAGTACTTGGGTCCCATGTAATATTGACATGACCCAATGAGTCAATGTATCCTTCAAGATGTCTCGGAGTTGCAGGCGCCACAGAATCAACCAAGGGCACATATGCGGGGGCACTTCGGATTTGATTGTTTGATAAATCATAGGCAGCAACGATGAAGTAATAGGACCGATCGGTTTGAACGGGTCCGGTATAATGATACGATTTTTGGGAAACCGGCAACTTGTCTGCAATTACTTCATATCCTGTTTCAATATTATCTGCCAATAATATTTGAAAATATCCTATCCCTATTTCTTCCTTCGGCACCTCCCACTTCAACGTTATTGAGCCATCTTTTGAGGCCTCCGCTACGTATATCACCGGAGAAGAAGGCGGTGTCTTATCCTCGCTTTGTGCAGTAACATTTACAGGGTCACTTAATTCACCAAATGCATCAATCCCTCTTAATCGATAGAGGTATTTAAGATTATTTTGAGTTAATGTATCAGCAAAATGATAATAGCCGTCGTCACTACTGAGTGGATTGTGTATGATGAGGAGGGGCGCATCATGTAAGGCTTTAAATGTCTTCCCGCCATCTTCAGAGCGTTCTAATTTGTATCCGGAATAATACTGATCATTTAATTTGTTCCATTTGAGATTGATTCTCCCATTGGACGGCTCGGCAAAGAATCCCTGAATCCGCGATAAAGTATCCTTTTCATTTTTGATGGAAACCAATCCATTTTCGGTGATATTTACAGCCTCTCTGGTCATAATCACATAGTTGTAAGCATGGCCCGGCTTTACATCTTTATCGACATACCGAAGTCCGAGCGAAGTAGCTGCCAGTGGCGACCGGTCGGCAGCCAGTATAGCCATACCGTATCTCATTTGGCTTTCTGAATGCTGCATGATGATGCCATCTTTGTCGGAAGTTTCTTGTGCTCCGTACATACATTGCGCAGCCACGAGCAGAAGACTGTCTTTCTTTATGACATCCGGGGTAAATTGCCCTATTTTCCACTGTTGTATAGAGTCAAGAAATATGTATTCGGTGTATGTAGTATCCGGAGTAGAAATCTCATTAAGTCTAAATATAGCATACGGTTTATGTTGAGTTCTGACCCAGAAAGATGCATTATTCGGCGCCCAACGCAATACAATAGAATCCTGATATGCCTTTGCTATTACTTCTATCCGGTCCGGAGTGCTTTGATCCGAAACCATACCGGACAGAGATACTCCTCCCGGTGGGTTAAATGGCATGCTGTACAATTCAGTAAGGTTATACGGTCCCGTTTTAGGGTTATTGGTCAACTCTAATTTGCCAAAAAATGCGACACCCATAGAATCAAGTAGGGTTATCACGTAAGTATATCTTTGATTGGGCAATGCTGTCGAATCAACAAAAGACAAGCCCAATGCTATACCAAGGACAGGATTAGCGATTGCTTCCGGCACGATATAATTATACTGTATCTGTTGGTTTGTCAAATTTTCACCCACATTTTTTGCACTAAATTTTGGGTCATACAACATATCCCCTATTACACCGACCATTCCATTATAATCCTCTTTGTGGTTAATAAACCATTGATGAGGATATGGCTTGATGTCTTTTGCCAAAATAGTTTCTTTACCAGCAGCATCTATCCGTGCTATTGAATAACCATACTTGTTGCCCCAGCTCCATAAGGTGTCATTGGTCGGTGCCCAGGTAAGGACAATCTTAGCATCATCAAATACACCTCCTACCTTTATAGGGTAGCCACTTTGAGCATTCAATGGCTCTATGGGGGAGCTCCCTAAAATGAAAAATATACACCAGATAGAGAGGATATTGATAGCCGCGACGTATGTTTTTGACATACCTATTTTTCTTATTTTATATTTTATTTTATCGCCCACTATTATTTTTCGAGTCATGATCAATGAAAAAATATTATTCTGCATCAAAATGGGAAATTATAAATAAGCCACAGCCTATTACCTAACTTGGTATTACCGTACTTATTACCTTCTGAGTTAAAGTACTCCGGCGCCCCGGAACTCATGTATTTGATACGATAGCCCAATTTTTTTTGTTTGAGCAGATTTAATCGATTATCTGCGAAAAAATCGGATTTTATCGGTATAAATCCATTGTATGGGTAGTCAGGAATCAGATAGTAATTTCTCATCAATCTATACGTATTCAGCTGTTCTTTTGAGATGATAAGTGCCCGGGAAAGCAAGTCCAAATATTCAGCATGGTATTGGTACAGTCTAATCCAATTTCTTATAATCCTGGCTTCACCATTTACTATCCACATAGTCATGTTTCCGGCGGATTGAGAGCTTCCGGGAAGATTATAGCCGGAAGTCTGGGAGCTCGAATTCCATATATTCATCTTCTTATTATTGATTTCAGATTGAGTTAACTTGCCGGCAATATGCGGGTTGAAATAAATTTGATTGGCCCACCCTTTGACATTGGCATAGTCACTGATAACCTTTTGGGTAAAAGAATAATAGTCATTAAATGAAATTCTGATGCCGTCTTTTGTGTTGTTCCATTTTTTCTTTTTGAATTTATACCAAAAAGCGGGTGTATTGTTTTCTACCAATAATACACCGGTCTGATCGGAATAAACGTTATCATCATCATTGCGCGGAAAATACAAATCGATTGGAATAATCGTACGCTGAATATCCTTCTCTAAAATCGACAATTCGGACCGTAGTGCAGCTGCTTTTGCATCATTTTTTGCCAAAATTGTACGCATTTTCTTTACATCCTTATTCGCTCTATCGCCTACCAAATCGACTAATTCTATCGGTTTTCTTTGATTGATTATATAGTCTTTGATGGGATTTCCATAGTCACCGTCTTTCCTTTGTTCTATATTGTTTTTCAAATAAATCTGATCATAATAATCAAAAGGCTCTTGCGGGCTTTTGTATCCATTGTAGATATCCATGGAGTTACTCTGATATTCAAACCGTGGCAACTGGCTATCCGGATAGCCAAAGTCATTTCTTGCCTGACCCAATTTCCATTCACCAAAGGTCAATGCATCAAACTTATCCTTTAGATGGTCATATTGACTCACGCCGAAGTAATGATCTGTGTACAGCACTTCGTCCCCCGCCTGTGCCTGAATGACTTGTTGTAGATAATTAACAGATGATATCTCTCTCGAGGTTGTCTCTACTGTTGCCACTTCCATAGTATCATTGTATGTATAGGTATCCTTATTGGTTACTTCTATGGTTGATACCGGTATCTGGATTAGGTCTGCTGGTGTCCTGATAATCTGAAGTGCGTATATTCCTTCTTTTGTCAGATTAAGCGCATTTAATTCATCAAATCTTACTTTAGTTCCTGTGACCGTATTAGGGACATATAGATACATAGGGATACTAAATGCACCGAAGTTAATATACCTTAGTTCCCATATATAGGCCGGACCGGAAGGTGGAGCAGGGTGTTCGTTGATGATGATATCATGGACTTCTGTCGTTTTAATATTCTTAATACGACAGATATATTTGAGTGGTAAATTTTTTGAAATCATACTTGAATCTCCTTGTTGTACAATATTCCACCCATCATTTTGGAAGGCAGTGATGACATTTTGATCTCTGGTCTTAAATGAAACTTGACGTGTAGGTGGGAAAAGATAATCCCATCCTTGTTGTTTGAATTCAATCATTGGTCGGGCATAGTTTTTATGCCAGTAGCGCTGACCTGCACCGGGAGCGGTATATGCGACGGCTTCGGTCATAATTTTCTGGGGTTTATCTCCGGTTCGGAAGGATACTTTTCTTTCTTCAAAGGTTGTGCCCAAGACTTCTGATGCACCAATAATCTCTTTCCAACCTACTCTTACTTTAAATTCATAGTCTGTATTGGCTTGCAACAGGTTTTTGGGTTGAAAAACAGCAGTGCTGAAGCTATCCCGGTAGATGATATTATAAGGAATGGTGATATTAGTACCTTTTTTAGTGATCCGGGTTTCTGCCGTATTAATAAAGCATTTATACAATTTGATTTTTTCTTTCCCTTTGTCATCTATATAGGAGATATTGATGGTTTGATTCATGGGTAAAAAGAAGGTCGTCTGGGGGCTATCATATACCTCATTGTTACTTCCGTCAGCCGGATACACATCTTGTATCAACGGAATATTTGCTAAAGGGTCATATTCGGGCATGTCGCTACATTGTTTTCCCATTTCGACTTTGAAGCTGAACTTACCCTTTATTCTACCGCCCAGGACAGAGTATCGACCATAAATAAAGCCCATCATCCACGTCGGATTTGGTAACTTAGCTTGTAGGGCGGCACCGGCTTCCAAAGAGGCAATCTTAACGGTGGTGGAATAAAATAAGAGATTAATCTTCATACTCAAATCCCCTTTAAATGCACCGTAAGCTTGTCCTTGTAAGTACCAATTATTCATGCCAAAGGAACCATTGGACCCACAGGTTATATTTTCATCATAATGCTGCATACTCGCATCAAATCCTGCCATAGCCTGAATTGATGCTTTGAACATCAGGAAATTGTAATTTTTCTTTGGAACATTCAGTCGAGCACCAAAAGCCACTCCCCGATCTCCAACCAGATACGGTCTTGAGCTGACTGAAACCAACTCGGATGGCAAATCATAGCCCTCTTGGGCAAAGACTTGTGCCAATGTCGGGATAGAAGGCATCTCTGTTCCGATCATGAAGTAGGCATTCACTCCACTTAGCTTTATTGCATCAGTGAGTTGAAACTGTATCTTCATCGGATTATCCGGCGTACCGGCATACACGAAATACTCCTTCTTCCCTTTAAATTTAAAATAAACATTGACTGCTGTCAAGCCGGTATTATACGTCCCCTTTATCATAGCCAGTTCTGGTGGGCTGCCGAATGGCGATGTGAATTGCATGCCAAATCGGCCTACCAAGGTGCTATTAGGAATATCAAAATCAAGTTTTACTTGTATAATAGCCGACGCTTTGTGGCGTTGTGACAAGCCTTGATTCATCGCATATCCGCCACCCTCAAAATAGATGCGTTGCACGGCAAAGCCTGACGACGTATTGACCTCCATACCAAAGGCAACATCAGCGACAAAGGTTTGGGGTACTGATAATCCAAAGATCATGCCTGCCTGCATGCCGGTACTGTGCTCATGCGGGATGTACTGTGTGCCGGATAGTGATATCCCTGGTTGGAGAAGTTCATCCGATAAAATCGGTGGGCTGTTTGGAGGCATATTATCAATATTTTTGCCCGCCGCAACATCTTTAGGGCTCGCACCTTGACGCTGCATATTATAGAAGAAGCCTCCACTGAATCCATAAATGGCCAGACCTGTATTGCCCAGCTGCAAACCTGTTTTAAAACCGGCCTCTGCATCAACAAAGAAATACCTGAAATCACCGGGTGCATTGCCAAATTGTCCTACGCTTTGAATCATACATTCTGCTGTAGGAAACTTTACTTTCATAGATATGGCGCCTTTGAATCCGTCACCATAGACCGGATCATCATCGATTAGCTTGACTCCCCCTTTGATAGCAATCCGACCTAAATCAGCATCGATCATTATTTCGTTGACCGTTGTTTTTCGGTAGGAAAGCGCTTTCCAAGGCTCCGTGGTCAATATCTTATTAAAATCTAACTTACCCCAAATTGAAAATCCGCCATCCGCATTAAATGCATTGACTCCTTTAGCAAAGTTAATGCCTATATTGAAGTCCAGCTTGTAGCAGGATTCATTACCATCCTGAGCTGAATGGAGTCCGATATTGCGTATCGTTATCGGGAATCCTCCGAGTTTCTGACCGGGATTTCCTGAACCTGTATCACCGGTATTTTGAAACGTAATACTTTGTGGATTAGGACCATGTTTTAATTGATCCAAAGTAGCTACCGTTTCTTCAGGATGGTATGTATCAAGATATCCCGTTGAATTATTATCTCCGTCCAAATTCATGCCTGCCAAGCCAAAAGCTACCACACTCAGGCGATCCAAGCCTCCAGTTACTTTTCCCTGTACATCACCAAAAGAAGGTATCGTCTGGTCATTAATCTTCAAGCCCTGGAACTCTAATGTCGGCAAAGTAATATCCGGTGCACTGATACTTACTTCGATCTGCCCATTGAGGGTGGCTTGTGGCTGAAACTTCCCTCCAATATAGCTTATACTGGCACTGGAACCTTGATCCAAAGTAAGACTACTATTATTGAGATAAGGAATATGATATACCCCATCTAAATCCAGATTAAAACCGATCTCTGCTTTACCACCCTGTTGACCATTGGGATAATCAAACATGGCTTGATACGTAGCATTTCCCTCCATTATAGGGATATTTATCTTTCCTGAAAGAGAGAATTGATCGACAGAATTGGTGATGACTTCGAGCGCCAGACTGTCTAAGCTCATGCCCCAGCCTGAAACATTCCCTGTAACCGAAGGATTGGCAGTGAGCAGCCCGGTAATCCCCGAACCATGATCCGCTAAAAAGTTGTGAACGGCAATAGATATTCGTTCGCCGGAAGTATTCGCTAACCCTTCCGGTAATTCAATAGAAAAATCAGCAAGAAAGAAACCACGCCAGCTGTCATCTTGATATTTGCTCTGGACCTGCTGCGGCCACCCCGGATTAATCGCAGACATCATGGACTCATCGTTGCTCGAAATGCTATAGTCTATGACTGCATTCTGGATACTAAACTGAACATCATCCAAACCTTTGATTTCAAAGGGGTCAATGCTCACTGTTCCAATAAAATCACCTATTTCAGTAGAAACAATCTTAAAAAATGCCCGAACCTTACTGTGATCAACATCTACCGGCTTCAACAGATTAACAGGAAAGCGGTATTCGCACAAAAGTTGAAATCGGTCAAAACCGTCGCAATTAAATGATACATAACTGGCACTATCTAAATTCATGCTACCCTTGATGGTAATCGGAAGTTCCGGATCATCTGTGGACATGTCCCCTTCCATGTGCAGAAGCATTTTACACAGATCTACTCCTGCATCATCTATCGGGATATTGCGTCCGCTGAAGTTGAGTACTTGATTCTCTGGAGTGATGACAGAAAACACAAAGTCTCCGACCATGCCATTCATTGTCGTATGCAAGTCGCATAGAAAGAGTTGATGCCCATGAAAGTCTGCACCTTTAAAGAATCTCGATTTATTGAGTGATAATGGCAATGTATTTGCATCTTTTCGCTGTTCCAATAGCTTCGCTAAATCTTCTCCGGAATGCGGCAACTGTTGCATGAGGTTAAAATCTTGTTTTGCCTTATACTGTGACTGTGAACCACTGTGGATCTGTTCCCATAAGAGATCGACACCGGTAAAATGTCGCGCATTTTCGCGGATTGCAGGAATCGACTTTTCGATATATTTGGTCTTGGTAGGATGTCTATCAAAAGTGTTGACAGAACCTCCTATCCAGGGATTAAATAAGCATAAAACACACCAAATCGTCCAAATTCTACTATTTAACTTCATATCACTTTTCCTATTATTTGTTGCTGGTGAAATCTTCTGATAAATAAATTTGTAACCCATCCATATTGAAACCGTCCGGCCTAATATTGACACCGGTCAAGCCAAACTTTAGATAATTGGCTTCCTGTACTTTGAAAGTAAGCATGGCACTTAATCTTGCTCTATCCGGTTCAAATCGAATTCCCAACAATATGAAGTCAAAACCCTCTGGCAGTGTAACACCAAAGAGTGTATTCATCTTGTCACGAATCGAAAAAGGCATACTAAAGAACTGCCCGGCTTGTGAAGCAAGGTCATCCATTTGGCTCATAAAACCATCGGTGTTGTTCAGTCCGGATAAGTCAAGCGGTCCCTCGTCATTTGATACATCTACACTGAAACCTCCCATAGATGCATTGGCTGCCGATAGCACCACTCCATTGATCAGGCGCTTTTCACCAGAAGGCATACCTGCAACAATAATATTATCAAAGGACACCTCAAGGTTCATTCTTAAAAATGGAAGCATTATCTTCCCTTTTCCCGAATTGGTACCTGTTATTTCATCGACTGCCATCTTAAAATGACCTACTTGAACGACATCACCGGGCTCAATGGATACAGGGCTTCCCCCGGATAGATTGGGTGGGTCGCAGTAATTGAAACCGGAGACAGTGTCTTGACTGTTCGTGGAGTCACACTGACATTTGAAAGAAAGTCCCGATAAATCAGGCAAAGCCAACTCAAACTTGCCAAAGCTATATTTACTACCCGGCTTTGTAGTGTCTTTCTTTGCCCATACACCTACTCCCATCGATAGGAAACCCATATTTAGCTGCATATCCAATCCCAAAGCCGGCAATGACATTCCCTTGAAAACGTTGTTCTGTTCCAATAGTGATAATTCACTCAACTGCATTTCCGGCAATCCGGGTATCTGGATGACACCTCCTTCTGTTCCTTCCAAGCTAAAATACTTCCCGGGTGGCAGTGATGGATGATTGACCAGGAGATGGTTTAGTTTAAGGCCTGACAGGCCAAATTTAAATTCCGAAATTCCCAACACTCCTTTTAATTGGTCAATAATATCGCCCAGCCCTTCATCTCTGAAATCACTTTCCGGGACTTGCATATTTACGTTGAGGCTAAGGTCGATATATGGTCGGTACTTACCATTTGCTTGTTTTTCGATTGCGAGGACGCTCCCATTTTCTATTTCGGCATTCAATTTTAGAAAGGGTATTCCAAATGTCCCTTGCGGAGAAAGATTGAAGGCATAATTACCGTGTTCATCCCGGGCAAGAATCCCTTGATAGCCTAACTCAGCATCTAACAAACTCACACCTGCTTTTCCAGCAATATGGGCATCTACAAAACTGTTTTGCAATACATTTAATGCAATAGAATCAATGGAAAATGCCCATCCTCCGGCATCACCCGTAGATAAGTCGATCAGATTGTGTCCTTCTAAAAGACCTGTCACGCCGGATGCATCTAAAATGATATTATGGGCAGCAAATACGGTAGGTCCACTTTTTGACAACTGCATATCTTCCGGTAGTTGGACAGACACATTATCGATGTAAAAGCCTCGCCAGCTGTTATCCACTGCAGCATAATTTTCAGGAAAAGCTATTGTCTCCGGATTATTGTTCAGATCCATATCAATTACCACCTGTCCGGGAGAAAAAACCCAGCCGGGCGCACTGGCAGCTACAAATGGTGTCATCTCGCCATGTCCGGTAAATTGGCCCCAATTGGTGGAATTGAGCGTCAGCGTAGCAATTACAGGCGATACATTGTCCTCGGCAGAGATTAACTGCTCTTGAGGAAACTGGTAACTTGCCTGAATATTAAATTCCTTAAAACCATCACAGTCGAAATAGATATAACTACCCGTACCGGGCTGATTTCCGACGGCTCGATGTAGAACAAGCGGTACAGAAGAAAGCCCAGGTATAGTCACGTCATTTAACAAATACAGCCTTAAATCGGCCATGTCAAAGCCACTTCTACCTATACGCACCCCAGAGGCGCCAAAGTTAAATATCTGACCATTAGCTCCCGGTATCGAGAGCAGCAAGCTGGCGGTAGCACTGCCATATAGATTGAAGTCTATCGCTGTTACATAAATCTCAAAAGGCATCGAAAAACCCAACATAGCCAGTGTATTACCCAATGAAATAGGCAATGACATCTGCTCTTTGATCTCCCGGACGTGTTGGTTCATTTCGGTGAGCCAGTCTGCTCCTATAGAAATTCCGGACAGGTCAGGTAATAGATCTGCATCTGTCGTGATGCCGCTTATCAACTGCGATTCCTCTACTGATAAGCTTCCACTGATTACTTCCCGCTTAGCATTGATGCTTATATGGTCAAAAGATACCTCTACCGCTGTATTGAGAAAAGGTATTGTTACTGACCCCGAACCACTTTGACCGGAATTATCAAGGTCAGAAATCGTCATATTAAAAGCGCCAAATCGAACGCTATCCCCCACTTGCAAACCTTGCCCAGACGGTATCAAATCCTGCAGCATAAAGTCACATTCTCCTTCAGGACACTGGCATGATACGCCGCTTTGATTCTCACCAGGAATAAAATCGGGCAAAACTTGAAACAATCCCACCCGGCTAATGCCATTGTGTACAAAATAGTTTGGGATCTGTGTCCCCGTTTCATCAAAGAACTGCGCTGTCACACGCCATATATATATTTTCGAAGGCTCTAACTGAGAGGTTAGTTCATTGTAAAAAACGGAGAAGTGGTCTATAGTCGTGCTATATACCAAGGTATGATTCTCAAATTGATCATTGGGATCGAGTAAAGGTGATTTTTCCCGCAGTTCAAATAAGTACCGAATATTGACAAATGGAAGTTGTGCCAATGGATCCGTCATCTGCCAGGAAAAAACAATATTATTTAGCTGACTTTCAAAAATGTTCTGACCTTCCACGGGCAATAATAAAATAGGTGCCTGTAGTCGTGCCAAATAACCGGAAGCACACGCTTCACGCGAAATAACTTCGTCTTTATAAGAATCTATCACTTCAAGGCAGATATCCGTAATTCCTTCGTTCAGCACACCATAGGTGCCATTACCCGATAGTCCGTTTAAATTGGCAAGATTGGTAGCGAGATCTTCACCGGTAATAGTTAGTGGTTCATTACGATGGAGGGTAACTTCATTACCTCTGAAGCCATTTAAGTTGACGCCTATTATACTTCCATTTTGGCGAACTTTCAATCTGAAATATACTGTTCGCTCTGTTTCGACCGGATCCCGTAAGGTGATAGTATATTGAAGCCTATTGGCTGTAACAAGTGGATTGGCAAAGTCTCCTAAATAAACGCTTCCACCGACGATCATATTAGCCGTGACATCGACCGGATAAACTACTTGTGCCGAAGTATTCCCCCCTAAACAAATATTCATCAAAATCAGAAAAATGTAAATCTTCCATGATCGGATTGAAGGATTTCTCAATATTGATCCTGCACGCATATTTACTCGATGTATTAGGTTATTCATGTACCTGTTTATTGCCTGAAGAATCGGGATTCTTTTGAAATGGCTTGTATTCAAAGCGACCTTGAAAGCCAAGTGAGACCACCAATTCTGAATACTTGTCCGTATGAGCGACATTACCATTCTTGTTTTGAATGGCGCTTATCTGAAGCTGCAGATTGTGCAACTTGTTAATACGCCATGAGGACCTGAAGCTTTGAATTGACTGAAGGGAAGAGCGAACATCGTTTTTACTAGTTCCGATATATGTCTGATTTCCCAAAGACAGGTCAAGTTTTTTATCAAAAAAAGTCTTCCCCATCCGGGCTCCGATGCCATATCGAACTTGACGAATACCACTGAGTGAGTTTTGATTTATATCCGCATTCAAATTAATATTCCAATTAGAAGGGAATCGAAGGCCATAATTCAAATTGGCGACATACATTATAGTGGCGGGATTACCTATCGGAGATTCTATGTTTTGATTCACTTCTTGGCGGCTTCCCCTAAGTTGGATATTATGTGTGGCATTGTTGCGTCCTTTAAAGTTTTTACTAATAGACACCGATGCGTCAGAGGTGACAATGACAACCTTTAACAGATTGATCTCATCGCTTTGTACATAGTTGATATTGGATAAGAAATTGGAATAATTCATACCAAAAACCCATGATTTTAGGTTGTATCCGGCATTTAATGACATAATAAACCGTTTATAGTTGGCCGGGCGACTTTTATCTAGATTGTTTCGTTGTAAGCCGGCAGACCCGGCGAATGAAAAGTTACCGATTCCATAACCGGAGAATTGCAATGTAGTATTTTCCAAATCGTCATTAAAAAAATAGGCTCCAAAGGTCTTGTAACCAGGGTTTATGCGCTGATATCCAACACCCAGTCTGATTTTTTTCAATTGGTAGGCAAGGTTTGCTGACGCAGCATTGGCATAAATAGTCGAAGCGTGACGATGGAAGAGAATATTGTCAAAATCAGCTGAAATTCCGGATGAAATCGGTGATTGTGGTGCTGTAAGATCCCGGGTATGTCCACTTCTCGCCAGTTCAAAGTCAATCTTCAAATTTTTAACCACTTCTTTTTGGCCTTTAAGGGCAATAACCATATTTTCAGCGGGTTGCACCCCGGTAGAAGCGGTGGTCTGGATGTCCAAGGAGTGAATGTCGTCTTTAGCCGAAAAAAGGATAAGGTCAATAAAATCATTGCTCGTGCCATAACCTGCTTTTATGCCCCATCCAATGCGCTTGTACACCGGCAAGTTGGGGCGATCCAAAAACAAATCAACGGGTTCTACCTTGGCCAATCTGCCCACCATAGCTGAAAATCTAAATTTGCCGGGCGTCAGTTCAACGCCTCCGCCTAAAAAATTGTGCGACGAAAGTGAAAAGTCAGAAAAATTCATAGATCGATGCCCGATATGCACCTTGATCCATTTATAATACGGACTAAACCCAAGACGGGTCAACCGGTTACGCTGATTGGTGAGCATTCCCTTGAAGTAATCTTTATGGAAAGGTTGACTAAATTGGTCCAGATTGTTTAGAATAAAATTGAAAGGAATATTGATGTTGTATATGTGTGCTGTAGCATTAGCAAATAATGTTGAGGTGAGAGGTGTCTGTCTGTGTGAAGCCCCATCCGTGTTATAAGACCTTAATGTAAAGCCATAATTGCCTGATAAGGAAAAGGGATCTCCGGAAAGTATATTCTTGAGATAAGAAGAGGTGTCACGGCTATTAAGGATCTTTTCTACATCTTGACCATTCGTATTTGTCAAGAAGGAGAAAAATAGTGCAAATATTACAATGACGTAACTTGATGACTTAATCACGCGATTTATCATACACTATCATCTGTTTGATGGAAAATAAAATAATGCATCTTACTTTAGGATTCTTACTAATGTACAAATGTATTAGGGTCGGTGATGGGCTCGGGACAAACATGTTGCACATATGGGTTATTATGTTGCATAATCCCAAATTGAGTGGTAGAAAATGCGGAAGCGATAAACAATTCATGCATCGGGATGTCTCTTTTCATCAGCATTACTCGGCTTTTCGAACCCTTGAATTCAGGTTGAATAATGCCTTCACTTTTTCTTTGGATTATTGGACAGCTCAACACACTGATTACATTTATATGAAAATATACGCAAGATTGTGGAAAGGCAATTGTTTGCCACGACCCCGCCATAGGGTTGGTTTCATCGTCCAACATGAGACTTGCGAAATACCAACAACTTTATCCGGCCACGCCATATTATTTTGGAACTTCGTAAGTATCCGCTCCATTAGCACTCACCCTAAAAGACCGACACGACAGACAACAAACGTAAAGAAAAATGCCCATTTAATTTTTCCAAACGCTATTATGCCCAACCATCATCCAACCCTTGTTGTGAACTTTTTTGGACTTTTTTTGTCCATAAAATAATTATCCTTATTTTTGGACAATATTTAACCAATATGGCAACTGTTAAAAAAACAATATCATTTGGAGAACTTCTTAGGCATCTAAGAGAAGAAGCTGGCTTTACTTTAAAGTTTGTTTCAGGACAAATTAGTATTGACACTTCTCTTCTCGCCAAGATTGAACGTAACGAAAGACAACCAACCAAGCAAATTATTAAGCAGGTTGCTGACTTTTTTAAAGTTGACGAAAAAGAATTGCAGTATGGTTTTTTAAGTGATGTTATTGCTTACAAAATTCTTGACGAAGAAGCAGATTTAAGTATCTTAAAAGTTGCTGAGGAAAAAGTGAAATACCTAAAAACTGTTCACAATGGAAAATGAAATTAAAGTAGTAGAATTATTTGCAGGTGTTGGAGGGTTTCGTCTTGGACTAGAAGGATGGAACGGAAAATCTGCAACATCAGAATATAAAAAATCTCTAAAATCACCTTATAAAGTGGTTTGGAGTAACCAATGGGAACCATCAACTAAAACGCAACATGCTTCCATGGTATACGAAAACCGTTTTGGAAATAACGGACATTCTAATGAAGATATTGCTCAGGTTGACGTTTCAAAAATTCCCGACCACGATTTGTTGGTTGGTGGATTTCCTTGTCAAGACTATTCTGTGGCAACAACTTTAAAGAACTCCAAAGGACTAATTGGAAAAAAGGGGGTTTTGTGGTGGAGCATTCACAAAATAATTTCGGAAAAAGAGAATAAACCAAAGTATTTATTCCTTGAAAATGTTGACAGACTTCTCATATCACCATCAGGACAAAGAGGACGAGACTTTGCTATTATCTTACAAAGTTTAAATGAATTGGGCTATGCCGTAGAATGGAGAGTAATAAATGCAGCCGATTTTGGTATGCCTCAAAGACGAAGAAGAGTTTTCATTTTGGCATACTTACAAGGAACTAATATTTATGATAGAATACAGGAAATTACACCTAAAGAGTGGATTTTGGAAGAAGGAACTTTGGCAGAAGCATTCCCTATAACATCAGAAAACATATTATTCCCAACAGAATTTATACTCAAAGGAGATATTGTTTCAGTTTCTGAAAACTTCAACAAAAACGAAACAACAGGGCTTTTTGAAAATACAGGGCTGATGATAAACGGTTTGGTTACTACTCTCAAGACACGACCAAACTATTTTGGAAATTTCATGATTTTGAAAGACCTAATCCAAAACAGTGACGTAAAACCAGAATTTTATATTGATAAAAGCGACCTTGACAAATGGATTTATTTGAAAGGTCCTAAAAAAGAAATGCGGACAAATGCACAAGGTTTTGAATACAATTACAGTGAAGGTGGAATGGTTTTTCCCGACTCATTGGACAAACCTTCAAGAACAATTATAACCGGTGAAGGGGGTAAATCTCCATCAAGATTTAAACACGTAATCCAAACACCAAAAGGATACAGAAGACTTTCACCTATTGAACTTGAACGTTTAAATATGTTTCCAGACGACCATACAAAACTTGAAGGAGTATCAGATACCAAACGAGCTTTCTTTATGGGGAATGCTCTGGTAGTTGGGGTAATCGAAAAAATCGGAATTGTTTTAAATAATAAGATAAATCATTTTAAAATTGAACTTGTAAATCGATAATTTTATGACTGCAAAAGAATTATACAACTTAAAAAGCACTCCTGATGAAGGTGAATCAGGAACTTTTGATGAATTTATTTCTGAATTTGAAGAAAAATGGCTTCAATATTCTGATGAAGAAACAAAGGTTAAAGCCTATTTTGGTTCTGTGGAAAAAGGACTAGAATTATTTGAAAAATGGAAAGCAGGACATGAATTGTTTGAAAATGAAAAAAGCAAAGCATTCCCAAAGCCCTATAGATTTTCAAACTAACAAAATGAAGTTTCCTTACAATCCGAAAGACAAAAAATCAGTAATTGATTATGCTAAGTTGCTTAAAGGAAAAACTTTAAGAGATATTTGCGAACCACAAATTTTAGAACACAACTACACAGGTAAAGGCAACTTCGGACAGATACTTGAGAAGTTTTATTTTGGTTATGATCCAAACTCCAAATCGGAAGCAGACTTTTTTGAGATTGGAATGGAACTCAAAACTTCTCCTTTAAAGCAGTTGAAAAACAATGAATATCGTTCAAAAGAACGATTAGTGCTAAACATAATCAATTACCTTGAAGTAGTAAATCAACAGTTTGAAGATAGTGATTTTTGGAAAAAGAACGCAAATATTCTTTTGATTTTTTATTTACATCAAGCGGGTTATGACATTTTAGATTTCCTAATAAAACTTGTTGATGAGTGGAATTTCCCAAACACAGATTTGGAAATTATCAAGAAAGATTGGGAGTTAATCAAACAAAAAATTGCTGACGGAAAAGCACACGAACTTTCAGAAGGAGATACTTTTTATTTGGGTGCTTGCACAAAAGGTGCAAACGCATCATCAGTTCGGAAACAACCTTTTAGCGACATTCCTGCTAAACAAAGAGCTTACTCACTAAAACAAGGTTATGTAAATCATATCATTGCATCAATTGCAAATGACACAACAGGTGTTTATGGTAAATTAATTCCATCTGTAGCGATTGCAAAAAAGCAGACGATAGAAGATATTGTAATTGCTAAATTCAAACCCTATTACGGTAAGACAGTTGATCAAATACTTATATCAACAGGAGTTGAATTAAATACAACTGCAAAGAGTTTCTATGCAAATCTTGCAAAAGCAATTTTAGGAATTGAACTTGACAAAGAAATTGAAGAGTTTGAAAAAGCTGAAATCATTGTTAAGACAGTGAGACTAAAAGAAAACAATTTACCCAAAGAAGATATTTCGTTTCCAAATTTCAAATACGAAGAAATCGTAAATGAAGAATGGGACGACTCCAATTTCAAAGACATTTTAGAACATAAATTTTTATTTGTGTTTTTCCAATTTGAAAACGAGCAATTAGTTTTGAGAAAAGTGAAGTTTTGGAATATGCCTTATGCGGACATTTTGGAAGCAGAAAAAGTTTGGACGAAAACAAAAGAGATAGTTTCTAAAGGTAATATCGTTAAAGAAGTAATCGGGATGAAACGTTTAACTAACTTTCCAAATAAATCTTTCAATTCAGTATCTCACGTAAGACCTCATGCCGCAAATGCAAAAGACACTTACCCATTACCTATAAAAGACAAATTGACGAAAGTAAAAGAATATACAAAGCATTGTTTTTGGCTTAACAACACTTATGTTAGAGATGAAATTTATTTAAAATAGCCAACACATTTGATGGCACATTTGTCTAGTCCTAATACCGATTGGATATTCGTAATAGTCCAATTGCATTGGTCTAAACGACTCTCCTCCCGAAGCTTCGGGAGCATTACACCAAAACATGTTGGATTAATTTATAAATCAATTTGGTATAAAATAGGTTTACACAAAAAGGTGTAAAAATGGATAGAAAAAGTTATGTGACTAAAATCTAAGAAAAATACACACTATTTTAAACAATACCTTTTTTCTATTTTTCCTTCGGTCTATGACCAAATTCATCTAAAAATACATTGGAGAAATATTTTGGCGAATTAAATCCGGTAGAATAGGCCACTTCAGAGATGTTTTTATCCGGATGTAAGGCTAATAGCTTCTTCGCCTTATTGAGCCTGAAGGTACGTAAGAATGCAGATGGTGATTTTCCGGTTAATGTTTTTATCTTTCTAAACAATTGGCTTCGACTCATATAGAGGCTTTGTGCCATCAACTCTATAGAGTATTCTTCATCTGCATAGTGGATTTCCAATAATTCCAAGGCCTGATTAAGAAAAGCGTCTCCCGGCATTTCAGCTCCCTCCTCTTGCTTTTTCGCTTCCGAGATATTAGGATTATCAAATAACTCCTCTTTCATCAACGACAAGTAATGTGACCTCATCCTTGATATTAGTTGGGACATATTTTCCAATCTCAGCATGAGCTCTTCTTTGACAAAGGGCTTCGCCAAATAAGCATCGGCACCTTTCTTGAGACCGGTAATCCTTGAATCGGCATCTACCTTGGCTGTAAGAAGAATAATTGGAATGTGGTTGGTCAGGGAGTTGGATTTTAATGCGTCGCACATCTCAAAACCATCCATTTCCGGCATCATTACATCGCTGATAATTATATCCGGCATATAATGGATTGCCTTTCTTAGTCCATCACTGCCATCTATAGCAGGGATGGTATTAAATCTTTCACCAAGGCAAGATAAAATATAAGAGCGAACGTCATGGTTGTCCTCTACTACCAGCACACGCATTTTATCCTCTTCCGCCTCTATAGCATTATCTTCTTCCTCATCTCTATATGGCGCTAACCCTTTGCTTTGTAAAGCATGAGGTAACATCGATGCTCCTTTATCCGTTGAACTATCTAACGTATAATCAGAACAGGGCTTCATCGGAATCATTACTTCAAAAAAACTGCCAATATTCTTTTGAGACGAAACCCGGATCGAGCCCTTCATCAACTCTGCCAACTCCTTGACTAGAGCAAGCCCAATTCCCGTGCCGGGTAATTGTCTGGAATCAATGCTTTTTGCCCTATGAAAGCGATCGAAAATGGTAGCTATTTCATCCGTTTCTATTCCAATGCCGGTATCTTTTACAGAGAAGATAAAGTTGTCTGTTTCAGGAGTATGCTCTATCGTGGCTTTTACTTCGACCTGCCCACCACTTTGGTTAAACTTTACGGCATTGGAGATTAAGTTGGTGACGATTTGCTGCAATTTATCGGAATCATATACATAATGATAATTAGTAAATGAAGGATGAAAGGTCAACGAAACTCCATTTAGCTGTGCTAATGACTCAAAAGAATACACTAAATGGGTGATAAAATCCTTTAAGTTGCCCGGACGCTCATCTAAACTAAGTTTGCCTGATTCAAGCTTGGCTAATTCCAGAATCTGATCCACCAAGGTAAGCAATTGGCGACCATTTCTATGTATTGTTTGATTGTTCTTAACCACCGTGTCTTCATCCGATATTCGATTAGAACTTGGTTCTGTTAGTCCCAAGATTAATGTCAAAGGCGTTCTAAATTCATGTGAAATATTCGTTAAAAATCGAGACTTTGCTATGTCCAGTTCTACTATCGCTGCTGCCTTCCTTTTGTCTTCTTCGGCTTGATGCTTTTGGATCAGTCTTTGTTTATTATAACGCCATAAGAAAAAAGCGATGGTTGCTGATAAAAGTAGATATATCAACCTTGCCAAAATAGTGTTCCACCACGGAGGAGAAATAATAAAAACAAATTGCACATATTTTTTACTCCACCGACCGAATGAATCTGTACCCTTTGCCTGAAAAATATATTCTCCCGGACTTAGATTACTTAAAGCAACGACCCTATTGGTGCCCATCTGAATCCAACTGGTATCTCGGTTATAAATCCTGTAGGCATATTTTAATTTTTGTGTTGCGGTAAAATCTAATGAGGCGAGCGTAATCGTGATATTATTCTCTGAGTATTTCAAGTTTCGTGCCAGATTATTGAATAGCGATTGCTGCTTTCCGTTATAGAGTAATTGAATATCTGAAATAACAATAGGAGTATTGTTTTTAGCCACCTTAATTTGTTCCGGATAAAACCGATTATATCCATTGATTCCGCCAAAAAACATTTCTCCCCAGCTACTCTTGAAGTAGGCACCGGTATTAAATTCATTGCTTTGAAGCCCATTGGAATAGTCAAAAGTAGTAACCTCTTCCGTCAGAGGATTGAATACGGCTATTCCTTGATTGGTACTTATCCATAAATCACCTTGTTTGTCAGATAAAATGCCATAAACAGTGTTGTTGGGCAGACCTTCATTAATGCCATAATGCCGAAATAATCCACTTTTTTTATCTAATTTATTCAAGCCCGACGGTGTGCCCACCCAAAGTGTCGTCTCCTGATGTCTGGGATCAGGTAAGATACATTTTATTTCATTGGAATTAATGGAGCGCCTGTTCTTTGGATTATTCTTATAAATATGTACAATTTTTTGACTACTCATATCAAATTTTGCCAAACCATTGGCAGTACCAATCCATAAAACATTCTTTTCATCCGCTTGGAGTGTACAATATAATGACCCCAATGAATAATATCCGGATATTGCTATTGCTCCGGGCAACGGAAAAGATTGTTTCTCGCCTGTAGCCATGTTATAACAATATAAAGCCTTAGGCAAAAGATACCATACCCGCTGCTTATCAATATGAATACCACGTATATCCTTAGCATCCGGATCAACGATATCATAGGAATATTTTTGAGGCAGATACCGAAGTAGGCCCAAAGTAGAACCCATCCATACTACGCCATCATCATCTCCTCGCGCTACTCTGACAAAAAAACTTGAATCAAGCAATGATCTGCTTTTAGTGCTATAGTGTAAAAAATAATGTAGAGAACTCAAAAGGATATCGCCATCTTTTTCTTTACTTAATGGAAAAATTGAGTAAAGACTCCTTGAATCAATGCGTTTTCCGTTTACTTTGTCCGGTATATTATTTGAGAATAAAGAAGTATAAGGCGAATATCGCGCGAGACCATTTCCATTGGTCCCAAACCAAATATTACCGTCTTTACCTCTAAAAACTTGAGTTATTACTTGATCTCGATCTTCAAGCTTGGTTAATTCCCAGGTTTTAATATTTCTCACCTCACCGCTTGTGGTATTTACGATGTTCAATCCCTTATAGTATGCTCCTGCCCATATTTCTTTATCTCCTGAAAGATCTTTACTGATGGTAAATGTTTTCACCCAGCCATCTATTTCATACAATAAAAACTCGTTTGAATGCTGGTCAAACCGATATACTCCTCGTTCTCCCGATAGCCATAAAAAGCCATCATCATCGATGTAAGAGCTCATCATAAACTGATGGAAAGGAGAATATTCTGTGCTAATAGAAACTTTGGAACGGGATGCTTTATCAAATCTATATATTTTGAACTTTTCTGCCGGCCTTGATATCTTTTTTTGATCGATATTATAAAAACAAAGTCCTTTGCCCGTCAATATCCATAAGGTGCGCCGACTGTCCATTCTGATAGACTCCGCTCTTGGTGCACCGATACTTGTTTTATCCAAAACTTTAACAATGTTCACCTTGGGCAATTGATCTGCTTGCGGATTTTGTATGGATAATTTAAAAATATTTCCATCGAGTGTTGATAACCAAATGCCGGTTTTGGAATTGCCTGTGATGCTAACAATTTGATCAATTCCTGCTTGGAGGTCACCCTGATTGTAGTTTATAAAAGCATTCCGTGTCCTGTCAAATAAAAACAAGCCACCCAACTGGGTGCTTATCCACAGATGGTGCAGATCATCTTCATATAAGTACGAAATATGATTATCGCCTATTGAGGTAGAATCATACAGGTTGGCTTTGTATATTTTAAAGGAATATCCATCATAGCGGTTTAATCCATCTTTTGTTCCAAACCACATAAATCCTTGATGATCCTGCAGAATACAGTTTATCATATTCTGTGACATCCCATCATAGATACTCAGTGTATTAAAATGCAGCCGTTGTGAATACCCGGAACTAATTTCTAACAAAAGAAAGATAACTAAGGTAATCGCTTTAATGGCTTCGGGTATGTTTTTGTATTTGCTGATTTCGGTAATATTAATGATACTTTTATGAGGATTCCTTTCTTGCAAATTTAATTAAATATTGAAACCACGGTACGAATTTTTCCAAATCGTCATCCGGCTTACAGATTACAACTAAAGCTGTGGATGTGTTGAATATTTTGCCATATAATTATCTGTTTAGGTAACTGTTTGTACGGTTGCTTGTGCGAAACGTAAGTTCACGAACTCCAAAACAATTATAAAAAAAATCGTGAGTAATTGCAAATATGTCACCAAAAGCTTTGGCACATTCTTTCAGTTATTTCAATAATTTTCGTTTCTCAACGTCTTGTAAAATGCTCATTTGTTGGATGGCTATTTTATTCAGTTTTATCAATCGTTCTTTTTGTGGAATTTTCTCGTTGATGAAAACAGCATTCAGGTTTTCCATATTCGATAAGCAAATCAGTTCGTTGATTGTTGAATAGTCACGAATATTCCCCTTCAAGCCTGGATTTGCTTCTCTCCATTGTTTGGCCGTTATTCCAAATAAAGCGACATTCAAAACATCGGCTTCATTGGCGTAAATAATTGAAGTTTGTGCAGGCGAAAGTTCTTGCGGAATTAAGTTGTGTTTTATCGCATCTGTATGAATAAAGTAATTGAGTTTTGCTAATTCTCGTTTAGCTGTCCAGCCTAATTGTTTCTGTTCTTCTTCTTTTAGCCGTTGAAATTCGGTTATCAAATATAGTTTGAACGGAACACTTATAGCCGAACCAAACTCAAAAGCAATGTCTTTATGTGCGTACGTTCCGCCATATTTCCCTTTTCTTACGATTATTCCAATGGCATTTGTTTTATCAATCCATTCCGACACGCTCAAAACAAAACTTGGCAAACCTGCCTGCATTTTAAAGTGGTCAAATTCCACCACTTTAAAATTTGGATTATTGATTTGTTCCCAAGTTCCTAAAAACTCAAGTGTATAACGGGTTCTTATCCAGTTTTTGATAATATCTGCAGCACGGCTTTCGCTTTCTTTAGCATTTGCCATATCTGTAAGAGAAATGTAATCTCGCTCTTCAACCGATATAATCGTTATTTCCGTATCGTTTACAGTTATTTTTGCCATATTGCAAAGGTGTAAAAATGATAGGGGTTAATTCAAGTTTTATTTATAAATCTGAACTTCAAAATCATTTTATAATACTTTTGATATTATCACACTTTCGTCATTCGTTGCGATTCTATTTTATTAATTTCTTGTATTGTTATATCGTTATTAGCTATTAAATTTTCAAGATGTCCTCGGTTTAGTAATGTAATGTTATTATATTTTGCTAAAATTGTTGCTGATGAACTGTAATCATTGTTAGTTATTGTCAGTAATTTGAATTGTTCTTTAAACCTGTCTTCATAATATTTTTTTGCTGTACAAATTTCTTGTATTGCTTCATTGCCAACTAAGGATTTTGTTTGTTTGGCTTGCATAAGATAATTTTCTCCTTTTTTTAAAACCACAACATCAACTCCCTTGTCATTGGAATATGGCGTTAGATATACTTCAAAACCTTGTTTGTTATATAATGCTCCAATAGTTGCTTCAAACAAGTTTGTTTTCAAACGGTCTATGTCAGTAATTGTTTGAACCTTGGGTTGGCTCTCTGTTTTTGTTCCAAAAATATTCCCAAATAGTTCGTCTGGTGTAATTTCAGCTTGTTCAGTTGGAAACAATCTGTCATGGATTGTGCTGTGGAAAAATATTAAAACACCGAAGGGTGGGATAAAAAATGAGTTTCTTCTCGATTCGGGGCAGGCACACTCTTTTGCAATCTTTGGACTGGGCGTTAGCTTGTAGCGGTTTGCAAATGTGTGTGACTGCTGCGTGATGCATATTTGTTATGTTTATTTTGTAATTGTCTGCCGAAATAACAATGCAAATTCATAAATTTGTCCAATAGAAATGGAAGAGAATAAACAAGTTATTTATTTAGATAATAATGCAACAACCCAAATTGACAAAAGGGTCTTGGATGCGATGATGCCATTTCTAACCAATGAGTTTGCCAATGCCAATAGCACACATCAGTTTGGTGTCCGTGCTTATGAAGCTGTCAAAGCTGCCCGAGTTCAGGTGTCTGAGTTGATTGGGGCAGAACCACACGAAGTTGTCTTTACAAGTGGGTCAACGGAGGCGATAAACCTTGCCATTAAAGGTGTCACTGAAAATTACCAGTCAAAAGGAAAACACATTGTTACGGTGTCGACTGAACATAGTGCTGTTTTAGATACCTGTCAATATTTAGAAACCAAAGGTTTTGAAGTCACTTACCTGTCTGTCAAGTCAGATGGGTTGATTGATTTGGATGAACTCAAAACGGTCATGCGTGATGGTACCATTTTGGTATCTGTCATGCTTGCGAACAATGAAACGGGTGTCATACAACCGATAAAAGAAATCGCTGAACTGTCGCATAGTGTTGGTGCTTTGTTTATGTCGGATGCGACACAAGCTGTTGGCAAAATAGCTGTCAATGTGGATGAACTCGGCATTGATTTACAGTGTCTGAGTGGTCATAAGTTTTATGCACCAAAAGGCGTAGGTGCCTTGTATGTTCGTCAAAGAATGAATCGTGTCAAAATTCCTGCTCTGTTGCATGGCGGTCGCCACGAAAAAGGTTTGCGAAGCGGAACGCTGAATGGCCCTGGAATTGTCGCCTTAGGTGAAGCTTGTGCTATTGCAAAAAAAGAATTGTCAAAAAACGCTGAAAGCATTGCTGCTTTAAGAGATTATTTAGAAACTGAATTACTCAAGATTGATGGAACTTCTGTTAACGGAAACACGTCTTCACGATTATCCAATACTTCAAACATTCTTTTTAGAAATGCTGATTCAGATGCTGTCATTATGGGCTTGAGCAATCCTGAAACCGATTTGCCTTTAATTGCTGTGAGCAATGGAAGTGCTTGCACTTCGCTTGACTTTGGCACTTTTACAAAAAAAAGGGAATAAATGTTTGTTTGTTCCTTTTTTTTGTGCATCTTTGTATCTAGTTATACAACTAGATATTTTTAAATATGGGATACAAAACTAAAATTCAATT
>JAGPCT010000045.1 GCA_018057925.1 Saprospiraceae bacterium
AACTACGACTAATATGTGATCGGGTACACCATCCAGAAATACCCTCATTGCATCTTCCGATATCATCTGTCCTGTCGGATTATTGGGATTTACGATATAAATCAACTTTGTAGTATCATCTATGGCACTAAGGATACCGTCCAGATCAAAACAATGATCCAGTATCATAGGCACTTCAACGCACCGCACGTTATTCATACGGGACATTACCTTGGCAGAAACAAAGGCTCCGTGGGAAGTGAGCATTGAATCACTGCCTTCCAAAAAAGCATTGAACATCGAGTATAGTATGGCATCAGAACCATTGCCCAACATAATATTATTCACCGGAAAGTGTATTAATTCACTGAGTTTGTTTTTCAATGCCGATGCTGTCGGGTCGGGATAGAGGTGAAGTTGGTTAAGGTTTTCATTCAATGCCTTTGTTGCGGCAGGGCTTGGGCCGAAGTTGTTTTCATTGCTACTAAGCACCACTTGTCTTTCGGGTTGAGCCTCTCCAAACATGTTAGCACCCGGTTTTCCCGGCTTGTAAGGCGCCAGATTTTCAATATGAGCTGGAATTTTTATCATATAAAATATTTAAACAGAAATTAAAGTAGCATTTCGTTGCATGTAAAATACAAATATATGAAAAAAATGGATGTATCTTGATTTATTAGGCGTTTTGCGGTCAAAGGTTGTGGATAGCATAAAAAATGTAATCAAAAAAAGAAGAAGTATCCTGTGTGTTTTTAAGAAATTAGAACATAATCATCAGATTTTTAAACATTTGTTTGGTCAATAATGAAAATAAATTTACCTTTGCACTCCAATTCAATAAATGGCATAATAAATAGTAGCAGATGAACACAATAGCTATAAACGGAAATAAAAGAAATGAAGTCGGCAAAAAGGCGACTAAAGCAGTTAGATCTTCTAATTCTATCCCTTGTGTACTATACAGCAGTGCAAAGGAAAACATTCACTTTCATACGACAGAAGCAGAGGTAAAAAACCTGGTATTCACTCCAGAATTTAAGGTTGCCGAACTCAATATCGATGGTGTTCAAGTAAACGCCATTTTAAAAGATATTCAATTTCATCCGGTAAAAGATAATATTATTCATATTGACTTTTTACAGTTGGTAGAGAAGCATCCGGTTATTGTTGAGATTCCTTTAAAGACGAAGGGTTCAAGCCCGGGAGTTAAGATTGGGGGTAAGTTGATGCAAAGTATTCGCAAGGTGAAGGTGAAGACAGTACCTGAAAATCTGGTAAATGAATTGTTTATCGACATTTCTTCAATGGAATTGGGACAATCTTTGAGAATAAAAGACATTATTATACCTGAAGGCATCGAAGTTATGCAAAACGGAAGCATTCCAGTGGTGAGCATCGAAGTTCCTCGTGCTTTGAAGAGTGCTGCAGCAGCAGAGAAATAAGTAGATTATTAAGCATCATAAAAAGAGTTTGGCATTGCGTCAGACTCTTTTTTTTGTTTGTGAAAGATGTTATACCCAATTGAAATATAAATCAAAATGTAGGTGTGATAGTCGATTAGGCAAATGGACCAATACATTTATTCAATCGGCATTATACCAAAATATGTTGGACTAACTTATAAATCAATTTGGTATAACAAGTGTAGTAGTTGGGATAGCTCTCGCGGGAAGAAAGGAAACCATATTCCATACTATAATACATTGAGAACAATTTTAATCGTATTCAGAGTTCAGTGTAGAGAGCGGGGGTTCGAGTCCCCCACTTCCCAACTTTTTTATAAAAACAAGGCAAAACATCGATTAAGCCTCTTTGTTTTGTAAATGAATCATTTGAAGAATACAGAACAGACCTTACTGAAAATTACGAGAATGTTGTTGTAATTGTGAATAATCCTTGTCTTGAATTTTGGTTTTTACTTCATTTTGAAAAAACATCAAAATATTTCAACACCTGCTCAAGTGCGGAAACACAACTAAAAAAATATTTGCCAAATTATGAAAAGACACAATAGTTCTTTACAAAACAAAATGACGACATTTATTTGAAGTTAAAGCCAAATCTAAAAACAGCTTTACATAATTCTATTTCACTGGGAAAATTTAATAATGAAAATCCTAAAAAAGCAATGTCTGAAATGGAATTACTGTTTCAATCGGACGAATTGAAAAAACACTTTGAATAAAAAGCCGAACCGATAACAAACAAATTGGCAATAGAGCCGGTGAAGTGCTTCTATTGAGCTTTTGAGCAAGGTTGAACGGTAGCAATTCTATTCACTATTTGTGGTAATGTTTAAAAAAGTATGTAAATCCACAATTCAATTTTTTACTAAAATATTGAACGATAGTACCATTCAAAATGTTGATATAAATAGAATATATACATATAAAACATAAATATGGTAACTTTTACTTCTTCACTTCCTAATAAGACTTTAGACCAACTGTCTGAGTTGTCGAAAAAACTAGGTGTACCCAAGAACCAACTCATAAATGAGGCATTAACCGGGTATTTTCATGAAATCGAACGACGACAATTTGAGGCTTCTTTTGAAAAAGTGGCACTTGATGATGAGATGAAGGAAATGGCGGAGATAGGGCTCGAGGATTATGTGGACCATTTGAATAGGATGGATGCTCACCGGTGAGATTTGGTTTGCGGATTTAGATCCTTCCGAAGGATTTGAGCAAAGTGGCAAACACCCCGTACTGATTATCAGTGGCAATGCGATGAACTCTAAAAGCGGACTGGTTATCGTGTGCCCATTTACATCAAAGGTGAAGAATTATTCAGGAAATATAGTTCTAATGCCGGATGAGGTCAATGGTTTGTCTATGGAATCTGAAATATTAACTTTTCAAATTCGGACTATATCATCCGCACGACTAATCAAGAAAATTGGCTCTGTTCCTAAGGATGTACATAGCTTAGTATTGAAGAATTTCATTAAGATATGTACCTATTAAAACTTTATCCTGACCTTGAAAAACGCCGTTAATGCTTCACAATTGTTTTATGGCGGACAGGTCAAATCGGTATTAGATAGGTTATTTACCTACCAGTAAATATTTCCAATATGATTTTTAGAAAAGCAGAATCCAACGAAGCAGAAAAGATAAGTCCTTTTCTTATGCTGGCAATGAAAGACATCGTATATCGATTTATAGGTGAAGAATCTGAGGTCAAGGCACAACAATTTCTTACGGACTTAATCGCACAAAAAGCGAATCAATATTCACATGAAAACTGTTGGATTGTCGAATTAAATGATGAGATAGCAGCAGTTGCCGTTGTATATGACGGTGCAATGTTACATGAATTAAGAATGCCGGTAGCCTCTTATATAAAGGCTCGATTTGACAGAGACTTTACGCCCGAAGATGAAACACAATCCGGAGAATGTTATATCGACTGTATCAGCGTCATTCCACGACATCAGGGAAAAGGTATCGGGTCACAGTTGCTTCATTTTTTAATTGATGAATATGTCAACAAGTGCAGAATCACCCTTGGATTACTTGTTGATAAAGACAACCCAAGCGCCCGTAAGCTGTATTTTAAAATGGGCTTTGAAGTGGCAGGAACTAAAATCCTAACAGGTAAAACGATGGATCATCTTCAAATAAAATATAAAGCAAATTAATCCTTGCAACTGAAGTTGAAAGACCAGCCCGGCAGTACAATTTCCTTGTAGGAATGGATGGCTCTCCAACTATTATCACATGACAATTTGATTGGAATCAACAATTGAGGTTTTCTAATGTCTCGATTGCTGATTATGAAGGATGTTCCGATGTACAAATCGTTTATCCCTACAGCATTTGTGTGCTGCTGAATTTGGGATTATCTGATTTGTAGTGTATTCTCCAGAGTTTTATGCAGCTGTTGCCATGATGAAGGGGATAAAATTGGCTTATAGGTATTGTTTTTATTTTTTGAATGTTGGATGATGTATTCTGCCCTTTCTTCAGAGTCGGGGTGAGTACTTATCCACGAAAGGTATTTTATAGCATTGGGCTCCTCCATCGATAATTTGAAAAGGAAATTGGCAAAATGTTCGGGATTGATTTTTGCTTGAACAAGATAATCCACTGCTTTAATATCGGCTTCTTTTTCTAATTTTCTATCAAATGAGGTAGAAGTAACCGTTTTAGTTGCTTCTTTGATTATTTCGCCACCCGCATTACCGGTTGAAATTGATATCAGAACGGAGAGACCTATTTCTTTTACCAACTTTTTCATGACATGTTGCTCTTCTATATGGGCTATTTCATGACAGATTACACCTGCCAATTCCTCCGGATTTTCACAAGCGGAAATAAGTCCACTATACACTATTAGATGTCCATCCGGCAATGCGAAAGCATTAACAACTTCATTGTTGAGTATATGTAGTTTGATTTTATTGCGCTCAATATGGTTATTTATGCAGATTCTGTTAACAATACTATCGACTTGATTCATAACAAAACTATCTTTGTTTTCGACTTCTGATTTTTTGAAAATATCCCAAAATAAATCCCCTAGTTTTTCTTCCGTTTTGTGGGACAACTGCTTTACCTTAAAGATTTTCAACCAATCTATTTGTGTAAATGCTGTCCATGTTCCAAAAAATAGGATCAGAATTATACCTCCTTGAAAAAGTGTTTTTTTCATCTGTCCGCTTTGCAAAATAAATTAGTCAACGAGCCATAAAACCACCATTCTACGTGGATTCCTTTTCTGGTTTTTATTGCAGTATATATAGTGGCAATAAATTCAGAGATATTGAATATGATAGCGACAAGGATGTAAGCAATGTATTGATTGGTGAATTCCTTGTCATAAAAAAGGATTGAAACAGTCCACCAAAAGCCGCAACTATTGATTAAAAACATCGACAGTTGGGACAACAATGCTTGAATACAATGCCAGCGTACGAAGAAAGTAGATTTTCTATTTGCTATAAAAAAGAATAGGGTTGCAATCAAATTAACAATTGGCAATGGAAGCCCGGCAATTATTGCAATTAATGACATCAAATAACTGCTCGAAGCCGATTCTGCCTCATGTTCATCCGGTATGTAACTAAACTCTTTTCTTAGTATCATAATCCTTTCAGGATATTCCACGCCCAATTAATTATAATGGATATACTAAACAAAACGAATACGATCGGCCTTTTAAACAATGCTTCCATCCTTTGATAGACCTTAAATAAAGTGTCTTTCTGTAGAACAACATCCATTATAATCCACACTGGACCGATGGTCATTATAAAAGCTATAACATAGCCCAATGGGTTAATTGACAAAGCTTCAATAAAGTTGCCGTGAGACAATGACATTACAGATCTTGTCGTACCACAAGAGGGACATGGCATATTGGTGACATGCTTTATAAGACACACTTCTATAGGATTGTTTCTGTAACCTACCCATGTGTTGCTTAGGTAAAGCCAAACATATCCGGCTAAACACGCAATCAATATTAAATAGTATAGCCTAATCTTGCTTAAAGACATTAGTACATGATTTGCATAATTTTAATCATATTCTTTTCTCTGGTAGCACTCTGGATCATGAACCAGTCAATTATTGTCCATATTCCAAATCCACCACATGTCAACAACTTGCCGATACCCATTCCTGTATCTCCTATTATAAAACGATCTATACCCAAAGAACCGGCAAGGATGGATACAATTATCGAAGTTGTAGGATCTTTAAACTGGACAGTCGTTAATTCTGCCCACCTGGAGTCGTCCAAAGCCAATAATCTTTCCCTTATTACTCCCATTTGGAAGCTTTCGAAGAATTTGCTGTTACTCATTAAAAACATGTCAACTTTTTGTGCATCCATTTTTTTTACATTAAAACTTTAATAAATAATATTTAATTTTTTTAGTTTAGTTCAGGGCTTTTTCATCCCTTGATCAAATAACCTCACAGGCACTTTATTCTTACTTTGCTATTTGAAATTTGAAATTAAAGCGATTTTTCTTTATCTGTAATAGTATTTGTTCCAAAGATAAAACAATAATTATAAATTACACCATCGCATTTTCATAAAATAATAAATTATGTAATTGTTGTATTGCAAATTATTGTATTGTTTGAACTTAGTGGCAATTATTTTTTTTTGAGGTTTAAAGGAATTCTTGCAATAAAGCTCTGTGACGGTCTTGTGTATCCTTTGTAGAACGAGTTATAACTTAAAGAAATATTTCAAGAGTTTTGAGTCTTTATCAACAACAATAGTTTGATGAGAATCAAATTTGATGCTTTTTATACAACTTCCTTCATTTCTCCTCTGAAAATTGTATTTTTGCCGCACAAGTCGCACAAGCAGATGGTAAAAATTGGTGATGTTGAATTAGGTGAGTTTCCGCTTCTCCTTGCTCCTATGGAAGATGTAAGTGACCCTCCATTTAGGGCTTTGTGTAAGAAACAAGGCTGTGACATGCTTTATACCGAATTTATTTCTGTTGAAGGTCTTATTCGCAATGCGGATAAAAGTATTCAGAAGTTAGATATATCGGATGAAGAGCGTCCGGTGGGCATACAGATTTTTGGATCAGACCGGGATTCAATGGTACAGGCGGCGGAAATAATAGAGCGCACTAAGCCCGAAGTCTTAGACATCAACTATGGCTGTCCGGTTAAAAAGGTGGTATGTAAGATGGCAGGTGCAGGTATTCTTCAGGATATTGACAGGATGGTGTCCCTCACCAAGGCGGTTGTTGATGCGACATCATTGCCGGTGACCGTAAAGACACGCCTTGGCTGGGATGAAGATTCAAAAAATATTACGACGGTAGCAGAAAGGCTTCAAGACATAGGCATCAAAGCCCTTTCTATACATGGCCGTACCAGAAAACAAATGTACACCGGTGAAGCCGACTGGTCACTGATAGCCAAAGTGAAAGAAAACCCCAGGATACACATTCCTATTTTTGGAAATGGTGACATAGACTCGCCGCAGAAGGCTAAGTTGTATAAAGAACGATACGGTGTGGATGGCATAATGATAGGAAGAGCCAGTATAGGCAATCCTTGGATATTCAGAGAAGTAAAACAATTTCTTCTCGATGGCACATTGCTTCCACCACCGACTTTGGAAGATCGAATTGATGCTGTGTTGACACATTTGCAGCGCTCAATCCAGTGGAAAGGCCTTAGATTAGGTATATGTGAGATGAGACGACATTATACCAATTATTTCCGAGGATATCGAGAAGTGAAACAATTCAGATCCCGCCTCGTCCAAGCAGAATCGTTTGACGAAGTTGTCGAAATTACTGAAAGTATGCGTGAATTTTATACCGGACACGAACTATTTGTTTAAATAATAGATGGATGTTTTTACTATTGAACAGTACTCAAACAGAAGAATTTATTTATAAAATTCTGGCAAAAGCAGCCAAAGATATAGATATTCAGACTTATTTGGTAGGTGGTTACGTCAGAGATAAGGTTCTTGGACGCACTTCGACAGATATTGATATCGTGTGTGTAGGAGATGGAATTGCATTAGCTGAATATGTAAATAAATTATTGGGCAATGATATTCCTGTTGTAGTATATAAAAACTTTGGAACTGCCGCAATAAAATATAAAGATGTCCAACTCGAATTTGTCGGTGCACGGAAAGAATCATACAGCAAGGATAGCAGGAAACCATCCGTCATTGCAGGAACTTTATATGATGATCAATTGAGACGCGATTTCACCATCAATGCCCTTGCAATTAGTTTAAATGAGGATACTTATGGTGAATTGCTCGATCCATTTGGTGGGATGGAACATCTGGAAGATAAGTTAATCAAGACACCACTCGACCCGGATAAAACATTCTCTGATGACCCACTCAGGATGCTTAGGGCTATTCGCTTTTCTAATCAATTAAATTTCGAAATTCACCCTGAAACAGTCGACGCCATTGCATCTAATAAAGATAGACTCAAAATAGTGAGCATCGAACGCATCATGACTGAATTTCAGAAAATCATAGCGTGCAGTCAACCATCCAAAGGGATTGAACTCTTGTTTGATACCGGCTTGTTGAATAATTTCCTTCCGGAATTGGTGGATCTACAAGGAGTAGAATATCAAGACGGAAAAGGGCATAAGGATAATTTTTATCATACACTACAGGTGTTGGACAACGTATGTCGTAATACGGACAATATTTGGTTGCGGTGGGCTGCTCTCATGCACGACATTGCAAAACCGGCAACCAAGCGTTATGATGATAAGCAAGGGTGGACATTTCATGGACACGAAGCGCTGGGTGCTGTTATGGTTCATCGTATTTTCAAGCGATTGAAGCTACCTTTGGATCATCACATGAAATACGTCCAAAAATTAGTGAGATACCATCTCCGCCCTATTAGCCTGACCAAGGAGGACATTACGGACAGCGCTATTCGTAGGCTATTGTTTGATGCCGGTGATGATATCGACGACTTGATGATATTATGCGAAGCCGATATCACGTCTAAAAACGAAAAGAAAGTGAAGCGTTTGCTTGAAAATTATGAAATGGTGCGCTCTAAACTCAAGGAAATTGAGGATAAAGATAAAATCCGTAATTGGCAGCCGCCTGTATCCGGTGAACTGATCATGGAAACCTTTGACTTAAAGTCCGGACCCATGATTGGAGAGCTTAAAAATGAGATAAGAGAAGCTATTTTGGAAGGTGATTTGGAAAATGACTTCAGCGCAGCTTATAATTTTTTAATTCATCTAGGTAAAGAACGGGGATTGACAAAAAAACAATCCGTTGAATAAACCATTGTGCTTGGCATTACGTCATTACTGTTATTTAGAACAAATATTTTATTTTATGCTATTGAAAAAAAATCTGAAATACCTTTTCCCTTTGATGGCCATAGTGTCATTATCTTTATTTTCTTGTGATAAAGAAAAGACGAGTATTTCGTATTCACAACAATTAGAAATAGACAAAGGTAAGTTGAGAGACTATCTAACCGCAAATAATATTGTTGCAGATTCCACCCCGGAAGGTCTATATTTTATTATCGACAGTAAAATCGATTCATCAACCACTAAGCCGACTCCCTCATCCAATATCCAACTCAATTACAAAGGATATTTATTAAATGGGAAAGTATTTGATTCCGGTAATAATGTTACTTTCAACCTTTCGAAACTGATAGAAGGGTGGCAAGTGGGGCTTGTTCACTTTAGTGAAGGAGATAGGGGCAGATTATTTATTCCTTCCGGACTGGCTTATGGCACAACAGGATCGGGAAGTATACCTCCTAATTCCCCCTTAATATTTGATATCACACTCCTTAAAGTATTGGAATAAAGGACATTGTAATTGGACTATTACGGATATCCAATCGGTAATAGCGCTCAGTTCGGGATGCATGGCGTGGATATCATCCACCACTTCTGAAAAGGTCGATCCTTTAATTTTTGAAAAATAGGCCTAATAACTCTAAAGAGGACAATTCTACTATAGCAGAGCAAATCTGAATAATCCAGATTGGATGACAAGGATAAAACTACCTTTTATGGCATGATTGAACCGAGAGTACCTGAAAGAAATTCAAAGATATATTCAGAAAAATGTGGCGACGCTTTAAAAATTCAAAACCTAGCCAAGTTGGTTCTGTTGGTTTGATCTGTAATAATCAACTAAATCTTTTGGGTAATACTGGTTGTCTCGAAAACTACTGTCGTCTAAATCTAAGATTGCTACAATGGCTGCGGATTCAAATGACCAGTAGCCGTAATAATATCTCGCTCTATCAATAGATGCTACATAATTGTGCCACGTCAAAAGTTTAGTGTTATTGTACCACCCTTCAAGATACTTCTTGATATCACTACTATTAATATCAGCATAATTGCCTTTTTTATATAAATTACTAAATGGCTTATATGTGGTCTTTGTCCTCTCAATAGTCAAAGGACTCTTTGTATTACTCTCAATCAGATAAAGTATAAAATCATCCTTAATTTTACCTTTTTCAATTAAATACTTAAGCTCTCTAAATTCGCTTGGCTTCACGTTTATTAATATTGCAATAGATATCATCCAAACTAAATAACAATATTGATTTAACATATATTGATCCAGTACTTTGTTTCCTAATTTGAGTTTAACAACACTGTCTTCCCATCCATCTATTAAAAGAGCTAGGCTTTTATGGTACTCTTTTGTTATTAAATCTAATGAAACGCCAGCACTGTACTTTGCAATTAAAATTTCAAATGAAAATAAAAAAATCTGATATTTAGCAAATGAAATTTTATCATTTGTAAGTACTCCGCTATTAATTCTAAAAATAGACTCTCTAATTAAATCTTGTTTTTCTTCTATAAATAGCTCATAATAATTATTTCCCCTATCCTTAACTAACTTGTCTCTCATATATCTATGGAATAAATTCGCCAAAAGGTCCAGCGCCTCCACTTCCAGGGCCATTTGGTGTTAAATAGCCCGTACTACCTACATACTGATAAGATACAGCACCATCAGGACTAACCTTTGCAAGAATCCTTTTATAATTTTTTGTTTGAAGCAAATTTGTAATTGTTGCTTGATCTAAGTTAATGTTTGACCAATCACGTGAAGTTATCCAATCATCACTCATTTGTCTTGGCAAACCTGTTGTAGGATCGGCAGGATTCAGAGAAGCTGATCCCGTATATTTTCCCTCTACAACAAAATATTCGCCATTCTTTACATAGATGCCATCTAAATCATTATGACCAGGTGAATCGATTCCATCAATCCTTGGTTGTAATGAAGTGTAGCCTTTTGCATTCAAATCTAAAACTGCTCCAATTTCACCAAAATTACCCTTTCTAGCATTGCTTGCATTGGCGATATCTTCAGCATATTCATTGATTAATGAACGTTGATTGAGGTTGGTAATATTCGTTCTGAAAGTTGGGGGCAAATCAAGTTTGTATAAATCTTCCCACGCCTTAACACATCCCACCTTCTCCCCAAACAACACCCTCAACGCCTCACCGCCCTCACCTGCCAGATCTTTTTCCAGCTGATTGAGGGTGGCATTGTCCATACTCTTTAGTATGTCAGACAAATGTACTCTTTTTTCGGCATCTAACAAATTATCGGCGATATTTTGGATTTGTTGCAATTCCGGCCGGCGGACGTGGGCATAGATGTCTGTGCCCTCTTTATCCAACAATTTGAGATAGGTCAACTTGTCAGCCTCCTCAGCATGATAGATTATACGTATTTGATGGCTGTGAAAGGCTTTGTTGATAGCTGCTTGATAGAAGTTTTCAGACATTTGGATGACCTGGTCCGGATCGATGCGCATAGCCATGGAAAATGCTATCATCCTGAATGAATTCCGGGCTTTGACCGGCAAGAATGCACTGTTGGCAAGGGCTATAAAGGTCGCACCGCGTGCTGATACAATAGCATTTTTAATTGGAGATATGGATTCCCTGATTATCTTGACGCCGGCTGTGCCGACAGTAATTATAAACGTACCCTATAAAATCAGTAGAGAGGGCTGAGATCAGGGTGGATATAAGTGCGATGATGTATTCTTCCTATGGCACCTGTCGATAATATGATGTCTCCCCCTATGAAAGGCTTGTTCATACCCTAAAGGTCATCGGCAATTACCCAATTAACAAAATACATGTCCTCCTTACATTTAATTTCAGTAAGAATCGGAGGTAGTTGGTCGGTTGCTTACTACATAAAAAAATTCAGGATATCGAAAAACTAGACGGCAATACCAAAGAACATCTGTTTTTTCCTTATTGATAACGTCATCCAAAATCATAAAACTAAACTGGCGTTTAATTAAAGGATGCATATTACTTTACTAAAATAAATCCTCTCTTTTTTTACAGTCAAAAATAATTACTTTTTTATCCGTAATATTATAAAATAAAATAAATGGCAAGTAAGCGTGGCAGGCAAAATGAATTCCATTTTCCAATTTAGGGTAACTAAAAGGGTTCAATTTTAGAATCTCAAATATGCTTTTTATTGTATTAAGTATCCCGATGACGTGTGATTCGAAAATATTTTGATCTTTACTAAAGATTGGAGAATTCAACTTTTCTAAATAATTCAACTCAATATATTTATGAACCTCCATTGAAATTTTTATTTCGAACATTTGAAAATTCTTTTTCTAATCTTAATAATAATTCATTGTCACTTATGCTAGGAGATTCAATATATTGTGAAGCCTCTATATCTGCTAAAACAGTTCCTTTAATTTGAAAATTAACTTTTTGGTCATGATAAAATAATTGACCAATTGTTTTTACTAATCCAGAACAAATAAACTCAACTCGTAAATAATTTACAAAATCAAAAATTGAATCAGCAATTTGTATTGGTTGATCATCAATATCCCAATTCATTTTATAAATAATTTCAGCATTTTGCTTTGAAACGCCTAGGAAAAAACCTCCACCGCTAACTATATTACCAATCCTAACCACACCAAATTGTTCTAATAACAATTTCCGCTCTGAGTAAGATATAAAATCTTGATAAAATTCATCTGGACTATATAACCATCCATATGATACTTTTAAATCTCCCTTTTCATAATAAACCTCACTTACTGGATTCATCCTTAAAAACTTATCTATGCTTGAATCCCAATGTTCGGTATACTGACCAACAGCATAAGTCGTTATGAAGTCAATATAAAGGGGCGGCAAATTAATCGCAAATGAGTTTTGAATAAAACCCAATTTGTTAGTTCGATATATAGCTTCAGCCTGCGAAAGTTTACTTAGAATCATCTTATGGAATTTCAAATAACCCTCTTAAATTTACAATATTATCCGACTTGTCAATAATTGATCCTCCACCCGTATGACCAACTTCGTTGTGTTTAGTCCCCAGAACTGGAACTATTGTCTTACCATCTTCCATGTGGTGCATTGCATAATACTGCCCATCAACAACTATTCCTTTTCCTCCATTTGCTAATGTTACATTAGGGTTATTTGCAACAAACCAATTTGCAGCTTCTGCAAAATCAGGGCTATTTTGACCATTTCCAGCTAAATCTTCGCGGAAAAACTTTTTATTGTTAATAGGAGCATAATAATCACTAAAATCAGGAAAGCCATGTTTATTAAAATTTATACCTTGCCGTATAGCTGGAAAAGGCCCTGCAGGTTTAAAATTCTTATAAAAAAGATCTACTCTAGCAATATAATCATCACTCTTATTAGCAATTTTCTCTAAAAGATTAACATTTTTTCTAACCCATTCCGGTCTATTAACAAGCCCCTCCCACGCCTTCACGCATCCCGGCCTCTCCCTCAGCACCTTAATCACATCCTCTCCCGCTTCATAGAAGTCTTGGATAAACTGTCCTTTCAATGCGTCAGGAAGGGCATCTATTCGTGCTATTAATTCCGGTGAATCCGTTAGCCTTTTTAGAAAACAGTCGTTGTGTACTAATATCCCCCGACTTCCAACGTAATAATTGCTGTTTTCTGCTACTGTGAAGTTGTACACTTGCCGTTCTTCGGAGAATGGTATTATTTGCTGTATTCGGTCATAGGCACCTTCCAGGGTCTCTATTGTGTCCCCTGCGTGCAGCGCCGAAGCCTCTACATAATGTCCTTTATGCCAGAATGGATGATTGGGTGTCGCCCACAACGTATCCTGGGCGTTAAACACGATGGCCAATATAGCAGATACGATGTATGTCTTTAATGCAGTCACCGGGCGGTATTCTTTTGTTTTGGTTTTGTCGTTGTAAGATAAGACTTTTTCGGAGACGGTGATGTTTTCTATGGATTCTTTTCCGTGATCGGTATAGACCGGTGTGCCCGCAGCAAAACAGCCGTATTTACTGATTCTACACGCTACATCACATAATGGATCACTGATTGCCAGTATTTCATCTGCAAATTCTCCTGGTAGCTTATTTGCGCTGTGTGGCAAGGTTTTTGATAACATCTTTTCAAGCTCCGCCCCAATTTCTTCTTTCTAATATTTTTTGGTGCGAACAATGCTGTGCCTTCCAAAATTTCTGCTGAGGATAAAGCCGCCTTGGAACAATTCCAACTAATCAATGAACTCGATGCCGAAGAAAAAGATCTCCTCTTAAAACTCATTGAGACTTTTGTTTCGAAAAAACGATATAAAGATTATCTTCAGAAAATATTGTAACGTTGAAGATAAAGGCGCTTCAATGTCTTTACTATATATTAATCTCCTGATTCTTAAACCGTTTCTCAAATTCGCTATATAATAAGAATATTCTTGACAAAATTTCGGTAAAGTCCTCTATAGACGTGGCTATTGGCGTAGGATATTTGACCTTTTCATCAAATTTAGGGTCAATTATTTTTGCTAAAGTTGGAAGATTTCCTTTATAATAATTGCTATTTTCTCCCTCCTTCCAAATCAAATATCCAAATCCAACAATTCCGTCTTTAAACCCAATAAAAAAACGAACTATGAATCCCCCAAAAAAAATCTCTTTTAAAAAAGTTCTATCCTTTGATAAATATTTAAAATGAGAGTCAAAAGATTTAATAATAGGTTCTGCCTCTTTTCGATTTAGATTAACCCGATTACTAAAATCCTTATATCTACTACACAAATCTATATATTGGGTATCTAGCTTAATTTCCTTTAATATAAGTAAAATTGTATCCTTCATATTGTTATTCAGCTAAGTAAATAATTTCTATATTAACGTTTTTTGAGGTATTGAAATCGTTTAAAACATTTTGAAATTCTTCACTCGATTCAAAAAATGATCTGTTTGATTCAGGAATTTCTAACTTATAATCTCCATCCAATCTTGTTCCCGGAGGAAATTTACTTGAATTTAATTCAGCATTTTTCGGATATTTGGTAATCAGCTCATTTAAATAACTTCTGAAAGTTTTAGGTTGTATTTCACTTAGAATAGTAGCCTTTCTTGAAATTATCTTACCAGGGTTTCCATTTGAAGGAGGAAGGTAGGTATCAAGTCGCTTTCCTGGTTTACCATTTACTCCTTTTAAGACAATTTCTACATAATCGTCAGTATATTTTGCCCTTCCTTTTGCATTAAAATCATTCCCCCTTTTATAGTTAGCCTTAATGGCTAACCAGTCATTGCTACCGATAGTTTCGACAGCATCATCGACAGCATCAATCGCGTCAAGTCCTTCATCCAGTGCATTATTGATATTTTGAAGTGCATCCGGATTGGTTCTGATAGCTACATCAATATCATCTAAAAGGGCTTTCTCCCACGCCCGCACGCTCTTCCCACTCTCAAACAAATACGCCCTGAATGCCTTATCCTCCAGATCAGCTGCCAACTTTTTGGCACTTGATGGTGCAATATTAACGAATAAGGCTTCTATTTCAAACCTTTTCCCCGGATATTTTGCGAGCAGAGCAGACCAGGCAGCCTCATCGATACCTAATGCCGATAATGATCACTGGCGCTTGTAAGCATTCCAAATTCAGTATTAGAAAATGCGGTTTATTATGAATATGATGGCGGTCTTAAACTAATATGGAAAAACGATGTACCGGATTTATTCTCGACAGGTCAGTCCGTAGCAGCCACCAATGCAGATGATACCTTTTCGCACGAATACATCTTCTATTGGCACATCAATCATAGCATCACCAGTAAAGCCATAGAAAATAAAGCTAAGGTTAATGGTCTGGTCTTGCGGTCTGGTTTCTCAATGAATTGATGGAGGATGCAATTTAAACCTATAAACCTGATGGCTCATGCAGCCCATTTATAAACTCTTCAAAGCTATCTGCTATTACTACAAATTGCTCCTCAGGAGAGTGGTCTGTCCAACGGTTTACTAATATCTTTCCATAAGTGTCTTTATCGAAACTTAAACAATAATGCCAACCCCCAGGGTCAAAAGCAAACGGAACTTTTAGCCCACAACCATTTACTTTAAATTCCTTGGTCAATTTAAATATTGAGGTAAAATCATCAAATGCAGACAACTCCCAATCTCTACCAAACTTATCTATGAACTGATTCTCATAAACACTCAATCCCGAATAATTTGTCATAATATCCTTGAAGTCCTCTAAAAACTTACCTTCAACCAATTTTTCAATAATATCAAAATTTCTTAGACCAAATCTCGGCCGAACTCTGAATTTTCTCATACTAGGTTAATTTTAATATCCTGATCCAAAATAAGCTCTCCATTGAGCCGCCGACCCACTATGCTGCCTTCCCAACACACCTGTACCCTGATGAGCTGACTTTTCAACCAATTGCATAGTTGAATACGCCTCACCATTTATAATTTCAAAATCATCCATATGATGCCATGTAAATAAATTAGGAAGTTCTTCATCCATAGTAATCCCTAATTCTTCTCTTGCCCTTGCAAAATCAGTATTCCTATTTCCAGATAGTTTTATCTTAACAACCTGATTTCCTTGTAAAGGGTGCATAAAATTAGTACTCAGATAATCAGGAGTAAGCCGATTCGCACTTAATGGTACATGTATTTCGGGATTAAGATTTGGATTGTATGCTGGATTATATACTGTTGTCTTGAAATCTCCAGTCGAGGTTGAGTGAACACTAACCACTTTATTTGATTGTCCAGGTCTATCTAATACAAAAGTTAACCGACCTTGAGCATCTTCGATTGTTTCTTTTATTGGCTTATCTATTGAGGCAATTAAAGCATCAGCAACATTTTGAGGGATATCATCACCCTGTCTTGCAAACCATTCTAATACGAAAGTATTTTTTCTTAATAATTCTGAAATAGAATTGCCCTCTTTAAAGAGTTTCTCCCACGCCTTAACGCATCCCTCCTTCTCCCCAAACAACGCCCTTAGTGCTTCACCGCCCTCACCTGCCAGGTCTTTTTCCAGCTGGTTGAGGGTGGCATTGTCCATACTCTTTAGTATGTCAGACAAATGTACTCTTTTTTCCGCATCTAACAAATTATCTGCGACATTTTGGATTTGTTGCAATTCCGGCCGGCGGACGTGGGCATAGATGTCTGTGCCTTCTTTATCCAACAACCTGAGATAGGTCAACTTGCCAGCCTCCTCAGCATGATAGATTATGCGTATTTGATGCATGGCGTGGATATCCTCCACCACTTCCGCAAAGGTCGGTCTTTTATGTTTTGAAAAATAGAGCTAGAATAACCCTAAAGAGGACAATTCTACTATAGCAGAGCAAATCTGACGAATCAAGATTAAACGACAAGGATAAAACTAACTTCTATATATGAGTGAGGCCATGATTATCTGAACAAAAATTCAAAGATTTTTTACAGAAAAATGTGCGGACGCTGTGATTTGATATTTCGTGTAAAAAAGATTAATCCTCACTCACTCGCCAAAAATCTTCGTTATAGTTCTTGTATAGTTTAGTCCTATCAAATCTATCTTCCCACATTTGAATTGTGTATAAATTTGTCGCAAATTCAAAAATATCTTTAGATAACAAAAAAGGATTATCCGGAGTAATTTCAGCTTCTTCCCATCTATATTTATAAACCATGTCATAGTTTGACTGATCGCACCCAATTAATATCCCACCTTTACCAGTATCTTCGGAAGAAGCAATTGCTATATAATTATTCTTTTGTGCATCTTCGAACATGAAGAGTTTTTCAATATCAAAAAACGATGAAAGAGAAATAAACTCAATTGTACCACTCTTACCAAAACAAACAGTTTCCAATGGAACTAGGTTATTGGTTTTATCCATTACTACATTAATATTAAAATGAAAGTTGCAATATTTTGAAGCACTAAAGCAGCTATAAAACATCTTTAATTTATTCGGCAATGTTTGTAATGTATTAATACGGACAAATTCTAAATCTTTGGCAATATATTCAGTATTTGTATAAAACAAGTTAAATCCAATTCTATCTTGCATATTCAGCCAATTAAAACGGGGAATCAAAAAATCCTTTAATTTCTTTCTTTATAGCACTATCTCCTCCAGTATGAGGAAAAGAATTGTGAACGTCTTGCTTAACAGGAATCATTGTCTTACCATCCTGATGATGATGCCATGTAAACGGGCCTTCCCATTTTCCTTCTATTTTGATTAAAATTGGAGAGCCACTACCATGTAAAACATTAATTTCTTTTCCTGTACTCAATAAATTTTGATTTGCTAAATTGAAATCATGCTTCAAATCACTAGGTAATCCTCCAATCGGATGCCCTTGTAAATCTGGTGTCTTTAAACAATACTCATGTCCTGGACAAGCATTTGAATTAAAAAAATCAGGATGACCCAATTCATCAAAGTCAATTCCTTGATAATTGAATGGTGGATTAGGTGTACCACCTGGCTTCTGATGAGTAGAGTAGTATTGTTTAACCCTATCCATAAATTCATCCGATTTGCCAGACATTTTCTCTAAAAGTGGGATACTTTGTCTAGTCCACTCCCTCGTCCCACTCAAAACAGATAGTTTCTCCCACGCCCGCACACACCCCACCTTCTCCCCAAACAACGCCCTCAGTGCTTCACCGTCCTCACCTGCCAGGTCTTTTTCCAGCTGGTTGAGGGTGGCATTGTCCATACTCTTTAGTATGTCAGACAAATGTACTCTTTTTTCCGCATTAAGTAAATTATCTGCGACATTTTGGATTTGTTGCAGTTCCGGCCGGCGGATGTGGGCATAGATGTCTGTGCCCTCTTTATCCAACAATTTGAGATAGGTCAACTTGTCAGCCTCCTCAGCATGATAGATTATTACGTAGTTGATGGATGGCGTGGATATCCTCCACCACTTCCGCAAAGGTCGGTCTTTTATTTTTTGAAAAATAGACCTAGAATAACTCTAAGGAGGACAATTCTACTATAGTAGAGCAAATGTGACTAATCCTGATTAATCGACAAGGATTAAAACCACCTTCAATGGTATGAATGAGACCATGATTTCCTGAACAAAAATTCAAAGATTTTTTTAGAAAAATGTGGGGGCGCTGTGATTGACGATTTATTAATGCTTGTAAATTTAGTGCTTTTTGAATAGAAACTACTTTGTTAGCTTTAATTCACTTTAGTGTGTTTCTCGTATATTATTTGATAAATACTATAAGTCTTCAGAAGAAAAAATCTTCAACATATAGAAAATAATACACAAAATACTTTTACGAAAATTGATTCTATACATCCAAAATCAAGTGTACACACAAATAATTAAACAATCATTTGACTCAGTTACTGCATCTTTAAATAAAACATCTAACAAAAAGAGGTCTAAACAGATTTTAATTATGTTGAAAGCGGTTCTATTTCTTCAAACGATGCACAACTTACATTAAATTCAGCAAGATAATTCTTTACTTTTTCTGAAATTATTAAATAACCATTATTTATTCCAAAATCATCAACAAATGGATTGCCATTTATCTTTATCTGGTAAATAGTGGGTAATTTTTTTTCAGGATAAAGTTCTAAAAACGTTTCAGACTTTAGAGCTTCAATAATCTCAAAACTTTCAATTCCAGACAGATTTTTTGTATGCAAAAAACACTTAAGTCTGACAGTAATATAATAAATAGGAGATGTCTCCATTAAATCGTTTTCTAACCAACCGTCAAATATTAGTTGTACTTTAGTAACTTTCAGAGGAGCTCCTGAAACCCTCTCAAAAACCGTCTCTTGCCCAAAAGAAGCCGGAACCTCAGGCATAATTTTAAAAAATCTCATTTTAATGGTGGTATAAAATAATGTCCAAACATTTGATCAATTTCCGTTGCCTTCTCCAACAATTGTTGCTTTGTTGGAATTGTACCTGAATTATCAAACTGTCTATAAAAATCAATCCATTCAATCCGGATTTTACTCAAATGAATATCCGGATTAATATCTTTTGGAATCCCCCTCAAATTACTGATAGATTGCATTTCTATATCAGTTAAAACACCAGGGTACTTATTTAAGACCTGCTGCTCTACTGCATGGTGTCGAACAAGTTTGGATGTGCCATCCGGATTTACTGTACTTGGGAACAATTCATCCCATTTCCATTTTAATTGATTAAAATCTGTAATTCCATCATTGCCAAACTTAGCTCCTGTTTCTAATTCATCAAAATATTCAAGTGCATTAACATTTGTTGCTAAATCATCAATTCCTTTAATCTTATAAAATCCCCACGCCCTCACGCACCCCACCTTCTCCCCAAACAACGCCCTTAGTGCCTCACCGCCCTCACCTGCCAGGTCTTTTTCCAGCTGATTGAGGGTGGCATTGTCCATACTCTTTAGTATGTCAGACAAATGTACTCTTTTTTCGGCATTTAATAAATTGTCTGCGATATTTTGGATTTGTTGCAGTTCGGGCCGGCGGATGTGGGCATAGATGTCTGTGCCCTCTTTATCCAACAATTTGAGATAGGTCAACTTGCCAGCCTCCTCAGCATGATAGATTATAGGTGTTTGATTTATAAATTTGTTGAGATTCCTTTAAAATCAAAATGTTCCCGATAGCTATCCAATCGGTAATAGCACTCAGCTCGGGATTGATGGCGTGGATATCCTTCACCACTTCCGCAAATGTCAGTCTTTTATGTTTTGAAAAATAGACCGATAATGAGCCATTGCGTTTGGAGACATTCCAAATTCATTATTAGAAAATGCGGTTAGGTTATCGATTTGTTCCTTTAGTCAGTGCGCTTTGGAGGTGGGAAGCGTGAAATAATCCTAATCGGTATGTTAATAAAACCCTCTACTTCCCTAAACTTATATTACATCGTCACAGAGGATATAAAGTCATTTTATAAGTTAGACGATGATATTTTTTAATTCATTCAAGAAGATGAGTTTGGTGATATTGCTAAAGTACTAGAAAACTAATATACTCAAGCAGGAAGACTATCCTCCCTCACTCGCCAAAAATCTTCTCCCCAGTTTTTGTATAAATTGGAATAATTAATTTTTGGGTAATCATTTAGAGATAAAGGTTCAGATATAATATCGCTTATAAAATCAAATATATTATCAGCTAATTTTTCATATCCTGGATCTTCATCCCATAAGTGGAGAATAATTTCATCTAAGTTTTGTTCGCCAAATCCAACAAAAACTCCTCCACCACGACCAATACCTGCAATACGCAAAAGATTACGTTCTATATCGTTTTCTCCATATCCTATCATATTCAACCAATTATAGGATACAGTTTCAAGATTATCCATTCCAGTAATTCCGATATTGTTATCGTGTTTTCCTTTTGGCATATAAAAAACTTGCGAGCAATAGTCTAAATCTTGGCCAGTTCCACTCTTGGTAAACATTTCATATTTAAACTTACCCAGCTCAAATATTTTGCAGAACATTTTATAACATGGAGGAAGATTAAACTTGATTTGATCTTCCACCACTTTAATTTTTTGTTGCTGAGTAGAACTCGCTTTATTCAATATTTCAAATCCAAATTTCATTTCTAAAAAATTAATGGGTCAAAGAAGTCTTCCAAACTTTTATCAATAACTGATGCTCCTCCTGTATGCTGTACAGCACTATGAACAGAGCTTGGGACAGGAAACATATTTCTACCATCTTCATAATGATGCCAAGTATGTTCTACCCAATCATCCCCAATTTTAATTTCACATTTTGTCGATCCTGGTATTTTTCTAAATTTATCGCTACCGTACCTAATTAATGCCCAATTATTGGCTGCTGACATATCATCTCCAGCACCACTTAAAAATCCATTTGGATGATCTGCTGCATTAAAAACAGCTCTAGAACCATCTGGCATATTTGGGGCAACAGCTCTAAAATCAGGAAAACCAAATTTATTAAATTGAATACCATTTACTACACAAGGTGGTCCATATGGAAATTTGGCAGGTTTAAATGTCGTATAAAATAAATTAACTAAATTTTGATCTACAACATCTAAATGACTCATCTTTTCCAATAAGTCAACATTTCTTCGTATCCAGATTTTATCCGCAGGCAAATTTGACAAGACCTCCCACGCCTTCACACACCCCACCTTCTCCCCAAACAACGCCCTCAACGCTTCACCGCCCTCACCTGCCAGGTCTTTTTCCAGCTGATTGAGGGTGGCATTGTCCATACTCTTTAGTATGTCAGACAAATGTACTCTTTTTTCGGCATCTAACAAATTATCGGCGATATTTTGGATTTGTTGCAGTTCCGGCCGGCGGACGTGGGCATAGATGTCTGTGCCCTCTTTATCCAACAATTTGAGATAGGTCAACTTGTCAGCCTCCTCTGCATGATAGATTATACGTATTTGGTGGCTGTGAAAGGCTTTGTTG